>NZ_JACHZO010000010.1:0-240809 GCF_014193575.1 Rhizobium sp. BK289
CGTCTCGCCATTCATGTTGAACCAGGCCGCGTACGGATCCTCACGCGTGGCGGCCACGATTGGACCGATCGCTTTCCGACGATCGCTAACGAGGCTGCGGACTTCGGTACAACGATGATTCTCGATGGAGAGGCTGTCGTCCTGGATGAGCAGGGGAAGTCGAGCTTCGGCGCTCTCCAGCGTGCCCTTGGGGGAAGGGGAGGGCACCGCCGGGCGGACGAGGCAATCTTCTATGCTTTCGATCTCCTTTATTTCGATGGTCACGATTTGACAAAGCTGGATCTTGCCGAACGTCGACAAATCCTGGATGGCCTTCTCGTCGATCACGCAGGTGTCATAAGGCTATCAGACGAGGTTGAGGCCGATGGCGATGAGCTGCTAGCCGCCGCATGCGCGCACGGCCTCGAGGGTATCATCGCGAAGAACCGCGAGCAGCCCTATCGCTCTGGTCGTACCGGTGATTGGATCAAGGTGAAATGCGTCCAGAGCGACAGCTTTTTCATCGTCGGCTATGAACCCTCCGCTGTTGCACATGGTGGCATCCGCAATTTGTTTCTCGCTGCTTATCGAGGCCACGACCTCATCTACGTTGGCAACGTCGGAACGGGCTTCAATGAGCGCGATGCATCCAGGCTTCGCAGGGATTTGGATAAGCTCAAGACCTCGCGGGCACCGATTGCCTTGAAACAGCGCGGCGTCGTTTGGGTTCAGCCAACGCTCATCGCCGAAATCGAATATCGTGCCTGGACGGATGACGGCAAACTGCGCCATGCTTCCTATAAGGGACTCAGAGAACGGCAGGACAATGCCGACGTTTACCGTCTACCGCAATAAAACTCAGAACCATCCTCGGAGCGCGACCCGTATCGAGGCGATCGCGTTATAGAACATCGTGTGGTTGATCGCGGGTCGGTGAACACGTCGATCTCCCTGGCCGGCGCGAAATCAGTCCTCATACTCTGAGAGGGCAAAAGCTCCCTGTTGAACGTGCAACCCGAAACGACGCCGGGAGTGGCCCAGAAACAACATTTCAACCGGTTGGCAATGAATCCAGGATCGGACCAGGTTTAAAGATCTCCGGTCCAAAACAGAGGCGGCCGTCAAAAGGCCGGATGTCCCGTAGATCGACACCGTCGAGCGCAAACGAAACGTGGGGCGTGTAGTCTCGATAAAACCACGTCATCCCCGCCCGACGAAACTCAGCATGACGGCGTGAAAGCTTGACGGAACCAAAGGCCAGCACGACGATACCTCCAAAGTTCAGGACAGCTGTTCGTTGGCTCGCGCGGATTGTCAAATCGTTCGCGGCGGGCACCAGCTGCCGCCAAAGGTTCGTATCGTGTAATTTTCCGACGGTAACATGCAAAGCGGTCGCCGGTACGATCTCCCGGAAGCCTTCGGTGATCGCCCATTCAATTAAGTCGTTTCGATTAAGAAGTTCCCTGATGACGAACATACGCTTCCTTCGCAGGAGCTTCAGAATGGGGCTCTTGCCTGCTTTTGGGTGAGAAGAGATCGGCCCGTGGCTTCCACGCCAATCGCTCAGTCATTTGGCTGGAGATTCTGGAAAGTCGCCTGACTGCGGCAATGCCTATACCGGAGGAGAGCCAACGCCTACCCGCAATATTTTCCGCACTTTTCGTGAGAGCTCATCGAGCGTCGCCAAGACGCGGGTCACCTGTGACAGCGTGGAAGCGCGCTCTGGAGCATATCTGCTAACGTGATACTCATTGCTTGAATAGAGTGCCGCCAGATGCGCCATCGTACGCTTACGCAGCACGAGGCCAGCTTCGGACGCTATCCTGGATCGTTGGGAGAGGTCGTGCCGAAGACTGCGGATGGTCGCTGCTTCCACGCCCTTTGCAAGCAGGAATGCATTCAAATAGAGCTCTATCGCATGGAGTGACAGAAGACGTAGTGGAAGGTGGCTGGGCTTGGACGAACCCTTGCCGAGCTTATTTGCCGCATCCTGGTACTGCGTCGCCAAATTTAGAATATCTCGCACACTCGCCGGACTGCCACCATACCCGGGTCCATTGCATGATTTCGGGCGGCTTCTCTCCTGAAGCCGGATGAGATCCTTCAGCATTGTCCGCAGCTCGGGCCAAGGTGCACCTTCGAGCTTCAGGTCGGCGTCGTGCATGACAATCAGGCAATGGAGCTTGGCGGTGACTTCGATCAGCGAGGAGGGCCGTGTGATCCACATGACACGTCCAGATATCCCAGCCCGTTCCGCGAGTTCTTGTTCCCGAGCGAACGCGGCGCTGAATCCCAAACGCCGATCCGCTTCTTTCCATCGTTTCCGACGCCGACGAAGCTCGGCTCGTGCCTGAGACAGGTGTTCGGGATCTATCTGATGGGTCATCCGATTGAGGTCGGCAAAAGAGCGAACCTCGACGACACTATCCTTTCCGACATTCGGAAGCATAACGACCGGAAGATCGCCGGCCTCTTCGTGCAATTCTTTTTCTAACTTTTCTCTAAGCCGCGTGGCCCTCATGCGTTGCAGATGGCATGCATACCACCGAGGCCACATCTCTCTCACAGGCGTTGGACCGCTCTCCCTTTGCTGCCGTGTTTCTGCGATCAGTGCGCTCAGCAGGCGCGCCGCCACGGGAAGCAGATTTCGGCGGTCGATAATGTGCGGCAGGTGTTCGCATCTACCGTGCTCACGTTTTTCTTTTCCACGCGAAATTGCGGGCAAAGTTCTGCTATTCTCAGAATCAGCCATGATCCGAGCTCCCTGAAGCTTGAATTGTGGTCAGGCTGGGTGACGTGGCGCAAACACGACATCCAGCCGACTATGCGCCGAAGAGTAAACGACGTCATTTATGACGTCAATAAGTGGCGTCGTTTATACGGCCACTATGGAGACGAAAGCATTCTATGGGACGACCGCCGCTCAATGTAAAAGATATAAAGATCCGTCTTTCTCCCGAGACTAGGAGCCGGATTGAGGCACTGGTCGGCAATTATCAGATTGCGGCTTTCATCAGGGAAGCAATCGAGCGGGAGCTAGCGCGGCGGGAGGCCCAGCGCCAGAGAGAAAGCCACAATGAGGCCCACCTATCGGGCGACGATCGTTCATCTTAGGAGTCGGACATTGCCATCCGAGAGGCGGTTGAAACTAATTGTCCCGAGGATGCCGCGACATCATTTTCGGAAATCCGCTCTTATTACGGAAAACTCGATATGATTCATGGACGCTGCTGCCCCTCACGCTAGCCGCCAGGGCTGAGCCCCCTCCCTTCTTTTGAATTTTCTCACCGTTTAGGTCCTCAGTTAGGTTAGAAGTAGTCATTCAAACAGGCCTGCAAACCATGACGATTAGTCAGCCTTGAACAAGCACACCTATCAGTCCGTCCTTGGCTCCAGATCGGCAATCTTGGAGCGCAAGTTATTGTACCGCTTATAAAAATTTGCACAAATATATGCTGCTTGAACGAGAGGGTCGCCGGTTCGTAACCCATCAAGAGCATGGAGTACGGTCCGCTGCCGACTTCAGATGGCTTTACACTTCAGAGCTTTGCCGCCAACACAGCGCGCACGCTGGGGCTCGCAGAAGACCTGGGGGCGCTGGCCATGGATTCCCCGAAAACCCGCATTGCAATTTTCTTATAGTCCTAATGTTGGCACCGGGAGTGTTCTCTCGACAGAGACTAATGCATAATCCTCCATGAATGCGGCAACAAGCGGCGCATGATGCTTCGTATCCCGGCTGACGATTTCCATTTCGGTGGAATAGGATAGGCTGTCGCCAACCAGTCTGCGCATTTCGCCACTAGACACCCAGCGCTCGGCGACGTGATCCGGCAGAAAAGCCAGAAATTTTCCCGATAGAACCAGAAGTGCGCGCGCCTCCTGGGTCGGCGCGATCGCTCGTACTGAAACGTTTGACAAGGATGACACCGGGATCACATGCGCACTTCTCAGGGCGAAATCGAATCCTACGACGTCATCCGGTTGCCATTCAGCTTTTTCCGCAGTGAACAGTGGATGCCCGAGCCCGCAATAGAGTGATGCCGTTTCCCGATAAATCTTATGTTTGATAAGCCCCGAGCCGGCCGAAGGAAAATGACCAATGCCGATATCGATCATCCCGTTGACCAGGCCCTCCGCGATGAATTCCTGAGAGCCGATCTCGAGTTGGATTGTCCCATGGTTGTTGGGTCGGGCAAGAAAACGCGAAATTGCCTCGGGCAGTATATAGGACGGGTGCGTGTAGTCGCCGCCATGGCAGGCCAGGCATAGGTTGCCCGCAATCACGCCTTTCACGCCGGCAAGTTCCTCCTCGAACGAGGCCAGACTGTCCAGCACAGCGGCGGCGGATGCATAGATGCGCTTGCCGGCATCGGTCAACGAAAACCCGCTGCGGCCGCGGTTGCAAAGCTTGACCCCGAACCTCTCCTCGAAGCTCGTGAGCGTGCTCGAAATATGGGAAAGGCTCATGCCGAGCTTCGTCTGGGCGGCAGACAGGCCACCGCTATCGGCGATCGCCTTGAAGATGCGGATCGACTGCAAATCAGCGATCTGAATTTGAGGCGTACTCGACTTCATTCCAACTTCTCCACGCGCGCGGGCCGATCCTAGCGCATTTGGACATGCGTCTGCGAGCAATATCGCTGAGGCAGGAATAGCGACCGAATGCGTCTGAACGGACGACGGCTAAAACTTCATCACAAGGAAAGTTTGCTTCTTAATTTGGCAATTATCGCGAAGCCCGGTCTGGCATAGCGTGTGGTCACAGATTTGCAATGCGGGAGCCAAACGTGAGCTTTGAAAAGACAGCGAAGAGTTACATACCGCCGGAGGGCGCGGCGCTTCTTCGCGAGGACGAGGACGTCCTGAACATGTCGCTCGAGAACTATTTTCCGGGCGGCACGCTGGGGCCGAGCGACAGCGCCATCCGCGGCATGAATGGCGCCATCATTTCGCGATCCTCCGGGGCCTATATCCATTCGGCCCAAGGCGCGCGGTATCTGGACTTCGTCATGGGCGGCAGCGCGCTCATTTTGGGCCACGGCAACTCCGACGTGGTTGAGGCTGTCACCAAGCAGGTGCCGCGTGGCACGCATTACTACCAGATCATGCACGCGCCGGCGGTGCGCTTTGCCGCACTCATGAAAGAGACCGTCGCGTGCGCCGAAAAGATCATTTTCACCAGCACGGGAAGTGATGCGGTGAACCAGGCAGTGCGGGTTGCACGCGCCGCCACCGGCCGGGACGAGATTCTGCGCTTCGAGGGTGCCTATCACGGCACGAGCGAGGTTGCCTTGACGGCGATGCAGTCGTCGGGCCGCAACCGCCCGGAGCATGCCGATACCGCTGGTGTTCCCGACGCCAGCGCGCGCCTGGTCCGCGCCCTGGCCTATGGCGATTCGAAAGGCGTGGCCGAGCTGCTCGCGCGCGAGGCCTCCTCGATTGCGGGTGTCCTCGTCGACCCAATCCAGAGATGGTGCAAGCCGGACGGTGCCTTCCTGAAAGAGCTGCGTCGCCTGTGTACGCAATATGGCGTGCTGCTCATCTTCGACGAAGTCGTCAGCGGCTTTCGCCTCGGCATTGGCGGCGCGCAAAGCTATTACGATGCCGTCCCGGATCTGGCGGCCTATGGCAAAATCATTGGCGGTGGTCTGCCGATCGGCATCGTCGCCGGGCGCGCCGAGATCATGGAGGTCACCAATCCGCTCGTCAGGCAGGGCAAGGACCTCGTGACCACCACCGGCACATTCAACGGTAACGCGTTGGCCTGCGTCGCGGGTTTCGCGACGATCATGCGCATGATGCGACCGGGAGCCTATGAGCAGCTGGCGGAACTGGGCGAGCACACCCGGCGCGGCCTGGAAGCCGTCATCACGCAGTACGGCATTCCCGCTTCCGTCGGGGGGATCGAATCCTTTTGGCAGGTTCATTTCAGCGCGTCGGAGCCCCGCAATTTCGACGAAGTGCTCAAATCCGATCGCAACAGGGCGCGTCGACTGGATGGCGAATTGATGCGGCGTGGAATATTCGTGCTGCCGAATGGGCGCCGTTCGCTTTCGCTCGCTCATACGGAAGCCGACATTGACCATTTCATCTCAGTTTTTGAAAGTATTTGCAGGGAGGAAAAATGCTGAAGAGCCAAGCAGCCGATGATTTGCTGACGACGAAGGATGCCGTTGGCCTGGCCGAACTGGTCCGTAGCCGAGAAATTACCTCCCGCGAAATCGTGGAGGCCATGATCGACCGGACGGAACGCCTGGACGGTCCGCTCAATTCCGTCGTCATGCGCTTCTTCGGCGACGCGATCGAGGCTGCCGGCAAACCTCTGGGCAGCGGTCCGCTCGCCGGCGTGCCGATCTATGTCAAGGACGCCCAGACGGCATGGGCCAATCGGAAGATGACGCAGGGCTCCTATGTCCTTGAGGACAATGTCGCCAAGGTCGATTCTGAACTCGTCACCCGTTTGATTGCAGCTGGCATGATGATTGCTGGACGCACCAACTCCGCCGAATTCGGCGCGATGTTCGAAACCGCACCGCCCCTTTATGGTGCGACCCGCAACCCCTGGAACATTGCTCACAGCGCTGGCGGTTCGAGCGGTGGTGCGGCCGCGGCGGTTGCCGCCCGTCTCCTGCCGATCGGCCATGCTGGGGACGGTGCCGGCTCCATCCGCGTTCCCGCCGGATTTTGCGGCGTCTTCGGTCTGAAGCCGACGCGCGGCCGCATCCCGATGGGCCCCGACGTGCTGGAATCGCCGGGCGGCACGACCACGTCGGGTTTTATCACCGTGTCAGTCCGCGACAATGCCGCCCTGCTCGACGCGGTCTCGGACAACTGGCTTGGCGCGCCCTCGCTCGCGCCGCCGCTTGACAAGCCGCTGCTGGACAAGATCGATCGGCCACCTGGCAAGCTGCGCATCGCGCTGATACGCAAGCCTCTCGCCGATATCGCCGTGGATCCCGAGCTGCTTCAGGCGGTGGACGACGTCGCCGGGCTTTGCGGAGCACTTGGTCACGAAGTCGTCGAGGACGAGCTGCCCATCGACAACCCCACGGTTCTCGAAGCGGTCTGGCTGCATTGGGCCGTCAGCATCGGTACGGCCATCCATCGGATCGACAAGCGAAAGGGCAAACCGGGCAATATCATGCGCGCCGGGCGCTTTGTGCAGCTGCTCTGGGAAAAGTCGCGTGCGGTTCCCGCGTCGGACTATCTCGCCAATCTCAACTACCTGCAGCAGACCTGCGCGGCGGTCAGCGTCTGGATGCACCAGAAGCAATATGACATGTGGCTATCGCCGCTTGCGGCCGGATTGCCGCCGCAGCTCGGCTGGCTGGATGCCGAAACCACCGATCCGGAAACGGTCTATATCCGGCAGCGCGATTTCTTCAGCTACACGCCGCTGATCAATCATCTAGGAACGCCTTCCATGTCCGTTCCGCTCAACTGGTCCTCGGCCGGGCTGCCGATCGGCGCACATTTTTCCGGTCGCTTTGGCGATGAGGAGACGCTTCTGCGCCTGGCGCGCCAGCTGGAGATCGCACGGCCATGGGCCGGTAGGTTGCCGCCGGGCGCCACCGCGTGAGCGGAGGGCTGGACAAGAATATGCACGAGAGAATGACTCTAAAAAAGGGGAACGATCCATGTTACATCTCAAGAAATTCTCGCTGGCGGTTCTCGCTGGCGCTGCCTTTGCCTCTGCAACATGGGCAGCGGATCCGCAGGCGGGCGGCAGGCTCAACCTGCTTGTCCAGCCGGAACCGTCGAGCCTGATGCTCGGCATCGCCACCAACGCGAGCACCAATCTGGTCTCCGGCGCGATCTACGAAAGCCTGCTGCGCTACGACGAAAAGCTCAATCCGCAACCTTCGTTGGCCAAGTCCTGGGAAATTTCTTCCGACGGCCTCACCTATACGTTTCACCTTCAGGACAATGTGAAGTGGCATGACGGGCAGGCCATGACCTCAGCCGACGTGAAATTCACCGTGGAGGAATTCCTCACCAAGACGCAACCGCGCCACCGTACGATCATGGCCTACGTCAAGTCGGTGGAAACGCCGGACGCTGCCACCGTAGTCTTCCAGCTGAAAGTACCGTTCGAGTCCTTCATCCGCGTCTTCGGCTACAAGACGATGCCGATCGTTCCGATGCACATTTACAAGGGGACCGAATTCGCCACCAATCCGGCCAATACCACGCCCATTGGAACAGGGCCATTCAAGCTTGCGGAATGGCGCAAGGGCAGCTTCATCAAGCTGACCAAAAACTCCGACTACTACCTCAAGGGCAAGCCCTATCTCGACGAGGTGATCTACCAGATCGTGCCGGACGGTGCCGCCCGCTCTGCAGCCTTCGAGACCGGTGCAATTGACGTCCTGCCGGGTGGGACAATGGAAACCTTCGACATCCCGCAACTGGCTGCGATGGAAGGGGCCTGTGTGACCGAGAAGGGCTGGGAATATTCCGCGCCCGTTTCCTGGCTGTGGCTGAACAACCGCAATGCGCCGCTCGACAATCCGAAGTTCCGTCAGGCGATCATGTATGCGCTCGACCGTGAGCTTGCCAAGGATGTCGTTTGGAGCGGCTACGGCAAGATCGCTAATGGGCCGATCGCCTCCACCACACCTTTCTATAGCCAGCAGCAGCCCGTCTACACCCACGATCTCGCTAAGGCGAAGGCGCTTCTGAAGGAGATCGGCTACGATGGCAAGCCGCTCAAGCTCCTGCCCTTGCCCTATGGCGAGACCTGGCAGCGCTGGGCCGAATTGGTCAAGCAGAACCTCGCCGAGGCCGGCATTCCGCTCGACATCCAATCCACCGACGTCGCTGGCTGGAACCAGCGGACCGCGCAATGGGACTATGATCTGGCTTTCACCTTCGTCGCTCAGAACGGCGATCCCGCCACCGGTGTTGCCCGCAACTATATTTCGAGCCAGATCGAAAAGGGTAATCCGTTCAACAATGTCGAGGGCTATTCCAACCCGGAAGTCGACAAGCTCTTCGCGGACGCTGCCGTCGCCTATCCTGCGGCTGCGCGCCAGGTTCTCTACGACAAGGTTCAGGCGATCCTGCAGAAAGACGTGCCGGTCGCATGGCTGATGGAACTCGGCTTTCCGACTGTCTACAAATGCAAGATCCAGGATCTCGTGACGACGGCCAACGGCGTGGGTGAAGACCTTCGCGACGCGTGGATCAAGAAATAACCGAGGTGGGGCAAAGAGACAGTCTTCTCATGATCAAGTTCATTTGCCTGCGCATCGTCAAGGCACTCGTCATCCTTCTCTGCATCGCGATCCTGAACTTTCTCCTGATCCATTCTGCGCCGGGCGATCCGGCGCAGATCATGGCGGGAGAGGCCGGCGAAACGGATGCACAATTTCTGGCCGATCTGAGGGCGCGCTTTGGCCTTGACCAGCCGCTTCCGATCCAGCTCTGGAAATATATTGCCGCAGTCGTGCAGCTGGATTTCGGGTTCTCCTATCGACAGAACCTGCCAGTTATCAGCCTCATCGCCGACCGTTTGCCTGCAACGTTGCTTCTGTCTCTCTCGGCATTCGTGATCTCGCTCTGCCTCGGCGTGACGGCGGGTTCGCTTGCGGCTTCCCGGCAGGGGCGGTGGACGGACAGCATCATCTCCACCTTCGCCCTGCTGTTTTACGCAACGCCGCTCTTCTGGCTGGCATTGATGGCGGTTATGTTGTTTTCCGTGCATCTCAACTGGCTGCCGGGCTTCGGTTACGAGACGCCGGGGTCCAGCCTGACCGGAATCGGACGCCTCGTCGATATCGGCAGCCATCTGATCCTGCCAGCGATGACGCTCGGCTTCTTCTTCATGGCGGTCTACATGCGGATGACCAGAGCCTCCATGCTGGAAGTCAGCCGTCTCGATTTCGTCAAAACGGCACGCGCGAAAGGCCTGAAGTCGAGCGTCATTCAGCGCCGCCATATCCTGCGTAACGCCCTGCTTCCGGTCGTCACCCTGGCTGGCCTGCAAGCCGGCCAGCTGGTGAGTGGTGCGGTTCTCATCGAAACCGTGTTCGCTTGGCCAGGTATCGGCCGCCTGATGTTCGAAGCGCTGCAGCAGCGCGATTATAATCTGCTGCTCGGCATCTTCATCGTGTCAGCGGCCGTCGTCCTTCTCTTCAACATGGTCACCGACCTGCTCTACCGCCTGGTCGACCCCCGTATCAGGTTGCAGCAATGAAACAGTTCTGGAACGCCTTCAAAAGAAACAGGGGCGCCGTCATCGGCCTGGCCGTCCTGATAGCCATGGTGCTCTTCTCGATCATCGCGCCGTTCCTCTTTCCCAAGTCGCCCTGGGCGATCGTCCAGCGGCCGTTCATCCCACCTCTAACCCGGGACGGATTCCCGCTTGGGACCGATACCCTCGGCAGGGATCTGACCGCGGGGCTTGCGCATGGTGCCTACGTATCCATGCTCATAGGCTTCGTTTCGACCACGGCTGCCCTTTGTATCGGGATACCGGTCGGCGCGCTCGCCGGCTATTTCGGCGGACGCATCGACGACGCGCTGATGCGCGTCACCGAGTTCTTCCAGGTAATCCCGGCCTTCGCGTTTGCGGTGGTTCTGGTGGCGATCTTTCAGCCGTCGCTGGTGTCCATCGTCGGTGCCATCGCGGTCGTGAGCTGGCCGCCGATCGCCCGGCTGTTGCGAGCCGAAGTGCTGTCGCTGAAGTCCCGTGAATTCGTCGAGGCAGCGACGCTCTCCGGGCAATCCCACATGACCATCATCTGCCGTCAGATCCTGCCGAATGCAATCTCGCCCGTCATCGTGCTTGCGACCATGATGATCGCGACCGCGATCCTCACAGAAAGCTCACTTTCCTTCATGGGGCTCGGTGACCCGAACATCATGAGCTGGGGCTATATCATCGGTGCTGGCCGGACGGTCATCCGACAGGCCTGGTGGATCAGCGTTTTTCCCGGCATCGCAATCCTTCTGACGGTGCTCGCCTTCAACCTTGTCGGCGAAGGTCTCAATGACGCGCTGAACCCGCGGATCGCGAAGGAGAGGTAGTCATGATCAGAATTGCTCAAGAAACCGCGTCAGCGCCCACACATCGACCGGCTCCGGTCGTCCGTATCCAAAAGCTCAGCATTGCACTGCCGACCGGCGCCGATAGGCCTTATGCGGTCGATCGGGTCGATTTGGAGCTCGTGCCGGGTAAGATCCTTTGCGTGGTCGGCGAAAGCGGCTCGGGAAAATCAATGTCGGCCAACGCAATGATGGGTCTGCTGCCGCAGGGTCTTGAAGCCAGCGGCCAGATTCTCTTCGAAGACAAGGATCTCCTGCAGTTGTCGGAAAACGAACTGCGAGCGTTGCGCGGACGCCGGATCGCCATGATCTTTCAGGAACCGATGTCGGCGCTCAATCCGCTGATGACGGTCGGGGACCAGATTGCGGAAGTCTTCGAGGCCCACGGATCCCTTACTAGGGCGGAACGAAAAGTGCGGGCGCGAGAACTTCTCGCAGAGGTCGGCCTTCCCGATCCGGCCCGCGCGGCGCTCTCCTATCCTTTTCAACTGTCCGGCGGTCAGAGGCAACGGGTCGTCATCGCCATGGCGCTTGCGCTTGAACCACAGGTCCTGATCGCCGACGAGCCAACGACCGCGCTCGACGTCACGACCCAGGCCCAGATTCTCAAGCTGGTCAGGGATCTGCAGGTACGCAGAAACATGGCGGTAATGTTCATCACCCATGATTTCGGCGTCGTCGACGAGATCGCCGACGAGGTCGCCGTGATGCAATTCGGGCGCATCGTCGAATCCGGCTCTGCAAGCGCCGTCCTTCGGGATCCACAGCACGAATATACGCGTAAGCTGATCGCCGCCATTCCGCGACACAGCCGGGGTCGCGCGCAACTGTCCGACACAAATACCATCCTCGAAGCCGAATCCCTACGGCTGACCTACAAGAGTGCCAAAGGCTCGGCAGCCAAGGAGGTCAAGGCTGTCGATGATGTCACCTTCTCTGTCTCGCGCGGCGAGACGCTCGGCATCGTCGGCGAAAGCGGCTCGGGAAAGTCGTCTCTGGGACGGTGCCTCGTCAGGTTGCAGACCCCGCAATCGGGCAGGATTCTCTTCAACGGCGCCGATTTTGGTTCGGCCAGGGGTGCGGACCTCCTGAAGCAGCGTCGCCGTGTCCAGATGATTTTTCAGGATCCGTATGGTTCGCTCAACCCGCGCATCAAGGTCGGCCGGACCATCGCGGACGGTCCGATCGCCTATGGCGAAGACAAGAAATCAGCGATGAACCGGGCAAGGGCGCTGCTGGAACGTGTAGGCCTTGGTGCCGCAGCAGCCGACAGGTTTCCGCACGAGTTTTCGGGTGGCCAACGTCAGCGCATCGGCATAGCCCGGGCCCTGGCACTCGAACCCGAAATTATCGTGGCGGACGAGGCCGTGAGTGCACTCGACGTCTCCATTCAGGCACAGGTTCTCGAACTTCTGGCGTCGCTGAAACGTGACTTCGGCCTGACGCTGATCTTCATCACGCACGATCTGCGCGTCGCGGCCCAGATCTGCGACCGCGTGATGGTGATGCAGAAGGGCCGCGTGGTCGAAATCGGCCCGGGCGAGGAAATTTTCAGCAACCCCCGGGAGGCCTACACCCGCAGCCTGATCGAGGCCATTCCCGGCCGCAGGGAGGACGCGGCATGATTAACCCATTCATCGGCCTTCCGGCTTTGCCGGAGCGGCTCGTTATCGTCAATCAGATCAGCGAGAGGGTCGGCGAGCGGCTCCGCCAGCACCCGCTCGGTCCAATAGTAATCGACGAACTGAACCCATCGCGGCCCTGGGAATTCTCCCGCGAGGCGACGTTACTCGTGACGCGCGCTTTTGAGGGCTGGTCGAGAGCGCCCTCCCATCCCGATAAGCCGATCGATACCCTGAGATGGGTGCAGACAATGTCGGCAGGCATCGACTTCTATCCGCGCTGGCTTCTCGAAGACAGGCTGGTCACGACCGGCCGCGGCCTGACGGCCAAGGCCATCGCAGACTATGTGATGGCCGCGATCCTCAACATCGAAAAGCCGATCCATAGACTCGGCGCATCGTCGCAGAAGGACTGGTTCCAGACCACGCTCGGCAGGCTGGAAGGAAAGCGTCTCGGCATCTTTGGATACGGCGCGATCGGGCAGGAGATCGCCAGACGCGCGTGCGCCTTCGACATGGATATCTTCATATGCCGGCGCTCTGCCCAAGGGGACCAAACGAGCGGGCTGCGCTTCTGCACGTCGATTGCCGAACTGGCGGAATGGTCGGATCATCTTGTACTCGCCGCTCCGGCGACGGCGGAAACCTCCGGCATAGTCTCGTCCGAAATTCTCGCCCGGGCCCGGCCTGGCCTTCACCTGATCAATATCTCGCGTGGCGACCTGATCGATCAGGATGCCTTGGTAAAGGCGCTAAAGGATGGACCCGTGGCCTTCGCGACCTTGGATGTCACGATGCCCGAGCCGTTGCCTGAGGGCAACGCGCTCTACGGCCTCGCCAACGTGCTGCTGACACCCCACATCGCCTGGTCTGGGGCCGATGCGGAAGGCGGTGTCGCGGAGCGAATCTGCCGCAGCCTTGATGCCATCGCTCGCGGAGAAACGCCTGAAGCACAAGTGGATCTGACCCGCGGATACTGAGCCGGCGGCGGCGGTAGACATCCTCGTCTGCGAGGGACGGGACATTCCGCACCGTCTCTCGTCATTGCACACCAAGATATTTTCATGACGTCCATTTCCAACGCCCTCAGCCTTGGTTCGGCTATCCTGTTTCTGATGGCTTGCTGGGTTCCATATCCGGTCTGTCTGCTGCATGTCGCAGCTACCCTTCTCATCCTCTCCGGGATCATCGCCTGGCGGAGCATCCCCGCGATCGGCAAGGCGTTCGCAGCGATTGCCGCCGTCGCCACGGTCTACATGCTTTCGCCGTTAGGGCCGGCCACGACCGTGCTCGATAAGGCCTTGACGCAAGGGGTGGGCTTCGCCACGCTTTTGTCCATGCTTGGCGTCTTTCGCGGGATCATTCTAGGGATAGCCGCGCTGCGGCAGACAACAGACTATCTCCTCACCTATCCGCCCGTGCACCAGTATCGCGCGGTCAAGCTCGGCAGCCATTTTCTCAGTCTTCTTTTCAACGTCGGCATCATTGGAGTAATCGCTGATGCTACCCGGCATATCGAAGATGGCGCTCCTCATCATCAACGGCGCGTCCTGATGCTCGCGACCATGCGCGGCGCGGCGTTGTCCACGATATGGTCGCCCGTCGGCCTCGGGTTTGCCATCGCGATGGCGAGTGCACAGGCCGCCGATCCCCTGGAGTTGACAGCAGCGATGTTTCTTTCCGCCGTCTGTATCCTGATCGCGACCTCGCTTGGCCGCGGGACCGGCGGCGCGGACATTCCGGCGTCTAAACCGGAAGGCGGAGCGATTCTCGCAACCGCGATGCTCGGCATCGTTTGTGCGGCGCTCCTCGGCTTTGCTCTCGTGCTGCACTGGTGGTGGGGCGTCTCCTTCACCGTCGCAACGTCCGTGGGCGTTTCGATGATCATTCTCGGCCATCTCTCCGCGTCGTTGGCAACGGGAGAATCTAGTTTTGCGGACGCCGCCGCGACACTGGAAGCGATCGGCACAATGCGCGCCGAGGGAGTGCTTTATCTTTCCGCAAGCGTAATCAGCGTCTTTCTTCTGACGTTCGTGTCCGACATGGGCGCCTGTCTGATCGCTTACGTGAACACGCTTCCATATCCCGTCGTGCTGATCGGCAGCCTCTTGGCCATCATCGCAGGTTCCATATCGTTCCTACCCCATTCGATCGTCATCATGTTCATCGGTCAGCTTCTCGGTTCCAGCGCGCTTGGCCAGCAGCATGCACTGCTGCTGGCGATGACCTTGATGTTCGGCTGGGGCATCGGGATTGCTGTTTCCCCGATCAGCGCGATGGCCACTCTAACGGCCTCGGCGCTCGGGACGACCCCGCGAATGGTAGCGTTGGGATGGAACAAACACTTCGCACTGAGGGCCTGCCTGATCGCGGTCCTTATCCTTCTGGCCACCGCTTGGCTGGGAGGGCAATAAGCGGCGCCGATGGTGCGATTCTGTCAAGAGCAGCGATTTCGCATCAGCCGGAAGCTGGCGCGGTCGCTTGAAGAAGATCAACCGAGAGCGCTTTGGCTGCTAGAAAAGTTGATTCCAAAAATCATTTTTTTTGGTTTAACCAGCGGCGGCCGCCGAGACACTCGCCGACAGTAGCAGACTGTTGGTTTCCGCGCAGAACTGAGCCGGCTCAGTTCCGCACGGAAACCAACACCCGCAACCAAACAATACATCAATCCAAGCCATAAGCACCTCCTTCACCTTGCGACTGCGTACGTGCGCGCGGATTGATCAGTCCGAGGTTCCGTGCTGGCACTGGTAGATAAATGTCATCGGCGGTCGTTCGGGATTGCAGACCAACGCAGGAGACGTCGTGTCAGAGCGTTGCAGAGGTGGCAACATTACCACATATGTGCTAATGTGGGTCTATAACTTCGGGAGTACGCCGGATGAGCCGCTTGACGATCGACATAACGGAAAAACAGCATCAAAGTCTCAAAGCGCTGGCCGCGCTCCAGGGCAAGACAATCAAGCAGTACGCACTTGAGCGGCTGTTTCCCGGCGACGTCGAGGGAGAACGGGCCTGGGAAGAATTAAAGACGTTGATGAACACGCGCATCAGTGACGGGCTGGCCGGAAAACTGTCGACCAAAACCGTAGGTGAGATCCTCGACGAGGAGTTTGCCGAGGGTCGCGCTTGACGGCTTACATCCTGACCGCAGAGGCAGAATCCGACCTTCGGTCGGTAATCCGTTACACACGGGCACAATGGAGTGCCGCCCAAGTACGTCACTACGTCTCGGCTTTGGAGCGAGGAATGGAGAGCATTGCCGCCGGCAAAGCTCCCTTCAAAGATCTGAGCGCGCTCTATCCGGCGCTGCGGATGGCGCGATGCCAGCATCACTACATCTTTTGTCTGCCTCGAGACCAGGCGCCCGCTCTCATCGTAGCGATTCTTCACGAACGAATGGATCTCATGAGTCGTTTGGCTGATCGTCTAAACGAATGATGTCTTAAAGAAGGGCAGATTTCCTGCGCGAGTCCTAGTTAAGCCCTTGTATTCGCGCGGTCAAAAAATTGTCTCAGTTCACATTCCAACAAGAGCATATGAGGCCACCTGCAACTGTCGGTCTACCGCTAGCCTTCGCAAAGATAAAAGTTCTCTCCGAGAAAAGCCGATTATATCAGGCCGGGGCGGTGCTGCCGCTAATACAACATGGTAACAACGCGGGCTGTCGCGATCGGCTTATTTCTGCGAGCGGCGCCATGCGCCTGGTGTTAGGCCTGCTCGAAGCTTAAATGCTCGGTTTAGATGCATCGCGTCGGCAAATCCGGTTGCCTCGGCAACAGCATCCAGCGTAATTTGGCTCTCGATAAGCAGTTCCTTCGCAAGTTTGATTCTTTGTTCCAGCTGCCATTGATAGGGAGCATGAGGATTTGTGGGGCGGGATGGAACGGAGTATGTCGTCGTCATTGGATTTTGGCGGAGCCAGCGGGCGTGAAGAGGGCAAAACGGAAGGCAGCAAAGAGGCGCGGGAAAACGCCAGCCTCGGAAGATGAGGTCTTTATCCTCCAATTCCGCATCTGGCTAAAGGACGTGAACCCGATGGTGTGGCGTAGGGTTCAGGTGGCCTCGACGTTGACGTTGCGCGAATTTCATGGTGTCCTTCAGGTCGCGATGGGCTGGGAAGGCATCCACCTTTATCTATTCATCATTTATACGGCGCGGTACGGCTCGTGGGAGACGGGAGCCCGGTCCCCGGCCAAGACGCTTGGCGAATTGAAGCTGCGCAAAGGCAGCCGGTTCCTTTATGAGTACGACCTCAACATTCTATGGGAGCACGAGATCCGGCTGGAGGAGCGCCAGCCAGTCAAACCGGGTGCTCACTATCCGGCATGCATGGGAGGCGGCGGCGACTGTCCGAAGGAAGACTGCGGCGGACCCGAGGCTTGGATGTGGCGGCAGGACAACGCCTTCGGCTATGAGACGATGGACGACCTGGAGATCACGACGGAGTTTTTGCAGGAGGTCGCCGAAACGGAATCCCTTGCTGCGCTGGACGATCCCGGCCGCTCGGAGGAACTGCGCGCCGCACTGGATAGACTGAAGGAGCGCGCAAGCTGGCTGGGAGAGCGCTTCGAACACCGGAAGACGAATGAACGCCTGCAACAGGGCGAACATCTGATCCTGATGCACCAGCAGATGTAACCGACCTGTTGTTGCGATCCGTCGAAAGAAGATCGGCCGCTAGGAGAGCTGCATCATCATCGCGATTGTGCAGGATGTCCGAAGGCAGAGGGCGAGCGGCCGGATCGGTGACCTGATCGAATTTCCGGCGCAGGGTCGCCACTGTCGTTTCGAAGATAGTCGATACCTTCCCAAATGAGAATGTTGGCGACGGCATTGGCGGCACGCCGGATCGAAGTCATAGCGGTTTAACAGATGATTTTCGGATTGCTAACCCGTATTCGATATCACTGTTTCCGACACGGCCGAAGAGCGGAAACGGCTGTTTTGCAAGCATCCGGTTTTCCACTCCGGCCATTCTGGAAAACTCGATGCGGGAAGACGACATGCGGGCGCGGTTGGTATTGCAGATGATGGATGGTGACGGCGAGACGATCGCGACCGAGACCGTTGCTGACTTGGTGAAGGTGACGAAAGGTGCCGAGGATCTCGGACTGTCATTGTCGGAGGCAAAGACCCTGCTAGCCAAATTGCAGCAGGCGATGGTGGAGACGCAGGTGGAATTGTGGCTCAGGGAAAACCGCGATCTGGATGGTTGCCGTCTGCGCAGCAAGGGAAGTTATCCCGTCACCTTCCATACGCTGTTCGGCGACATCCGGCTGAAGAGCCCGCGCTATTGCCTTCCACGGACCGACGACGGAAGCGGTCCTGCAACGATCTCACCTCTACGGAAACTGATCCCTGACCACATTGCGCCCGAGCGTCTCTATCTGGAGACCCGGTGGGCCTCGCTCGTGCCCTATGCCGCCGCGGCCGAACCACTGGCCGACGTGCTGCCGATTGATTGCGGCGCCAACGCCACCACAGTCCGGCAGCATGCGCTGCGCACCGCGTGCCGGATCGAGCGGGAACTGACGGAAGAGCGGGTGTCCTTCATGCAGGATGCCTGCCCGCGCGACTGGATGAACCTGCCCATTCCGGATGGCCGCATCGTCATCGGCCTGGATGGCGGATACATCCGCGACCGCAACGACCGGAAGAAGAACTTCGAGCTGATTGTCGGCCGTTCGCTGCCCGAACACGGCGATCCGCGATACATCGGTTTCGTCCACGGCCACGACCGTAAGCCGCAGCGGCGCATCCTCGATCATCTCAAAAAGCAGGGCGTGCAGGCCAATCAGGATATCACCTTCATCACCGACGGTGGCGAAGAAGTGCGCTCACTCACCGAGATGATCGCACCGGCGAGCGAGCATGTCCTCGACTGGTTCCATATCACCATGCGCATCACCGTGCTTCGCCAGTTCGCGCAGGGGCTCGAAAACCACAACGAGCAGGCTGGACAGGCTATGCTTCACGGCCTACGCAGGATCAAATGGCATCTCTGGCATGGCAACGGCTATCGTGCCCGTGACGAAATTGCCGATCTGCAAATCAACACGGAAGGTCTCGAGACCGACTATCCGAACATGCGCAAGTTCCTGAGCGGCATGGACGAGTTCCAGGCCTACATCACCTCCAACAGCGCGAGCCTGATCAATTACGGCGAGCGCTATCGCTCTGGAGAGCGTATCTCCTCGGCCTTCGTTGAGGCGACCGTCAACGCCGTCATCTCCAAGCGCTTTGCCAAGAAGCAACAGATGCAATGGAGCAGGACCGGTGCGCATCTTCTGCTGCAAACCCGAACGCAGACCCTCGACGGCTCCCTGCGCTCGACCTTCCGGCAGTGGTATCCAGGCCTGGCCAACGACAATCAAGAGACGGACGAAACAGCCCGCGCCGCATGATCGCCCCACAAATCCTCATGCTCCCCAAACAAGCGCGCAGCCCTGCCTGTGATCGCAAGCTGCGTTGTATTCGGCGGCCAAGGCCGAGTTGATGCCTCGCGTCGAACCTCGTTCGCATAAAGGCCTCTACAACCGCTCAGAGAATTCACATCTATCGCGTCGGCGTTTCTCGAAAGGCGCGCCAGCGCGCGGCGATTGTTCAGTTCCGCGATATGACTTAGGTTCTTTTTTTGGCATTCAAATTGGCAACGTCATGGCCCGCCTTTGCGCGATTATACCTTAGGCATCAATAGACCTTCGCGTTCACGCTATCGGTCGCCGCCACCGCCGTACCGAAATCCCGCAGAAGCTTGCGCGTCGCATTGCTGAACAGCGTGACGTCATTGCCAATGCCAACGAAGGTGGCGCCGAGGTCTGCATAACGGCGGGCCAGCGGCAGATCGCCCGTAAGCACGCCCGCAGCCTTGCCGAGCGCGACGATGCGCCGGATCGCGCCTTCGACCGCCGCCTGAACCTCCGGATGGCCAGGATTGCCGAGATGCCCCATGTCTGCGGCGAGGTCCGCGGGGCCGATGAAAACTCCATCGACGCCCTCGGTCGTCGCGATCGCATCCAGTGCGGCAATTCCTGCGCGGCTTTCGATCTGCAGCAGAAGGCAGACCTCGTCATTGGCTGTCTTCAGATAATCAGGGATGCTGTTGTAACCCGATGCGCGGGCGAGAGCCGCGCCGACGCCGCGCATGCCCCGCGGCGGGTAGAGCATGGCGCGGACCAGATTTTGCGCCTGTTCGCCGGATTCGACCATCGGGATCAGCAGCGTCTGCGCACCGATGTCCAACAATTGCTTGATGATCCAGGCCTCGCCGATCGGCGGACGGATAATGGGATGGCTTGCGGAGCCGTTGAGCGTCCGCAACTGATCGACCAGAAGCGGAAGATCGTTCGGCGCGTGCTCCGCGTCGAGCAGCAGCCAATCGTAGCCGGCGCTGCCACTGATCTCGACAGTGACCGGACTTGTCAGCGCCTGCCAGAGACCGAGCTGCAGCCGGCCCTCCTTCAGCGCTTTCTTGAACATATTGATCGGTGCTGGCATGGCTTTTCTCGATTCCGTGAATTGCTATTCGAAATAGAGGCCGACGGAGCCATAGCGGCCGAAATCGGCGAAGATCGTGTCCCCATGTCGGGCTTCCACCGGGCGGATGAACGAACCGGCGAGCACGATCTGCCCGGCCTCTATGCCTTCCTCGCCATATTGGGCGAGACGGTTCGCAAGCCAGGCAATGCCGCGGACCGGCTGGTTGAGCACACCGGCGCCGAGACCCGTCTCCTCGACTTCCGAATTGCGCGTCACGATGGCGCCCATCCAGCGCATGTCGATATCGTCCGGCTTCACGGCGCGGCCGCCTGTGACGATGCCGGCATTGGCGGCATTGTCGGAGATCGTGTCGACCACCGTGCGCGCCTTCTTTGTCTCAGGGTCGACGCGGACGATGCGCGTGTCGAGGATTTCGAGCGCCGGCGTCACGTAATCCGTGGCATTGAGCACGTCGAAGACGGTCACATTCGGCCCTTTCAGCGGTTTCTTCATCACGAAAGCGATTTCGGCCTCGATACGGGGCTGAATGAAGCGATCCTTCGGCACGGTGGCGCCGTCCTCGAAGATCATGTCGTCGAAGAGCACGCCGGAGTCCGGAATGTTGATGTTGAGCGCATATTGCATGGCCTTGGAGGTGAGGCCGATCTTCCAGCCGATCACCTTGCGCCCGTCCGCGATCTTCTTCTTCACCCAGGCCGATTGGACGGCATAGGCATCATCCATGTCCATTTGCGGATGCTGAAGCGTCAGGAGGCCGATCTGCTGACGCGTGCGTTCGGCCTGATCGAGTGACGCAGCCGCCGCTTCGATTTCCGTCTTTGTCAGCATCAGAGAACCTCATCAGCAATGGTGTTGCGCAGGATACCGATACCATCGGCTTCCACCTCGACTACATCGCCCGGCTTCAGCCAGATCTGCGGGTCGAAACGGGCGCCGGCGCCCGTCGGCGTTCCGCAGACGATGACATCGCCCGGAACGAGCGTCGTGAAGGTCGAGATGTAATTGATGATCTTGCGGAAGGAGAAGATCATGCGGCTGGTGCGGTCCTGCTGACGGACCTCGCCATTGACCCGGGTTTCCAGCTTGATGTCGGCGATCTGGCTTTCGTCCGTATAGGGAACGATCCAGGGCCCGATAGAGCCTGTGCGGTCGAAGTTCTTGCCCTGCGTCACGTTGAACTTGGCGTGCCTGACCCAGTCGCGAATGGTGCCTTCATTGCAAAGCGTCAGCGCGGCAATGTGGTCGAGCGCCTGGCCTTCCGGAATGCGGCGTCCACCCTTGCCGATCACGATGGTGACCTCGCCTTCGTAGTCGAGCTGCGGGCTTTCCGGCGGACGGATCAGGGGCTGATTGTGGCCCGTAAACGAGCGCGGGAAGCGGATGAAGAGCGACGGGTTTGGCGGCGCGGCCTGTCCGTCCTTGTATTCCTCGTTGCGATCCGGAAAGTTCACGCCGACGCAGATGAGCTTTTCAGGCTTGGGGATCGGGATCTCGAATGTGATTTCCGAGGCCGCGAAGTCCGCCTTGTGGCCGCGATAGGTGTCGGCCAGCTCAAGGAGTGCGCCATCGGCGACCACCTCGAGCAATGTCGGCCACTTGCTGTGGCGGCTGGAAATATCGATCACGCCATCATAGGCCAGAAGGCCGTATCCATGCCGGCCGTTGATGGAGAAGCTGATAAATCTGGAATGCGTCATATGATGCTCCTCCAATCTCAGGCGATGCCGCCGAGGCAGACATATTTGATTTCCATGAATTCCTCGATGCCGTATTTCGAGCCCTCGCGGCCGAGGCCGGAAAGCTTTACGCCGCCAAACGGCGCTTCTGCCGTCGAGATCAGCCCGGTGTTGACGCCGACCATGCCATATTCAAGCGCCTCGGCGACCCGGAAGACGCGTGCGAGGTCCTTGGCGTAGAAATAGGAGGCAAGGCCGAATTCCGTATCGTTGGCCTGTCGGATGACGTCCGCCTCGTCCTTGAAGCGGAAGAGGGGGGCGATCGGCCCAAAGGTTTCCTCGCGGGCGACCGCCATGTCGCTGGTGACATCGGTGATGACGGTTGCTTCGTAGAACGTGCCGCCCAGCGCATGGCGCTTGCCGCCTTGCGCGACCTTGCCACCCTTCGAGACGGCATCGCTGACGTGCTCCTCGACCTTGGCAAGCGCTGCCTCATCGATCAGCGGCCCGAGAATGACGCCTTCGTCAAACCCGTTTCCGGTCTTCAGCTTGCCCACGGCCGCCGCCAACTTGGCCGCAAACGCGTCGTAGACCCCGTCCTGAACGTAGAGCCGATTTGCGCAGACGCAGGTCTGGCCGTTGTTGCGGAATTTCGCAATCAGCGCACCTTCGACAGCAGTATCGAGATCGGCGTCATCGAATACGATGAACGGCGCATTACCGCCGAGCTCAAGGCCCAGTTTCTTGATGGTGGGCGCACATTGCTTGTAGAGTTCGGCCCCGATTTCAGTCGAACCTGTAAATGTCAGCTTACGCACGGTCGGGCGGGAGGTCATCGCGCCGCCGATCTCACGGGCCGAGCCGGTGAGAACGGAAAACAGCCCGGCGGGAAGACCTGCCCGTTCACCCAGGATCGCCAGCGCGATTGCGGAGAAGGGGGTTTGTGACGCCGGCTTCAACACCATGGAGCACCCGGCGGCGAGCGCCGGCCCGGCCTTGCGGGTGATCATGGCATTGGGAAAGTTCCAAGGCGTGATGGCTGCGACGACACCGATCGGCTGCTTCATCACCAGGATGCGCTTGTCCACTTGATGGCCCGGAACGATGTCGCCGTAAACCCGGCGCGCTTCTTCGGCAAACCATTCTATGAAGCTCGCGCCATAGGCGATTTCACCCTTGGATTCGGCAAGCGGCTTGCCCTGTTCGAGTGTCAGGATAGCGCCCAGATCGTCCTGATTCGCCATCATCAATTCAAACCACTTTCGAATGATCTGGGACCGTTCCTTGGCTGTCCGGTGGGCCCAGGCCTTTTGTGCGGTTTCGGCCGCCGCGATCGCCTCAAGCGTTTCCGACGCGCCGAGGTTTGGGACCCGACCGATCAGATCGCCGGTGGCCGGGTTCGTGACCTTGATCGCCTCTTCCGGATCGGCTTCGATCCAGCGCCCGCCGACGAGAGCGGCTTCGCGGAACAGGGACGGGTCTTTGAGCTTCAGGGTCATGTCGTGGTCCTTCGATGTGAAAAGCGGGCAAAAGCCGGGCGGCGGCATAGCGCCCCGTCCGGCTTTCTTGGTCCACCACTCTTGATCAGGGTGCGATGATCGGCTGGGCTTTCAGATCAGACGCGCGCGGCGTCACGTTTTCAAACAGGCTGCCATGCTCGAACCAGCTCTTCGGTGCCGGTGCGCCCCAGAGCGTCTGGCGCTGCGGATCCTTCAGATCCCATTTGATCGGCTCCAGATCCGGATCGACCGTCTGGTAGTCCGAGCAATAGATCTCGATGCGATGGCCATCCGGATCGAGGATATAGAGGAAGAAGGCATTGGAGATGCCATGGCGGCCCGGGCCGCGTTCGATATTGGAAACCCATCCCGTTGTCGACATCAAGTCCAGAAGGTCGATGATGTTGAGTGGGGTCGGCACCCAGAAGGCGGTGTGGTGCAGACGCGGACCGACGCCGTTGGTGAACGCGATGTCGTGCACGCCGCCCTTGCGGTGGGTCCAGGCGGCCCAGAGCCGGCCGGTTTCCTCGTCGGCCGTGTATTCGGTGACGCGGAAGCCGATCTCGTTATAGAAGGCGACCGATTCATCGACATGCGGCGAGAAGATGTTGAAATGGTCGATGCGCAGCGGCTTGACGCCGCGATAGAGCGCGTATTGCTGATGGATCGGCGGCAGGCGGTCCATCTTGGAATAGAATTCCAGCGGTGTGCCATGCGGGTCGCGGGTTCGGAAGGTGCGGCTCTGATAGGGGCGTTCCACCCATTCGACGCCAAGGCCTTTCTTGTCGAAGAAGGCGGCCGCCTTGTCCAGGTCTTCGTCAGAGAATACCTTGAAGCCGAGGTCGCGGGCCTCTGACTTCTCCGACTTACGCAGCACGATGCAGTGATGGCCGCGTTCCTCCATGGCGCGCAGATAGATCGCGTCGGAGGTTTCGTCCGTGACCTGCAGGCCGAGCGTATCGACGTAGAAGGCGCGCGATTTGGCGAGATCCTTCACGCCGAACTCGGCGTGGCTCAGGCGCACGATGTTGAAGGGCGGATAGAGATTTGGGGTCGGCAGAGCCATTGGTTCCTCTCCTTGAGCGCATCCGGCAAAACCGTGTCAGCGGTCTTGCGTCCGGACTGCATAAAAAACAGATAGACAGAGCATTTCAGTTGGTCCGGTTCTCACCGGACACCCTCCAGCATTTTTCTTGTCACGGACGGCCGTTCAGCCGCCAAGCTTCTGGATCTTGTGGGGTGTGGTGGCGAAGGCGATGTTCTTCGTTTCCATGTAAAAATCGAATGACCAGTCACCGCCGTCGCGGCCGATGCCGGAATTCTTGACGCCGCCGAACGGTGCCGGCAGGTGACGGACATTTTCCGAGTTCACCCAGATCATCCCGGCCTCCAGATCGTCGGTGAAGCGGAAGGCGCGGGTCACGTCCGACGTCCAGAGGTAGCCGGTCAGTCCGTATTGAACGTCGTTGGCCAGCTCCAGCGCCTCGGCCTCGTCCTTGAACGGGATCGCGGTGAGGACAGGTCCGAAAATCTCTTCCTGCGCGATGCGCATCCGGTTGTTGGCAGCGGTGAAGAGCGTCGGCGAAACGTAGCAGCCGCCACCCGGACCTTCGAACTTGCCGCCGCCAGCGGCAACCGTCGCGCCTTCGGACTTGCCGATGGAAATGTACTCCAGGACCTTCTTCTCATGCACCGGATGAACGAGCGGGCCGATCACCGTCTCGGGATTGAGCGGATGACCGACCTTGATGCGCTTGGCCTTCTCCGCCACCATCGTGGTGAACTTGTCATAGACGCTTTCTTCCACCAGCAGGCGGGAAGACGAGGTGCAGCGCTCGCCGTTCAGCGAGTAGATCATGAAGACGGCGGCATCTGCGGCGCGCTCGAGATCGGCGTCGGCAAACACGATCACCGGATTCTTGCCGCCGAGTTCGAAATGCACGCGCTTGAGCGTGTCGGCACCCTGCTTCATGATCATCGAGCCGGTGCGGCTTTCACCGACAAAGCCGATGGCCTTGATGAGCGGATGTTCCGTCAGCGCCTTGCCGGCGTCTTCGCCGAAACCGTTGACGAGGTTCCAGACGCCCTTGGGCAGGCCTGCCTCTTCGGCGATTTCGACCAGCAGGCGGGCGGTGAGCGGCGAGAATTCGGCCGGCTTGTGGACGATCGTGCAGCCTGCGGCGAGCGCCGGCGCAATCTTCCAGGTCGACAGCATGAAGGGCGTGTTCCACGGCGTGATGACGCCGACCGGGCCGATCGGCACGCGGGTCGTCATGTTGACCTGGCCGGGCGCGCGCAGCGTCTTGCCGTCGCGGGCCTCGGGCGCGCGGTCGGCGAAGAAGCGGAAGTTTTCAGCACCGCGCAGTGCGGCCTTCGCCATGAATTTCAGCGACTGTCCCGTGTCCATGCATTCGACAAAGGCGATCTCCTCGGCGCGCGCGACGATCGCATCGGCAACCTTGCGGAGGATCTTGCGGCGCTCGTCACCCGAAAGCGCTCCCCATGCCGGGAAAGCCGCCTTGGCGGCCTTTGCCGCGCTGTCGACGTCCTCGGCCTTGCCGCGCGCCACCGTTGCCAGCGGCTTGAGATCGACCGGCGAAATGGTTTCGAATGTCGAACCGTCGGCCGCGGGTACGTCCTCGCCGTTGATACGGTTGAGGACGCCGTTTTCAAAGTGCTTGAGATAGGCCTTGGCCTTGGCAATATTCTCGTCAAGCGTTGACATGGTCAGTCTCCTTGAGCGCCTTTTCGTGACGGAATGGCGCTGCTTGTTTCCAGAAGTGTTATTTGTTGTTGCGCAGTCGCGCGTGGATGGAATTCTTCTTCCAGCTCAGGTCCGGATCGATCTCGCGGATTTCCAGCGAGAGCATGAAATGCGGCGTGTCGAAGAGGGTTTTCAGATGCTCGGAAACCGCCGTGAAGATCACCTCGCCGGTGCGCTTCTTGTCTTCGTTGCCGCGGCCTGCGCCAATGCGGAAGGACATGTCGATAAAGGCGTTTTCCGGAAGCTTGTCGGCAATGGCGTAGGTGTCCGTCTGAAAGGCGCGGACCCTCAGACCGCCCAGCGGATAAGGCCCGAGCGACAGCACCGCCGAGTGGATCACATCCACCAAGGCCTGCATGTCGATTCTCTCAGCGAGGTTCGCTGAATATTCGATGTTGAAGTGTGGCAACGCGTCCTCCCGACTGTTATTTAACATGTTAATTTAAATTTTCGGGCGGTCAAGGTGACGCCGGAATTTAATTGCACGGTGATTGCAAAAACGTCGGGTGTGTTTAATAGACAGGACATGACAGACGCCGCCGGAAAGCAGACTGCACTCGAAGGCCAGGATGCCTTCTTGCCGCCGAACACGCGCCGCTCGTTGCCGATTGCCCTTTTGCGGGCGCGTGAAGCGGTGATGGAAAATTTTCGTCCGATGCTGGCGGCCCACGACCTGACCGAGCAGCAATGGCGCGTGATCAGGATTCTTGCAGAGCAGGGCGTGATCGATGCCTCGGAAATGGCCGACAAGGCCTTCATCCTGCCGCCCAGCCTGACGCGCATCATCCGCACGCTGGAAGAACGCGGCCTGATCTCGAAGCTGAGGGACGAGAACGACGGACGCCGCGTTCTCCTCGAAATCACGTCGAGCGGGCTCAGCATCATCGAGCAGGTGGCGCCGGAAAGCAAAGCCATCTACGAACGGCTCCAATCCAGATTCGGCCGCGAGAAGATCGACATTCTCTTGGACCTTCTTGATGAACTCGCCGATCTGAGCCAGCAGAACTGAGGTTCTCCGATCGCTTGCTGCTGCACCGCCCGCCCTCCGCCTAGAATAACCGATCCGCAAGCGACAGTGCGTCGTCCGCATAGCGCGGCACTTTGGCCGAGACCTCCGGCCGGGTGGCTGCCCAGCCGATATAGGTCAGGCTCCGCAACACGGTGAAGAGACCAAGCGTTCCGGCGACATCGGCAGGCAGGCCGCGCGTGCGACCGTAGCTCTCGAGAAGCGCTGCTTCGAGATCCACGTAGTGCGGTTCGTCACGGTTCTTGTAGAGTGCGGTTGCCAGATCGAAGAGCCGGAACCCGAAGCCAAAGTCGTCGAAGTCGATCAGGCCGACCGACTGATCGGTCATCATGATGTTTTCACGCACGCCGTCGGCGTGGATCAGCCCATAGTCGAGCGACCCGAAATTGGCTTCCGCCACCCGCTCTGTCAGGGTTCGCCGCAGATCGGTGAGCCGGCCGGCCTGCGCGTCGGAAAGCCCAGCGCAATCCCAGAACCGGCCCCAAAGCGGCGCATCGCCGACGAGACCTGCCACGTCCCAATGCGGGCGGTTGAAGCCGGCGGGCAGGGCGTAGCTGTCAGCCAGATCGTGCAGCTGCGCAAACAGGCGTCCCAACCGCCCAAACGTGGCGACCGAGTGTTCCCTGGAAAGATCAAGTGCGATGCCGGTCCGCCCCAACGGTCTCCCATCCATCCAGCTGATCAGGCTGGCATATTGAATGTCGCCCCCTGCCTCTGTTTCGCTGGCCACGCAAAGCGAGCCATCCCGCGCCGCAATCGGTTGCGGCACGGCCATGCCGTTTGCGGCGAGATAGGCGGAGAAATCGAGTTCCGCCTTCAACGCCTCTTCACTCTGGTAGTTGGGCCGGTGAAGCCTCAGCGCGGCCGGCTTCCCGTCCGGCAGACGGACCCTGAAGACCGCATTCTCGCGGTATTTCAACAGAACCGGGTTATCCTGAATTCCCCAGAAAGCCAGCGCAAGTTGCGCCTTGTGGATGAGTTTCCGTTCCAGAACCGTATCAATCGTCATGATCAGAGGCCTGAAAGGACGTCGTCCAGCGTCGAGAGCATCAGGTCGGCATTCTCCTTGGAAAACGGCATCGGCGGGCGGATCTTGGTGGCATTCTGGTGAATGCCGAGCTTGCCGATGAGGACACCGCGGCGGCGCATTTCATTGATGACGCGGGTGGCGATGGCGTTTGCCGGTTCCTTGGTTTTCTTGTCGAGCACGAGTTCGGCGCCGAAGAACAGGCCGGAGCCGCGCACATTGCCGATGATGTCATGCTTTTCAGCCAGCTTTTCCAGCCCGGCCCGCGCATAGGCGCCGGTCGTTGCGGCATTTTCCATCAGCTTGTCTTCCTTGAGGACGTCCAGCACCGCCGAGGCTGCTGCGCAGGAGACCGGGTTGCCGCCAAAGGTGTTGAAATAGCGGAAGGCCATGCGGAAGGCATTGAGCGTATCGGCCGAGGCGACAACCGCGCCCACGGGATGGCCGTTGCCCATCGGCTTGCCCATGGTCACGACATCCGGGACAAAGCCCGCATATTGATGACCCCACATATGCGTGCCGGTGCGGCCAAAGCCGGGCTGAACCTCGTCGGCGATCACCAGCCCGCCGGCCTTGCGGACGGCGGCAATGGCCGGTGCCATGAAATCCTTCGGTAGATCCGGAAAGCCCTCATTGGCGAAGAAGGGGCAGATGATCAGCGCGGAGAAGCCATGCGTCGACTGCTGGAGGGATTCGATCGCCTCCTCGACCTTGGCCGCCCAGGCGGCCGCAAAGGCCGCGCCCCCTTCGCCGCCGAGCGGACGATAGCCATCGGGCGCGGGAACATGGCGCACATGTCCGCCATAGCCGCCGATCGGCGGCATGCGCGTGGACAGCTGCGATACGGCAGTCGTGTTGCCGTGATAGGTGAAATCGGTCGCGATGACGCCCGTCTTGCCCGTGACGGCCTGCGCCATGCGCAGCGCCACATCATTGGCTTCCGAGCCCGTGCAGGTCATGATGGCCGTGTCCAGGCTCTTGTCGAAAGTTGCCGTCAGCCGCTCGACATAATTGAGGATGCCTTCGTGCAGATAGCGGGTATGCGTGTTGAGCGTCGAGGCCTGCCGGCAGATCGCCTCGACGACGCGCGGATTGCAATGGCCGACATGCGGCACATTGTTGTAGCAGTCCAGGTATTTCCGGCCGTCGGCGTCATAAATCCAGACGCCCTCGCCACGAACGAGATGGACCGGCTCCTCGTAGAAGGTCGAGACATTGCGGCCGAGAAGCCGTTCCCGGCGCTCCAGAAGTTCTTGGTTGTTGCTCATGATATCACCAACGGTCTTTTTGAGTGCAGATATGCCCGCTTGCGTGGACAGATGATCGACTGACAGGCTGGGCCCGCGCCCGCCTGTCAGTCCCTTTCAGGTTCAAAGGGTGGCGGCAGCCAGGCCCGCGTCCAGCGCGGAGAGGATCTTCTGAACGTCCGCAGCCGTGATGACGAGCGGCGGTGACAGAATGACGTTCGCGCCGGAGGTGCGCACCATGACGCCGGCCTCGTAGGCAACATCCTGGACCTTCTGTATGGCCGGTTTTGCAAGGCCCGCCTTGGTCTTGCGATCGGACACGAGTTCGAGCGCGGCCATCAGGCCCTTGCCGCGAACGTCGCCAACGATTTCATGCTTCGCCTTCAGCGCCTCGAGACCCGCCAGCAGTTCCTCGCCACGGATCTTGGCATTCTCGGGCACGTTGAGGCGTTTCGTTTCGCGAAGAGTCGCAAGCGCGGCGGCGGCCCCGACCGGATGACCCGAATAGGTGTAGCCGTGGCCGATATTGGCAATGCCGGACTTGTCGGCCTCGAAAGCCTCGACGACCTTGTCGCCGAGAAGAACGGCGCCGAAGGGGAAGAAACCATTTGTGATGGCCTTGGCCGTGGTGATCATGTCGGGCTTGACGCCCCAGAGCCGCGAACCGGTCCAGGCGCCCGTCCGGCCAAAGGCTGTGATCACCTCGTCGGCAATAAGGAGAATGCCGTGCTTGTCGCAGATCGCACGCATCAGCGGCATGAAGGTCTCATGCGGAACGATGACACCGCCGGCGCCCTGGACTGGCTCCATGATGAAAGCGGCAATCGTGTCGGCACCCTGGAAGGCGATCTCGTCCTCGAACTGGCGCGCGATCGCCTTTGCAATTTCCGCGCCGTCATCCGTGTTGAACGGATTGCGGTAGCTGAAGGGCGAGGCGAGGTGGAAGACACCGGGCAGAAGCGGCTCGTAGTTGCGCCGGAAATTCGAATTGCCGTTGACCGACGCGCCGCCGATATGGGTGCCGTGATAGCCTTTCTTCAGCGAGATGAACTTGGTGCGCTCCGGCTGACCGATGACCTTCTGGTACTGACGCGCAAGGCGCAGTGCGCTCTCGACCGAGTCCGAGCCACCCGAGGTGAAGAAGGCGCGCGACTGGCCGTCCGGTGCGAACCACTCGCGCAATTCGTAGGACAGCTCGATCAGCGGCGATGTCGTCGTGCCTCGGAAGGCCGAATAATAGGGCAACTCATTGAGCTGGGCATAGATCGCGTCCTTCACCGGCTGGCAGGAATAGCCAAGGTTGACGTTCCAGAGGCCGCCGACCGCGTCGAGCACGCGATGGCCATGGACATCGGTAATTTCGACGCCCTCGGCCTTGTCGATGATGCGGGGCGGATGGGCCAGCATTTCGGCCGGATGCGCCATGGGGTGCCAGAAGTGTTTGGCGTTGTTCTCGATAAGAAAATTGGTCTCGCGGCGGCTCATCATCTGATCCTCGATCATAGGCGGAGCATGGAGAGCGCCTGTGCGTAGCTCTCTGCCGGGCGGGTCACGTCGAAATGCACGTAGGGAAGGTTCACGGCTACCGCGCCTTCGATATTCTTCTTCTGGTCGTCCACGAAGACGCAGGCCTCGCGGGGAAGCTTCAGTTCGGCCAGAACCAGTTCATAGGCCCGTGGGTCGGGCTTCAGGATCTTCGTGTAGGTGGCATCCACGATGACATCGAAGAGATCGATCAGCGGGAACGTCTTGCGAAATTCCGCCCCATAGAAGAGGTCGAGTTCGTTGGACAGGATCGCCAGCCGAAGCCCGGCATCCTTTGCCTTCAGAATGGCGTCGCGCGCTTCCGGCCGCAGGACGAGTCCCGGATCGGCACCGCGCGCCCGCTTCACGAAGGTCACCATGTCCGTCCACGTTTCGCCAATGAGCGCGCCGGTCTCGCGGGTCCGTTCCATCCAGTAATCGCGCTCGGTGATTTCGCGGTTCTGCATCGAGACCCAGAGCGGATCGGTGGCGGGATCGAACGGCCCGCGCCAGGTCAGCGTTCCGGCCGGCAGGCCAAGCGCCTGCTCCGTCTCTGCATGGGTCTCGAAGAGGGTGCGGGTCACGACACCGCCGAAGTCGAGGATCAGGGCTTTGTCGGCATTGCTGCTCATAGGATACCTTTCACGATCTTGCCCTCGGCGACCCAGCGATCGAAGAGCGCAAGGGTCCGGACGCTGAATTCCGGGCCGTTGATATGGCCATCAACCTCTTCAATGGCGATGTGGGGGGGAAGCACGCGGCGGATTTCGTCGTTGAAGGCGGCGGTGGCTTCCGGCTCGAAGAGCGGTTGGCCCTCCTGGTCCCATTCCTGGATGCCACCTGTGGGAAGGATGAACGCCGTCGGGCCTGTCGCGCTACCCAGCTTTTCCGCGATCAGGCGCGCCATGTTGCGCCGGCCTTCGGCGGACAGCGTGATCGAGCCGATGAGGCGATTGTGGGCGTGGTAGGGCCGCTCCGCCAGATGCGCGGGCAATGATTGCCATGCGGGAAGATCGACCATGTCGACCGCGCCCGGAGCAACGATCTGCGGCACGCCCGCCTTTCCGGCATTTTCCAGCCGGTCGGCCCCTGATGTGACGACGCTGCCATTGGCGTGATTGCACACTTCCTGAATGCAGAAATCGATCACCGCGACGAAACCGCGCTCGGCAGCGATATGCTCGAAGGCCCGCCCGCCCATGCCGGTCGAATGAAAGACTGCGACCTCATAGCCACGCTTTTCCAGCTCCGGCTTCAGCGTCTTCATATATTTGAGGCAGCTCGAGCCGAGCGACGTCATGCCGACCAGAGGCTTCCTGTCCTCGACGGGCTCGCCGAGCCGCGCCGCGCCCAGGACCGCACCGGCTGCCTGGGAAAGGATGGACCGGCATATGGCGTTCAGGCCGTAAAGCCCGCCCGACCAGAGGATCATCATCAGATCCGGTGCGATGCGGTCGGGTGGCAGGAGATGCGAATAAGCAATCGTCGAGATGACGAATTTCGGTACGCCGACGGGCAGCACCTTGGCGACATCGAGCGCTAGGTCCGTTCCCATTGATCCGCCGAGCATGAGCACGCCGTCGGCACGACCTTCCGCATGCAGGCGTTTGACCAGCGCGCACGCCCCGCGCGCCATCCATTCCAACGCGGTGTTTTCGTCCCCGCTGTCGATGATCGCCGCGATCGTCGTGCCGGCGGCGGCGGCGATGTCGTGGCGATCGAATTCGCTGACATAGGGCGGATCGGACAAGACGCTGACATCGACCATGACAGGCACGCCACCACCCTCGCGGATGGTTTGCGCCATGAAGGTCAGTTCGTCGCTTTTCGTGTCGCCCGTCCCGATGATGAGGATGTGCGGGTCTGTTCTCTTTGACTTCATATATTTGCTCCCATGCGGCTTAGCCTGCTTTTTGTTTGGTTCCCCAATAGGCGCGGGTGACATCCCTGGCCGTCTGCGCGACCATGGCCCCGTATTTCTCGATCTCCCGTGGTGACATTCGCGTTTCCGGACAGGCAACGGCCACGGTTCCGATCGGGTGATTGCGATTGTCCAGAATGGGCGCAGCGACGCTCGACACGCCGAGGTCAAAGCCGCTCTGGCTTGCCGAATAGCCTCGCTCCACCGCGTCCCGGATGGTCTGCTCAAGGATCGTGCGGGAGACGACCGTCTGCGCCGTGAATGTCTCCAGCGCGTCGCCCAGCAGCGCGTTGCGCTCCGCCATGGGAAGCGCGGAAAGAAACGCAATCCCCGAGGCGGTCGCATGCAGCGGAAGGATCGCGCCGCTTGGGATCGTCACACGGTTGGCGTGGGTCGATTCCGTCACATGCACCGTGGCAAGCCGCCCGCTGATGAAGCGCGACAGATGCACGGTTTCATTGGTCTCTGCCGCCAGCCGGCGGATTTGCGGCAGCACGACATCCAAAAACGGATAGCGGCTTTCCCGGATATGGGCGAGGCGGACAGGTGCGTTGCCAAGCCGATAACAGCGCGTGGTCACTTCCTGCTCGATGAAGCCGAACTTCTCCAACTCCACCAGCATCCGATGTGTGGTTGCCTTGTCGAGTTGAACGGCGCGCGCGATCTGCGTCAGGCCGGGTTCTCCCGGCATGTCCGCGAGTGTCTCCAGTACAGAAAGTGCCTTGGCGACAGTGCTCATGATGTCCCTTCACATGCTCAGCGGGTTGTCCGATCGCCTCATGCTGCGCACGCTCCCCCGGAGGGAGATATTTAACATGCGAATTAACTTGACAGCGTTCGGGATTAATTGCAAGTCTATATTTAAATCAACGGTTCAATAACTGAACCGAAAAATGCAAGATCCGGGCACACCGGACAATTTTTCGCTTCGAAATCGTGAAAAAGCAGGGGAGCTTTCAACATGTCTGCACAGATCCCGGAAAGGACCGGGCAAAATCAGCTGCGTAAAAACAGCCTCGGCGCGCTGGGCGTCACTTTTCTCGTCGTCTCGGCGGCTGCGCCGCTGACGGCAGTGGCCGGCGGGGTTCCGCTGTCCATGCTGCTTGGCAATGGTCCGGGGATTCCCGGCACATTCCTCATCGTCACGCTTATTCTTTTGCTGTTTTCGATCGGCTACGTCGCCATGGCGCGGCATATCCGCAATGCGGGCGCCTTTTACGCCTATACGGCGCAGGGGCTGGGCGGGCTTCTCGGCGGCGGTGCCGCGATGGTCGCCATTCTGGCCTATAATGCCATGCAGATCGGCGTGTTCGGCATGTTCGGTGCGGCCACCTCCGGCCTTTTTGCCGGCATGGGACTGGAACTGCCGTGGTGGGTCTGGACCTATATCGGCATCGGCATCGTGGCGCTCTTCGGCTATCGCCGTGTCGATCTTTCGGCCAGGATTCTCACGGTGCTGGTGCTCCTGGAATATCTTGTCGTGCTGGTGATCGATGTCGCGATCTTCATGAAGGGTGGCGATAGCGGGCTTTCGCTGGCCTCGTTCACGCCTGCAACTGTCCTGTCCGGATCGCCGTCCATTGGTCTTCTCTTCTGCTTTGCCGCCTTCATCGGCTTCGAGGCGACGACCATCTTCAGCGAAGAGGCCCGCGATCCGCATCTGACGGTACCGCGTGCGACCTATTCGTCGGTCCTCATCATCGGCGTCTTCTACATGTTCACCTCATGGCTGATGGTGAGTGGCGAAGGCGTCGACAAGCTCGTTCCGACGCTCCAGGGGCTCAAGGATCCGACGACCTTCCTGTTCGGTCTTGCGGAACGCTATGTCGGCCACTGGATCACGGTGGTGATGAACGTTCTCTTCGTCTCCAGTCTTTTTGCCGGCGTTCTGGCATTCCACAACGGTGTGGCGCGCTACATGTATGTCGCGGGCCGCGAGGGCCTGCTGCCATCATCTCTCGGCGTCACCCATCCGGTCTTCCACAGCCCGCATGTCGCCTCGATCGTCCAGACGGTGATTGCGGTCATTGTCGTGGCCATCTTTGCCGCACTCGGGCTCGATCCCGTGCTTGCACAGTTCTCGTGGCTGACCAACGTGGCGACGCTGGCCATCATCCTGCTGATGGCGTCGACGGCCTTTGCCATCGTCGTCTTCTTCAGCCGCAATCCCGGCGTGGAGTCGAACCCGGTCGTGACCAAGGTGCTGCCAGTGATCACCGGTGTCGTTCTTCTGGCGCTCGTCTATTATATCGCCGTTCATTTCGGCGATCTGGCAGGCGCGACCGGGGCACTGGCCATCTTCCTTCCGGGGCTTGTGCTCATTGCCGCTGTCCTTGGTTTCCTGGCGGCAGCTAGATTGAAAGCAGCCAATCCGGCTCAGTTTGCCCGCCTCGGCGCGACGCAAATCGACTGATAGCCACCATATCCGGGACGGCGCCTCGCGCCGTCCTTTCCCATCCTGACATGGAGTTTCCGGTGCAAGCAGATATTGATCGCCTTCGCCACATGCCTGTTCCGGCGCAGCGCCTCTTCATCAACGGTGAATGGCGCGATGCGGCCGATGACGCGACCCTCGAGGTCATATCCCCGATTGACGGTTCGCGCCTGACGACCCTTGCCGACGCATCTGCGGCGGATGTTGACGCGGCCGTGCGTGCAGCGCGTGCGTCGTTCGAGAAGGGTACATGGTCCAAGACCTCTCCGGCGGCGCGCAAGAAAGTCCTGTTCAAGATCGCCGATCTCATCGACCGCCATGCGCTGGAACTTGCCGTTCTGGGCGTGCGCGACAACGGTACGGAAATTTCCATGGCGCTGAAGGCGGAGCCGGCCAGCGCATCGGGGACCTTCCGCTACTATGCCGAGGCGCTCGACAAGGTCTATGGCGAAATCGCCCCGACATCGCATGACATTCTGGCGCTCATCGAGCGTGAACCGGTGGGCGTGGTTGCGGCCATCGTGCCCTGGAATTTTCCCATGATGATCGGCGCGTGGAAGATCGCGCCGGCGCTTGCGGCCGGCAATTCGGTTGTCTTGAAACCCGCCGAAGGCGCATCGCTAACGCTGCTTCGTCTGGCAGAACTCTGCGCCGAGGCCGGCCTGCCGGAAGGCGTGCTCAACGTGGTGACCGGCCGCGGTGCGATCACCGGCGAGGCGATCGGCCTTCACAAGGATATCGACGTTCTGGCCTTCACCGGCTCGGGTCCGGTCGGACGCCGCCTGCTGGAATATTCCGCGCGCTCCAATCTCAAGCGCGTCTATCTGGAACTCGGCGGCAAATCGCCCAACATCGTCTTTGCCGACGCAACCGATCTTGATCGCGTCGCCAAGGTCTCCGCCAACGGCATTTTCCGCAATTCCGGCCAGGTCTGCGTGGCAGGCTCGCGCCTGCTGGTCGAGCGTTCCATCGCCGCCGAACTGTCGGAAAAGATTTCCGCCCTTGCGTCGCGCATCAAGGTCGGCGATCCGCTGGACATGTCGACCGAGGCGGGCGCGATTTCGAGCGAGGCCCAGCTGCACAAAGACCTCGGCTTTGCCCAGAGCGGTCTCGAAGAAGGCGGGCGGCTTGTGGCGGGCGGCCGGCAGATACTTCAGGATACCGGCGGCTTCTACATGCAGCCGACTGTCTTCGAGGTCACGCCGCAAATGACGCTGGCGCGCGAGGAAGTTTTCGGCCCCATTCTGTCGATCGTCCCGTTTGATACGGAAGCCGAAGCCGTCGCGATCGCCAATGGCACGGACTACGGTCTGGCCTCGGCCGTCTGGACCTCCAACCTGAGCCGCGCTCACCGCATGGTGCGGGCCATCCGCGCGGGCGTCGTCCATGTCAACAGCTATGGCGGGGCCGACGGCACGGTGCCGCTTGGCGGCGTCAAGCAATCTGGCAATGGCCACGACAAGTCGCTGCATGCGCTGGACAAATATACCGACCTGAAGACGGCCTGGATCCAGCTCTGACGGGGCTGCCGCAGGCTCACATTTTCTCCGCGTTCTGCAGCCGCCAAAGCCCCGGCGGCTGGCCCGTGGCGGCCCGGAAGACCCGTGAGAAATAGGCCGGATCGCGAAAGCCGACTTCGTATCCGACATCTTCCACGGACCGGACGGTGAAGAGCAGAAGTCGCTTCGCCTCGACAAGTCGTCGCTGCTCGATAAAGGCTTTGGGCGTGGCCCCATAGGCGGAGCGCACGGCCTTCGACAAGAGATGGGTGGTGGTGGCCAGCGCGTCGATATAGCGTTCGAGCGGCCAGTTCTCGCGAAAGTGTTGTTCGACGAGGGCCCGGAAGCCCGAGCCCAGACCGTCCTGATCGACCGTCATGGCCGTCGCGCTGCGCTGTACGAGGGTCGCGATGTCATTCAGGGCCACGGCGATCAGCGCACCCAGCGTATGGGAGATGCTGCTACGATAGTCGCCCAGAAGGCGCATCATCGTGGCTTCCGTCTGCTGCCAAACCGGGTCGGGCGTGATTGACCTGACCATCACCGGCCGATGCAGCGAAAGGCTAGATAGTGCCCCAACCGGCGGCAGCGCGCTGTCGGCTATGGACGCGACGATGGCGTCCGCTTCCTCGGCATCCACGGTGAAGCCATGCACGGTGCCGCTCGGCACAAAGCTGACGGCGGGCGCGATAAAATCCAATTGCTGATCTTCGATATAGTACCGGCCCCGGCCGCAGGTCCAGAAGGTGATTTGCGCCATGGACCTGTGCATATGGGCCTCAACCTTGCCCATATGCACATGTTTTCGCTCCATAACCGTCTCCACATGCATGAAGCCGATGTCGAGCGCGCGGGCGGGCTCGCCGTAGACGAAAAAGTTTGGAACGCTCCGATCCATGTCATTCATCGAAAAAAGTGCAATCGATTTTGCCATTCTGTCCATGGAGGCGGGCGATGGCAAGCGCTATTCCTTGATCAACGTCAAGGGAGGAAACCATGAATATTCAGCAGCGCCAGGCTCATCTGAAACCCGAGGATTTCCGGGCCGACAAGTCGCGCCCGTTTACGGGCGCGGAATTTCTCGAAAGCCTGAAGGATGGCCGCGAGGTCTATATCAATGGCGAGCGCGTAGCCGACGTGACGACGCATCCGTCGATGCGCAATTCGGCGCGGTCGCTTGCCCGGCTCTATGATGCGCTTCACGACCCGAAGTCGAAGGATCGCCTGACTTCGCCGACCGATACCGGGTCCGGCGGCTATACGCATAAGTATTTCCGCGTCGCCAAATCCTCCGAAGATCTTGTGGCCCAGCAGGGCGCGATTGCCGACTGGGCGCGCCTTTCCTACGGCTGGATGGGCCGCACGGCGGACTACAAGGCGGCGCTGATGAATACGCTGGGCGCAAACGCCGACTGGTACGGTCCGTTCAAGGACAATGCGCTGGCCTGGCACAAGCGCGCGCAGGAAAACGTGCTGTTCATGAACCACGCTATCGTCAACCCGCCGATCGACCGCCACAAGCCGGCGGAAGCGGTCAAGGACGTCTTCGTCCACATCACCAGGGAAACGGATGCGGGCATCTATGTCTCCGGCGCCAAAGTGGTTGCGACCTCTTCGGCGCTGACGCATTACAACTTCCTGGCCCAGAGTTCGGTCACGGTCACCGAGGACCCGTCGCTCTCGGTCATGTTCATCGTTCCGCTGAACGCGCCGGGCGTGAAGCTCTTCTGCCGCGTCTCCTACGAGGAAACCGCCAACACGGTCGGCCATCCGTTTGATTATCCGCTGTCGTCGCGCTTCGATGAGAACGACGCCATTCTCGTTCTCGACAATGTCTTCGTGCCTTGGGAAGACGTGCTCGTTCTGCGCGATGCGGCCAAGATCCTTTCGTTCCACCCGGCCTCCGGCTTCATGCACGGCTATTGCTTCCAGGGCTGCACGCGGCTCGCGGTCAAGCTCGACTTCGTTTCCGGCCTGCTGGCCAAAGCGCTGAGAGCAACCGGCGGCGACGCCTTCCGCGGCAATCAGGCCATGCTCGGCGAAGTCATCGCCACGCGCCACCAGTTCTGGGCGTTTTCCAACGCCATGGCGTATAATCCCGTGAAGTGGGCGAATGGCACCGTGTTGCCTAACCTAGAGGCCGCCCTTTGCTATCGCACCTTCATGTCGGAGGCCTATCCCAAGGTCATCGACCTGATCCGCCGAACGGTGGCGTCGGGCCTTATTTACCTGCCGTCTTCCGCCAAGGATTTCGGCAATCCCGAGATCGATCGCTACCTCGCCCAATATGTTCGTGGATCGAACGACATGGGTCACATTGAGCGCATCAAGATCATGAAACTGCTCTGGGATGCGACCGGGACTGAATTCGGCGGGCGTCACGCGCTTTACGAACTCAATTATGCTGGCGCGCCGGAGGAGGTCCGCCTGCAGGTGCTCAAGGGCGCCGAACGCGGCGGCACGCTGAAGCAGATGGAAGCGCTCGTGGATCAATGCATGGCCGATTACGACCAGAGCGGCTGGACCGGCGATACGTGGCTGCCGCCCCTCAACGGGTGAGGACAGGCCAGCCTCATGATGCCTTGACGGAGGTGCAGACAGTGCAGCAGCCCTGCCGCAGCTCCGTTCGACCTTTTTGCCGGGAGGAATTTACATGGAAGTTGCGGTCGCCAAAGAAGACGTGGTTGCCAAGACAGAGTTTCGCAATGCGATGGCACGGGTGTGTGCACCCGTCAATGTCATTACCACCAACGGTCCCGCGGGCCGCGGAGGCTTTACGGCCACGGCCATGTGTTCGGTGACCGACGAACCGCCAACGCTTCTGGTCTGCATGAATTCACGCTCGGCGCAAACGAGCCTCTTCACCGAGAACAAGCGCTTTTGCGTCAACGTCCTGACCGGCGAACATCGCGATCTGGCCTCGATTTTTGCGGGTCAGGAACAGAGCATGGATGCGCGCTATGCAGCGGCGGAGTGGCAGAACCTCAAATCCGGCAACCAGGCGCTCAACGATGCCATCGTGTCCTTCGATTGCCGTCTGGTCGATATCAAGTTGGTGGGAACGCACAATATCCTGATCGGCGAGGTCACCGAAATCCGTTCCCGCAAGGACGGCCACGCGCTTCTCTACTTCGATCGCAACTTCGTGCATGTTCCGACGCAGGCAGGCAGCTTCGGCGGATAACCGCACACGCAATTGGCTGTACATGCAGCGTCCGGCATCCTGATCCAGCAGGATAATTGACCGTAAACTTTCCATCGGCATGATGACGCTCGGGAAGAAATCCGATCCGTCCGCAGGCGGACTCGGACGTGAAAGGTATCGGCAGACCGTGAACCGCTACGAGTTGAGCGAATTTGTCCTGACCTTGATCGACAAGGCGAACACGCATACGCCGTTGCGGTTTCAGCAGCATATGTTCGATCTCGTGCGTGATGTCATCGTCTTCGACGCTGCCTGGTGTGGATGGTCGCTGTTTCGCGGAGGCAAGATTTCCATCATCCATACGAACCTGAGTGGGCTCCCGCAGAACTTCGAGGCTGCGGTCAAGACACGACAGACCCACGATCCCTTTATCCGGACGGGTCGCTCGCTGAAACTTTTCGCCAAGTCGATCACCCTCGACGGCAGTTCGTTACATCCCGATTTCAAGGCGCTCTCCGACGAGTTCAACCTGAACCAGATTCTCAACGGCCATTGCCATGTCCGTGAGGGGCCCTTCAACTTCTTCATGTCGCTTTATCGCTTCGGCAAGGGGCCGGCCTTTTCAGAAACGGAAACCGCCGATTTTCTGGCAATTCTCAGGCATCTGGAACAGGCGCTCTCGCTGAGCCTGCAATATGACCTCAACCTGGGGGTCGATCCGCACAGCCATTGGGCATTGCTTGACCATGATGGCGAACTGTTTCTCGCGTCTCCGGGTTTCGAAGCCGCTTTAGCCGCCACGCTGCACCGGGGACAAAAACCCTCGACGCGTCTGAAGGAGATCGTCAGGCAGGAGCGGTTGTCGAGCAGGCAAGGCACAGTCTTCTCGCGCTCGCGCTATTCCAGCGACCTCTGGATGCTTTCGCTCCAGCCGAAAGATCCGTGGAAACTGCTTTCGCCCAAGGAAAGGCAGATTGCGGAAATGCTCAGCGCGGGCGCCACTGCTCGCAGCATCGCCGAAAAGCTGGATGTCTCCGTCAACACGGTGCGCAACCAGACCAGTGCGATCTACCGGAAGATCGGCGTACACAACAAAGTGGAACTCGCCCGCCTCGCGAGCCATGGTGACCGGGGATAGAGGTCGTCCCGCATCAGGAGCCCCGCAAATGGCTCCCTTATAGTGCATTTGCACTATATCGTGGCCTGGTGATCGCCATAAGATACCCCTTAACAAAAGACAAAGGCCCGGAAAATACGGGACGCGTTCACAGACAAGGACGCGGAATATGGGAACGCTGGATCACAGATATATCGGGCAGAACTTGCCGCGAGTGCTGTGGGTCTTTTAGACAACAAAGAACGATTTGCAGGCGAGCTCCGAAGGCGGGCCGCTATGCCGCACTGCGGAGGCAACGGACGCGAGAGCGTCTATAGCTGACAATGAAAGATCGGACCGACCCGCGACCGCCTTGGCGGCGTTGGATGCGGCTGGCTTTCTGCAAGACAACAGACTGGGGAAGACATGAACGCATTTGCTGATCTGATTTTGACCGGTGGCCGCATCTATACTGCGGATGCAACCGGCAGCTGGACAGACGCACTGGCGATCCGCGACGGGCGCATCCTGTGCATCGGCGATGCCGCAGTCCAGGCCGCATGCGGCCCAGACACAAAGCGCGTTGAGCTGGCAGGCCAGATGGCGATGCCCAGCTTCATCGACGTTCACGTCCATATTCTCATGGCCGGCCAGTCGGCGCTTTATGAGATGCAGTTCCCCTACAATGCTTCGGTCGATGAGATCTGCGACTACGTGCGGGCCCAGGCAGAGCGGACCCCGGCGGGCCATTGGGTGGTCGGCAATGCCTGGGGCGGCGACATGATCTCAACGCTCAACTGCGATGCCTCTCTTGCTAAGCTCGACGCGGCAAGCCCCCATCACCCCGTCATGCTGCGCGACGAAAGCATGCACAATCGTTGGGTCAACTCGGTGGCCATGCGGACAGCCGGCATCTCCGACAATATCAAGGCGCCGCCGCAGGGTTCATTCGGACGCGACCCAAAGACAGGCCGGTTGACCGGGCTACTCATCGAAGCGGCTTCCGGCATCGTCGAATTTGCCGCCGATCAGGCCTTTACGGCCGACATGCGGAAATCCTCGGTCAAGCAGGCGGTCGAGATCGCCAATTCGCTCGGCGTCACCGGGTTTCAGGAGGCGGCGACCGCGCTGCCCATCCTTCAGGCTCTGGCCGAGCTCGATCGTTCCAGTGACCTGACTGCCTGGGCCGTCGGCTCGCTGCCGCTGGTCGCGCCGGGCTTCATCTTCGGTCTCGCGGGCGATGCGTTGCTCGCCGTTCGCGACGACTACCGGACCATGCATGTGCGACCCGCCTTCACCAAGCTGTTTCTCGATGGTGTGCCGGGCGCACAGACTGCGGCCTTCCATGAAGCCTATATTTCCAATGGCGCAAATCCGCCGGGCCATCGCGGCGAACTCCTGGTCGAGCAGCCCGACCTGATCCGCATGATCGACAAGTCGGAAAAGCTGGGCATGGGAATGAAGATCCATTGCACCGGCGATCTTGCCGTCACCGCTATGCTGGATGCTGTCGAGGCGGTGCGCCATTTCAACGGACCCACAACCGTCAGGCACCAGATCGCCCATGCCAGCTACATCCGGCCTCAGGACATAGAGCGCTTTGCCAAGCTCGGCGTGGTGGCCGACCTGTGCCCAATCATGTGGTTCCCGACCGCCTTTCTGGAGGGGCACAAGGAGGTTCTCGGCGAGGAGCGCGCCACCAATTTCTGGCCGATCGCCGCATTGAAGGATACGGGCGCTCTGATCGCCGGCGGCTCGGACTGGCCGGTCGTGCCGCTGCCCAATCCCTGGTTCGGGATTGAAGGCATGGTGACACGGCAAAATCCTTTCGGCGAATTTCCCGGAATTTCGCTGTGGCCGGAACAGGCAATCGACCTGGAAAGCGCCATCCGCGCCTACACGATCAACCCGGCGGTGGCGATGGGCATCGACGACGTCACCGGCTCTCTGGAGCCCGGAAAATCCGCCGATCTCATCATTCTCGATCAGAACGTTTTCGATGTGCCGCCGACCAGGATCGGCAAGACCAAGGTCCTGACCACGTATTTCGAAGGGCGCGTCGTGCATCAGTCCTGACATGCCACATCGTGACGACACCAAGAAAAGGGGAACCTGTTACATGAAAATCAGACTCTTACTCGCAGCAATGGGCTCGCTTGCCTGCCTTTGCCTTTCGCAAGGTTCCGCGGCCGCTGCACCGACCTGCAAGGCCGGACCGATCAAGATCGGCGCCGTGTCCACCATTACCGGCCTCGCCGATTTCTCGGACGCCCCCAAGGCCGCCAAGGCCGTTTTCGACCAGTTGAATGAAGCCGGCGGCATCAATGGTTGCAAGATCGAATACACGATCGCCGACGACAAGGGTGATCCGCAGGTCGCAGCCCAGGCCGCTCGCGACCTGATCGATAACAAAGAGGTCTTCGCATTGGCAGGAAGCGCCAGCTTCCTCGATTGCGCCGTGAACGCCGGCACGCTGGCCAAGAATGACGTCGTGTCCGTTCAGGGTGTCGGCATCGACCCGCTCTGCTTCAACACGCCGAACATTTCGCCCGTCAATGTCGGTCCCTACACGCTGACGACCGTCATGCTCGATTACGCCACCAAGGAGCTGAAATCCGAGAAGACCTGCGCCTTCATCGCGGTCATCGGCGGCACGCAGGAAGCCTATGCGGGCGCCATTGCCGCCTGGGAAAAGCGGAGCGGCAAGAAGATCACCCTGGTCGATTGGACCCTCCCGCTCCAGGGCGACCTGACGCCCTATCTGATCAAGGCCCGCGACGCCGGCTGCGATGCGGTTTTGACCAACCAGGTCGAACCCGGCGTCGTACAATGGATCAAGACGGCCGATGCCCAGAAGATCAGCGGCATCAACTGGCTCTTCCTGGCCTCGGGCTACACCGAGGGCGTCGCCAAGGCGCTTGCCGACAGCAAGCAGCCCATCTACCTTGGCACCGAATGGGAACCCTACACACTCTCTGATAACGAGGCCAACAAGGACTGGGCATCCACCATGAGCAAGGCTGGCCTGCCGAAGACCGCCTTCTCGCAGGGTGGCTATCTGGCAGCGAAGATCATGGTGGACACGATCTCGGGCATCAATGGCGAAGTCAGCCGCGACAGCATCACGGCTGCGCTGAAGGCTGGCAAGGAATTGAAATATCCGATCGCCGGCAGCGCCTACGTCTTCGGTCCCGGCAAGAAGCACTCCTCCATGCAGGCTTCCAAAATCATGCAGCTTGTGGATGGCAAGTGGACGATCAAGACGCCCGGGTGGTTTACGCTCGCGGCTGCCAAGTAAGACTGCAACGCAGGGCGGACCCGGACATGTGCCGGGTTCGCTTCTGCCGGGGTCCAAGCCCAGTCTCTCAGAAATGGGAAATGCCTTATGAATTCCTTGATAACAGCGGCCGTAGCGGGTCTGTCGGCAGGTGGAGCCTATGCCATTCTGGGCGTCTGCGCCATCTTCACCTACCGTCTCGTTGCCGTCGTAAACTTTACCGGAGCAGCCATTGGCGCTACGGGAACCTTCATCATGGTCGGGCTCTTCAGCCTGGGCGTGCCGCTATTCCTCGCGGTCATTGCCGGCCTTGCTGGGGGAGCGCTCGCGGGTGTCCTGATCGGCCTCGTTGCGACGACGTGGTTTGCAAGTTCCAACGCCTCGACGAAAGCCGCCGTCACTGCGGCCCTTCTCGTCGGCATCATCGCATTGGGCCTGAGACTGACCGGAGGCCAGCACCCGCACTACTTCCCCGAACTCATCCCTGGCTCAGCCTTCCGCTTTGCCGGCGTGGAAGTCACCTGGGCGGCCGTCATGACGCTCGTCCTGGCCGTTGTCTTCACGCTGGCGACGGAGCAGTTCCTGATGCGAAGCCGAACCGGGCTGCAGTTGCGCGCCCTGTCGCAGAGACCGATGGCCGCCGAACTGATCGGCATCCGTGTCCGCCTGCTGTCGCTGGGCGTCTGGGCCGTGACGGGTTGCGTGACGTCGCTAGCGCTGATGATCATCGCGCCGCTGCGTTCGCCCGATTTCGCCTCGCTCAGCCTGCTTGTCGTGCCGGCTCTGGCGGCGGCCCTCATCGGCGCCTTCGCAAGCTTTCGCGCCGCCCTTCTCGGTGGCGTTATGATCGGCGTCCTCGAAGGCCTCGTCAGCGCCATCAATTTCGTCAGCGAGTATCGGAGCACGGTTCCTTTCCTTGTCATTCTTGTTGTCCTTCTTTGGTCCCAGAGAGGAGCCCGTTGGGATGAAGCACGCTAGTCTTCGCGCCGCCCTTTCCACTGCACTGTCGCTTGTCGTCCTCGGCGTGCTCGTGCTCATTCTGTTGCCCAAATACTGGGTGTTTCTCATCACCGCTGTCTTCATCGTTGGCATCACCCTGCAAAGCCTGGGGCTGGTGACCGGCCGGACAGGCATGATTTCGCTCTGCCAGATGTCGTTTGCCGGCGTCGGCGCCTGGGTCACGGGCTATCTCAATCTCGTCGAAGCCCCCGGCGGTCTGGCACTGTGGATCGTCGTCGGCGGTCTCGCCGCCGTGCCGGTCGGCGTAGCCATCGGCTTGCCGGCGCTGAGATTGCGCGGCATCAACCTCGCCATCGTCACGCTTGGCTTCGCGGCCGCCTTCGACACAGTCCTGGCAACGATTACCTTTCCGGGACAGACGACGTTCACGCAGGTTGCCCGACCGGAGCTGTTCGACACCGATCGCGGCTATTTCGTCTTCGTGCTCGCAACCTACGGCGTGATCGCCGTGGCGCTCGAATTTGTCAACCGGTCGAGGCTCGGCGTATCGTGGCTCGCGATCCGCCACTCCGAACGTGCCGCCGCCGCGCACGGCGTTTCCATTGCCCGCGCCAAGCTCAGCGCGTTTGCGATCAGTGCCTTCATCTCCGGCATGGCGGGCGGATTGCTCGCTGGCTATCTCGGAACGCTTGTCGCCGACAATTTCTCCATGATGCAGTCGCTTGCGCTCTTTGCTGTGGCGACCATGGTCGGCGCACATCTGACGCTCGGCACGATCATCGGCGGCGCCATGATCACCCTGTTTCCCGAGCTCTTGCGCCGGCTGAACCTGCCACAGGACATTGGCAACATCTTCTTCGCCCTCGGCGCCGTACAGGCACTGTCGACCGGCGAGGCGATTGCGCAAACCTGGACGCGGCTGTTCGGCAAGCTGCTGCCGCGCCGCGCGCCGCAGATGCGCGTACCGCAGGCGGCTGCACTGCCTGCAAAAGCGGTGCACAAAAGCGGCAACGCGCTGGAAATCCGCGACCTCACCGTGCGTTATGGCGCGGTTACGGCGCTCGACAAGGTCAACCTGGCGGTTCCCGCCGGCAAGGTGGTCGGCCTTATAGGGCCAAACGGTGCCGGCAAGTCCACCCTCGTCGATGCGATCGCCGGCTTCCTGCAGCGCTATGAAGGGTCGATCCTGCTGGAAGGAAATGCCGTTGACGGGCTTTCGGCGACCGATCGCGCCCGAAATGGCATCCGCCGCACCTGGCAGACCACACGCATCGCGCCGGAGCTGCGCGTCGGCGAGTACATGAGGCTCGCCGCCAGAACGGCATCGCCAAGCGAAATCGAGGCACTGCTGGCCTGGGCAGGCGCACCGTCACCGGATACGCCCATTGCAGCCGTCGATGCGGGAACGAGACGTCTTCTCGACGTGGCCGGCGTCGTGGCTGCGCGCCCGCCGATTATCCTGCTCGACGAGCCAGCGGCCGGCGTATCCTATGATGAGGCGCTGAAACTCGGCGAACGGATCGCCGCCATTCCTGCGACCTTCGGCAGTGCGGTGCTCCTCATCGAGCATGACATGGACCTTGTCCGCAATGCGTGCTCCCAGATCACCGTCTTCGACTTCGGACGTGTGATCGCCAATGGGCAGCCGGAAACGGTTCTCGCCATGCCTGTTGTGCAAAAAGCCTATATGGGTGTTGAATTCGGGGAGGTTGCAGCGTGACATTGCTGAAGATTACGGGCCTGCGCGTCGATCGATCAGGAATACCTGTCATCAGGGGCGTCGATCTCGTGGCGCGCAGCGGCGAGATCAGCGTTCTGCTCGGTTCCAATGGTGCGGGCAAGACGACATTGCTAGAGAGCTTGTCAGGCATCATCCCTCACAAGGCCGGTGCCATCGAGATAGATGATCTCGATCTGGCGCGGCTGCGGCCAGGAACCCGCGCCAAACGCGGGCTCAGTCATGTCGAGCAGGGCAGAACCGTTTTTCCCGAGATGACGACGGAAGAAAACCTCAAGGTGGCGCTGCATGCCGATGCGGATCTAGCGGAGGCCTACGACCTGTTTCCGGAGCTTTTGCAGCGGCGCAACGTCAAGTCCGGGATGCTGTCGGGAGGCGAGCAGCAGATGCTCGTCATCGCCCGCTCCATCGTCAATCGGCCCAGGATCATCATGATCGACGAAATGTCTTCCGGCCTTGCACCTGTCATCGTCAGCCGACTGATGACGGCCGTGCGCCGCCTTGCCGATAGCGGCATGGCGGTGATCCTGGTCGAACAATTCGCCACGCTGGCGCTGGCCATCGGCAACCGCGCCTATGTGCTCCGCCGCGGCGAGGTCGTCTATGACGGCGACTGCCAGACCTTGGCGCGCGACCCCGCGCTGATGCACAGGCTTTATCTCGGCTATTCGGAAACTGCGGCAGCGGAAGGATCGGCATTGCAATGACCGCAAGATTTACAGGCAAGGTCGCCCTTATATCTGGCGGCGGCACGGGCATAGGCGCAGCAACGGCGCGCCGCCTCGCTTCGGAGGGCGCCGACGTGGTCATCATGGGCCGACGGCGCGCGCAGCTCGAGGCGGTGGCGAAGCCCATCGGCGCCCATGTCTTCATTGGTGATTGCGCGGAGCCGTCAGAAGCCCAGGCTGCAATCGCCATGACGGTCCAGCGATTTGGCGGCCTGGACATCGTGGTCGCAAATGCAGGCGGCCACGGTTTTGCAACGATTTCCGAAACCACGGATGACGAATGGGAGCGCGCCCGCCGGGCCAACCTCGATACCGCCGTGGTCCTCCTGCGCACCGCCATGCCCGAGCTTGTGAAGAGAAAGGGCGCCATTGCGGTGACGGCCTCGATCGCCAGCCTTGCCGCACCGGCAAGCGCCTTCGGCTACACCGTGGCCAAGCATGCGCAGATCGGCGTCGTTCGTTCCATAGCGCGGGATTTCGGTCGCCAGGGGGTGCGCTGCAACGCGGTTTGCCCCGGGTGGGTTGCCACCGAGATGGCGGATGCCGAAATGGCCGAGCTGCAGGCGCGGCTCGATCTGAAGTCGCGCGAGGAGGCCTACCAGATGGTCACACGCGACGTTCCGCTGGGGCGACCTGCCCATCCCGACGAAGTCGCTGCAGCGATCGCCTTCCTGTGTTCGCCGGAAGCGTCGATCATCACCGGCGCTATTCTGACCGTGGATGGCGGATCAACGATCGTCGACGTGCCGACGCTGGCGTTCGGCTAACTCGCTTCTGCGTTTCATTGAACCCGCGCTCGCGCCGCTCTCATTGGACTTTAAGCCGTCATTTTTTCTCTGAGAAATTCGCACACCGCCCGTTCTTGATCGCGCGCTCGTGCAAGGGCACCCCGGCAATTCGCCGGGGCGGCTTAAACAGATTGCTCAGTGCTGCACAGTGTCAGGCCTGACGACCGTATGGCTGACCGGGAACCACGGCCAATGCCGTATCCTGTTGAGGATGCCCCATAGTCCGGTCGGCGAAAAAAGCGCCATGACCATTGTCAGCACACCGAGAACAACGAGGTAGCTCGCGCCATACTGACCGAAGATGCGGGTTGCGAAGAAATAGAGCAGCGCGCCGATGATCGGGCCCTCGATATGGCCGATACCGCCGACCATCACGATGAAGATGCAGATCGACGACCAGTAGGGATCGAAGCCGCTGGTCGGCGAGATGCGCAGCTGGGCCATGTAGTAGATCGCGCCGGCAAGGCCCGTTCCCATCGCCGCGACAACGTAGATCGCGAAGCGCATGCGGTTGACATTGACGCCCTGACTGGCCGCCGAGACCGGATCGTCGCGCATCGCTGTCAGCGCAAGACCGAGCCGCGAGCGCAAGAGGAGGAAGGTGCCGCCCACCGTCGCCAGAAGCAGAAGCGCGCAAAGGACTGTCAGCCCGATCTCGCGCTGGTGCGGCGTGAAGCTGCCCATGGCCCGCAGCGTCATGCCCGAGCCTGCGTTGACGACGTCGAGATTGTTGGTGATCAACCGGAAGGTCTCGGCCAGGACCCAGGTGCCGATGGCGAAATAGGGACCGTCGAGTTTGCGGAGCAGCAGATAGGAGGGCGCGGCGAGCACCGCCGGCAGGATGATCGCCAGCGGCACGGCCAGGAACGGATTGAGCCCCGCGAATGACGAGAGCGCAAACAGTGAGTAGCCGCCCGCGCCGATGAAGGCCTGCTGGCCCACGGAGACCATGCCGCCATAGCCGGCAAGCAGGTTCCACATCTGCGCGATGGCGATGAAGCACGACAATTCGATCACCAGCCGAATCTGGCCGCTCGGCGCCCAGAAGGGCAGGGTAGGGATGGCGAGAAGGAGACAAAGCGCAAGCGGGATGGCAATCTTGCTCGACAGCGTGTGACGATTGACGAGAACGCGAGACGGATTCATTTCGACACTCCTATTGACGCGCCATGAGGCCCTGGGGGCGAAAGATCAGGACCAGCAGGAACACCAGGTGGCCGATCAGGATGCCCCAACTCGGATTGACATAGGCGCCGACGACCTGGGCGACACCGAGGATCAGACCGCCCGCGAAGGCGCCCCAGATCGATCCCATGCCGCCGATGATGACCGCCTCGAAGGCGTAGATCAGCTGCGCCCCGCCATCCGAAGGTGAAACCGTCGTGCGCGCGGCCTGAAAGACAGCGGCGATGCCGAGAATGGCCACCGCAACCGCCGTCGCCTGCGCATAGATCGATTTGGTATCGACGCCGGAAAGCACGGCGGCATCCTTGTCGGCCGCCGCCGCCCGAAGGCCACGCCCGAAGCGGGTCGATTTCAGGACGATGTCGAGCAGCGCGGTCAGTCCCACGGCGACAGCGAAGATAATGATCGGCAGCACGCCGGCATGGACGCCGCCGACATTGAACGATTTCAGCGCCAGCGGACCGACATTCAGCGACCGCGTATCGGCTGACCAGATGGTCAGCATGAAATTCTGCAATGCCAATGACAGGCCGAACGTGGCGATCAGCGACGGCAGCGGGTCTTCGCCGACGACGAAATTGAGAACGCCGCGCTGCAATACCCAGCCGACAAGTGCGCCGACGGGAACCAGCAGGAGAATGACAAAGCCGGGACCCAGCCCGAAGGCGGCGGCAGCCGAGATGCCGATCAGCGCCAGAAGTACGACAAGATCGCCATGGGCGATGTTGACGATGCGCATGACGCCGAACATCAGCGACATTCCGATCGCGTATTGGGCGTAGAGACCGCCGAGCAGCAGGCCCTGGATGATCGCGTCAATCCACTTCATGTTTTGCTCCGAAATAGGCTTCCGCAATCGCCTCGCGGGTCAGGTCAGCGGATTTGCCGGTCAGCGTGATGCGCCCTTCCAGCATGCATAAGACGCGGTCGGAACTCTTCTGGGCCAGCGACACATCCTGCTCGACAAGGAGAATGGCCGTGCCGGCCTGTCGGATAACGGGAAGCATGTCATAGATCTCGCCAATGACCTTGGGCGCGAGCCCCAGGCTGATCTCGTCGCACAGTAGCAGCTTCGGCTGCGTCATCAGTCCGCGACCGATGGCGACCATCTGCTGCTGGCCTCCCGAGAGCTTTTCCACCTGCTGGTTTCGGCGTTCACCCAGGATTGGGAAAAGGTCGTAGAGGCGCTCGAGCGTCCAGGGTTTTTCACCGGACGAAATCGCGCGTGCGCGGTCGCCGGCCACCCGCAAATTGTCCTCCACCGTCATGCCCCTGAAGAGCCGACGCCCCTCGGGAACGAGTGCCAGGCCGTTTGCCGGAAGCTTGTGGGCAGGCATGCGTGACACGTCGTGCCCATCGAACCTGACCTCGCCGTCTCGCACGGCGACCAGGCCGGCGAACGTCTTCAGCATTGTCGATTTACCGGCGCCGTTAGCGCCGATGAGCGCGACGATCTCGCCTGCGGTAATGTCGAAATCGACCGAGAAAAGGGCCTGAAAATCGCCGTAGCCTGCGCTCAAGCGGCAGGCGCTGAGAAGCGGTGTGGTCATCATCCCTCAAGTCCCATGTAGACGCGGCGCACGTTCGGATCGTTGATCACGGCGTCCGGGGTGCCTTCGGCGATCTTGCGCCCGAAGTTGAGCACCATCATGCGATCCGCAACCGCCATGACGGCATGCAGCACGTGTTCGATCCAGATGATCGTGACGCCGCGATCGCGCACGCGGCGGATGAGCGCGACGAGCTGTCCCGCCTCGGCTTCGGTCAGGCCGCCGGCAATTTCGTCCAGCAACAGCAGCTTCGGCTCGCCTGCCAGCGCTCTCGCCATTTCCAGCCGTTTGCGGTCGAGCAGCGTGAGCCCGCCTGCGGGCCGGTTGGCTCTTTCTGCCAGGCCGCAATCCTCCAGCAGCGCCGCGCAGCTTTCGAAAGCCTCGTGTTCTGACCGCCCCGCAGCGAACCGCGAGGCGACCAGGAGGTTCTCGAATGTCGTCATCTTGGCGTAGGGCCGAGGGATCTGATAGGTCCGCCCGATCCCCCTGGAAGCCCGCCTGAAGGCGGGGATGCCGTCGATGCTTGCGCCCGCCAGCGAGATCGAGCCGGCATCGAGGGCTATGTCGCCCGATATCAGGTTGAAGAGCGAGGTCTTGCCGGCACCGTTCGGCCCGAGCACGCCGAGCACTTCGCCTTCCGTCAGATCGAAACTCACATCCTGCACGACATGAAGGGCGCCGAAGCTCTTGGACAGACCGCGTGCTGAAAGTAGCGGCCTGCCCGAAGTTCCTGCGCCCGCTCTTGCGGCCGCAGCGCTTACCAAGACTTAGTCTCCAATGCGCTCTCCGGCTTCATGATCGGATAGAGCTTGGTTTCAACGATCTTCAGGTCATAGGGCCATTTCTGACCCTTACGCCACTGGCCACCCAGGATCGGTGTCTTCGAGACGTTCGGATGCGGTCCCTTGGAGAAGTTGATATTGCCGACGACCGTCTGGAGATCCGTCGCCTTCAGGGCATCGCGGATCGAGGCGCGGTCCATCGGGTCCCTGGAACGCTTCAGGGTATCGACGATGATCTCCCACATGGCATGGCTGTAGCCGAGGGGCTGCGTCCACTGCTTGCCTGTCGCCTTCTCCCATTTGGCCGCGAGATCGGCCGAGGATTCGCCGGTCAGCGACGACTTGTAGGGGAAGGCCGGCGTCCACCACACTTCCGTCGACATGCCGGCGCCGAGATCGCCCATCGCCTCGACGGCCGAGGGGAACAGGAGCCCCGCCGCCACAGACATCACTTTCGGATGGAAGCCCTGCTGGGCCATCTGGATGGTGGCAGTGCGCAGGTCGGCAGGGAAGACGAGCCCGCCAAGGATTTCGCAGCCGACTTCCTTGAATGCGTTGATCTGCGAGGAGAAATCGTTGGTGCGGATCTCGAATTTTGATGGCGATATGACATCGAAGCCGACCGAACGCATCACCGGCGGCAGGCCGATCTTGTCGTCGCCCCAAACCTCGCCATCGGCGTTGCGGGGCAGGAGAAGGCCAACCTTCTTGTTGCTGGGAACGCTGGTCCACATGTTCACATAGGTCTGAATGATGTCTTCAAGACCCCAGAAGAAGTGGTAGGTCCAGTCGAATGCCTTGTTGGCGCCGCCACGCGGCATGATGACGGCCTGCCATGGAGCCGTGGACGACAGCGTGGGAACGCCAAAGAGCTCCCCTTGCTCCGAAACGGGCAGGGTGACGTCGGTCGTCGATGCCGGGATCAGCATGTGAACCTCGTCGTTCTGGCAGAGTTCGCCGGCGAGTTCACCAGCCCGGTTCGGGTTGGACTGCGCATCCCGTTCGAGTATTTCGATACCGTATGTCTTGCCGCCGACCTCAATGCCTTTGGCGAGATGCTTGCGGATGAAATCAAGCGCGAAGGCGTCCGTTTCGCCGAAGGGGGCCATCTGCCCGGTCTGAGGGCTGACGAAGCCGATCTTGATTGTCTGGGCCGATTGCGCGCGCAGGTAGGACGGCGCCGAAAGCGCGAACGCGCCAGCCGCCACAACTTTCAGCACCGTCCGGCGCGATATTTTCATGCGATTGTCCTGGGTCATGCTCTTTCCTCCCTTGATGTTCGCTGCCACCGCCTATGCAGTCTGCCGCTCTTGGCCTGGATGCTTCCCGACCGGGCGACACCAACAAGAAGCGGGCCGTCACCACGACAGCGCAGGTGAACTTTCGGGACCTTAGACGCCTCGTTTTGTCCTGTCCCACCCCCCAAAGTCGAATTGTCCCGCAGCGTCAAATCAATGGTCCCGCTCAGTCAAACCACGTCACGCCGGATGATTATGCTTGATGTTCAGGGCGATCATGCCCGCGTTTCCATAGGGAGGTTTACCAATGCCTGAAGCTCCAAAGTCCGAATTCTGGCGCGATATCAAGCCGATCGAAAACGTCTTCAAGCCCGACGCCAAGCCGGAAGTCTATCTGCCCAACGCGCCGACCGACGACGAGCGCTACTATGTGCCCTTCACCGAAACCGTGAAGTCGCGTCCCTTGTGGATTTCGCCCGAGCGCAACATGTGGTGCGACATCCTGCTGGCCACCAAGGCCGGCCTGGTGAACCGCCACTACCATCCGCATGAGGTCTTCGCCTACACGATCTCCGGCAAGTGGGGATACCTGGAACACGACTGGACGGCGACAGCGGGCGACTTCGTCTACGAGACCCCCGGCGAAGGCCATACTCTCGTCGCCTATGAAAGCGACGAACCGATGCGCGTGCATTTCAAGGTGACGGGCCCGCTCATCTGGCTCGACGAGAAAGGCGATTCCATGGGCACGTTCGACGTGCATGACTATATCGCCATGGCGCGCGAACATTACGACAAGGTCGGTATCGGCGCGGATTACATCAACGGGCTGTTCCGCTAATGGAAGGGATAAACGACACCGGCGTTCTGTCGGCCGTTTGGCACAAGGCGCGCGACGTCAGGATCGAGAGGCGGGAAAGACCCGCCCTCTCGACAGGGCAGGTGCGCCTGCGCGTCAGCCTGTGCGGTATCTGCGGCTCCGACATGCATGAATATCTTGACGGGCCGCACGCCATTCCGGTGAAGGCGCCGCATCCGATCTCCGGAGCGGCCGCGCCGCTCGTCATCGGCCACGAATTTACGGGCACCGTCATCGAGGCGGGAAACGACAGCGGTTTCAAGGCCGGTCAGCGGGTCGCCGTCGAGCCGGAATATCGCTGCGGGGTCTGCGCCGCCTGCCGCCGAGGCGACTACAACCTGTGTGAAAGCATGGGCTTTGCCGGGCTGATGGGACCGGGCGGCATGGCCGAGGAGGCCGTTTTGCCTGGCTATATGCTGCATCCGCTCCCCGACACGGTTTCGGACCGGCAGGCAGCCGTGCTTGAACCGGCCGCCGTTGCGCTCCATGCGCTGCGCCGTGCGGGTTTGACCGCAGGCCAGAGTGTTGCGGTCATCGGGGCCGGACCGATTGGGCTGCTTCTCGTGCAGTTGGCGACCGTAGCCGGCGCCCGGCGCATCGTCGTCAGCGACGTATCGGAGCCGCGTCTGGCCCGCGCGCTCGCGCTCGGTGCGACCGAAACGGTCAACAGTGCTACGGGAAGCCTGCCGGCGGCGGCGGCGGGCGTCGACATCGCCTTCGAGGCAGTCGGTCTTCAGGCGGCCCTGGATGATGCCATCGGCGCGGTGCGCAAAGGCGGCAAGGTCGTGCTTGTCGGTCTGTTCGGCGCGCCCGCGCGGTTGGATGCTTTTGACATCGTCAATCGTGAGGTGGAGGTCATCCCCTCCTGCGGCTACCGGCACGTCTACCCCGATCTCATCGGCATGGTGGCGGCAGGCATTGTCGATCCGTCGCTGATCGTCACCCGCGAAATCCGCCTGGAGGACGCCGTCACGGCGGGCTTCGAAAGCCTTGCCAAACCCAATGACGACGTCAAGGTGCTGATTGCGCCGTGAGCCTTTGCGTCGCGACCGGAGATGGAGGCTGCGACGCGATTTGACGAAATGCACCTGTTGGGCCAAGATCAAGACTGTTCCGCCTCAGATGGAGCGAGGGTTGGAGCAGGGAGGATAATGTGAAGCAGGCGGACGTGTTCGCCGCCCGCGCATCGTCGATTTCGCCGGTTGCGACCATCGATACGCGCGGGGTGCCGGCGCATGAAAGAATAGATTACTGGGAGGAACATTGCGCGGAGAAGGTCGTGGGCCTCCGATGCTCCTGCCTGTCTGAAACCGGGCTCGAAGCGCGCTACCGCTATTTCGACTTCGGTCGCATCAAGATGATCGACATTGCCGGCGGCGAACATTTCGTCGAGCGAACGCCGCATCTGTTGCGCCGCTGGGAAAAGGACAGTGCCTTTCTCACCGTCATCCTGGAAGGTCAGGTTTTTGTCAACCGCTCCGGCCAATGCGTGATCGCGCAAGCCGGCGACGTTGTTCTCTACGATACCAACCGGGCCTACATGCACGGCTTCCCCTCACTGGCGCGGCAGGTCATTTTCGAGATACCCGGCGAGGATGTGCGGGAACGCTTCGGCGACTGGACGCTCGGTGAATTGCTGCATTTCGGCGGGTCGAGCAATCCCTCGCGCATTGTCCCGGCTGCGCTGCGCGATGTACTGCGCACTGCGGAAACCGCCCCGTGGAGCGAGGGTAAGGCCGGCTCGATGCTGGAGGGCAAGGTCTGGGAGGTCATGGAGACCGCCTATTCGCTGGTCAAGGGCGGTTCGCGCTCGGCTTATCACGCGCAATTGCTGCAGCGGGTGCGCAAACATGTGATGGATAATCTCGGCGATCCCGATCTAAGCCCCGCCTCCGTGGCTGAGGCCATGGGCATCGGACTTCGGCAGATCAATCGTTTGTTCGAAGTCGAGCCTTTGCCCTTGATGGCCTTCATCCAGGAAAAACGCCTGGAAGGCGCGCGCGCCGATCTACTCCGGCAGGGAGTCTGCCGACCCAACATATCGGAAATCTGCTACAAATGGGGCTTCAAGAGCCTCGCGCATTTTTCCCGCAAGTTCAGCGAACGCTTCGGCGTCAGCCCGTCGCACTGTCGGTGAACGGCGCGGGCCGGCGCGTTGGTGCACGGTGCGTATTTAGATGGTATCGGGGTGCAAAGGCGGCGGCAAGGCCGACAACTAGTGGTTTCCCAACCGGTCGTCGACGCCGGCTCAACGTCGAAAAACTACGCGGCTCCTAGATATGCGGCCTGGATATTCTCGTCGTCGAGAAGACGTGCGGCTTCACCATGGTCAACGATCGTTCCGTTCTTCAGGACGTAACCGCGATGGGCAATACCGAGCGCATATGTGCGTTCTGCTCGACCAGAAAGATTGTCACGCCCGTCTTGTTGACATCCTGAATGAGGTCGAAGATCCGCTCAACGAAGAGCGGCGGCAGACCCATCGACGGCTCATCGAGAAGGAGCAGTTGCGGATCCTGCATCAGGGCCCGCGCCACGGCGAGCATCTGTTGCTCGCCGCCGGAAAGAGTTCCGCCAAACTGCTTCCGTCGTTCGGCCAAACGCGGGAAGAGTTCCAGCATCTTGTCGATGCGTCGGCTGATTTCCGCCTTCGAGGAAACGGTAAAACCGCCCATTTCCAGATTTTCCAGAACAGTCAGGTCGCCGAAGATGCGTCTTCGTTCCGGAACATGGGCAAGACCCAGCTTGACGACTTCGTGGGGCGCACAGCCATTGAGCGAGCGGCCGTCAAAGGTGATTGCGCCGGATTTGAGCGGCAGAAGCCGGGAGATGGCGCCCAGCGTCGTCGTCTTTCCGGCGCCGTTGCTGCCGATCAGGGTGACGATCTCGCCCTTTTGAACCTGCAGTGAAATATCCCGGATGGCATGAATAGCGCCGTAGAAGACATTGAGATTGCGAACCTCGAAGAATGGCGCAACAGTGCTGTTATCGGCGGTCATGCTTCTATCCTTTCGCTCTGGTTCTGTTGAGTCCGGGCAGCAACGCCGCGGCCCAGATAGGCTTCAATGACGTTCTGGTTCGAGCGGATCTCTTCGGCGCTGCCTTCAGCAATCTTGCAGCCGTGGTCGAGCACGACGATATGGTCCGAAACGGTCATGACGAGACGCATGTCATGTTCGATCAACCACCGCAATGCCGAGTTCCGCCCTGATCTTCAGGATCAGCTGCTTCGCTTCCTCGGTTTCCAGCGGGTTCATACCCGCCGAGGGTTCGTCCAGCAGCAGCAGCTTTGGCCGCGTGGCGAGCGCCCGTGCGATTTCCAGCCTTCGCTGTTCGCCATAGGCAAGGCTCCCGGCCAGAGTGTCCGCCCGCTCCGCCAGACCGACGAAGTGCAGAAGTTCGAGGGCGTAGGCGATCGCATCCTGCTCCTCCCTGTGATAGGCGGATGTGCGGAACAGCGCCCCCCAATATCCTGTCTTAGTCCGGAGCGCATTGGCCGTGACCACGTTTTCCAGCGCGGTCATGTCTGCAAAAAGCCGGATGTTCTGGAAGGTGCGGGCCAGTCCCGCCTTCGCCACCTGGTCAGGGCGGAGGCCAATGAGGTTTGTTCCGTCCAACGTCACTGTTCCCGCATCCGGGCGATAGATGCCGGTCACCAGATTGAACAGGGTCGTTTTCCCGGCCCCGTTCGGTCCGATCACGGAAATGATTGCCTTCTGAGGAACGGTCAGGCTCACATCGTCCACCGCCTTCAGGCCGCCGAAGCCACGCTTCAGCCCGGCGACTTCCATCAGCACCTGTGTCATGGGGTCGGTCCTTTCACGTTGCGTGCCGAAATCGTGCGGCGGACCGAAGGGACGAGGCCCTTCGGACGCAGGAGCATCATGGCGATCAGAATGAGACCGAAGATCAGCCGCTCGTATTTGGAGGGTTCGAACTGGCTCGGCAGGTTTGCGAAGGACCAGCCGAAAAGCTCGAAGCCGGATGCCCTGAGGTCATTCAGGGCGGTGGACAGCGATTTCAGGATCTGCAGATTGAGGATCGTCACCAGCGCTGCGCCGACGACGGCACCGCGGATCGATCCGAGACCACCCAGAACGATCATCGCAAGAACACCGATCGACTGGTTGAAATCGAAGCTCTCCGGGCTGACGAATGTCTGCTTTGCCGTGAAGACAACACCCATGGCACCGGCGAACGAAGCACCGGTGGCGAAAGCGATCAGCTTGGTCTTGAGAAGCGGAACACCCATGGCCTGAGCGGCGATCTCGTCCTCGCGAATGGCGACCCATGCGCGCCCGATCTTCGAGCGATCCAGCCGCCAGTTCGCCAGGACGGCAATGCCGACCAGAGCAAGCACGATGAGGTAGTAGATAATGGTTTGCCATTTGAACGCGGATTCGCCCGAACTGGCCAGCGTGGCTGCGACCTTGGTGAGCGGTTGTGCAATGCCCGCAATCCCTTGAGGGCCGTTGGTGATATTGACCGGCTAGTCGAGGTTGTTGGCAAGGACGCGGATCACCTCGCCGAAGCCGAGTGTGACGATGGCCAGATAATCGCCCTTGAGGCGCAATACGGGAAGGCCGAGCAGGGCTCCGGCTCCTGCCGCGACAAAGACGGCGCACAGGGCGATGGCGAAGAAGGAATCGCCCGCCAGCGGAAACCATGCGCCGAGCAACTGTCCGCCATGCGGCGAACTCAGGATCGCCCAGAGATAGGCGCCCACGGCAAAGAAGGCGATGAAGCCGAGATCGAGGAGGCCGGCAAAGCCCACAACAATGTTCAGGCCGAGGGCCAGCACGGCATAGATGCCAACTTGAATAGCGACATCCAGATAAAGGTATTCCGCAATCCGATGAAGGGGAGAACACCCAGCAAGATGACGGCGGCAAGGAAGGTTCCGGCTCGGGCGTCGATCCGGTCATGGTCCGTCGCCAGATAGACGGTGAACAGGAGACTGAGGAAGGCAAGCGTGTCGACAAACCCGGTGCCCGTGAAGACGAAGATGCATAGGAATGTAAAAAGAACGACCGCGACTATGAGTGCGGCTGTCCGCTGCTTTTGAGAAAGTCCGATCATGGCGTTACACCTTTTCCGTGGAGGAGCGCCCCATCAGCCCGCTGGGCTTGAGGATGAGAATCAGGATCAGGATGCCGAAGGCGAAGATGTCCTTATATTCCGTGCCAACGGCGTTATCGGTCAGAAGCGGCAGGAAGGTGCCGATCAGCATTTCGAGGAGGCCCAGCAGAACGCCGCCCACCATGGCGTCGGGAATGGAGCCGATGCCGCCGAGCACGGCTGCCGTAAACGCCTTGAGCCCTGGAATGAAGCCCGTGAAAGGATCGACGCGCCCAAACTGAAGCGCATAGAGCGTGCCGGCAACGCCAGCCAAGGCCCCGCCGATCAGGACGGTTTGCAGGACGATGCGGTTGACGTTGATGCCCATGAGGCTCGCTCCCGTCCGATCCGTTGCGACAGCGCGGATGGCCTTGCCGAGGCGCGTCTGATTGACGGTGTAGGTCAGGCCGCCAAGCATCGCACCGGCGACCATCAGGATCACTACGGACTTAACCTGAATGCTGAGGTTTTCGCTCACCTGGATCGTGGTGTCGAAGAAGGCAATGGAAGGGAACGGTCTGATGAACTGGCCAAACAGGCTTTCAATGAAGCGAACCGCATCCTGCAGAAACAGGCTGATCTCGATCGCTGTTATGAGCGGTGCGAGTTTGGGAGCATTCGAACGCCTCAGCGGCCGGTAGGCAACCCGTTCTGCCAGGCCGGGGAGCGCTGCCGCAACGGCTGCGGCAATGCACATCGCGATCAAGAGCTGAAGCAGCGGATGCAGCCCGGAGCCGAGGAGCGCGTAGGTGATGACTTCGACAGCCACGATGGCACCCACCATGAAGATTTCCGAGTGGGCGAAATTGATGAGGCCAAGAACACCGTAGACCATGGTGTAGCCGAGCGCGATGGTTGCATAGAGCAGGCCGAGAACCAGACCATCCGCCAGCGTAGAGGGAAGAAGCTCTAGGAAGATTGAGAATGACATGATCGTGTCCAGTGGGAGGAACTAGCGCGAAGGATGCTGGGACGGTTAGCGGCAAGCTCTTGAACAGCAGGACGCGCCAGCCGCTTTGTCCGCGCAAAGCGGCGCAGGCGGTCAGCGACAGGATGTTACGACACTTTCGGACGCGCCCTCACGGACGGTCGTTCCGTCAGCCTCGATCTGACAATATCCTCGCCGCAGAGCGATTTCGTTCAATAACCTGTTGCTCTCATCGCCACATGTACGTTTCCAATACATGCAAACAGCGGCGCTGGAGCAGGTCCAGGCCGCTGTTGTGGAAGCGCTCAGGTATCGGGCGCGGCGACATCCAGGACCTTGACGATCTTATTGGCGTCGGCGGATTTCCCTGTTTCAATCACCACGTACTTGGCGCTGGCGACATCACCCTTCTTCGTGAACGAGATCTGGCCGGTGATGCCCTTCAGATTCGTCTGGCGCACCGCGGCCGCAACTTCCGCTCGGGTGGCCTTGAGCGTATCTTTGAGACTGCAGGCGACCGAAGCAAGTCGATGAAAGTTCAGCTGTCGTTCTGACTCTGTACTGCACCCGTCAACGCGAGAACGGTAGACAGTGCAACACTTAGGCGACCTAGCGGGGTTAACTTAATCCGTGCACATTTATCGTCTAATGCATTGATTAGAAAAGTTTTTTCCTGGGGTACGCTGGACACAATGACAGGGTCATTGGTCCGACTCTGTTCAAGGGCACGCATGCTCTCATGCCGTCTGCGACGAATAAACGTCAAGGTCTCACTCGGCGTTTCTACTGTTTTGTAGGCTTCGCATCGGTCGCCGGGCGCGGCCAATCATCTCGACGCTGACACCCGTTCGTATGGAGCCGACGATGTCGACTGTTTTTTCCCGATCGACACAATCCACTTATGAAACTCTTTGCCGTAGGGTTTTTCAAATGCCGATCGGTTCCATGCGAGATAATAGCTTTCTGGAAGTGGAAGTCGGACGTCGAATGGTACGACAAGCAGACCTGCCTGAAGCTCCTCTTCGATCATCGACAGTTGCGCAAGCACAAAACCATGACCGTTTACGGCCGCATCAATCGCGTTGCTGGAGAGCGCGAAAAAGAGGCTGGATCGTCTCTCATTCACCGTCGCACCAAACATGCCCGCCCATTCTTCCCATTGCGGAGGACGGCCATAGTGCGACTCCCATTCGATATTCAGAAGCGGAAACCGGAGTATGTCTGTCGGAGTGTCAATCGGCATCGTAACGGGGGTCTGACTCATTCTCGATGATGTCTTTGGATTCTACTGGCTTGGTTCTTGAAGGAGAATCAGCACCATCCGAGCCTATTTCAGCCTTCCGATTTAATCCGTGCCGAGTTGAACGTGGAGTCAGTGTATCACAAACCCGATGTGATAGTCGTCACGGCACATGGTCAGTCCCGAGGTTGCAGGTGTCCCGAATGCGGCACGACCTCCCATCGTGTTCATAGTCGCTATTCTCGGATTATCACCGATCTGCCGTGCGCGGGCCGAAGGATCAAATTGCACCTGACGGTCCGACGCTTCGTCTGCAATGTCGTCCATTGCCGCCGAAAGATTTTCGCCGAGCGTTTCGGTGATGGCGTGATCCAACCCTTGGCCCGCCGGACAGTGCGCCTGGAGACCTTGGTTCTCCATCTCGCTTTGGCATTGGGTGGTCGGCCAGCAGCACGGTTCGCAGATCGTCTCGGATTACCGGTTAGCAATGACACGCTGCTTCGAACCGTTCGCCGATATGATCGCCCACCACCGCCGCCGCCAAGCGTCATCGGCATCAATGACTGGGCGTGGCGTCGCAATCACCGATATGGCACTATCATCTGCGATCTGGAACGGCGAAAGACGATCGCGTTGTTGCCCGACCGAGAACCCTCGACCGCAAAGGCTTGGCTGGTCGAGCAGCCGCACATCGAAATCGTCGCACGAGACCGCGGCGGCGGGTATGCGCAGGCCGCTGCACAAGCCCTGCCACACGCCGAACAGGTCGCCGACCGCTGGCATCTGATGGAAAACGCCAGCCACGCCTTTCTTGACGCCGTTCGCAAGTCGATGCGGCAGGTCCGCATTGCAATCGGCACAGCAACTGTAAATCCAAAGCTTCTGACAGCCGCCGATCGACTGCAATACGAGGGATATCTACGGCGTGAAGAGGCAAACGCCGTCATCCGTGGTCTCGTCAGCGAAGGCGTATCCATCAAGGAGATCGTGCGCAGAACCGGGCACTGTAGAGCGACAATCTGGCTGAGATCAGCGCGACAATCTGGATGAGATTCTGGTGTCGCGATCGTCGGCGACGGTATCATCGTGATTGTCGCTGGCAAGGACTTTGTGGGATTCTGATTGTCGCGCAGCGTCAATCTCGGCGGCATTTCTCATTGTCGCGAAGGAAGCCGGCCTGCCGCGTTGGCGTTTGGCTTCCATCGCGGATCGACGCCGGTAGCTTTCGACATTCATCTCAAAGATGGTCGCGTGGTGGACGAGCCGATCGACGGCGGCGAGTGTCATGGCGGGATCGGGGAAGACCCTGTTCCATTCGCCGAAGGGCTGGTTGGCGGTGATCATGATCGATCGCCGCTCGTAGCGCGCGGAGATGAGCTCGAAGAGCACGCTCGTTTCCGCCTGGTCCTTGGTCACATAGGCGAGATCGTCGAGGATGAGCAGATCGAACTTGTCGAGCTTGGCGATGGCGGATTCGAGCTGGAGTTCACGACGTGCCACCTGCAGCTTCTGAACGAGCTCGGTCGTACGCATGAACAGCACCCGCCAACCGTTCTCGATGAGAGTGAGGCCGATTGCGGCGGCGAGATGGCTCTTGCCGCCACCGGGCGGGCCGAACAACAGGATGTTCGCTCCCTTGGCGAGCCAGCTATCGCCGGCGGCGATCGCCATGACCTGTGCCTTGGAGACCATCGGCACGGCGTCGAAGTCGAAGCTGTCGAGCGTCTTTCCCGGTGGCAATCGCGCCTCGGCGAGATGGCGTTCAATGCGGCGGCGATCGCGTTCGGCGAGTTCGTGCTCGGCGATCACCCAGGAACCGGGCCGCTGGCCACCCTTCCTTGTCGGCCCGTTCGGCAAAGTCCGGCCAAAGGACCTTGATGGCCGGCAGGCGGAGTTCGTTGAGCAGCGTGCTGAGCGTGGCGGCGTCGATGGCAGGGGCGTTTCTCATGCGGCGTCCTCCAGATGACGCGCGTCGATCAGGGCCTCATAGCCCTGGAGAGAGGCGAGACGAACGTTGACGGTGGGCAACTGTGCCGGATCGGGCGCGAAGAAAGTCCTCAGCGCGATGATGTCCGGCAGTTCGCCCGCATCGAGTGATTTGGCGAGCCGCTCTGCCAGTTCCCGCTCGCAGCCGCGATCGTGGGCCAAGGCCAGGAGCTCGACGGTGATCTTGCAGGCCTGCTTGTCGGAAAGCCGGTCGAGCAGGGTCTCGAAAGCCCTTCGGTATTCCTGCCGCGGAAACAGCTTGTCGCGATAGACAAGCTGAAGGAGCGCCATTGGCTTTTTGCGCAGCGAATGGATGACATGCCGGTAATCGACCACCTGGTCGTGCTTGCCGCTGGCATGCGCACGCCCTCTTTGAAGCGTCATCAGATGCGTGCCGCCGATAAAGAGGTCAAGACGCTCGTCGTAAAGGCGCACGCGCAGCCGGTGCCCGATGAGCCGTGACGGCACGGTGTAAAAGACCTTGCGCAAAGTGAAGCCGCCGCTGCGCGAGACCCGCACGACAACCTCCTCAAAATCGCTGGTGCGCGTTCCCGGCAACGGCTGCAGCGCCGCCCGCTCGGCGTCGATGCGCTTGCCATAGCGGGCATTACGCCGACTGACGATCTCATCGATGAAGCCGCGATAGGCATCGAGATCGTCAAAGTCACGGATGCCGCGCAACAACAGGGCATCGCGGATCGCATTCTTGAGGTGCCCATGCGGGCTCTCGATCGCACCGTTCTCGTGGGCAATGCCCTTGTTGTTGCGTGTCGGCGTCATCCGGTAGTGTGCGCAAAGCTCCGCGTAGCGCCGCGTCTGGTCCTCCTTGGCATCGGCATCGAGATTGCGGAAGGCCGCCGACAGGCTGTCGCTGCGATGGTAAAGCGGTGCGCCGCCAAGGAACCAGAGAGCGTTCTGTAGCCCTTCGGCCAGCGCCACAAAGCTTTCGCCACCGAGGACGACGTGGGCGTGTTCGAAGCCGGAATAGGCGAGCCGGAAGTGATAAAGCAGGTGATCGAGCGGCCGGCCTGCAATCGTGATCCCCAGTTCGTTCATGTTGGTGAAGTCGGAAAGCCCCAGTCGGCCGGGCTCATGAACCTGGCGAAAGATGACTTCCTGCTCGTCGCCATTGATGGCCCGCCAGGCACGGATCCGCCGTTCCATTGTCCGGCGAACGCCTTCGCTGAGGTCAGGATGGCGGCGCAACATCTCCTCGAAGACGGCGACCGGGCGAATGCCAGGTGCCGCCTTCAGCAGCGGCACGACCTCGGCATCGAAGATGTCGGCGAGTGGATCGGGACGCCGACGGCCGCGCGGCTTCTTCACTTGTGATGGCAGTTGCGCATTCTTCTCGATGCGATAGGCCGTTGCTCTGCTGAGCGACGCCTTCGCGGCGGCGACCTCAACCCTGTGCTCTTGTCGTAACTTCATGAAAAGCCTCATCTGATGATCGGTTATGTGACGACCTGGCACAAAGGTGGCTCCCGTTCTTCGAAGAACCCAACGTACCCGTCGAACCGCAATCACCAGATGAATCGGCGCGCCAGCAGCGGTAGAACTTCGATCGGGCTACGCCCTCTCTGCGTTCCACCGCTGCTGCCGAGTCTCATCTTGATTGACGCTTCGTCTCATCTTGGTTGTCGCGCTGCAGGGCACAGCCGAAAGCTGGTTCGCAGTGTCGTCCGTGGTCAGCGAACCGACATTTTTCGGATCCGGCAATCTTCCCTGGAACCGCATCTCCCTTGGCTTGAAGCGCAATGGGACGCCGGATTGCGGAACGGCGCTGAACTTTGGCGGCAGCTTCGGTTGGCTGGCTTCGGCGGAGGTCTCTGTGTTGTCACCGAATGGGCAACGCGGCGAAGGCGTGCCGAAAAGGCCGAGAACGGACTAGGACATGCGCCGGCCGCACGCACTATCGTCCGCCTGATGACGCTTGAACGCAACAACCTGACCACGGCTCAAACGATGACAGTCGCCGCCATCGAAGAGAGGCTACCGGATCTTGTCGAGGCCAGGGATGTCGTCGAGAGCTTCCACAAAATGCTGCGCAGTAAGTCTAAAGATGATCTGGAAGCTTGGATCGACCGCGCGGCAAGAAGCCTGGTCGCGTCATTCGCCAACGGCGTCATCCGCGATCGGGCAGCGGTCCAGAATGCAATAGCTTCGATGTGGTCGAACGGTCAGACTGAGGGCCAGATCACCAAGCTCAAACTCATCAAGCGGCAGATGTACGGTCGCGGAAAGCTGGATCTGCTCGAAGCACGTATTGTGGGAGCGCCCTGATGTCATCGAGATTGCGTCAGACCCCTTATTCCATGCCTAATCACAGAAGTAAGGTCGTGTCCGAATTGTCGCGCAGTGTGTTGGCAACCGCCAAGCGCCCTGTCTGGTCGCCTGGGACTTCCGCTGCGATTGCGTCCCGGCGACCCTGTTTCGAAAGGAAATGGAGTCACCGAGCAAGTTCGCGCATCTTATAGGCGACCTCAGTCCGGTTCGTCGCATTTAGTTTTTTCATGATGTTGCGAACGTGTACCTTCACAGTGCTTTCGCAAAGGTCCATTTCGTACGCGATGATCTTGTTTGCTTTTCCGCGTCGCAGGCCCTCTGCGACGACTACTTCACGTGGCGTAAACATGCCGCCTAGCAAATCGTTTCGTGGTGCGGCATTGACGGTGATGGCCTCCTTGGCAGCAAGCAGGCTGCTTGCCGGCACGAAGACACCACCTGCGCGGGCAAGCGCCACCGCTTCTGCCGCAACCTTGATACCAACGCTGCTCGGGATATAGCCGCGAGCGCCACATTCCAGAGCGTGCAGGAGCTGAGCGAGTTCATCGCCATCGGCGCCGACGATTACGGGACTCGTCTGGAACCTTTCCGCAAGAGCACGAATCTTCGCGGTGATGTCTGTGTCGGATACCTTACGGCTGCCGATCATGAACAAGATTGCGGAAGGCAATGTCTCCATACCGCGCATCTGCCATTCATCCAACGAGCCCACTGTTATGATATGCAGCGCACTGTCGCAGTCAGCGAGGCTCTTCGAAAGACACTCACGGTCCAGAGCACGGGAATCGATGAGGAGAACGTAGTCTTCCCATTCATCGATACTTGGGGAAGTGCCGGCAGTGATGAGCGGACGCAGTGAGTTTGATGTTGGAATTGAAAAAAAGCGCGCGCCCGATTCCGGTGTAAATTTCTCACTCGTGATCGATTGTCCAATCATGGCCGTTCTCCCAACTATTAAAGGCCCTTTTTAAATATTCACGCAGGTTCCATGTTTTTAAATTCCTGGTTTTGTATTTTCCTATATTTTTACTTTGCGCATTAACATAGGTTAATGTAGAGCTCTGAATTCGATAAATTTCTTCTTTAATGCTACTTCAATGCTACTTCGCGATACATTTAATTTTCCTAAATTATTATGTACCCCCGGAGATGCCAGAGCAAGCGCCGGCTGCATCCTGACAGTCGGCTTCGGAAACTCGCCTCATATAGCGACGCAACGGCTGATGCATTCTGCCGGTGGACCGAATACACCGCGGAAATGGCGGCTTGAGAAACAGCGAGGCTGCCAATCCGACACCAAACTCAAACAACTTGGCAGTACCGTCCAGCGACAGCAAACGAGATTGAAGGACAGCGTTGAGTTTCGAAGTGGGAGCGCGAAATATTGCTGCAGGTGTTCAACGCTGGGCGACCATTTTTAGCGCCTGCGAGGAAGATTTGTATTTTTCCATCGTCGACTCCACGATCACAGCACCACGTGCGATCGATTTTGCGCAATAAAGTGCCGCGTCCGCGCTTTTAAGGGCAGCCTCACAGCTTATTTCGTTTCGCGAAACCTCGCTGACCCCAAACGAAGCGCCAACGGAGATTTCGCAGCCCAACAGAAGCATTTTGGTTGAAAGAGAAGCGGCTAAATTTTGACAGATTTCCGCCGCCTCTGCTGCAGATAGGCCCGGCATCATGATGGCGAACTCATCACCGCCAAGACGAAAGATCCTGTCTTCCGGGCGGACACCTGCTCGTAGCCGCGCGGCTACTACCTTTAACAGCTCGTCGCCCATGGCATGGCCGCAAGTATCGTTGACGGCCTTAAAGCCGTCGAGATCGAGGCAAGCGATTATCAACGGCCCTTTCTTTGTCAAGGTCGAGAATTCCGGCCCCAGAAGCGAGCGGTTGGCAAGGCCTGTCAGGAAATCATGTGTTGCGGCATGCCGCATCTGCCTTTCCCGGTTCATCAGCATTTGAGCTGTTGTTTGGGTGATGCGGATCATCAACGCAGCGCCGGCGACAAGAACAAATGCCACCGTCAAGATCAGAGGTAACGATTGCCAAAGAAAGTCGGAAGCGGGCGTTGGCGGGAGCCAGGATAGAACTTCGATTTCACCCTCCGTTCCGACGGCGATTTCGGCGCGCGCGCGGTCGGGTGAGACCGTAGGAAGGGGACCGATTTGCGCGTTGTTGAGGAGAAAACGTTTCCCGAAGAAATCTTGCAGGGTACCGCCGATCGGCATGGCTGTGATGAGAACGGGCGCGCGATTACCTTTGGGTTTGAAAGTCCCGAAATCCGGCTGGAACAGGCTGGCAGAAAGCAGGACCGCCTCGTCCCCCATCACCTCAATTCGGCTCATTGCCAAGGGTTGTGGAATGCCTGGTTTCGCAGGTCGTTGCTCACGGGAGCGGATGGCCGTCAGAAGCTCGGAAGCATCCTTGACCATTGCCGCTGGACCGCGCGCGAAAAAGGGCTTGTCCTTCACGGTGTCATCCGTCCGAGAGTAGATGATCGCGTCATGGGAATCGAGGACGACTGCTGAACGTGTTCTCGATGTGCCGATCAGAGAAGCCCCAATGTTTCTGTCAGTCCACTCTTGGTCAAAGGAATTATCCAGCTTTGCGATTGCCTCGTCCCAAATGGTCCAGGCTGTCAGAGAAAATTCAACATCGGAAATCCACAAGGAGATATTCCGTTCGACGAGCATCTCCTGACTTCGCCGTGCCTCAGCATCGATCCGCTTCACTCCATAATAAGGAAAGGTGGCCATTGCTGCGATAAATAAAGCTATGCCGGCAATCGCCGGGCCGAGGAGCCGGATATGTAAGAAACGCATGTCTGCTCGTCGTCCCGATACTTTTGGATAGTAATGTTACACTAGACCTCAGAGCTTACCGCGACGTTATCGAGCAGAAACTTGAAACACGTCTTCGCATCTCATTGTCTTGGGGAGCGCATATTATTGACGAGGTTCCTCAACCGGAGCCGAGGATACTAAGCGGTATGGAAGCCTCTCACGGCATCGAAGGGTTTCGCGCTCCGCCGCAAAGAAACTAGATGCGTCGAACAGAACTCAGCCTCTGGCGGAGGCGACAAGCCGTAGACTGATCGATTAAGTAACGGCGCGTGTATGTATAAAGCATCTAATATATATCAGCCCGTGTATTCTCCAAAAATATTTTATCGTGTTGATAAAGATACTTGCCAGAGCGGCAATCCTTCTCGAAATTATCAAAAAATAAACGAAGTTATATGATTAATCGGGCCACAGGGTCTTCCCATGACGGCAGAGGCTTCCCTGTAAGCCAGACGTTCGAATTTAGATACGCGAGCTCAAAATTGGGTAGCAGTGAATAATCGCGCATGGAGGCTTTCTGCCTCCGGCAAACTAGACGCATGCACTTCTTATCCTCTGAAATACTGGCCGCTCACTCAGGGCGCCGCGATGAAGGCGGTTCTTTGCTCGACTTTCGCTGGACCAAGAGGATTTACGATGTCCACGTTCAACAACCTAAAAATCGTCACCAAAATTTCCGTTGCGTTCACCGCGCTTATCCTCCTGAGCATCGCTGTATGCGCTATCAATCTGAGTGGTTTGGCACGGCAAAATGCAGCCGTGGGCATCACTGAGCATACTTACCAAGTACTGTCGACGCTTGAGCGCATTACCGCATCGATGGTCAATCAGGAGACTGGCCTCAGGGGCTATCTCATCGCTGGCGACGAAGCGTTTCTGGGCCCTCAGAAGGAAGGTCAAGCAAGCTATCGCCAGGCTCTAAGTGACGTAAAGGCGTTGACCGCGGACAATCCGCTTCAACAGTCTCGACTCGTGGCACTCGACGTCTTTGTCTCCGATTGGACCGGAAAGGTTTTGCAAAAGGAAGTCACTCTCATGCAGAGCGCGGGTTCGCAGGATCAGGCTCGCGCATTGGAGGCATCAGGGGCTGGCAAGCAGTACATGGACGCGATCCGTGCCAAGGTTACTGAAATGGCAGCAGAGGAGCGTGACTTGCTTGAAAGGCGCAATGCCGACGCCAGGCAAGCCGCACAAACCACCGCCTTCAGCAACTATGTCAGCTGCGCTCTGACGATCGCGCTCTCGCTTACAGCTTTGTGGCTCATCTATCTTTTCGTGGTCAAGCCGATCAAGAACATCAATGCTGCCATGTGTAGGCTTGCAGACGGGGATCGCGATAGCCAAATACCCCACATCGAGCGCGGGGACGAAGTCGGCGAAATGGCGGCAGCGGTGGAAGTGTTCCGTGAAAATGCCATGGAGCGGGTCCGCCTGGAACGGGAAACCGAAGCCAACCGCTCAATGAGCGAGCGCGAGCGCATCGAACGGGAAAAGCAAAAGGCCAAGGAAGCCGCAGACGTGCAGTTTGCCGTCGACAATCTTGCCGCGGCTCTATCGAAGCTCGCGGAAGGAGATGTCTCCTACCGCATCCATCAGCCCTTCGCAGCGTCGCTCGATGGCGTTCGCGGTGACTTCAACAACTCTGCCGACAAGCTGCAGGTGGCATTGAGCAATGTTTCCCAGAATGCTCGCGGTATCGATGCCGGCGCCAACGAAATCAAATCAGCCGCCGACGATCTCGCCAAGCGAACCGAGCAACAGGCCGCCGCCGTAGAACAGACTGCAGCCGCGCTGGAGCAGATTACCACCACCGTCAAGAACTCCACGCAGCGCGCCCAGGATGCGGGACAGCTCGTGTCACGCGCCAAGGCGGGAGCGGAGCGATCGGGGGAAGTTGTTCGCCGCGCCGTAGCAGCCATGGAGCAGATTGAGACGTCGTCTGGGGAGATTTCCAACATCATCGGTGTCATTGACGAAATTGCCTTCCAGACAAATCTTCTGGCGCTAAACGCCGGTGTCGAGGCGGCGCGGGCAGGTGACGCCGGAAAGGGATTTGCCGTCGTCGCGCAAGAAGTCCGCGAACTTGCTCAACGATCCGCCCATGCGGCAAAGGAAATCAAGGCGCTGATTACCACCTCCAATGGTCAGGTTCAGCAGGGTGTGCAGCTGGTCGGCGATACCGGTAAGGCCCTTGAGACGATCGTGGCTGAGGTACAGGAAATCAATCGCCACGTGCTGGCTATCGTGGAATCGGCGCAGGAACAGTCCTCCGGGCTTCAGCAGATCAACACAGCCGTCAACCAAATGGACCAGGATACACAAAAGAACGCTGCGATGGTCGAAGAGACTACAGCCGCAAGTCACAGCTTGGCTAAGGAGGTCACATCGCTCAGCCAACTGCTTGGCCAATTCAGACTCGGGGATGCAGCGCTTCAGCAGGGAACATCTGTCCGCATGGCCAATATCCACGACAAGCCGGTCGGCTCCCCAGTCAAAGCACTTGGACGCAAGATCGCATCGGCTTTCTCCGGCAACGCAGCCATCGATACTAAAAGCGGCGAGTGGGAGGAATTCTAATGGATATCTCCGTCAGATCCGATGATCAACTTCTGGAGATCATCGCCTTCATGCTGCATGATCAGCAGTTCTGCGTGCGTACCATCTCCATACGAGAAATTCGCGGTTGGGGACCGGTAACGCCGTTACCTCACACTCCACCAGAGGTCATGGGCGTAATGAACCTGCGCGGCTCAGTCATCCCAATCGTGGACCTTGCCGTCAAGCTGGGAATGCCACCAGCACAGACGACCGAGCGCAGCGCCATTGTCGTCACCAATGTCCGGGGGAGGACCATTGGCCTCATGGTTGATCGGGTCTCCGACATCTTGACGGTATCGACATCCGACCTCCAGGCTGTGCCTACGGCGGCCGGACTTTCGACACCCGGCTATGCGGAGGGAATGTTCGCTCGAGGCAAAGACATGATCTGCTTCCTCAACCTCGATGGGATCTTCGCTTCGAGCGCGTCGGACGAGCGGGAGGATGTTGCCTAGATTCCGGCCTCAGCGTCGGCCGCGATATCGTATATGCGGCCGGCAGCCAACAAGCATCAGACCCGTGAATTGCCGGCGTAGAGCCATAGCAAGGGGCGGAATCATGAACGCGGAGCGCAAGGGGGTGTAATCGGGCACGTCCGCAGGAACGCTCTGGGCTTTAATGTGGCGAGGCAGCGCGCTGGCTGGCGGTATCATACTGATAGCGTCGGAACTACATTGCTTGATGATTGTGAACCGCCGTCATGCCTTGTTTACGACCATTTCGCCGCTGCGGCTTTGCCGTAGCGGGGGAAGATGAAATCTTGTCTCCTGTTTCACGGTGGAGACTCAGCCATGTATTCTGCGAGGAATGGTGGAACGGCACGTGCCGAGATGCATGCCGGCCTCTTGAATGCGTTTTCGCATTCGACACGCCTTCTTATCCTGAACGCCATTCGCACGCGGGAAGTTAACGCCGGTGAGCTTTGCGAGATTTGCGGCTTGAGTCAGTCGGTCATCTCGCAGCACTTGGCACGGCTTCGAGAGCAGGGCGTCGTGAAAACGCGCGGGGTACATCAGATGATCTTTTATCGGCTTGCGTTGCAGGATGCGGGAAAGGCTGCTTCTCGCATTAGGGGAGATCTATGGTGTCGGAGGAGGAACTCCCATCGATCGTCATTCGGGCGATTTCGATCAATGGCGCTTAACAGGCGATTTTCTGCGATGGTACCGCCTTTCAGACGACCTCTCTCAGCGTCTCGATGCTGATTAACGAAGCGGCTCGCGCCAGTGAGCCAGGCATGGTCTCAATTTCCGGTCCTTCACTTGAACGTGGGATGATATCGTCTAGGCTGCGACCGAGTTGCTCTGGCTTCCTGTGTTCCGGAAGCTCCATAACCGAAGTCGTCATCGATTGCATTGGCGCGAATTGCGTGAGCTCAGCGCTTAGTTGCAAAAAGGGATAAAACGACTGAAATTACAGATAGTTAAACGCAAAAAAATTCTGCGAATTAACTATTCTTTATTGAAAATCCATCACTGTTTTATTGGAAATCATGAAACTCTTTCAATCGAGAATCCGCTCGATCCCGTCACCTTTACCAATCGCTGTCACTAGACTTCAGGAAGGGGAGCTGTTTTCGTGCTGGGATTCTTTGACAATAATGAGAAGGCGAAATTACGGGCGCTCGATACCATCAGCGCCAATATCATGATCGCCGATGCCAAGCTCAACATCACGTATTTGAATGATGCGACCCGCGAGTTGCTAAAGCAGGCCGAGGGCGATCTCAAGAAAGAGCTGCCGAGATTCGAAGTCGACAAGCTTGTGGGATCCAACATCGATATCTTTCATAAGAACCCATCCCATCAGCGCGGCATGCTGTCGAAACTCACCACACAGCATCGTGCTACCATCTCCGTCGGGCATCATAGCTTTGATCTTATCGTGACCCCGCTAAAGCATGGACAGGTCGTTACCGGATTTGTGGTCGAATGGGCTGACGCAAGGGTGCGACTGCAAAATCTTGATTATCAGGCGCAGATGGAGGCAATCAGCCGCGTGCAGGCCATCATTGCGTTCGCGCCCGATGGCCAAGTCTTGTCCGCCAACCAGAACTTCCTCGAAGCGCTTGATTACCGTCTCGACGAGATCAAGGGTCAGCATCATCGCATGTTCGTCGATCCTAACTATGCGGCCTCGCAGGAGTACCAAGATTTCTGGACGCAATTGCGCGCCGGCAAGGTGCAAGCGGCGGAGTTCGTGCGCTTAGGCAAGCGCGGAAAGCGGGTGGTGATCAATGCCTCCTATAATCCGGTGCTGGACGAGAAAGGACGGGTGGCTAAGGTCGTGAAATTCGCAACCGTGGTGACGGAACGTGTTCACGCGGTCGATACCATCGGCGATGCCTTGACCAGGATGGCGGCAGGCGACCTGTCATTTGAGCTGACGAACCCGTTTGCGCCAGATTTCGAGCTGTTGCGGAGTAACCTCAATGCCGCGCTGGCACAGCTGAACGGCACCTTGAGCGGCGTTTCGCAGTCGAGCGATCTTCTCGAAAGCAATTCTCGCGAAATCAGTCACAGCGCGAACGATCTATCCCGGCGAACGGAACAGCAGGCTGCCTCCCTTGAGGAAACTGCCGCCGCGCTCGACGAAATCACCGCCAACGTCACCAATGCGTCGCGCCGCGCCGAAGAAGCTCGGTCTGCAACTCAGACTGCCGACGAGAGCGCAGCCCGCTCCGGCAGGATCGTCGCCGAAGCGGTCGAGGCGATGGCCGGAATCGAGCGCTCTTCGAGCCAGGTCTCGAATATTATCGCGGTGATCGACGAGATCGCGTTTCAGACCAATCTGCTGGCTTTGAACGCCGGCGTTGAGGCCGCGCGTGCAGGTGATGCGGGCAAAGGCTTTGCGGTTGTTGCACAGGAAGTTCGTGAGCTAGCCCAGCGCTCGGCGCAGGCGGCCAAGGAAATCAAGGAACTCATTCGCAATTCGTCTGAAGAAGTTGCCAAGGGTGTGAAACTCGTCAGCGAAACCGGGTCTGCGCTCAAGATCATCCAGCAGCAGATCGTGTCCATTAACGACCATATGCAGGCAATCGCCAGCTCGGCGAAGGAGCAGGCAACGGGCCTTGCGGAAGTGAATACCGCCGTCAACCAAATGGACCAGACCACGCAACAGAACGCTGCCATGGTCGAGGAATCGACCGCCGCCAGCGCGACGCTCGCCACGGAGACGGCGAAGCTGCGGGAAATGGTGGCGCAGTTTCAACTGCGGGACAGCTCCAGATCACCTGTGCTGACTGCGGCCGCTCCGACCACGTCGTGGCGTGAAGATGCCGCGCCTGCGCGCCAAGCGCGATTTCGTCGGCGCGCCAATGTCGGTAATGCAGCCCTGCAGCTCGAGGGATGGGAGGATTTCTGAGCCGCTCAATGCCACTGAGGCGAACTGAACGGTGAGCCAAATCTTGGGTCGAGCATAAGGCATCTGTAAGGTCACTTACCAGCCGACCGGGTCATCTGCTCTGATTCCCTCAAGACCAGGCCATCGTTCAAAATCCGAGGAACATTCCAAACCACTGCGATCCTCTGTCCGTTAACGAATCGACGTTTGACTAACGTCCTGCCACGATTGTTTGATGCTCGAGGTCCTATAAGCGATGCGGAAGCGGATAAGACTCCACCAACTCCGGTTAGGTATGTTTGTCGAGGATGTAGAAAGCGAAGCTCGCGTGTCGGTTCGAAAGTTCGTCCCGTCACTCATTTCTTCGGCGTCTGAGATCGACCGTATGATGAACTGTAAGGTGATCAGCGTGGTCATTAACGTTCGCAAGGGTCTCGACGTCGAGCAGCAAACGCCGCCGTCCAACCATTCCAGGAGAAGGCGCTTCGAAACGGATCTTCTTGCGTCATTTTCGATGAGGGCCATTGAGGAAGCGCGGCAGTCGCTGGCAACGGCAAAGTCTTACATCCATAACGTGCTATCGGACGCTAGGATCAAGGGCACCTTTTCTGTCAACGCCGCGGATGAGGCGGTAATTAATATCATGTCAGATGCCGCAAGCAATGCTGCTGCGATGATCGCGATCGCACGGCTGAAGGAGCACGACGAGGTAACGTTTCTTCACTCGTTTGCCGTGAGCGCGCTGATGGTCACGTTCGGCCGAAAGCTCGGGCTGGGGGAACACGACATACGACTCCTCGCCATGGGGGGTCTAGTCCATGACCTTGGCAAGATGGCATTACCCCCATCCATCCTATCGAAGACTGGAAAGCTGACATCCAAGGAAATGGCCATTGTGCGCACTCATCCACAACGTGGCTATGAATTAATATCGAGGCTCGACAGCATGCCACTGCAGATTCTCGATATTTGCCTCTACCACCATGAGAAGTTCGACGGTTCCGGCTATCCGCATCATTTGGCCGGGGATGAGATACCCTTTATGGCTCGCATCGCCGCAATTTGTGATGTTTATGATGCTCTCACGACTGTGAGGCCTTACAAGAAGGCTTGGTCACAAACTGAGGCAATCAACTTAATGATGAATTCGCCCGGGCATTTCGACCCTGATCTGTTAGCGACTTTCGTATCGCGAATGATTATCGACGGCACCCTGAATTGATCGAGGCCGGCAATTTGGTCGGACGGGCGTATGCGCCGCCCACGACCCATTGATTGATCAGTTGGAGCCGGTTGATAGTCTTGCGGGAGGGCCGGATGTGAGCTCACCCGATAGTATCTGACGAGCTCATTGTGAGGGCCTTGATGCGAGCGGCATAGGCCCATGGCATCAGATCGTCGATATCTTTGGCGAGGTGGCCGTTTGCGAGGCGGGTGAAGAGGTCGCACAGATAGGCGTAAGGCTCAACGCCGTTCATTTTACAAGCTGTGCCGATCAGGCTGGCAAACCGGGCCCAATTGCGGCCCCCTTCATCGTGATCAACAGGATGTTTCTCGGGTTCGGCGGTCCAAAACGAGCAGGGTAGTCAGTCTAAGGCCGATTGAGCCGGGTTCTCCGGGCCATCGATGAGCGTGTCGGGCTTTGCAAAACCGACGAGGGCGGCAGGTTCCGAAATTTCCACGCGCGACCCCTCCACCCTGACGCCGCACGATTTCAACGTCGAGAAGGCGCGGGACAGATTTTCGGGCGTCATTCCGAGGCGCGATGCCAGAATGCGTTTTTCGACGAGAATCTCGACCGTTCCGTGCCGACCCTGGTCCTTGTCCGCGCGCAGGAGCCAGTTTGCGAGCCGCTCGGCACTCGTGCGCAATTTCTGGCTCTTCAGGTCCTTGATCGTGCGGCGATAGCCTCTGGCCAACTCCATGACGATCGCGCGCATGAAGGCGGGATCGGTTTCCATGGCAAGGCGTATTCTTCCGGCCGGGATCATCAGGATGCTGGAAGGTTCCAACGTCCGCGCCGACTGGAGATAGACTTCGTCGTTGAGCACCGCGGCAAGAATGAAGACGCCGACCGGAGCGACGATGTCCAGCGTGGTTTCGCGCGTCTCCGTTGCCGCAAACATTTCGACCAGCCCCTCCACGACGATGTAGAGGAAGTCGGCGGGCTCGCTTTCACGGATAAGCGTTACGCCTCGGGGGAACCGCTGCAGGTAGCTGGCCTCGATCAGCGAGTGGAAAGAATCATCCTGCACATCCCTGAACAGTTCCAGACTCCGGATCGCCGCAGCATTTTCCGATCGCATCGTGCGTTCTCCGCCCTTCGCTTGATGGGTTTATAGTGCAAAAACGAAATTTATCAATTTGCCAGTATAAATAGGTCAATCGGCAAATCTATATTTGATAATTTCTGAAAAAACTCTTCGTTCATCTCTGACATTGTTATCGTTCCACAGTTTTATTTGACGGAAATCAAAGTTACCGCATGCATTCGCAGTTATTCCCCAATTTCGAGACCGAAGGATTCTCTTTGTCACGAATGGAATATCGTCATGCCTGCTCTCCAAGAGATTGACGCAAAGACACAGCGTACCGCCCTTAGCGCAAGCACGGTTGCCTTTACAGTATGTTTTGCGGCCTGGACTATTTTTGCCATCATTGGCATCCGGATCCGGGAGGAACTCGGGCTAAGCGAGACTGAATTCGGGCTCCTCGTCGGCACGCCGATCCTCACGGGCTCGCTGATCCGCGTCGCGCTCGGCATCTGGACGGATCTTTATGGCGGCCGCATTGTGTTCGTCATAACGATGCTTGCCTCGGCCGTCGCAACCTTCCTGCTGACCTATGCGCATACCTATCCGCAAATGCTTCTGGCGGCTCTCGGCGTCGGTATCGCCGGTGGTTCGTTCGCTGTCGGTGTCGCTTATGTGTCGCGGTGGTTTCCGCCGGAAAAGCAGGGTGTTGCGCTCGGCATCTTCGGTGCCGGCAATGTCGGTTCGGCTGTCACCAAGTTCCTGGCGCCGTTGGTGCTGGTCGCCTGGGGCTGGCAGGCCGTGGCCGAAATCTGGGCCGCGGCGCTCGTCCTCATGGCAGTCATCTTCTGGTTCGTCACCGATGACGATCCGATAATCAAAGACCGGCGGAGGGCCGGCATCCGGCCGAAAGGCGCCTGGCTCGAACTGGAACCGCTGAAAAACGTTCAGGTCTGGCGTTTTTCGCTCTATTATTTCTTCGTCTTCGGCGCCTTCGTCGCCCTGTCGCTTTGGCTGCCGCAATATCTTATCAATGTCTATGGTCTCGATATCCGCACCGCCGGCATGATCGCCGCCTTTTTCTCGGTGCCGGCCAGCCTCTTCCGCGCCTATGGCGGGCATCTGTCCGATGTCTATGGCGCGCGCCGTGTGCTCTACTGGACGTTTCTGGTTTCCATCGTCGCCACCTTCATCCTCGCCTATCCACCGACGGACTACGCGGTTAAAACGCTCAACGGCCCTGCCACCTTCCACCTCGAAATGGGCCTGGTCGGCTTCACCGTTGTCCTCTTCGTCCTCGGCTTCTTCATGGCGCTGGGCAAAGCTGCCGTCTACAAGCATATTCCGGCTTATTATCCGGATCATGTCGGTGCCGTCGGGGGACTGGTTGGGATGATCGGCGGTCTCGGCGGTTTCCTGCTCCCGATCCTTTTCGGTGTTCTGCTTGATCTCACCGGTTTGTGGACCAGCTGTTTCATGGCGCTCTTCCTGCTGGTGTCGGTCGCGCTCGTCTGGATGCATGTGGCCATCCGTCAGATGGAGCGCCGCGCGGTGGGAAAGAGCCTCGAAGCGCTGCCGCCCTTTCCGGAAATGCAGGGCATGCCGGCGCCGAAGGTCGAGCCCCGCCGCAGCGATGCGGTACTTACCGACTGGCGTCCGGAAGATCCGACCTTCTGGACGGAAAAGGGCAGCCGCATTGCGCGCCGCAATCTCTGGCTTTCGATTCCTGCGCTGCTGCTCTCCTTTGCCATCTGGCAGGTCTGGTCCGTGGTCGTCGCCAAGCTGCCGCTGGTCGGCTTCACCTTCACCACCGACCAGCTCTTCTGGCTGGCGGCTCTCCCCGGCATTTCCGGCGCGACCTTCCGGATCTTCTATTCCTTCATGGTGCCGATTTTCGGCGGACGGCTGTGGACGACGCTGACCACCTGGTCGCTGATCATCCCGGCGCTCGGCATCGGCTTTGCCGTGCAGAATCCGGAGACGCCCTATGTCGTGCTGCTTCTGCTCGCCTTGCTCTGCGGCTTCGGCGGCGGCAACTTCGCCTCCTCCATGTCCAACATCTCCTTCTTCTTCCCGAAGTCGGAGAAGGGCAATGCACTGGCACTCAATGCCGGCCTCGGCAATCTCGGTGTCAGCGTCGTGCAGTTCGTGGTTCCGCTCGTCATCACTGCCGGCATCTTCGGCTGGCTGGGCGGCGATCCGGCCATGGCGAAGGCGGCAGCCGGAGCAGCGCCGCTGTGGCTGCAGAATGCCGGCTTCTTCTTCGTGCCCTTCATTGCCATTTCGGCCTTCGCCTGCTGGTTCGGCATGAACGACATCGCTTCGGCCAAGGCATCCTTCGCCGAGCAGGCGGTCATCTTCCAGCGCCGGCACAACTGGATCATGTGCTGGCTCTATACCGGCACCTTCGGCTCCTTCATCGGTTATTCGGCCGGCTTCCCGCTGCTTGCCAAGACGCTGTTTCCCGACGTCAACGCCCTGCAGTTCGCCTTTCTCGGACCGCTGGTCGGTGCGCTCTCCCGCTCGGGAACGGGCTGGCTGGCCGACCGCTACGGCGGCGCACGGGTGACCTTCTGGGTCTTCGTTCTGATGATGATCGGTGCTGGCGGCGTTCTGTGGTTCATCGCCACCAAGGATCAGCCGGGTGCCTTCTGGGGCTTCTTCATCTCCTTCCTGGTTCTCTTCTTCGCGGCCGGCGTCGGCAATGCGTCGACCTTCCAGATGATCCCCGCGATCATGCGCAAGGAGATGGTCCGGCTGATGCCCGAAGCCAGCGCGGAAACCCGTCGCCTGCAGGCGGAAAAGGAATCGGCTGCGATCACCGGCTTCACCTCGGCGATCGCCGCCTTCGGCGCCTTCTTCATCCCGATGGGCTACGGCCTGTCGATCGCCTTCGCGGGCGGGGCCGAGGCTGCGCTCTGGGCCTTTCTCATCTTCTACGTGACCTGCCTCGTCCTCACCTGGGCGGCCTACACCCGTAAGGGCAGCCTTCTCTACGATATCGAGCGCGGCAAGCGCAGCACCGCCGGCACCGCCGCCGCGGCCGAATAAGACCAGGAGAAATACATGTCTCATTTTCTCGACCGGCTAACCTTTTTCCGAAAGAATGTCGGCCAGTTTTCGAACGGCCACGGCGTCGTCACCAGCGAGGACCGCTCCTGGGAAGACGGCTACCGCAAGCGCTGGCAGCACGACAAGATCGTCCGCTCCACCCACGGGGTGAACTGCACGGGCTCCTGTTCCTGGAAGATCTACGTCAAGGGCGGCATCGTCACCTGGGAGACGCAGCAGACCGATTATCCGCGCACGCGGCCGGACCTGCCCAATCATGAGCCGCGCGGTTGCGCCCGCGGCGCCTCCTATAGCTGGTATCTCTATTCCGGCGCGCGGGTGAAATACCCGATGATCCGCGGACGGCTCCTGAAGCTTTGGCGCAAGGCGCGGAAAACCATGTCGCCGGTCGCAGCCTGGGCGTCGATCGTCGAGGATGCCGAAAAGCGCAAATCCTACATCTCCATTCGCGGCCATGGCGGCTTCGTGCGGGTGAACTGGGACGAGGTGACGGAAATCGTTGCCGCCGCCAATGCCTATACGATCAAGGCGCATGGGCCGGACCGCGTCATAGGCTTCTCGCCGATCCCGGCGATGTCGATGGTCTCCTATGCGGCCGGCGCGCGCTATCTCTCGCTCATCGGCGGCGTATGCATGTCCTTCTACGATTGGTATTGCGACTTGCCGCCGGCAAGCCCGCAAACCTGGGGCGAGCAGACCGATGTGCCTGAGAGCGCCGACTGGTACAATGCCGGCTTCATCATCGTCTGGGGTTCGAACGTGCCGCAGACGCGCACGCCGGATGCGCATTTCTATACCGAAGTCCGCTATAAGGGCACCAAGAGCGCCGTCGTCAGCCCTGACTATGCGGAGGCGACGAAATTCGCCGACATCTGGCTGAACCCGAAGCAGGGAACGGATGCGGCGCTGGCGCTCGCCATGGGCCATGTGATCCTGCGGGAATATTACCTCGAGCGGTCGGTCCCTTATTTCGAGGATTATGCCCGCCGCTACACCGATATGCCGCTCCTCGTGCGGCTAGCACAGCGCGACGGCCGGCTCGTTCCCGAGCGCTTGCTGCGAGCTTCGGAACTGGAAGACGCGCTGGGCGAAACCAACAATCCGGAATGGAAAACGGTCGCGATCGACGAGAAGACGGGCGAGTTGGTCGCCCCTCTCGGTTCCATCGGCTATCGCTGGGGTGAATCGGCCAAGTGGAACCTCGAAGAGAAGGACGGTCACGGCCGTAACACCTCTCTCAAACTCTCGCTTGCGGGCGAGGGTACCGAGATCGCGGCGGTCGATTTTCCCTATTTCGGCGGCCGTGCCACCGAGCATTTCGTGGCGACCGAACATGGCGAAATCCTGACCCGCAACGTCCCGGTCCGGACGATATCAGGCACCGATGGCGCGCCCATGAAGGTCGCGACCGTCTATGATCTGATGATGGCCAATTACGGCCTCGATCGCGGTTTCGGCGGTGCCAATATTGCCCGCGACTACGATGAGAATGTGCCGTTCACGCCCGCCTGGGCCGAGCATATCACCGGCGTCAGGCGCGATGCGATCATCACGGTCGCGCGTGAATTCGCCGCCAACGCCGAGAAGACCAATGGCCGCTCGATGATCATCATCGGCGCCGGCATGAACCATTGGTACAACATGGATATGAACTACCGCGGCGTGATCAACCTTCTCGTCTTCTGCGGGGCGATCGGTCAGTCCGGTGGCGGCTGGTCGCATTATGTCGGGCAGGAGAAACTGCGGCCGCAGACCGGCTGGACGCCGCTTGCCTTCGGGCTCGACTGGTCTCGTCCGCCGCGCCACCAAAACTCGACATCATTCTTCTATGCTCATACCGATCAGTGGCGCTACGAGACGCTGACGGCCGCCGAAATCCTGTCGCCGACGGCGCCCGAGGGTGATTGGGAAAGCAGTTTCATCGACTACAATGTCCGCGCCGAGCGCATGGGCTGGCTGCCGTCAGCCCCGCAGTTGAAGGTCAATCCGCTCTCGATCGCTGAAAAAGCGAAGGTGGCCGGTCTGGAGCCGAAGGATTATGTTGCGAGGGCCCTGAAATCCGGCGAGCTCGAGCTTTCCTGCGAAGACCCGGATGATCCGGCCAACTGGCCACGCAATATGTTCGTCTGGCGTTCGAACTTGCTCGGCTCTTCCGGCAAGGGGCACGAATACTTCCTGAAGCACCTGCTTGGCACTGAAAACGGCGTCATGGGCAAGGATCTCGGAGCGGAAGGCGCCGTGCGCAACAAGGAAGTCGCCTGGCACGACGAGGCGCCGCGCGGAAAGCTCGACCTTTTGGTGACGCTGGATTTCCGCATGTCGACCACATGCGTCTACTCTGACATCGTCTTGCCGACTGCCACCTGGTACGAGAAGAACGACCTCAACACCTCGGACATGCATCCCTTCATCCATCCGCTGTCGGCGGCGGTCGATCCGGCCTGGGAAGCACGCTCCGATTGGGACATCTACAAGGGTATCGCCGAAGCCTTTTCGCGGGTCGCCCCGGAAGTGCTCGGTGTCGAACAGGACGTCGTGTTGACGCCGATTCAGCACGATACTGCCGGGGAGATGGCGCAGCCCTTCGATGTCAAGGACTGGAAACGCGACGAGATCGAGCCGATTCCCGGCCGCAGCATGCCATCGGTTGCAGTCGTCGAGCGTGATTATCCGAACATCCATGCCCGCTTTACCGCACTCGGACCGTTGATGACTTCCATCGGCAATGGCGGCAAGGGCATCAACTGGCAGACTGAACATGAGGTGGCAGCGCTTGCGGCGCTGAACGGTGTGCATCGGGACGGTGCGGCAAAGGGCCTTGCGAAAATCGAGACCGACATCGATGCGGCAGAGGTCATTCTGATGCTTGCGCCAGAGACCAATGGCGAAGTGGCGGTGAAGGCCTGGGAAGCCCTGTCGAAGGCGACGGGCCGCGACCACGCGCACCTTGCCCTTCCCAAGGAAGATGAGAAGATCCGCTATCGCGATATTCAGGCGCAGCCGCGCAAGATCATCTCGTCGCCCACCTGGTCGGGCATCGAGAGCGAGAAGGTGTGCTACAATGCCGGCTACACCAACGTCCATGAGCTGATCCCCTGGCGTACGCTCACAGGCCGCCAGCAGCTCTATCAGGACCATCTTTGGATGCGGGCTTTCGGGGAAGGCCTCGTCACCTGGAAACCGCCGGTCGATTTGAAGACAATCGGTGTGGTCAAGGATCGCCATCCGAACGGTAACAAGGAAATTGTTCTCAATTTTCTGACGCCGCACCAGAAGTGGGGCATCCATTCCACCTATACCGACAACCTCCTGATGCTGACACTGAACCGGGGCGGGCCGGTCGTCTGGATTTCGGAGACGGATGCGAAATCGGCGGGCATTGTCGATAACGACTGGGTCGAAGTCTTCAACGCCAATGGCGCACTGACCGCCCGCGCCGTCGTCTCGCAGCGCATCAAGCAGGGCATGGTGCTGATGTATCACGCCCAGGAGAAGATCATAAACACCCCCGGTTCGGAACTGACCGGCAACCGCGGCGGCATCCACAATTCGGTGACCCGCACCGTCCTCAAGCCGACCCACATGATCGGCGGCTATGCCCAGCTTGCCTACGGTTTCAACTATTACGGCACCGTCGGCTCCAACCGCGATGAGTTCGTCGTCGTGCGTAAGATGTCCAAGGTCGATTGGCTGGAAGAGCCGCTTGCAACCAGTGCTCAGAAGGAGGCTGCAGAATGAAGATCCGTGCCCAGATTGCGATGGTTCTCAATCTCGATAAGTGCATTGGCTGCCATACCTGTTCGGTGACCTGCAAGAATGTCTGGACCAGCCGCAAGGGCGTCGAATATGCCTGGTTCAACAATGTCGAGACCAAGCCCGGCGTGGGCTATCCCCGCGAATGGGAAAATCAGGAGAAATGGAATGGCGGCTGGCGGCGCAAGCGCAACGGCAAGATCGAGCCGAAGATCGGTGCGAAATGGCGTATCCTTGCCAATATCTTCGCCAATCCGGACCTGCCGGAGATCGACGACTACTACGAACCCTTTACCTTCGACTACGACCATCTGCATACCGCGAAGGAATCGAAGGCATTCCCGACGGCGCGCCCGCGGTCACTGATTTCGGGCGAGCGCATCGAGAAGATCGAATGGGGTCCGAACTGGGAGGAAATTCTTGGCGGTGAGTTCGAGAAGCGTTCGAAGGATGTGAATTTCGAGGGGATCGAGAAGGAGATCTACGGCCAGTTCGAAAACACCTTCATGATGTACCTGCCGCGGCTGTGCGAGCACTGCCTCAACCCGGCCTGCGCTGCCGTCTGTCCCTCGGGCGCCATCTATAAGCGCGAAGAGGACGGCATCGTGCTCATAGACCAGGACAAGTGCCGCGGCTGGCGCATGTGCGTGTCCGGCTGCCCTTACAAGAAGATCTATTACAACTGGTCGTCCGGTAAGTCGGAAAAGTGCATCTTCTGCTATCCTCGCATCGAGGCCGGCCAGCCGACCGTCTGCTCGGAAACATGCGTCGGGCGCATTCGCTACCTCGGCGTGCTGCTCTACGATGCCGACCGCATCGAGGCGGCCGCAAGCGCCCCTAACGAGAAGGATCTCTACCAGGCCCAGCTCGATCTCTTCCTCGACCCGAAGGATCCAAAGGTGATCGCCCAGGCGCGCGCCGACGGTGTGCCGGAGGCATGGCTCGAGGCCGCTGTTGTTTCGCCGATCTGGAAGATGGCGATGGACTGGAAGGTTGCCTTCCCGCTGCATCCCGAATATCGCACCTTGCCGATGGTCTGGTATGTGCCGCCGCTGTCGCCGATCCAATCGGCGGCGTCCGCCGGCAAGATGGGCCTGAACGGCGATATGCCGGATGTTCGTTCGCTGCGCATTCCGTTGCAATATCTCGCCAACCTCCTGACTGCAGGCAATGAGGAGCCCGTGGCGCTGGCGCTGGAGCGCATGCTTGCCATGCGCGGCTACATGCGCGCCAAATCCGTCGACGGCCGCATCGACGAACGTATTGCTCGGAATGTCGGGCTCACCGGCGCCGACATCGAGGACATGTACCAGATCATGGCGATCGCCAATTACGAGGATCGTTTCGTCATCCCGACCGCGCACCGCGAATGGAGCGAGGATGCTTACGACCTGCGCGGCTCCTGCGGCTTCTCCTTTGGCAACGGCTGTTCCGGCGGCTCAAGCGAGACCAACCTCTTCGGCACGAAGCCGCAGACGAAGGCCAAGAACCCGATGGAGATTGCATAATGACCGAGAGGCAAGCCGTTCTTACCTTCCGTGCACTCTCCGCACTCCTGACCTATCCGTCAGAGGAACTCTGTGCCGCCGTGCCGGAGATCGAAGAGGCGATCGCCGCGGAGAAACTCGTCCCGCCTTCCGTCCTATCGGCGCTTCGCCCGCTTCTCAATGATCTTGCATCGCTCGATCTCTTTGAGCTGCAAGAACGTTATGTCGAACTCTTCGACAGGAGCCGGCGCCTTTCGCTGCATCTCTTTGAGCATGTGCATGGAGAAAGCCGCGACCGCGGCCAGGCCATGGTCGACCTTGCCGCCCTTTATGAAAAGGACGGACTGGAGCTCCAGGCCAATGAACTTCCGGATTATCTGCCGCTCTTCCTCGAATATCTGTCGACGAAACCGCTTGGCGAGGCGCTCAGCCTTCTCTCCGAGACTGCTCATATTCTGGGTGCGCTTGACGAGCGCCTGGTTTCAAGAGTTTCGCCCTATGCGGCCGTGTTAATGGCCATTCGAGTCATTGCGGGCGTCCCGCTCGATGCGTCCGGCGAAGCGGATCTCTCCAAGGGAGAGGCGGCCGATCTCTCCTCGCTCGATGCGGAATGGGAAGAGACAGCCGTCACCTTTGGCCCTGGAAGCGGTGCCATGGATGGCTGTTCCACCGAAAGGCTTCAAACCCGGCTGCGAGCCGCACATCGCGATGTGCGCAGCAACGTCCATTGAAAGAGGAAGATCATGTCCGAGACGATCAATTCCGCACTCTTTGGCTGGTATCCCTATTTTTGCCTCACCGTCTTCCTACTTGGCAGCCTCATCCGCTTCGACCGCGAGCAATATACCTGGAAGACCGGCTCTTCGCAGTTGCTGCGGCGCAAGCAGCTGCGTTGGGGTTCCAACCTCTTTCATATCGGCATTCTGGTAATCTTCGTCGGCCACGCCGGCGGCTTGCTGACGCCGATTGCGATTTTCGACGCGCTGGGAATCCCGCACAGCTTCAAGCAGGGACTTGCGATCGCCGTTGGTGGCGTTGCCGGCATCGCCTGCTTCATAGGCATCACGCTTCTCGCTCATCGCCGCTTCTTCGATCCGCGCATCCGCGCGACCTCGAGCTTCGGGGATATGGCGATCCTGCTCATTTTATGGCTGCAGCTGACGCTCGGCCTCTCCACCATCTTCGTCTCGCTTCACCACATGGACGGTCATGAGATGGTGAAGTTCATGAACTGGGCGCAGGGCATTTTGACCTTGCAACCGGCCGCCGCCTACGTCGCGGATGTGCATCCCATCTTCAAAATGCACCTGTTGCTGGGCATGACGATCTTCCTGCTGTTTCCGTTCACCCGCCTGGTCCACGTCTGGAGCGCGCCGATCTGGTATCTTGGGCGCCCCGGCTATCAGGTGGTGCGGAGCCGCTTCGATCGCGGGCGTCATCCGTCGCGTTCCTATAGACATCCCGGGGAGTGACCATGGTTTCCATCATCATCGACCGCACTGGCGCACAGCCTGGAGACGAACACGAGCACCGGCATGACCACCGGCCAAGTTGGGCGGCCGGCGCAGGCGTCATGCCGCCGGTCAGCGTCAATGGCGTGCCGATCTCCCGCAAGGATATTGCCGCTGAGACGCAGAATTTCCCGGCCGACAATCCAGGCGCTGCGTGGCATGCTGCGACGCGGGCGCTTATCGTTCGCCATCTGCTTTTGGACGAGGCGCAGCGTCTGGGTATTCCGATTGAGCCACAGGCCGACGCCGAGGGGCGCGTCGAAACCGACGAAGACGCACTGCTGCGTGCCCTTCTTGAGCGGGAAGTGCAGACCCCTGCGGCAGACGAAGAGGTGTTGCGCCGCTTCTATGACAATAACCGCAAGCGCTTCGTAACGCCGCCGCTTTTCGAGGCGGATCATATCTTGATTGTCGCGCCGCGGCAGGATGCCGACGCTTTCGCCGAGGCGCGGGAACGGCTGGCCTCGCTTGCCGACCTTCTGGAGCGCGAGCCGGGGCGCTTTGCAGCGCTTGCCGGGGACTGCTCCGATTGCCCTTCGAGGGAAGTCGGTGGCAGCCTCGGGCAGATCAGTCCGGGAGAAACGACACCGGAATTCGAAGCCGCGCTTGCCGCTCTTACCCCTGGTGAAATATCCGCCCCGATCGAAACCCGTTATGGTGTCCATCTCATTCGGCTGGTGCGGAAGATCGAAGGCGCACTTCTGCCGTTCGAGGCGGTCAACAGCCGGATCGCTGACTATCTTGAAGACCATGTCCGCCGGCAGGCAACAGCACAATATATCTCGCTGTTGATCGGCCGCGCCGAGATCCGGGGCATCGCTCTCGATGGTGCCGCCACTCCCCTGGTGCAGTGAGGGCAGAAACATGCTGGGATCTCTCATCGCCTCGCTCGACAACCCGCAGACTGCGGCCGCCCTCATTGGAGCGGTCGGCATGGAAGGCTTGGCGACACGGGTCGAGAAGGCGGCCGCTGACGAAGCCATGGAACCGGCCGCCTATCTTGCCGCGGTCGTCCGGTCATTCATGGAGACGGCTTCCGACGATCACTTCGTTCAACTGGTCGGTATCATGAACCGCGCCGACGATCCGGGGTTTGCCGCCATTCGCGCCATCCTCCACAAGGTCCTGCCGGAAGAGGGCGAGGCTTGACGATGCCTGCTGTCCTTCCCGATTGCTTCCACTCCGAAAGGGTCATGGTGTCATTCGAAGCCGCGCGCCGAGCCGCCATGGCGCTCGCCTGGCCGCTCAATCTCCGAGAAGACGTGCCGTTGGCTCACGCCCGGGGACGCATTCTGGCAGCACCGATCGAAGCGCCTTGTCCCCTGCCACCATTCGATCAGGCCGCCATGGACGGATATGCTGTCTGCATCGCCGGCAAGGGCGGCATGCCTTCCGTTCTCCTGGTCTCCCGCCGCACGAAGGCCGGCGATCCGCCAGCCGTACTTGCTCCCGGTACGGCCCACCGCATCATGACGGGTGCCGCACTTCCGAGCGGTGCCGATACCGTCGTGATGCAGGAGCATGTGACGCGCAGAGGCGATCTCATACAGCTTGGGCTGGATCTGAAGCTCGGCGCCCACATTCGAAGAACTGGAGAGGATGTAGCACAGGGAAGCGTCGTCCTCGGCCAGGGCCGCATCATCGGCTGGAAGGAAATCGCGCTGCTCGGCGCTCTTGGGATCGACACCGTTGCCGTTGTCCGTCCTCTCAAGATCACGGTTCTGTCAACGGGCTCCGAGCTTCGTGCCGCCGGTAAACCGCTCCCGCCGGGAGCGATTTACGATTCCAATGGTCCCATGCTCGCCGTGCTGCTGGCAGGCCCGAACATCAGTGTCGCATCGTTGACCATTCCAGATGATCCGGCGGCAATCACGCGCGCACTCCAGGAGGCCAAGGAAACGGCCAACATTGTGATCACATCAGCCGGAATGTCGGTCGGAGAAGGCGATCATGTGCGCGATGCCGTGGCGCGGGCCGGAGGAGAGCTGGATGTCGTGAAGGTGGCCATGAAGCCCGGCAAGCCTCTGGCATTCGGCAAGCTCGGCGACGCATGTTTCGTCGGGCTTCCGGGCAATCCGCAAGCGGCAGCCTTCGCGGCACTCGCCTTCGTGCGCCCTATGACCAGTGTCCTGCTCGGCCAGGAGCCTGCTGACCGCATGACGGCGGAGGTGGCATTCACTTTCACCCACAAGCCGGATCGAACGGAATTGCTTCCGGTTCGGTTGAGCGTCGAGCGAGGGCGTTTGATCGCCCATCGCGGCGGACCCGACGGCTCACACCGAATAATGACGATGGCGTGCGCCGATGCCATTGCCATCGTCCCCAATGCATCGACTGCGGTGGAAGCGGGCACAGTCCTCGAGGTGCTTCCATTCGATCAATCGCGTTACGGTGCGTGAGCGAGGGGGCTGGTGCGTGCCCAATCTGCCGCTGATTTCTATTTGAAGGAGACCGCATGCAAATCACTCATCCAGAACCCCCGATAACAGCGATCGTCTATTCGAAGGGATCGGATTTCGAAGTCTTTCTGCAGGAGGTCACCGTCACGATGGCTGATCAAGGCGTGCGGCTGGCCGGGCTTGTTCAGCACAGTCGGGCGAAGCCCGGCCGCACCAAATGCGACATGTATCTCCGCGACCTCGTGACAGGCGAGGTCCGCGCGATATCCGATGATCGCGGCCCGCATGCCCGCGGCTGTGTCCTGAATACCGACCGGCTGTTAAGCGCCTGCGAGGCTGCGGAAGCCGGTTTATCCGCCCAGACCGACCTGCTGGTGCTCTGCAAGTTCGGGAAGACCGAGGTGGAAGGCGGCGGCTTCAGATCGTTGATCGCAAGGGCTTTGGAACTTTCGGTTCCGGTCCTGATCGGGGTCCCCGTCATCAATCTCGCGCCGTTTCGCGATTTCACAGCCGGGTTTGCGCGGGAAATCGAACTGGCGGATCTTGCCTCCGACCGGTTGGCGGCTGCAGAACGTCTGCGGTCCATCTATTGGCGGGCGGACGATACGTTGAAGGTGGTTGCGTGAAGGATCAATGATGGATGACATCGTGGTGGCTCGCGCGCTGCACGTCCTCGCCGTGATTCATTGGATCGGCGGGCTGAGCTTCGTGACGCTGGTCGTGTTGCCACTCGCTAGATCGCATCGGATGGCTGAAGACGCGCTGGTGCTGTTTGAAAGCATCGAGCGGCATTTTTCGGTCCAGGTGCGTATCTCGGTCCCGCTCGCAGGCGCAACGGGTCTCTGGATGACCTACAGGATGGAGCTCTGGGATCGGTTCGCCGATCCGAATTTCTGGTGGATGTCGGCGATGTTCGGCGTGTGGCTCATCTTCATGATCATGCTCTTTGTGATCGAACCGCTTCTGCATTTGAAATTCGAAAAGAGCGCGCGCCGGGACCCGAAGGTATCCATCCGCCGTTTGAGCCGTTTGCACGAATTTCTCCTGCTGCTTACGGCCGTCACGGCGTTCGGCGCCGTTGCCGGATCTCATGGTCTGTCATTCTTCTAACAGTGTATACCGGCATTCGCCCGGGCATGGAGGGGTCAGAACAAGGTGCGCCGGTCGGCACAAGGCGGTCTGGAGAAGCGTGGCCACCGTAGCCCACATGCGTCCACCACTCTCGCTGCCGGCGAATAGACTGTTCTTTCTCGTAATTCGAAAACTCTGATTTCGCGTTCCAAAATCGTGTTGTTGATCGGCATCCTGCCGTCGCGGTATAACGCGTCAGGTAATCCCATTAGTTCAATGTTTAGGAGACGGCATCCCCCAGCTTGGTCTCCGGCACGATCCTTGGCGCGCTGTTGTCGAGCCACGCCTTTTCGAGCGTTCAGGACAGGCAAGCTGTGCTGTTGGCGGAAACGGCGAATGCAACCGGCGTGCATTTCACCGGCGTCGGGCATTCTATCTCGCGCCCGCTTTTCGATTCAGTAGAGATGCTCGAAGAACGTGAAAGCTTGCTCCGTTGGGCCGCCACCATTCTTCCTGTTCTGAGGGCTTCGACGAAACATCGACGGAAATGGGTGCGAACGATGAGAAAAAGGATTATTTCTGCCTGCCGCCACGGAGTTTCTCGCTTGTAATGTAATGTTCGGAGCCGACCTGCGTGTCACCACACCACGCTAACGCTCAATCTTCTTCAATCTCCGCGAACGCCGAGTCGAACCGCAGTCGCAGATAGGCGTGCTTCTGGAGGAATATTCTGCATTCGGCGGCCCGCCGGTGACGGACCAGGGTGATAGTGAGAACCAAGAAGGTTCGACAGGGTGGCCGACCGAGCGAGGAATGCTGCTCCGGTAACTGTGGCTGAATCGCCAAGTCCGCTGGCTCGCAATTCGACTGGCAGCCGCAACCGGCGCGCTTCATCGGCGAGCAAAGGCAGAAGCGCAGGATTTTGCCCTACGCCCCCTCCAAGAACAATCGTTCGGGGATTGGCGACGGCGACAAGCGCGGCGAGGAGTAGACCCAAGCCACTGCTGAGCCGCCTTACCATGTCTATTGCATGCGGCAATCCACGGGCTGCGCGTTCGAAGACCTCTTTCGCACTTATGACGTCGGTATCGCCCTCGCCATTACGGCCGGCGTTGTAGCGGGCGACAATTCCCCTTGATGAAAGAGCTTCCTCGGCATTGGATGCCGCGTCGTCGAAGAACGGCGATGGCAAAAAACGTAGCTCTCCGGCCATACCGTCGGCACCACGCAGGAGCTTTCCGTCAGCGATTATTCCAGCGCCGATACCGACGCCGATTTGTAGGTAGGCCGCATATCTCAAAGTCTGCGACGGATTGCTCAGGGCCTCGCCGACGACTGCGCAGTTTACGTTATTCTCCGCGTAGAAGGACACCGATGAGGGGATGTCGAGACTCTCTAAAAGGCTGCGAACATCCTGAGGATCATCTTCATCCTCCTCCGAATTCCAGTCCTTGAGACGTGGCGCCGCGCGCGAAAGCCCAACGCAAACGGTGTAAAGAGGCCCGTGTTGATCGGTCAGTTCATCAGTGAGTGCGCGAACCGCGGCGCGAGCGTCGTCCGCAAGATCGGTGTTGGCCTTGTTCGGACTGCCGGCAACTGACAAGTCGCGCTCAATAAGGAGAGTGCCATCCAACCTTATCGCAGCCAATCGGATATGCGTGGACCCGAAGTCAACGCCAAGGATCCATCCCGACTTACTCCCGATCTCATAGACTGACGCGGAGCGACCAGTATGCCCTTGGCGGGAACTTGTCATCTCCACCAGCTGCGACATCTCGAGCTCTTCTATCGCGAGCGAAACGGTCTGCTTCGACAGATCTGTCTGGTCGCTTAGCTGCGGCCTGCTCGCCGAACCTAACGCCAGAAGTGCGCCGAATACCTTCTTTGCACTCTCGCTCAAACTGGGAATCAGCAATCCGAAATTTCCTTTTTTTTCGCAAACCATCTTGCGTGTGTTAGTTCGTTCGCTTACCATACAAACAAGCTCGCTAGTTCGATCGGTAGACGAACTACTTCTTTGATGTCAAAAAACGATGGAATGTCAATGGATTTCCTGCCCGACTTTGCCCATATCCCCGATACGGTCCTTGAACTTGCCCAGCGACCCTTGCCACACAAAATCCTAGAAATCGCCGGTGCGAAAATCTCTCGCGTTCGCCTTGTAGGTATGGGTGGCTCCTATAACGCTGCCACCGCGGCGGCCGAACATTTTCTTAAGCTCGGGATTGATGCGCGATCTGAGCTTGCCTCACATCTATTGCATACATCGGTGGAAACCGTTGCGTCGGACGAACTCGTAGTTCTGATTTCATTCAGTGGTACCAGCATCGAAACGATCCGCGCTGCTGAAGCGTTGCAGAAGGGTTCCCGGCCACGGCTGGTTTGCATCACCAACGCCGATTCCGGTCCACTTACGGATCTTTGTGATGGGACAATTCTTCAGGGTCTGAGCGACACAACCCACAAACCTTTTGGACCATGGACGGCGACCTATTTGTCGCTTGTGAGGCTCGCGCACGTGATGGCCGGCCGGCGATTTGAGATCTCCGGAGATCTTAAGGAGGAGTGTAAACGACTATTGTCTACGGCTTCGTCGATTAAAGATCTCCAACCGGTCATGCCGAATTACATCGAATTTTTCGGTCGCGGCTCCCTCGCCGCCACCGCGACGCAGGCAACATTGATCGCTCGCGAGATTGCTAGGGTACCTGCCTCGGATTGGGACTCCAGCACATATCGGCACGGTCCGATCGAGGCGATTAGCCCCACACAGCTATCGGTCGTCTTCGCAGCTCGGGAGGGTCTCCAGGCCGGGTTGGACGCGTCATTTGCCAAAGCTCTAAAAGGCATCGTAAAAAATGTTCTCGTGATCGGTCCTGACGATTCCGACCTTCCGATCCGTGTGAGCGATATATTTCTGCCTCTCATCTCGTTGTTTCTCCCGGCAATTCTCTCTTACGCCTGGAGCGAGCAAGCTGGTCTGATCGCCGGCGAGTTTCGATACACGTCTCATTCCATAACGGACGAAGAGGTACTCACCAATGACCACTAAGCCCGATGTGGTCGGTGTCGACATCGGCGGGACCAAAATCTCCGCCGGTTACCTTGAGCGGAACGGCCGGCATGTGGAAATCGGCGTCGAGGCGACGACTCCTTATGACGGGCGCGCAAATATCGATGCGGTAAAGCGACTATTGGCGACACCCTCCGTCGCCGCCGCAAGCAAGGTTGGGGTATCTGTAGCCACAACGTTTGACATTCAGGGCAGGCTGCGCGATCCACATGGCTGGTTCGGGTGGACTGGCGCTAATCTCATCGATTTGCTGTCACTCGATGACAAGTTTGTTCATGTCGTTGCGGACGGCGAAGCGGGAGCGATTGGTGAACGCAAACTGGGGGCTTCGCAAAGCTTCAAGTACCCTTTGTATGTGACGATAGGGTCGGGTATCGCCCATTGCTTTATTGATGGTGATCGACCTCTTCGTGGTGCGCAGAATGCCGCATATTTCAGCGGCTACACCGTCCCCGGCCGATGCTCGAGTTCCACATGCAATGCGCCGTTCGTTGAAAAGATTTCCTCGGGCAAAGCGATCGCATTAGAGTATTTCGGCGACCAAGCAGCCGATACCCGTATTGTGTTCGATCGAGCGTTAGCAGGGGAGGAGCGGGCTTCAGAGGTCATCGAGCATGCTGCTTGGCATCTCGGCACAATGATTGGCAATTTGATGCTTGTCTTTGATCCGGATGGCGTTGTCATTGGCGGAGGATTGGGTAGCAGACAAAATCAATTCCGCGAGCGGATAATGGCAATCGCGCGCGAGCAGGTTACTGTGGCGCACACAAAAGCAATTCCCATTGTCGCTGCCGAACTTGGACCTTCATCCTGTTGGGTCGGCGCCATTTTCGCCACGATAGAAGCGAGTGAAAGACTTTCTGCGTTCCCGGCACTCGGCCAACGCTGGGGCGCCGCATGACATACGACCAAAGCCAGACAGTAATATCGCGCCGTAGTCTCCCCACTGAAGTGGTTAAAATTCGACGATGGGGCCGCCGTCTGGGTGCCGTTTGTGCCATCGTCATCCTCGCCGCAATCATCGCGGTTTTTGCAACCAGTAAGAATGTGGACTGGCCCTATATCGCGGTGCATCTGCTCAATTTCGATATACTTTCAGGCTTGATCGTCACGATCGAACTCACGGCGTTGGCGATGTTGCTAGGCGTTATTCTAGGGACAGTCCTTGCGATAATGCGTCTTTCCGAAAATCCAGTGCTTCGGATTGTCGCCGGCGGATATGTCTGGTTCGTTCGCAGCATTCCGCAACTTGTACAGCTGCTATTTTGGTACAACGTTGCTCTCTTCGTTCCCCGACTTGGAGTCGGCGGATGGGCCGTGGAAACGAATGCTGTCGTCACCACTATGGTCGCCGCCGTTCTCGGATTAGGCCTCAACGAGGCTGCCTATATGTCGGAGATTGTCCGCGCCGGAATTATGGCAGTAGATCCCGGTCAGAGAGATGCAGCCAAGGCAGCGGGATATCATCCCGGCCAAATACTCGTCCACGTGGTCCTGCCGCAAGCCATGCGGCTGATTATCCCGCCGACAAGCAACGAATTGATCGGCATGTTGAAGGCTACGTCGTTGGTGTCTGTTATCGGCGCTTCCGATCTTCTCACGCGCGCCCAATCGATTTCCTCGTCAAGCTTCAAGATCATCGAGATGCTGTTCGTCGCGAGCTTTTGGTACATTGTCGCTACTACTCTCGCGAGCTTCGCTCAGCACTATCTCGAGCAAAGATACTTGTGGCGGTCTCGTCAGTCTCGGTCCGCCATGCTGTCCTCGGGAGGTGAAGGCAAATGAACGAAAAGCCGGTCGTCGAAGCCTTCGGAGTAGAGAAGCGATACGGAAATCACGAAATCTTGCGTGGCATCGATTTCGTCGCCAAGCGTGGCGAAGTGACATGTATCCTTGGTCCTTCGGGCGGTGGAAAATCGACGTTTCTGCGATGTATCAACCATCTTGAAACGATCGACGGTGGCGAACTTTTTGTTAACGGCCAGCTTGTTGGTTACCGGGAGAGCGCGGGCAAACTTTACGAAATCAGCGAGCGGGAGACCGCTGAGAGGCGATCTCAAATCGGAATGGTCTTTCAGCAATTCAATCTCTTTGCTCACCTTAGCATCCTTGACAACGTTGTTCAGCCGCAGGTCGTTGTAAAACGGCGCCCGGCTCGTGAAGCACGAGAAAAGGCGCGGGCCTTGCTGTCCCGTGTGGGTCTCGCCGACAAAGGGTCCGCTTATCCACGGGAACTTTCAGGTGGCCAGCAGCAGCGAGCGGCGATCGCCAGAACACTGGCTATGGATCCACAGCTGATACTCTTTGACGAGCCGACTTCTGCACTCGACCCGGAATTGGTGAGCGAGGTACTGGATGTCATGCGGGATCTCGCAAAGGGCGGAATGACCATGATCGCCGTCACCCACGAAATCGGCTTTGCTCGCGAAGTCGCCGACCAAATCGCATTCTTTGATGGGGGGAGACTTGTCGAGCTAGCGCCACCAGTACAGTTCCTAAAATCACCTTCGACCGAAAGAGCTCAAAATTTTCTAAGAAAGGTCCTGTTATGAATACTTCTCGACAAGCATTCTCACTCTTGTTGGCTGGAGTAGCGATTTGCGCGGCAACTGCATCAAATCCTGCCTTCGCCGACGATGCGGCTGTATCTGCAGCCGCCAACGCATGCACGATTGCCGGCAAGCCGGTGGAGCCGGTTGCCAGTATCAGCGCCCAGCTTCCAGAAGCGATTAGATCATCCAAACAACTGACAATCGCGACAGCAGGCGACGGTCCCGTTTGGTGGTCGTCGGCGACCAACGTGTGCTTGCGCTCGGCGCGCGCCAAGCGAGACTTGCCCTCAATATCGATACAGTCGAGGACGATGACATTGGTCCTGCGAACAGATCCGTCATGATTGATCTGCAAAATCTCGATCCGGCCCATGTACTGGCTGGGGAGGCGACCCAGTCGGGGGGACGTTTTGCAATCGACAATTTCGTCCATGCCCTGAAGCTTGCAGAAGCCGGCAAGGTGGATGCGGTCTGCTACACACCCTTTAACAAGAAAGCGATGCGGCTTGCCCATCCGGGCTATGACGACGAGAGCAGCTTCATTGCCGAAATTCTGAATTTGACAAGCCGGGTCAAGGAATTCAACGTCCTCGATCAGATCTGGAACGCCCGGGTCACGTCGCACATTCCGCTGAAGGATGTGTCGGCAAACCTGTCGCAACAGGCTATCCTGGATGAAATCGCTTTGACGTCGGAATGCCTGAGAAGGTCGGGCGTCGAGAGCCCGCGGCTGCTTGTTGCGGGTCTAAATCCGCATGCCGGTGACGGAGGCAGCTTCGGCATGGAAGAAATCGAGATCATCGGTCCGGCCGTCCAAGCAGCCGCGATTGCCGGCTTCGATGTTGCCGGCCCCTTTCCCGCAGACACGGTCTTCCTGACCGCGCTCAAGGGCGGCTACCACGCGGTGCTTACCATGTATCACGACCAGGGACAGATCGCGATGAAGCTGATGGGCTTCGATCGCGGCGTCACCATGCTCGGCGGGTTGCTCTTTCCCGTCTGCACGCCCGCCCATGGCACGGCATATGACATTGTCGGACAAGGCGCTGCCAATCCGCGCGCCAGCGAAGAGGCGTTGTTGCTTGCCGCACGCATGGCGATATCGTCACAAAGGAAGAGGATTGATGCATCATGAGGAATGCCATCATCAAGATTCCCGTATCCTGTCGCTCCTCGAGCCCGGCTCCTGTGTTGAAAGTCCCTCGATCTCGACAGTCTGTTGCTGTCGCTGCAGAAAATTAACGGATCAATTCATTGATGCCCACAGGCCATCATCCTCGAGTGCGAATAATCGTCTTCGCTGTTCGTCGCTCCAGGTTAGATAAATTTCAGGAAAGGTTGTTGGTTCGAACCATTTCAAGAGCTTGGATTCTTTCCGCTCGTTAAAATGCTGGTCGCCTGGCGGTGTGATGGAGATATGCAGCGACATCCGTCTCGACTTCCGATTTTTCCGGATTGCGAATGTTGGCCGAGGCATGTGGAGCGAGGTTCGTTTCAGGCATTGTCCTGTATGATCATGACAAGGTGACCCCCTTCGGGGAACGCCTATCCGCCGTGCCAATTTCGGCATTGTGGCGTTAGCGCGTGGGAATTTCTCTTCAGTCTCCAGACATGAATATTCTTGAAGCGTCGACCGTTTCGATAAAAATGAATTTCCGGTTCGATTCCCAATCAACTGCGGTAAACAACGTAATTGTGCTTCGTCGTGTTCCCGAGCGAAATCCGCTGCTATGGAGACGGCAACTCGAAGGAATAGCCGCCGCGGATCTATTACGAAGCCTTGGAGGCTACTTCGGCCTGCCATAAGGCATTGATCGCATCGGGCGAGGGCAAATCAATCACGGCCGTCAAGCCCCCGGGAGCGGCATTTCCCAACGTCAAAGTGTCATTCCGTCTCGAAAAGCTCGCGATAGCGATTGGGCTGCGAGCGAAGATACTGCTTTGGCACACGAACTTTACCCCCTAGCTCCGCAGCAGCATGCCATGGCCAGTTCGGATCGAACAAAATGGTTCTCGCCAGCGCCACCATGTCGGCATCACCAGTGCCGACGATTGCTTCGGCCTGATCGTAGCCGGTTATCAAGCCGACCGCGACGACGGGGATGCCAATGGCCTTCCGTACCTCGCGTGCCAACGGGACCTGGTAGCTAGGCCCTACCGCGATCTTCTGCGCGGGATGGAGGCCTCCACTGGACACATGTATCGCCCCAGCGCCGTGCTTTTCGAGTTCTTGTGCGAACACGAGTGACTCTTCAAGCGTCAGGCCTCCCTGAACCCAATCCGTCGCAGAGATGCGCACTGAAACCGGCTTCTGATTGAATGCCGCCCTGACCGTATCGAAAACTTCTAAGGGAAAGCGCATGCGGTTCTCGACGCTCCCGCCGTATTCGTCAGTGCGTTGATTGGCTAACGGTGACAAAAACTGATGAAGCAGATAGCCATGTGCGGCATGAAGTTGCACGATGTCGATGCCGAGTTTGTCGGCTCGCGCCGCGGCAGTTCCAAATGCATCGCGAACGCGTTTCAGTCGCTCTTTATCCAAAGCGACGGGTGGCAGCTGGTCAGCGTTGTAGGATATCGCCGATGGGCCATATGTTTGCCAGCCGAGTCCGTCAGTTGGCGCAAACTGGCTGCCACCTTTCCAGGGTACCTCGGTCGACGCCTTCCTGCCGGCGTGACTGAGCTGAATTGCGATAGGCATGTCCGACCATCGCCGGATGCTTTCGAGGGTTAAACTCATAGCCGCGTAATTCTGATCGTTGTAGAGGCCGAGATCTCCATAGGTAATCCTGCCCTCCGGGAGAACGGCAGTCGCTTCGATCGTCAAGAGCGCCGCGCCAGACAGGGAAAGCTTGCCCAGATGTATCAGGTGCCATTCGTTCATGTTCCCTTCTTCGGCGGAGTACTGACACATTGGCGCAATGACAATCCGATTGGCCAGTATGAGGCCCTTTATCTTTATCGGCGTGAAAAGCTTTGGTTTGGACATTGTTGCTGCTCCCAACACGGCTTCCTCTTGCCGTACGTTTGCCCCTACGCACCGAAGTACCGCGATGTGTAATGGTCTAAGCGGTTGCCAGACGTGGGCGGTGAGTCAACGTCACGGTGAAGACGACGAGACCGGTGAGCGTGAGGCAAAAACCCGCCCAAGCAGCGGAGAGAATGCCGAAGCCGCTCGCAATCGCGAGGCCGCCCGACCATGCCCCGATCGCATTGGACAGGTTAAGTGCCGCCAAATTCATCGCGCCGACAAGGGTGGGCGCTTCGGGAGCGAATTTAGTCAGTCTGACCTGGATAGTCGGTATCGCGGTGAACATCGTTGCGCCGACCAGGAAAAAGCCGGCGAATAGGATGGGAAGCTTGAACCCGAACGTGGCCAGTGCTGCGAGTACGACGACCGCTACGCCGAATCCGAGCAGTAGACCACGTGCGGGATACGCGTCGGCGAGACGACCGCCGAGAAAGTTGCCTGCAGTCATTCCGATTCCAAAAACTGCAAGTGCGATCGGGATCCATCCTGCTTCCAGCATGGCGACATCCGTGATCAACGGTCCTACGAAAGTGTAGATCGCAAATATGCTCGCCACGCCGAGAGCGGCGACAAACATGGTCATCCATACTGTTCCCTTACGCAGAGCGCTAAGCTCCTGTATGACCGAGCTGCCGTTGAGAGCGGCAGTTTTCGGCACGAACGCCATGAGGGCCAGGAACGATAGCACGCCGAGGCCCGACACTGTAAAGTAGGTGTTTCGCCAGCCGACCGTCTGGCCGAGGAGCGTCGCGAGCGGCGAGCCGACGATGGTCGCTATGGTCAGTCCCATCATCACCAGAGCAAAAGCCTTGCCGGTATGGCCAGGGCCGTAGACGTAGGTGGCTACAACGGCTCCCGCCCCGAAATAAGCACCTTGCGGCATGCCGCTGATGAATCGAGCGAGTGCGAACATCTCCAAGTTGGCCGCCAATCCGGACAGGACATTCCCCAATACGAACTGCGCCATAAGCATGAGAAGCAGGGTGCGACGGTTCAATCGTGCAGCCGCCAGCGTGACAAGCGGAGCGCCGATGACCACTCCGAATGCGTAGGCAGTCACGGCGTTCGTCGCAGTAGGAATGCTTATCCCAAGGCTTTCGGAAAACAGTTGGAGGATACCCATGCTGGCGAATTCGGAGGTGCCAATGCAGAAACTGCCCAAAGCCAGCGACAGCAGTGTCAGGCGGCACCGCCCGCGTTCCACGGGATCGGAGGAATGAACGTTAACCGCGGCGCATTGAGCGTGATAGGCTTTGTCGAGCATCGGTCGCATCCTTAATGGAGTGGAAAAATGTTTCGGACCCGTATCTGTCGATGGATGCGTCATCTTCACGCCGTATCTCGATCGAGAGTAATTAAGCGTTGTAAAAAGCAGTGAATCTCACGCTCATACGTCAATCACGTCGACGGCTATCACGGTATAAACGGATCGATCCGCGAGTTCGCTGATCTTGCCCACGTAGTTTTGAAAATGAGGAGTTTCACGGTGAGAGGAGTTAGCCTCCGCGTCGACGTACATCTCGTCCAGGATGAAACGCCTCGGCTCCGCGGTGTCTCGCCAAAGATCGTAGCGCAAGTTACCTTTCTCTACCCGCGAAGGTGCAGCCATGCCTCTTAGCAAGTCTTCCAATTCTAACTCTTTTCCCGGTTTTGCCGTGAGAACCGCGTAAACCTTAACCTTTGTCATATCGTGTCCTCTGATCTAACAGCCTACCGATCACGAACGGGACGATCACCGACAGACAAATTATCAGGTTGCCTTGGAAGACGTGCGTAAAACACGGTAAAAGAGCGTTAAACAGGCGAAATCGTGTCCACGCAGGGAAAGTTACCTTCCGACCGACGGCATTTAGTTCTCACGGCGGTAGCGGCTACTATTATTTACCTGTTTTTACCCCCCGCCTTTCTCACATCCTGTAGACTGCCGACACCGGACAAGTGTGCAGGGCCTCGATCGCCAAGCGATTGCGGTCACACAAGGGGGCGTGTCGTGAACGGCGTTTTCAAATTCGGCCCTTTCAGCCTTAATCCGATCTCGCGGATACTCGAGCGGGACGGGTGTGAGCTGCCCATCGGCAGCCGTGCTTTCGATATGTTGGTCGCGCTCGTCAACAAACAAGGTGAGATCCTTTCGAGACGCGAACTGATGGCTCGTGCTTGGGCCGGTCTGAGCGTTGAAGACTCCAATGTACGTGTCCAGATGGCCCACCTTCGCCGTAAGTTAGGTTGCGGCGTCAACGGCGACCGATATATTGCCAGCATCGCGGGCAGGGGCTACAGCTTCGTGATGCCTGTCGAAATGCAACAGGACGTATCCTCTGCGCATTCCGACGATATTTCCGATGAAGCAGCTTTCGGCGATTCCGCCGTTATCCGACCCGAGATCAAGGTTCCGATCGCGTTTCGCTCGGACAAGTTCTTGGGTCGTGCTTCCAATCTTGAAGAGCTGGAGCGTGCAGTCCAGGAGCGCCGATTAATCACGGTAGTTGGACCTGGTGGGGTCGGTAAAACCACCCTTGCCACAGTCTTGGCACGCAGCCTCCCGAACTTCGATGAGATCAGGTTCGTGGATCTCAGTGTTATCACGGACGATGCTCTAGTCGCGGCCGCTATCGCATCATCGGTCAATCCAAGTGTGCGAAGCAGAGATCCGCTTCGTGACGCGGTTACATGGCTTTCTAAAAGGCGAAGCCTTTTGATCGTCGACAACTGTGAGCATGTCATCAACGGGGTTGCCGATGCGGTTTCGTTCGTCCTCAAACATTCACTTTCGACGCATGTGCTTGCGACGAGCATCGAGGCACTGCGGGTCACGGGGGAGGCGGTGTATCTATTGCGGCCCCTGGGAACTCCTCCCAATACGGGACGGATGACCGCGAACCACGCTCTGGCGTGGCCATCGGTTGAGCTTTTCATGAGCCGGGCCGTAGACGGTGGCCATAAAGCGGCTCTCGCTGACGAGGAGGCAGCCATCGTCGCTGCAATCTGCCGGCGGTTGGACGGCAATCCCCTCGCGATAGAACTGGTGGCCAGCCGCGTTGGTATTTATGGATTGGACGGAGTATTGGAGCTGTTGGATAATCAATTGACGCTCCGTTGGCGTGGCGACAGGGACGCGACACCTCGGCACCAAACCGTTCAATCACTGCTCGACTGGAGCTATGTTCTGCTGTCGAAGCAAACGCAAACCGTTTTGAACAGGCTATCTGTGTTCGCCGGCGAATTCACGATAGATGCGACGACGGATGTCGTTGCTGGATCCGGAATAAGTGATGCGGACGTTTCAGTGGCGATAAGTGAGCTGGTCGACAAATCCATGGTGTCGTCGGCGGGAGTGGATCAGACAACCAGCGCGCTGAAACTCCGGGAGATGGTCAGAACATACGCGGCCTTCAAGCTGGCGCACGAACCCAAGCGGCACGAAACCCAGCGAAGGCATGCCCTTTTTTACCTAAGAAGAATGCGGGCTCGCGAGAGCGGATCGGATAAAAACACGTCGCTTCACGACTTCGACATTGGAAATGTACGCGCTGCGCTCGAGTGGGCCTTCTCCGAAGGCGGAGACGCCGAGATCGGAGCAGAGACATGCTGTCTCCTGCTCGAAACCTTCCAGGATTCGATGCAGTTCGATGAGTGTAGAAGATGGTGCCAACGCGCGTTAGAGCTTTTGCCGCCCAAACATCAAAACACGGAGCTGCACCTTAAGCTTCTGGAGAGCCTTGCGATCGCAACGCTCTTTGGGCATGGCGGCGATACGGGGGTTGCAAGCTTATTCGATGTCGGACTGGAGCTCAGTCGTCGTCTCAAAAACTATCGTATAGAAGCTCATCTGCTGGCGGGATTGGGGTTGTACCATCTGAAGCAGGGCGATTTCCGTTCTGGCTTCAACGTTGCAGAAGCTTACGCTCACAAGCTTGATCGTCACGGTGGTTCGAACGACAATATTGTGGCGGGCTGGATGCTGGGAACAGTGTACCATATGCTCGGAGAGCAATTGGAGGCTGCAGCCACTTACAATTATAGCCTCGCGCGAACCACCGGATTTTCTCCGTCGAGATTGGGGTACTTCGAGCAGGCCCATCTTGCGCTAGCGAAGATCGCCCAAGCGCGCGTGACCTGGCTCCGAGGCTCCCCGGAAACAGCGTTGCAGATGGCCGAAAGTGCTATCGGGGAGGCAAGAAGCCAACCGGCCGCCTTATGTTTGAGCCTGCTTATGGGCATATTCATTTTCCTGTACAGCGGCGAGCTAGATCGAGCAGATATCCTGACCGATGAACTGGCTGAACTGACGGCAACAAATGGCAATCTGTCCGGATACCATGACGCTGGCATGGCGGTGCGCGGCCAACTTCTTGTCATTCGTGGCGAAGCGGAGCAGAGTATTGATCTGTTGCGAGGGAAGCTGCGATCCGTGAGTTCGATTGGCTTTCAGAGTATGATATTCGGGTCCCTTCGTGCCCTTGCAGAGGGACTTTCCATCGCCGGCGAGCATACCGAAGCGATTTCGGCCATCGATACTGCATTGGGTCTATGCGAACGCGCTGGGGGAACCTACCTCCTGCCGGAGCTTTTACGAACGAAGGCTATGATCCTTCTTTCGTCGCCACACTCGAACTTCAATGCGGTACATCGCCTTTTAAACGATGGTACGGCAATTGCGCGAAGAACCTCGGCGCTGGGGTGGGAGCTTCGACTGCATCTTGCCCGGATAAACGCCGACAGGTCGATGGGTCTCAAAACGACCGAAGAAGGTTTCAGCAACCTTGCGGAAGTCGTGCGGAGTTTTCAGGACGGTTTCGAGACCGCCGACCTACGAGCGGCCAACTCGCTGCTGCGACAGCGGGTAGATATGGCGCTCGTAAGCTGAACATGATTTCCCACGAAATAACCAGCCTTAACTCGCCGAAGCCCGAAGCAGCCGCTAGCCTTACGCCAAGGGCCATCGCTGCCGCCGATCACCTGCCTCGGCTTTGGTGCCGATGCGAAAGAAACTCTCGAAGCAGGATAGAACCATGATCGAGATCGTTCAAGCTTATGACAGGAAGCACCTTGCAGATGTTCAGAGCGACGACGCAGCCGCCCTGGAGAAGAAGCTCTCCAGCGCATTCAAACTTTTCAAGGATCGTAGCAGCTGGCTGAAGCCGCATCAGCGTTTGGATATCTTGCATAGGCTTGCGGCGCTGATGCAAGAACGGAGGGAAAAATTCGGTCGTCTGATCGCGCAGGAAGGAGGCAAGCCTCTAACCGACGCGCTGATCGAAACCGGCAGAGCAATCGATGGCGTGCGAGCAGCTGCGGACTATCTCCGCACCAGGGGTGGGCGGGAAATCCCCATGGGGTTGACTGCGGCTAGCGACAATCGGCGTGCCTGGACGCTCGTCGAGCCGATCGGTGTCGTTGCCGCCATCTCGGCGTTCAACCACCCTTTGAATCTTGTAGTCCACCAGATAGCCCCGGCAATTGCAACTGGCTGCCCAATCATTATCAAGCCGGCCACCGCAACGTCACTCAATTGCATCGAGTTCGTGAAGCTCGTTCACGAAACTGGAATGCCTCACGAATGGGTGCAGACATTTTTGCCGGAAGAAAACGGGCTGGCGCAGGTGTTCGCAACAGACTCGCGCATCGCCTTTCTTAGCTTCATCGGATCGGCGGCAGTTGGATGGAGCCTCCGGTCCAAACTCGCGGCCGGCGCCCGCTGTGCACTGGAGCATGGTGGCGTAGCGCCAGTTATCATCGATCGTTCGGCCGACATCGAGAAACTGATAGAGCCGCTGGCGAAGGGCGGCTATTATCACGCAGGCCAAGTCTGCGTGTCTGTTCAGCGGATCTATGCCCACCGATCGATCATGAATGAGTTCACAAAGCTCTTTCGGGAGCGGGTCGATCGGCTTATCGTTGGGGATCCGCTCTTGCCGGAGACGGAGGTCGGCCCGCTGATTAAACCAAGAGAGGTTGACCGCGTGGCGACCTGGATCGCGGAAGCCGTGACAGGCGGCGCCCAGAAATTCGGGGGCGAGCAACTGTCGCCGACGACCCTGAAGCCCTGCATCCTGGTTGAGCCACCCAAGACCGCGAAGGTCTCGACGCACGAGGTTTTTGGCCCGCTCACATGCGTTTACGGTTTTGACAGCCTCGACGATGCAATTACGGAGGCGAACTCTCTACCGGTTGCGTTCCAATCGAGCATTTTTACCCAAAACCTCTCGACGGCTCTGGACGCGGCCGAACGCCTCGATGCATCCGCTGTGATGATCAACGATCATACCGCCTTCCGGACGGATTGGATGCCCTTCGCGGGCCGGCGCGAGTCAGGCTACGGTATTGGCGGTATTCCGTACACCATGGACGAGATGTCGTCCGAAAAGATGGTCGTCTTCCACACCTGACGGTACGAACGGCGCCACGGCCATCGCTGGATGGCTGCGGCTGGTCGATAAGTCCTGAAAACTAGCTCGCCTTGCTCCGGCGATGACTGGACCAGTGCCGTTGCTGATCTTGCGTCGACAGTGCAAGCTTTCATCCCGGCGTACCGCCGTGGTGGGAAAGACGCCGGCGGACAATTGTCAAAGCGGGGTTTGCCTCCGCTTTTGCACCGTTTGACACGATTTCACTGACTTCAACTTTTGTCTTGGGGAAACACGCGTAAGCTTGACTTGTGTCGAAGCGCGAGAGGGGAAGCCCAATGATGATTTCTGCATCAAGGCGAGCAACGAGTTCCACTCTGAACGATGATCTTCATAAACTGGGCTGCGTTGCAGTCATCGAGGATGATCCGGATACTCGCATGCTGGTAGCGGATCTGATCGAGAATGTGGGGTTTTCGGTCGTGAGGTTCGCAGGAGCCCTCGAGTTTCTCTCATCTCCACTTACGGTCGAACCCAGCTGTATTTTGCTGGACGTAAGGCTGCAGGGGATGAGTGGCCTTGATCTCCAGCAGCGCCTGTCGCATCGAGGCTCGCAGTCCCTGATCGTGTTCATGACCGGTTTCGCGGACGTGAGCATGAGCGTGCGCGCGATGAAGGCCGGCGCATTCGACTTCCTCCAAAAACCGTTCCGGGAGCAGGAAGTCCTCGACGCCGTTTGCGCCGCTGCTCTGGCGTATAGGCACCGTGCCGGCATCAATCGTACCAAGGCCGCGATTGACCGGCGTTTTCACTCCTTGACGTCACGAGAGCGCGAGGTCTTGGAGGGCGTTGTCGACGGACTTTTGAACAAGCAGATCGCCGCCATACTTGGAATTTCCGAAATCACCGTGAAAGTGCACCGTGCAAACTTGATGAAAAAGATGCAGGCGAGGACCCTGGTAGATTTGATAAGGGACGTCTCGCTGCACCTGTCGTTCGAACGGTCCCAAACTCTCGCGAACGCGGACGACGGCGGCTTCAACGAACCCCGGGGGTGGACTGCCGATACTCGGAGCGTCGTGATGCCGACCTTTGCCTGAATGCGGGTATTGTTCCGATAGAACGTCGCTAAAACCAGCTGAGCGGATGTCGTTTCGATAACAGTGTGGCTGTACGAGGTCTTCGATACCACGCGTCCGCGCGGTTGGCCCAAGCCAGGACTATACCGCGGTATAAAGCCTCTTAGCCTCGCGTATCTCTACATAAATCAGCATGGAGAATTAACAATCGCAGGCGTTGAGTTGCGCTCAAGAGGAACCGAGTATGTCAATACCAGCCACCATAAACGGCAAGCGCATTGAACTGGATGGTCCTTCGGATATGCCGCTACTGTGGGCGCTACGCGACCTTCTGGGGATGACGGGAACTAAATTCGGATGTGGTGTGGGGCAATGTGGAGCGTGCACCGTCCACCTCGACGGAAAGCCGGTACGCTCTTGCGTGCTTCCGATCGGCGACATCCAGGGAAACATAACCACGATTGAAGGCGTGGCCGAGACAGAGGCCGGTCGGCGTATCCAGGACGCATGGTTGAGACACGAGGTCGTCCAGTGTGGGTACTGTCAGTCGGGCCAGATTATGGCCGCCGCTGCCCTTTTGTCACGAGACTCGGCACCCGACGATGCGGAAATCGACGCTGCCATGTCCGGCAATATATGCCGGTGCTGCACCTACGTCAGAATACGCGCTGCGATCAAGGATGCCTGACATGCAATCGATCGGCGTACTCGACGCAACATCCCCACTCCTGGCCAGCCGCAGGGAATTTCTGTTCGCAAGTGCAGCGCTTCTTCTGGGCTTTGCCCTCCCGAAGAGGGCCAGCGCGATGGTGGATGAAAAAGGGCTGCTGGCGGCAGGCGCGACTGATGCGGCCGCCTCTGGGTTCGACGGGTTTGTCCCCGACGGCTTTATTCGCATCGGAGGAGACGGCCGCATCGTGCTCGTCGTACCGAGTTCCGAGATGGGACAGGGGATCGCGACAACCGAAGCGATGTTGCTGGCAGAGGAGCTGGAAGTCGGTATGGACCAAATCGAGGTCGCCCTGGCTCCGGCAGATCTTGGAGCATATGGGCAGTCGATTCTCAAGAACCAGATCACGGGTGGATCGACATCGGTGCGTGCTTTTTTTGATCCGCTCAGAAAGGCAGGTGCGGCAGCACGGACTATGCTGGTGAACGCAGCTGCGGAGCAGTGGCAGGTCGCGGCATCGGAATGCCGTGCCTCCCGGGCGACTGTCCTACATCAATCGAGTGGGCGCAGCGCGTCCTATGCATCGCTCGTTGAACTCGCCCGGGCACAGCCTGTCCCCACGGAAGTGACGTTGAAGAAGCCGTCCGAATTTAAGTTGATCGGGAAGCCTTTAAGGCGCGTCGACACGCCCGAAAAGGTCAACGGAACGGCTAAGTTCGGGATAGACGTCGCAGTGGCGGGTATGCGCTATGCCGCGATCAAGATCTGTCCCACCATCGGCGGAAAAGTCAAATCGATAAACGATCGCGAAACCCGAGCTTTGCCCGGCGTACTCGATGTCCTTGAAATTGAGGACGCGGTAGCGGTTGTCGGAGAGCATTACTGGGCGGCAAAGAAGGGCCTTGACGTTTTAGAGGTTGAATGGGACCCCGGGCCGCATGCAACATTGTCGTCCGCCGATCTATGGCACGAGCTGCGGACCTGCAAGGCGACGCCAATCGTCGCAAAAGTGCAGGGGAATCCCGACGAAGAGCTTGCCAGTGGAATTCGCATCGAAGCCACATATGAATTGCCCTTTCTCGCACATGCGGCCCTTGAGCCAATCAATACGACCATACATGCGAGAGCGGACGCATGCGATGTTTGGGTCAGCACACAGGTGCCAGTTGATGCTCAGACTGTCACGGCCGAGATTCTCGGCCTTCGGGCCGAGCAAGTAAATATTCACTCCTATCTCATCGGCGGGGGCTTCGGCCGACGTCTGGCTGTAGACACGGTCCAGCAAGCGGCGCGGTTCGCAAAGCTGGCAGATTACCCGCTCAAGATAATCTGGACCCGAGAGCAGGACATCCAGCACGACCGGTTCAGACCCGCCTATTGCGATCGCGTAGTCGCAACGCTGGACGAGAAGACGCGCTTTCCCAAAGCGTTCCATCACCGCACAACGGGATCGACGGTCCTCCAATATTTCACGCGAAAAGGTTGGCCTGAAGGTCAACTGGATCCGGATCTGGTCGCGGGTTCCGTCAGCCAGCCTTATCGCATTCCCGCAGCGAAGTGGGAGTGGCTTCGACAGGATAGCCCAGTGGCCGTGAACTGGTGGCGCGGCGTCGGGGAAGGACATAACGTGTTCGTCGTGGAAGGCTTCATCGATGAACTCGCCTCGGCTGCCGGTTTCGATCCAGTAGCATATCGCAGAGCACTTCTAAGCGACAATCCACGCGCCAGGGCCGTCCTGGACAAGGTAGCTCGCGCCTCGAATTGGGGCGAGCCGCTTCCACAAGGTCACGGCCGCGGCGTTTCGCTCCATCAGTGCTTCGGTTCATACATGGGGCTTGTCGTACAGGTTGAGGTCGATGAGTACGGCGAAATCTATCTCCGCCGGGCGACTGCCGCGGTCGATTGTGGCGTTCCGATTAACCCCGACAGCATCGCCGCGCAGATGCAGGGCGGCGTGCTGTTCGGCTTGTCGGCTGCGCTTTTCAACGGCGTTACTTTCAAAGACGGCAAGGTCGAGCAGAGTAACTTCCATGACTACCGGCAAATCCGCCTGAACGAGGTTCCGGCTTTCGAGGTTTTTGTGATGCCGAGCATCGAAGCTCCGGGCGGAATTGGGGAGGTGGGTACGGCTGCCGCTGCACCCGCGCTGACGAATGCGATTTTTGCGGCCACCGGCGTTCGATTGCGTTCGACACCGATCGACAAGTCGAGCTTGGCCAGGAAGGGCAACCGCGACCGGGTCCCCGAGACAATCGCATTGACCAGCCTCGATCGAGCGGGGCGGCCATGAGCGGACTCAGGAAAGTTGTGATTGGGCTTCTATCCATCGCACTCATTGTAGCAGTGGGGGCGGCCGCCTTCTTTTTCTGGCCTCACGGGCTCCCGCAGGTTGCCGCGAGCATTTCGCAGCCCAAGGGGCCGGACCTGATCGCAAGGGGGAAATATCTTACGACCGCCGCCGATTGTGAGGCATGTCACACCGCGCCAGGAGGCAAGCCATTCGCTGGTGGGCTCGGGTTCGAGCTTCCGTTCGGAACACTCTATTCGCCGAACATCACGCCTGACGATCAGACGGGTATTGGGACATGGACAGATGCCGAATTTGTCCGGGCGGTGCGATCCGGCGTGGGTAAGCATGGCGAGGATCTTTATCCCGCGTTTCCGTACACCTCTTACGCACTGTTGGCGACGGATGATGTACTCGCGATCAAGGCCTACCTCGACACCCTTGCTCCGGTGAATAGCAGTCCTCCAGAGAACGAGCTGCTTTTCCCTTTCAACCAGCGTTACGTGATGCGGGGATGGAAGCTGTTGTTCGTGCCCTCGGCTCCGTTCAAGACAGACGCCGGCAAGAGTGAAGCCTGGAATAACGGCGCTTACCTAGTCGAGGCTTTGGCTCATTGTGGCGAATGCCACACTCCGCGCGGCCTGATGTTTCAAAGGAAGCAGGGGAGTGCGTTGTCGGGTGGTAGTCTCGAGGGGTGGACTGCCTGGAACATCACGCCAGACCTTGAAACAGGCATCGGAAGCTGGTCTGACGAACAGATCAAATCGTATATTTGGAAAGGGTTCGCACATGGCCGCGGGCCTGCCGCAGGAGCTATGCGACAGGCCATAGATCTCAGCCTAAGCCATCTGCCGGAAACGGATGTCGATGCAATCGTCACTTACTTGAGATCAGTCGAGCCGCGGAAAAGCAGCTATGCAAGCAGCACCATCACCGCTGGCGCCACGCCGGCATCGGCCTCCGAACCATGGAAGCCGGTCGATGGGCCTGGCGGTTTGGGTCGCAAGATATTCGCCGGAGCATGCGCAAGTTGCCACGGCTGGGATGGAAGTGGACAAAACAGCGCGCGAGCGGCGTTAACAGGCTCACATTCTGTGGCTGACGAGACCGGCGCAAATCTGGTGCAAGTGATCCTGAAAGGCACCTCGGATCCGAACGGCTCGGCGGCGACGGCCATGCCTGGTTTCGCAAGATCTCTGTCGGACGCGGAAATTGCTGCACTCGCCAACTATGTCATCGGGCATTTCGGAGGAAAGAGAGGAAGCGTAACGCCGAACGACGTGGAGAAGGCTCGATGACGGATTCGGCTGATAGTGCGTCCAGATGCCTTGCTCCCGATGGAGGGCCCCGGTCTGCCGCAGAGGATCCATTTGGCTCAAGCCACACGGGAGGTTCGTGATGTTCGATTTCACCGCACTTGAACTCGCTCGCATACAGTTCGCGTTCACGGTTGGATTTCATATCATCTTCCCGACGATCACCATCGGGCTCGCAAGCTATCTGGTTGTTCTTGAGGCACTATGGCTCGCCCGCAGAAACGACGTGTATCAGAAGCTCTATCATTTCTGGTCGAAGATCTTTGCGGTCAACTTCGCAATGGGGGTCGTTTCCGGGATTGTAATGGCCTACGAGTTCGGAACGAACTGGAGCGGGTTCTCCAAATTTGCCGGCGGCGTTACCGGCCCGCTTTTGACCTACGAGGTTCTGACGGCGTTCTTCCTTGAGGCGGGATTTCTGGGAGTGATGTTATTCGGCTGGAACAAGGTCGGACCCGGCTTGCACATGTTCGCAACGACGATGGTCGCTGTCGGTACCTTAATTTCGACGACATGGATACTGGCCTCCAACAGCTGGATGCAAACACCGCAGGGCTACGCAATCGTTGACGGCCGTATCGTTCCCACGGACTGGCTCGCGGTGATCTTCAACCCGTCATTCCCTTATAGACTGGTCCATATGACGCTGGCGGCGTACCTTTCCACAGCGCTCTTCGTCAGCGCGTCAGGCGCTTTTCATCTATTGCGAGGCAACGACACGCCTGCGGTCCGGAAGATGTTCTCAATGGCGTTGTGGCTGCTCCTTTTTGTCGCTCCACTACAAATCGTAGTTGGCGATGCCCATGGCCTGAACACTTTGAAACATCAACCGGCGAAAATCGCCGCTGTCGAAGGCCATTGGGAGAATGATCCAAAGGAGACCAGCTTGCCCCTCATCGCCTTCGGGATTCCGGATATGCAGGCCGAGGCGACGAAGTACGCGATCGAGATTCCCTACCTCGGAAGCTTGATCTTGACCCACACGCTCCGCGGAAAGATACCCGGATTGAAGGAATTCGCACCTGGGGACCGGCCCAACTCGACGATAATCTTCTTCACGTTCCGGGTGATGGTCGGTCTGGGCATGGCAATGCTTCTGCTTGGGGCAGGGGGACTGTTGTTACGGTGGCGCGGGCGGCTCTTCAACTACCGGCCTTTCTTGATTTTTTCCGTACTCATGGGGCCGGCGGGGTTGATCGCGGTCCTGGCAGGTTGGATGACCACCGAGATCGGACGGCAGCCTTGGGTTGTCTATGGCATCATGCGGACGAAGGACGCGGTGTCGGGCCAATCGGTGATCGCACTCAGCGTGACTCTCGTTGCGTTCATCCTCATCTACTTCTTTGTTTTCGGTACGGGGATCAGCTTCATGCTCAAGATGGTAGCTCGAGGTCCGGACAAGTACGGGACGGAGAAGCCACCGCAGGAGCCAGGGCAGGTCCGAAGGCCAGCGCGACCACTTTCCGCTACGCCTGATGATATCGATCCTGCGCCGCGGCTCGAAAGGGAGGACGTTTAAATGGGCATCGATCTACCCGTTGTGTGGGCAACGATAATTGCTGTCGGCGTCATGATGTACGTTATCCTGGACGGGTTCGACCTCGGTATCGGCCTTCTCTTTCCCTTGATTCCCAAGCGGGTCGAGAGGGATACAATGGTAAACACCGTCGCCCCTGTTTGGGATGGCAACGAGACATGGCTCGTTCTTGGCGGGGCGGCTCTTTTTGCCGCGTTTCCGTTGGCCTATTCGACGATACTCAGCGCCCTCTATTTCCCGATGATGCTTATGCTTGCCGGGCTCATCTGGCGTGGCGTCTCATTCGAATTCCGGTTCAAGGCTGGCGACAGAAGAAAGCCATTGTGGGACGCTGCCTTCTCTATCGGTTCCTACCTCGCGACATTCGCGCAGGGCGTTGCATTGGGAGCTTTCATCAACGGCTTCCAGCTCGACGGCACAACCTATGTCGGCGGCCAATTCGATTGGTTGACACCGTTCAGCGTCTTCGCGGGATTGGCGCTGATAGTTGCCTATATGATGCTCGGATCGACCTGGCTGGTGATGCGCACGACGGGCGATCTGCACAATAGAATGCGCATGCTTGGGCAGTGCACATCAGTCGCACTTTTCCTTATGATCGTGATAGTCAGCATTTGGACGCCGCTTGTTCATGACAGCGTTGCTGCTCGCTGGTTCGTTTTACCAAATCTCCTGATTTTCGCACCCGTACCGCTGCTTGTTGTCGCGGCGACCGGTCTCCAGGTGTGGGCATTGAGACGAGATGAACCGGGAGCGCGACCTTTCGTGCTGGCGCTCCTAGTGATGTTCCTGGGTTACAGTGGCCTTGCCATCAGCATGTGGCCCCACATTATCCCGCCATCGATCTCGATTTGGACGGCATCTGCACCGCCTGAAAGTATGGGTTTCGCTCTTGTCGGAACGCTCCTGATCATCCCTATAATCCTGGTCTACACGACTTGGTCCTACTACGTGTTCCGGGGTAAATCCGAGCCGGAAGCGGGGTATCACGAGTGAAGTCTCGGTCGGTTTTTCGGCTATCAAGACAGATCCTTTGGATGGGGGTGATCTGGACCCTCTCGGTGTCGACACTTGCGGTGTTGGCTGGGCTTTTACGAATTCTGATGTCGGCCGCCGGCATGACCTCATAGCGAGAGCTTTTAGGTAGAAGACGAAGCGAGGAAAGCTGGATGTCGGTAGGTATGAGATCTGCTATGGGCGCATCCGTTTGCTCGAACAAGAGGCGCGAAATACGAATTTGCCGATGTTGCTTCATGCCTGCAATTGTACTCGAGAATAGGTGTACTTAAACCATCGAGAATTTCTCTGCGGACCCTCCAGCGGGTAAGCTTCCGCTGGCGCTGTTGACCCTCCTCCCTCTCAAAGGAAAACGCCATGGACAAAAAAGTAGCGCATCAACACCGCAGCCTGCCGCTCTCCACGCCCACAGACTTGGGGGAGGACGCAACACGTGATATTGCGGCAGCGCTTACGGCTCTGCTAGCGGATGTCTTCGCACTCTACCTCAAGACCAAGAACTTCCACTGGCATTTGTCCGGACCGCATTTTCGCGATTATCACCTGATGCTTGATGAGCAAGGTGCCGAGATCTTCGCGATGACAGACGATATCGCAGAGCGTGCACGAAAGGTTGGCGGGCCGACACTGAAGTCCGTCGGTCATATCTCGCGACTTCAGCGGATCCTCGACAACGACGCGGATTTCGTGACGCCGCAGGACATGTTGTCCGAGCTTCGTGATGACAACAAGCAGCTTGCCGGTATCTTACGTCAGCTACATGAGTTGACCTCTTCGTATAACGACCATGCGACCACGAGCCTCACCGAGAACTGGATCGACGAGGCGGAACGCAGAGTGTGGTTCCTGTTCGAGGCAACGCGTCTCGATCTGCAGCGCCTCGAGAAAGGCGGCCGAAATCCGTGTCGATAAACTAGAAGGCGAGCCGCCCCCCGGCGAGAGGGGCGGCTCTCCTGGACCGCGATCTTAGGCTGCGGTGGGAAGGGGGACCTCCAAGCCTTGGTCTTCGATTGCCTTAGGAGGAGGGCGACGGAGATGATGTTACCTCAACCGTAGAACGTACAAAATTGAGCCGGGGTATAGATTTAGTTATCCGCACGCCGGACATATTTTGTTCGAAGTTCCGCACTGAAAAAAGCCAGTGCAAGCTGCTTCTCGCAAGCCGGGAACCCGTTCGGATTCCGTCGAGCGTGTCCGGACGGCCTCCCTTGTTCTCGATTTGGCTGCAGCAAACTTGGAGCAAACGACTCCGGCCACAGTGCTAGCTACGCCCGATTGGTTTCTCGATTTTCGCATAGGAAGCGCCGGACCGGATGCACCCGATCGCCCTGAGACTTTGCATGCCGCGATCGACTGGAACTTCAGTCTGCCGTCGGATACCAAGGCAACAGCTTTCTGCATGGCGTCTGTGTTCGCGGATATCGCACGCTCACCTTCACGTATGGTGGGCGCTACGAGTGTTGAAACCGGCCAGAAAATGATCGATCAGTGACGCGACCTGAGGGAGGCATTCCTCCAGCGCGAAGTGTCCGGTATCGAGGAATTGTAGATGGGTGCGAGGGAGATCTTCTAGGTACGCCTGCGCTCCTGCGGGAGTAAAGAATGGGTCGTTCTTACCCCAGACGATCAGCGCAGGCGGCACGTTGGCTCTCAGCCATTCCTGCCATTGCGGGTAAAGCGGCAGGTTGCTCCTGTAGTCGAAAAGCAAATCGAGTTGCGGCTGTTTACGGCCGGCCTGCTCGATATAATGGAAGTCCAGTTCGTAGTTATCCGGCGCTATGCGTTCCGGTCGCGACGCCCCGGTCAAGTACTGGAAGCGTACTCCCTCGGCGGTCAGGAGGCCTTCCAGTTCTGCGGTGACCGCGGCGTCATCTGGACGAGCGGACATCAGCCTCCTTGCTGCTTCCGACAACCCGGCGTCGTAGCAATTTCCGTTTTGGATGATCAGGCCGGCTATGAGTTCGGGTCTTCTGGAAGCGATCCTCATGCCTACGGGTACCCCAAAGTCGAAGATGTAGAGGATTACGCGGGTAAGACCCAGATCATCTATGAACGCTTCGATGGCGCGTGAGAGGTTTTCGAACGTGTATTCGAACGTCCCTCCGTCGTTCTTGCTGACGGGAGCCGTGCTTTGACCGAACCCCGGGTAATCGGGGGCGATCATTCGGACGTTTCCGCCAATTCGCTCCATGAGCGCTCTGTATTGGTGGGAGGTTGACGGGAACCCGTGCAGCAATAAAATGGGAGGGGAAGGCGATGCTACATCTTTCGGGTGGGTTTCCCGATAGAAGATCTCCATGTCACCGACAGCGAGCCGGCGATGGGTGATTTCATGGTAGCTCGATGTCATTGCCGCGCCTTCTCCAATTGCATTCTACTTTGCTGCCTCGATGATCAAATCCGACACCTCCTTGGGATGCGATAGCATCGCGACATGGCTGGAAGGTATCTCAATCGCCTTCGCATTGGCCGCCTTCACCTGATCCTTTTCCAGTTGCGGCGGAATGATCTGGTCCTTGGTTGCCACTACCATAAAGGTCGGTTTTTCACGCCAGGCGGCTGCAGTGACCTTCGCGCTCAGGCACCTGATGTGAAAGGGGCCTTGCGTTGCAGCGACGACAGCCTTCGATTCAGGATCGAGATCGGCGGCGAAGTACTTCTTGATTCCCTGGTCGCTGATTCTCAGGAAGCCGTCGTCATCCTTCATGTACTCCTTACGACTTTCCAGCAGGGGGTATTTTGACGTGATGTCCTCCAACGACTGCCCCTTGTCGGGCGCGTAGGCTGCCACATAGACCAGAGACTTCACCTTGGGATCAGCCCCCGCTTCCGTTATGACGACGCCCGCCCAGGAATGCCCGACAAGAACCACCGGCCCCTCGGCGTTCTTGATGGCGCGCTTGGCGGCGCTGACATCATTGTCCAGCGAGTCGAGAGGGTTCTGGACGGCTATTACCTTGAGGCCGGCCTTTTCCAGGTGTGGGATAACCTTCTGCCAGGAGGTGCCGTCGGCGAAGGCTCCGTGCACGAGGACGACGGTTTTGGCTGGCGCATCCGCAGCCAACACCGCGGTCGATGCCAAATTTGAAATCAGAACTGCGGCGAGTGGCAATATCTTCATCATGTCAGTCTCCTTGTTGCCGGGTAGGCGAGCTTGAGAGTTGATCGATTGTCGAGCTTTTCCGGTAGGCCCGATCCGTGTCCAAATGAGATGCGCGGAGTGAGGGATTGGCCGCATTGGCCCGCCGCGTACTCTGGGAGCCTCCCGTGCGGGACGCTTCCATTGCACCCAGGCTAGAACACGGCACCTCGGATTTCGCGTTAATTCCTGAAAAAGCTCGCGAAATGCTAGAGATGGAAGAGTCGTAGAATTCGCATCCTCAAGTCAGGTACTGTCTTTGAAGCGTGATTAAGTCCGGCTTGGTGCAACGCTTCCTCGGCCTTGGTCCGCACCGAGAGAAGGGCTGCGAGGTCCTCTGCGATAGTCGGGCGTTCTCGAAGCAGGTCGGCAATCTTCGCCTTGCTTATCTGATAGAGGATAACGTCCGTGAGACACTTCGTATCAGCGACTTCCTTACCACCGAGGAGAACGCCACGCTCTCCGAGAAGGTCACCAGGCGCGAGACGGGCGAACTCGATCCTGCCTTCTTCACTGCCGTCTTCAACGATCGCCACTCCGCGCGCCAAGATCATCAGGGACGTCGTGGTCGAGCCCTTCTTCGCAATAACCGCACCCTGCTTCATCATCAGGCGCTCCGCCGCGGCGACCAATGCATTCCTCTCGTCATCAGAGAGATTGGCAAAAATCGGAGCCATGTTTACGAGGCGCCTCACAATGTTGGGTGGACCGTCAGCGCTCTCCGGGTGCTCTCCTGGAGGGTCTGAAGCGAGGGCAAATCCCGCAGCCATCGTATGGCGATAGACCAAGTCGAAGATCTCGTTTTTCGCCTTCGTGACGGACAGAAGAGTAGGGACGCGGAACGACAGCTCTACCTCGATGCAATCCCGGCTCAGCCCTAATATCGAAACAGATGGGCTCGGTGTTCTCAGGATTTCGCTACTGCTGAGGAGGACCTGTTGCATCGTGCTCTCGATGAGGCTCGGTTGCGAGTTTGCCTGCATTTTTACCGTTAGACTCGCTCCGTGCGACATGTCGGGAACGCTCAGGTTCGTAATGCGGCTCTTCGCAAGCATGCTGTTTGGGACAACCACCAGATCACCGGTTTTGTTGAGGAACTGCGTGGATCTCCAATTCGTCTCCACGACTTTTCCCTGGACATCATGGTCCAGAACAACCCAATCACCCACGGAAAGGGGCCGGTTGAGATTGAGAGCTATACCGGAGAACACGTCGTTCAACGTGCTTTGAAGAGCAAGGCCAAGCACGATGGCGAATACTCCCGACGTCGCTATGATTGTCCCGACCGGCAGGCTGAAAACATAGGCGATGATGCATAACGCGGCGCTGACATAGATAATCGCGACAACGAGATCCTGAAGAAGTCTTCCTTCGCGGGGCTTGTGTTCGAGTATCAGAAATACCCGGGCGCAATTGGCCAGCACCATTGCGCCTGCGAGCCACCAGACGGTCTTGAGAACACCACGCACGAGACGCAGCGTAACCCCGGGATCGACGCCTTCGATCGAGTATGGCGGAATGTTGTTCCACAGCAACAACGTGGTCAACGCAGCGAAGAAGACGCAATCGATGATCAGGCGGCGAGTCCCAGGTGCAGGGAACACAATATGTGCGGCGCCTCGGGCCGCAAACAGCACGCCGAACTGTATCCAGATATCCGTGAGTACGGATGGCATTCATAACTCCCGGCGGAACTTGAATGGCTGCCGTGCTCCGACGTCGCGGCTGTTCGCAAGATATCAAAGCGATACGACACCTTTGAGTGGCAAGCAGGTGAAATCGTGTGAAACCTCGTAAAACCTGCCACCTCGCAAGTGTCGGCGTTGAAACTTTTTCGCTATTTGACGACCTTTAGCACCCGCTCTCGGTCCGCGCTGGTATCGTGCAGCCTCCACATCCCGGCCTGCCACATCGCTCACAGCCGGTATCGCTTTATGGTCACTGAGCCTCAAGATGCGGGAGTTTTACCGATGCTGGAAGAGACGCTCGAGCAGATCAATGAGCAACTCGAGCTTTCAAGGGCGGGTGAAATCATCGGGCGAGCCGTACTTCAGTTCTAAGAGCCTGTAACTCGTCGATTAGGGGACTGCGGTGATTGCCGCAATCCGCTTGCCGCGCCTGAGCATCCTCGCTGAACCAACGCTTAATCCAGCGCGAACGATATTCGTTTCCCTGGGATTTACGAGGATTAACTCGTTCGCGGTTCTGCGGTCAGGCAATATCCAACAATTAATAAAGTACTTTGCGATCGTAAGAAGGAAGAACGTGCATGCGCTGTTTTGTCTTGGCTTTGCTGCTCGCTATCATCTCAGCGCCACCTATTGCGCGGGCTACGGATGCCGCCGCGCAGCAGGCCCCAGAGATGCACGTTCCCATCGTCACCGTGCACTACCGGTCAGCCAAAATCCAGGGCTTGAACATTTTCTACCGAGAGGCCGGACCGGCGGACGCCCCCGTCGTGCTCTTGCTTCACGGGTTCCCGACCTCTTCGCACATGTTCCGAAATCTCATTCCCCAACTGGCGGATCGATACCACGTTATCGCCCCCGATTATCCCGGCTTTGGGCAATCCGACGCTCCGGATCACAAGGATTTCAAATACGGCTTCGGCCCGTATGCCGACATCGTCGACGAACTGCTGTCCCGTATCGGCGTCAAGAGTTACGCGATGTACGTGATGGACTACGGCGCACCTGTCGGTTACAGGCTTGCACTGAAGCATCCCGATCGCGTCACCGCGTTGATTATTCAAAATGGAAACGCCTATGATGAGGGCCTGCGAGGTGCCTGGGACCCTATCAAGGCCTACTGGGCAGACGGATCAAGTGCACACCGGGACGCGCTGTCCGGCCTGGTGACTCTCGATGCGACCAAGTTCCTATATACCGACGGGATGTCGGACGTCAGCCGCATAAGTCCAGACAACTGGGTTCAGGACCAAGCGCTGCTGGACCGGCCTGGTAACAAAGATATCCAAATGGATCTCTTCTATGACCACCGCACCAACGTGCCGCTCTATCCGGCATTTCAGAAATACTTCCGCGACTATCAGCCGCCGACGCTAATCGTCTGGGGAAAGAATGATAAAGTCTTTTCCGAGGAAGGAGCGCATGCCTATCTTCGGGATCTGCCAAAAGCCGAAATCCACTTGCTCGATAGCGGACACTTCGCGCTCGAAGACAAGTTGGATGAAATGGTTCCGCTAATTCGCGGCTTTCTGGATCGTGAATTAGCCAAACCATAGATGAGGCCCAGACGAGCCGGTCCTGTCGCTTTAAGCTCGCGTATGGCGTCTGCCGACGATCAAGATCCCGCATACTCAACTATCAACGAAGGAGAAGACAATGACAAAGCACGTCCTATTCATCGTCACTAACGCAGCGGTGATCGGTCCGCACAATCGCCCCACTGGGTTCTTCTTCGCGGAAGTCGCCCACCCGTTCGACGTCCTCGACAAGGCGGGCGTCGCCGTCGAGTTCGCGTCACTGGCTGGCGGATGGACTCCGTTTGACGCCTATGACGAGAAAGACGCCGCGCAGAAAGAGTTTCGCGAGAGTAAGGCTTTCCGCCGACTGAACCGCAGTCGCCGGCTGTCCGAAGTGGACGCCGCGGATTATGATGCGATCCTCATTCCAGGCGGCCTGGGGCCGATGGTCGACATTCAGCGCAATCCCCAGGTCCAGAGTTCGATCGTGCGCGCCTGGACGACGAATAAGATCGTCAGCGCGGTCTGCCATGGACCGTGCTCGCTGCTTGGCGTTGATCTTGGCGACGGGGCACCGTTCGTACGCGGCAAAAAGGTTACGGGCTTCTCGAAAAAAGAAGAATACGACTACGCCCGCGAGGATGTACCGTTTGAGCTTGAGGATGCCCTGACGGGCGAGGGAGCTGTCTATTCGTCTGCGGCGAACTGGGAGCCCCATGTCGTCGTTGATGGTCGCCTCATCACCGGCCAGAATCCGGCTTCGGCTGGCCCCCTGGCGCAGGAGTTGCTTGCGGCCCTCAAAAAGCAGGGGTGATCGAAACGCTAGCTTTCGCCCCTGTCCGAGCCCGGGCGTCACGGATTTTCCCGAGCCGCCGTAGGGGGGCCTGGTGGAGGCTTCTCGTGGAGCCGAAACTCATTCAAAGGGCCGCTTACCGTCGGAGCGAGCGCTGCGGACGCATCGTCTTTTACGGTCGCAGCACAGGGGATGTTGCAAGGGCTAAGGCGCTCGATGCCACGACCTCTTGCTTCGGCGACTGCCGTTTCACGCCGGCTCGGCAACCGTTGCCTCGCAGCGGCACCCGTAACCTCTTGCATAAGCTGCTGACGGAGATACGTTGCGCATCATGGTTGCCGAACTCTTGGTTTCGATGAAGGGAAGTCTTTGGTGAAAGAAACGGACTTTTCCGAGTTTAGGAACGGCTGGCGGATCGTTTTGGCCGGCCTTCTTGGAACGGCTTTCGGCCTGCCTGCCATTCCGTTCTACACAATCGGCGTTTTCGCGCCGATTTTCGCGAGAGAATTCGGCTGGTCGTTCGCAACAATTTTTGGCGGCCTGTCGCTGCTCGCCGCTTCAGTTCTTATTATTGGGCCATTTTTCGCGATGCTGATCGACAAGTTCGGAGCGCGCCTGGTGGCATCGGCCTCTCTGCCGTGCCTGGGCTTGAGCTATATGACGCTCGCGGCGTCGAACGGCTCGGTCGGACAATATTATCTCTCGTGGCTGGCTATTGCGATCTTCGGCCTGGGGGCGACGCCAGTCGTTTTCACACGGGTGATCAACAGTGCGTTTGAGGAGCGGCGGGGCCTTGCCCTTGGCCTCACCTTGTCCGGCCCCGGTTTATTTGCCTTTGTGGTGAAGCCGCTCGCTCAATTATTGATCGAGACCGGCGGTTGGCGTGTCGCAATCGTCCTAGTCGGCGCAATGCCGATACTCATAGCGTGTCCGATGGTTCTTTGGGGCTTCGCCGGATTGCGCGCCAGGAATGTTGATGCGGGACCAGTGCGAGTGAATGCTTCGGAAGGCATGACCGTACGCGAGGCCTTTCGCTCGCGCTCCTTCTGGCTTCTGGCCGTCGTTTTCATCCCGATGTCGCTCGCCGTCGCGGCGCCGCTTCCCAATATCGAAAACATACTTCGTTCGTTGCGCCTGTCGCCAGGTGAGATCGTCCCGCTCGCCTCGCTTGTCGGAATAGCGGCCGTAGCCGGTCGGCTTCTTGGCGGCGTTCTGGTCGACAGATTCTGGGCGCCTGCGGTCGGCACGGTCATATTGGCGCTCGGCGCGGTCGCCTGCTTTATCCTTTCGCTGGACGATGCAAACTTCTTCATGGCTTGCATCGCCGTTTTATTGCTCGGCCTCGTTTCAGGAGTGGAATTCGACCTAATGGCTTATCTGGTTTCCCGCTATCTCGGGATGCGCAGCTACGCCACCATCTACGCAATACTATACGGAATATTCGTGGTGGGCGCCTTCGTGGGGCCAAGCCTGTTTGGCTACGTATTCGACCGTACGGGCACCTATACAGGTATCCTGAAAGCCTGTGCGCTGCTGCTTATCGGTGGCGCAACAACGGTTCTCTTTCTGGGGCCTTATCCTATCAGGAAAATCCAGAGATTCGCGTAGCGCCGCCGGGCCGATCCCGATCGTTGTGGCTCAGTTCCGTTTTTAGGTTGTCAACCAGCCGACCCGCTGTCGCCACGATATCGTCTGCGAAGTTGCTCAGATGGCCGACTTCGGTCCGCGATCCAATGCAGCGCTAAAATGGGTAGCCGCCGCATGTCGTGACTGACCATTGTCAATAAAGCGGGCAATGCGCTCCCGCAGGATCAAGTGAATAGGCTTTGGTCATCGCAAATCACCGCCGAACGAAGCGGATCACGAAATGCCATCGACAGGAATCCCAAACGGTTCAATCTGAATGTCCGACGCTCTGGTGCCCCGAGGGTTTTGCCGGCAGGCTTCGAGAAGTTGACGCGCCTTCATCACGCTCACGCAGGGCAACACGTCATCGAACTGGGCGCAGACGGGCGACAGCAACTCGGCCGCCGCCGCATGCCGATCGGCTTCCGCCCATAGCTCCGCTAGCGCCGTCGACGCCCGAAGCCGGAAGAAGAGCGCACCGCTTTCCCTTGCCGTGTCTGCGGCGAGCAGCAGGGTGTCAGAGGCGCCGGACAAATCGCCATCCAGTCGCTGCAGCATTCCGCGCACGCGCAGCAGTTCCGGCCGGGACCAGTGCTCGCCTTGCCGGTCGGCGCGGTCGAAGGCTGCGCGCAGGCTGTCACGGGCAAGCGCGATGCGTCCGCCGCGCAACGCGGCTTCGGCGAGGGTGGTGAGATAGAACGGCACCCGAACGAGGAAGTTGTTGGTGATGAGCTGCTCGATGGCGAGGTGCATGGCGTCAACCCCTTCGGGGTCGCCGTCCATGCTCGCAACGGCGCCATCGTAGAAGCGACAGACTGGGTTCCAGATCGCGATCTCACGTAGAGCAAGATTGCGTGCAAGCGCCTCGACATGTAGGCGCGCGATCCTCGTCTCCCCTGACCACAGGGCGATCGGTAGGGCCGCCTGCGCCAGAGCGTTGGAATGAGAGACCACATGGTCGAGCGCGAGACTGTGGTCGAGAGCATCCTTTAGTGCCGCCGTCGCCTCGCTGCGATCTCCCGCTACCCAGGCCGTCATCGCCAGGGCCACGCGGATCGACACGAACCGGTCCATCTGGAAGCGGGCGACGCCGGAGCGCTTCGCGGTGGTCGCGTGATCGCGTGCAAGCCGCTTCAGGTCATTATGCGCACGCCGGACATCGCCGCAATAGAAGAGGGCCGTCAACCTGACCCGTTCTCCCTCCGCGACAGCCAGCCGTTCATCCTCTCGGCCGGCGAGTTGGGCGAACTCTTCAAGCGTCGCGATCGCCTGCCGATGCCGCCCGGTGAAAGTTTGCAATATGCCGTAACCCCACAAGGTGCGAAGCTGATAGTCGACATTCCCGATCTCCCGCGCCAGCCTGTTGGCCTCCATCCACGCCGCGTCGGCTTCGGGACCGAAATGATCCGAGAAATTGAGGCCTGAAGCATAAGACGCGATGAGCTTCATGTTGACGGCGGCGTCGCAGCGCGACAGGGCATCCGCACATTGCAGCGCCCGCTCGACACGTCGCCGGCTTTCGGCGACGGTTGACAATTCGTCCCATAGCGGGATTGCGGCTGCGGTGAGGCGAACGCCGACCTCTGGTTGTGCGCCGTCGCCGAGAGCCCAGTTGATCGCCTCGCGCAAATCGTTCGTTCGCTGTGCGTAGCGAGCGGTCCAATCGCTCCTCGGTCTCCAAAGCCACTCCGCCTCGGCTTGCTCGAACAGTCGGAGAAGATACCGCGCGTGGCTCGATCGGACGTGGGCAGCTTCTCCACTCCTGTCCAGCCGCTCGGCGGCGAAACTCCGGGTGCTATCGAGCAGGCGATAGCGTAGCCCCTCGGCGTCGTGCGCGGCCGACAAGAGCGATTTGGCCGCGAGGCTTTCCGTGCAAATCACGATGTCCTCTATGCTTCGGCCGAGGTCACCCGCGACTCCGATGACATCGGAGAAAGAAAAGCTTGCCGAGAAAACCGACAGAAGACGCAGAAGCTGGGCTTCGTCCTTGGATAGAAGCTGATAGCTCCAGTCCAAGGTCGCGAGCAAGGTCTGGTGCCGTGGCGGAGTACCGGCGGAACTGGCGACAAGTGGCTCGAAACTGTGTTCGAGAAGAATGAGCAGCGTTGTCGGTTTCAAAACCGGAAGCTGCGACGCGGCAAGTTCGATTGCAAGCGCAATTCCGTCAAGACGTCGGCAGATGGCCGCCACCACAGGTGCGCTGGCGTCATCAAGTTGGTACCCGTAGGCCTCGTTTGCGCGTTGAACAAAGAGCTGCACGGCGGGGAAGGTTAGGGCCGCGGTCCGGTCTTTTCCGCTGCGCTCATCTGGATATGCCAGCGGAGACAAGCGATAGACGCTCTCCGACCGCGATCGAAGCGGCTCGCGGCTCGTGGCGATAATATGAAGACCGGGAAGCGCAAGCGTAAGGTGTTCCGCGATCGCCGAAGCGGTGCTGAGAACATGCTCGCAGTTGTCGAGCACGAGCAGCATTTCGTGCCCCCGCAATGCCTCGACGATTCCGGCAAGCGTATTTGACCATTTGCCGCCGATTCCGAGCGCGGCCGCTATCGTCGCGTCGACAAGCTGAGGATCGCCGATGACGGCAAGATCCACGAAACAAACACCCTCCCGATAGTGGTCCAGGAGGCTTTTTGCCACGGCGACGGCAACAGTCGTCTTTCCAACCCCCGCCTGTCCGACAACCGTTAACAGGCGTCTTTTCGGAAGCCTCGCACCGAGCTCCGCAACGATGTCGTCGCGACCGACGAGATGCGGCAGGCGAGGCAATTCACGGGTGGAAGCCTTCACCGGATCGAAGGAGTGTTGCCTCCGGTCTCCACCGTAGGTGCGCACGGGCGCAACGAAGCGGTAGCCGCGCCCCGTCACGGTGGCGATGTACGACAGGCCTGAAGCGTCCCTTGATAGGGCACGGCGCAGCGCGGCGATGTTGACTTTCAGGTTGCTCTCATGAACAAAGATGTCCGGCCAAGCGAAGCTCATAAGCTCGTTCTTGCCGACGACCTCCCCCGAGTGACTGATGAGCTTGTGGAGCAAATCGAGAGCTCGGCTTCCCACGCGTACCGGCTTGTCCCCAAGCATCAGCAGTTGCCGGTCCGGAATGAACCGATAATCACCAAAGCAATATGTTTTGCCGTCCGGTTCCATGCACCTCAAATGACTCCGCCATGAACGTGCTGTTCTGATTTGCGCCGAACTTCATTCGGCCGAGCGTATCCAAGGCTCAAATCTAAAGCTTGGCACGTATGAGCGAATCTAGCTGCATTTTGCGCAAACGTCACCTATGCGTGTGTTTGCCACGCATGTCGAGCCTTCATGACGGAAAAGGTTTCTTGCAATGGGAAGGAGACGCGGTATCAAAACCGCACCTTACGCCTATGCCACTGATCTCGTCTATGGTCGCTGCGGCCAATCAGTGACGTCTGGCACGACATCTCAGATGCCGGCATACCATTCGTAGCCACGATCCTCCCAGAACCCGCCGTTACCACCCCAGAGGTCATCAAACCGATCACGTATTTCGATGCGCATGACGTATTTGGCATGTTTGTAGCCAAGATGACGCTCGACTCGCAGGCGCAAGGGGGCGCCGTGTTCGACTTCCAGATCCTTCCCGTTAAGCGAATAGGCGAGGATCGACTGCGGATGAAAGGCGTCGATCAGGTCAATACTCTCGTAGTAGCGGCCGCTGCCATCGAGTGTTTGTTCCAGTTCATCTGCGCAATAGAAGACGGCGTAGCGAGCACCGGGCTTCAATCCGGCAGTCTGCAGGATTAACCCGAGAGGAACGCCCTGCCATTTACCGATGGCGCTCCAGCCTTCGACACAGTCGTGGCGGGTGATCTGGGTGCGAGAAGGCAGCTTCTTCAGATCGGCCAACGAAAATTCCATCGGCCTATTGACCATGCCGTCGATCTTGAGCCGCCACTCGGCAAATTGGGTTTCGACCATCTGGATATATTCAGCGCTGTTGGGCTGAGTTGATCCATTCGGATGAAAGCTCGGTGAAATGTCCGCGTCGGTATATTCTCGGGCAAGCGTTTGCGGAGAGACGATGAGCCGCTGTGTGCCCATGGTCAGCCGCTCAGCCAGAGCGAGTACCTTCTGGACGTGCTGGCTCTGAGAAATGTCATCGCAGCCGGTCAGGCCTACGGCGCCCAGGCTGGCGGCCGAGCCGATGAGAAAACGGCGGCGGGTGAAGATGGAGCTCATCGGTCGGTCTCCTCGTTGATGATCGCGTAGCGGCCGGTCACCATCGAACGCATGTTGTTCCAAAGGCCGGAGAGAATGACCATCGCGATATGCACGACGACGAAGGCCACCAGGCTCCAGGCGGTGATGAAATGAATGGAGCGGGCCGATTGGCGACCACCAAAAATATCGAACAGGAAGGGGTAACCGGCGTCTATCGCGGGTGACATGGTCAATCCCGAACCGATCATCAGCGGCAGCAGGACGAAAATTACGATGAGATAGGTCAACTTCTGCAACGCATTGTAGCGCCGCGCCTTTTCGCCCTGCGGGAAGCGCAGCCGGGCGTGGTCCTTGATTTCATGCCATATATTTCTGGGCGCGATATCTCGAGCCGTCGGTGCGAGATCGCGGCGGAAATGACCGCCGATCAGGCCATAGGCTATGTAAACGAGCCCATTGATGACAAACAGCCAGGCGAAGAAGAAATGCCAGCGTCGGCCAGCTGCAAGATCCTGGTAGCTGGGTATCGTCGCCCAGGCCGGGAATGCGCGCGGCATGATTTCGCCGTCGGCCGTGGAAGCACCGAGTATGCCGGTTGTGGTGATCGAGAGACGGCCGATACGCACTATTCCCGTGATGTTGTCGCCATCCTGATTGCTGGCGATTTCGAACCATGACGGATCTTCAACCGCGCCGTAATTTCCCCAATGCAATTGTGGATCTGCATTGAAGATCTGCATGCCACTCATCAGCAGCAAGGTCAGACACAGCACATTGATCCAGTGCGTTATCCGCGTAAGAGCCGAATGACGGCGAATGAAGATCTTGGCTGGGGGCGGTGGCGGCGCTGTGCCGATCTGCTCGATGCTTGTCATGGACAATTCTCCTGACGTGCCGCCGGACGGCGGTGTACGAAATCATATGCTGCGACGCTATCGCGCTCATTGAGCTGCCCGGATGCGATTGGCAACCGGGCAGCCCCGTGATGTCGGCATCGATGCGTCACATTGGCGGGATGACGCCGTTTATGCCGACCACGACACGGTCGGATTCAACCGTATTGTCTCCATCGGTCGTGCCGTTGATGATGACTCCTGCGCCGGGCTTGATGTCGTCCTTCGTCGCCTTGCCGAAGGTGACGACCGGCGTGCCTGGAGGGATCGAGATCTTCTTCTCGCCGCCTTTGTAGGTGAGCGACAGGGTGGGACCATTGACCGAGGTGACGGCGCTGGCAACCGTCGCATTGGTCATCGAGCTCTTCGGCTTCAGATCCCAGCCGTAATCGCCTTCGCCGGTGCCTTTCATCGCGGCGGGGAAGATCAAGACTTCGAGCGCCCCGTTGATGCCGCTGTCGGTCGGAACGGACGCGATGCCGACGAAATCCCCAGGCTTGATGTCTGTCACGGAGGCGTTGACGATGCCGTTGATGGCCCAGCCGGATTTCAGCTTGATCGTCACGTCCTTGCCTTCGCGCGATTTGACCATCAGCGTATCGCCGCTGAGGCTTTCCACGACGCCGCGAACGCGTGCCTTGTCGGCAGCCTGTGCGGATAGTGTGGTCACGGCACCAAGCGCCAGCACCATACCCATGATCTTCAACTTCGTGAGCGACATTCTGCTCTCCATATCTTTCATCTTTTCGATATGATACCCATCCGGCTATCTCGAGCGGGTAGGGCGATCGTTCTGGAAATGAGGCACGGCGGCGATGGCATCTTGCCAGCGACAACCGATTGTCCCTCAATTCCGCCCCCTCATTCGGCGCTTGTGCGAATGCGTTACAGCGATCACGTCGTTGTGATCGCAAGAAGGGCGACAAAAAATCCGGTTCAGGATGTAACAAATAACGCCGATCAACGAATGACTGCACGCGAATGACGAAATCGGTATCGGAACAGGTCCTGAAAGGCTTGATGCTTCTCTCGCTTGACGGCGATGAGGCTGCGTACAGGCGTTTGCTCGTCATTTTGCGAGATCTGCTTTTGGCATTTTATCGAAGGAGGCTTGGATCGAATGCAGACCGTGACGCCGAGGATCTAGTTCAGGAGGTGCTTTTGGCGGTGCATAGCCGGCGCATTACCTATGATCGGGAACGGCCGTTCACCGCGTGGTTTTTCCAAATCGCGAAATACAAGCTGATCGACCACTTCAGGGTAAATGGCAGCAAAAGAGGCGTGGAAATTGCTTTGGGAGATGAGATCGCGGCTGAATTTCGAGAGGAGACACTCTTTGCTCACCTCGATATCGACCGTCTTCTCGACCAATTGCCTGCCAAACAGAGGGAGCTTCTGCGGCAGGTAAAGATTGCAGGAAAAACCACTGCTGAAGCCGCGAGCGAGAGCGGCCAGTCGGAAGCAATGGTTCGCGTCAGCATTCATCGAGGGATGCGCGCGATTGGACGCACGCTGGGTTTTGCCAATGACGAAAAATGATGAATTCATCGAGGTTCTGGTACGCGATCTCACTCCGGTTCGCCATCATGCGCTGCGAGTGAGGCTTGGGCTTACAATCATTGTCGGCGTGACCGGCGCGGCCATCGCACTGCTGATATCGCTCAGCTTTCGCCCGCATCTGCACCACGTGACGGTGGCGGCGTTTTTGGTGAAGTTTTTATATACAGCCGTACTAATGAGCGCGACGATCGTGGCTCTTGAACGGGTTGCGCGCCCAGAGGGTTCGATTGGAAGTATGGTTCGGGTTCCGGTCGTGGCATTCAGCATTGTCGCGCTTCTGGCCATCGCTCAACTCGCGCTGTCGCCAGCTTCATCCTATCCAGGTTTGATCATCGGATATTCAGCGTTCTTTTGCCCGTTCCTGATCGTGGCTTTCGGCATTCCCGCTTTCTGCGCCAACATGTGGTTTCTCAGGCGTGCAGCCCCCACGCGCCCGGCACTTGCCGGCTTTGTCGCGGGTGCTTGTGCCGGGGGCGTCGGCGGCTGGGTATATTCCTGGGCCTGTGTCGAAAACGGTATCCCATTCATCGCGATATGGTACACGTTCGGCATCGTGCTGGGCGGGCTGGTCGGAAGCCTGTTCGGGAAAGTCAGCCTGCGCTGGTAGCTTCGTTTTGACGTGCAGAGGGCGAGCGGCCGGAGACGATCGGGCATTTTCGCCTTATAAATGGTAGTCATTGATCCTACCAATCAGGCGCTGAGGTGTGGCGGTTGAAGTCACAGCTTTCTTCCGATACCTTTCAACATGGCTAACATCGGTTTTTGAGAGGGGCCGCGGAGGGGTTACTTATTCTGACAGATACGCCTCCGTTGAAGCTGAGTTTTTTATAGCATGCATTTATGGTGCCATGTTTTCTGTCCGCGCCCGCGAGAAGCCTGAGATATTCGCCACGATACTGGCGCCTGCGATCAGGCGGCTGACCTGGGCAATATGTTGCTGAAGGTGCGCCAGTCGATCGATTCGGCAACACTCGATGTCGGCCTTGCCGATATCGGCTGTCAGGACCTGTGTCGTGGGCCCGATCAACTGATCGAACAGGTATCCCGCCAATTCGACATGGCGCGGGTTGAAGTGCCGCCTTACGGCGGCGCTTTGGCGTCACGAATGTTGCAGATCCCGCTCGACGGCCTTGTCGGTCAGCCGGCGTCCGCCGGCATCGAACAGGCAGATCCGTTCCGTTCGGGGCTGCAGCCAGATCGTCTCTTCCAGTTCGATATCGAGCCGGTCATGGAAGACGATGACGATTGTCTGCCCGCCCAGGGTCGCCGTTATATGCGTTTCGGAACCGAGCGGCTCGACGACTACCACGCGCGCGGGAATGCCGATATTTGCAGGCGAGAGGGTGAAATATTCCGGTCGGATGCCGTAGACGCCTTCCACACCGGAAACCCTGGGAGCGTTGTTGGGCAGGGGCAACAGGACGCCTTCATTGGTCTTGAAGACAGGCTTTCCGCCACCAGTGTCGAAGCGTCCATTCAGGAGGTTCATGGCCGGCGAGCCGATGAACGCGGCAACGAAGGTGCTTTGCGGATTGTCGTAAAGCTCGAGCGGCTTGCCGATCTGCTCGATATGGCCGCCGTTCATGACGACGATGCGGTCGGCCATGGTCATGGCTTCAACTTGGTCGTGGGTGACGTAAACGGTCGTCGTTGCCAGGCGCCGGTGCAGGCTCTTGATCTCGGCACGCATGGCGACGCGAAGCTTCGCGTCCAGATTGGACAGAGGTTCGTCAAACAGGAAGACTTGCGGATTGCGGACGATCGAACGGCCCATGGCGACGCGCTGGCGCTGGCCGCCGGAGAGCTGGCGGGGATAGCGCCCGAGGAGATCGGTGAGGCCGAGAATCTGCGCGGCATGTGCCACGCGCTTTTGCTTTTCTTCCTTCGCGGCTCCGGCAAGTGTCAGCGAGAAGGCCATGTTTTCGGCGACCGTCATATGCGGGTAGAGCGCATAGTTCTGGAAGACCATGGATATGTCGCGTTCCTTGGGCGGCAGGTTGTTCACGACGCGTCCGCCGATGCCGATTGTGCCGCCGGTAATATCTTCAAGGCCGGCGATCATCCTGAGCAGGGTTGACTTGCCGCAGCCAGACGGGCCCACAAGGACGACGAATTCGCCGTCGGCAATGTCGGCCGAGACGCCGTGGAGAACCTCCACGGCGCCATAAGCCTTGCGTGCCTTATCGATGGTGACCGTTGCCATCATACTCCTCCTATCCGGATCTCGTTCGACGACAAGGCGCCTTCATGGATGAGAAGGCCGACGCCGCCGTCACGGAAGGCATCGGCGGCGGTATCTTCCGCCGTCACCGAAACACCGTCGGCCTCGAAGGTGATGCGCGCACCCTGCGCCGAGATCTTCATGGCGATATGCTTGTCGAACTCGGTCTTGAAGGCGGTTTCGGCAAGAACCTTGGTTTCCTCGTCACGCACCTTGACGATCTGCATCTTGCCGTCGCGCGTCACGCGCGCGCCGTAGTATCGGCGCAGGCCCTGAGCGCGGATGGCAAGGCCGCCGTAATTGCCGAGATGGATCATAACCTGGCCTGAGGCCTGGTAATCGGTCCATTGGCGCGTGCCATGAATGATGATGCCTTCGCCTCGGTTCTGCGCGATGCGGAAGGCGGCCGGGAAGCGCTTGGAGAAGAAGCTTGCGCCGTTCACCCAGGCCATGCGCCAGAAATCGCCATCGCCAGCCGGGCGCTTCAATGTCAGTTTGGGCGCGCCGTCCCAGCGGAGATAATCCACGAACACGCGGCCATCGGCGCGCCTGCCGGTGCCGGTTACGGCGATGCCGATCTCGGCGATCGGCTGGCCGTCGGTCTCAGGAAGGGTCCATTCGAGAATGGCTTCCGAGCCGGGCTCTATGACAACCAGCGCCGAGTCGATGTCGCTCAACTGATCGCGTCCATCATAGACCCGGATGCGTAAACGCGCTTCGATTATGCCGCGGTTCTGGCCGTCGGCCTTGACGCGGGCCTTCACCGTCTGGCCCGGATAGACGAGTGGTGTCGCCATTAGGTCGTAGGTGCGCATGTCGAGCATTTCGCGTGGCGAGAATGTCGGCGTCGTCACGACGGCGCTTTGCGCCGGTCCGAGGGCTTCGTAGTCGATCGTCAGCGCGCGGCCGCTTTCGAATTCAGTATTGCCGACACGCACGCTGCTTGCCGCGCCGAGACCTGTCAGAGGGCGGAAGCCCTGCTGGCTGCCGGGAAGTGAGAAGTGAAACTGCGCACCGCTCTTCGGGGCCTCGAGCGACAGTTGCCCGGCAAGCTGGAGACCGAGATTGGTCAGGAAATAGGCCTGACGCACCGCATCGTTGATAGAATTGCCGCCGTCAGCTGAGGAGATCAGCATGCGGTCGGCGATGGGGCCGCGAAAGTCGGGGCCTTCGGCAAGTCCATCAAGGCCGTTCATGATGCCGAGCAGGCAGCCGACGTTGCCGGCGTTGCAATCGGTATCCCAGCCCGATGTATTGATGATCATCTGCGCCTTCTGGAAATCATGCGGCGCATAGAGCACCGTCATGATCATCAACGCGTGGTTGGGCATGATATGGCAGTTGCCGGGATATTTGTCGTAGCCGTAATTGTCCTGGATCTTCTGGCGTGTGTCGCGCCAATCGGGATGCGCCTTGTGCCAGGCCCTGATGTCGGCAATCAGCCGGGCGATCTGGCTGTCGCTTGGGATCTGCTTGAGCCCGGTATCGATCAGATGGTCGATGTCGGAGGTGACGAAAGCCTCGGCTTCCATCGCTGCCCAGAGCATGGCGGCATAAACGGATTCGCCATCATGGCTGACCTTGCCGGCCTGTTCTGCAAGCTTGGCCGCGAGTTCCGGCTGACCGGGGGCGACCATCGCCCATCCATCGATGAAGATCTGGGCGCCGATCTGCTCGGCAACGCCCTGGCCATTGGTGGTGATCGAACCGGACTGCGGGGCCGGCACGCCCTTCTTGAGATTAAGCCAGGCGGTGTGTTCGGTGGAGTTGCCGTTGCCGCCCCACCAGAGGATCGTGCGTTCCTCGACGATGTAATTGAGCCAGGCCTTGCCGATTTCTTCGGCGGAGAGGTTCGGCTTGATGCCGTAATCTTCCAGCGCGCGGATGAAGGTGAAGGTGCCGGCGACATCGTCGTCGGTGACGACGAGCGGCTGGTTCAGGCGTTCATGCACGTAATATTCGATAGGGCCGAGTTCTTCCATGATCTTCTCGTAGGTCCATCCCTCGAAGGGGCGGCCGAGATAGACGCCGATGAGCTTGCCCAGGACACCAGCATAGACACGTTCGAGATAGTCGTTCGGAAGCTGCATTGCTTACTCCATTTATCGATAAATTCGTTCAGCCTTTGACGGAGCCGCCAGCCATGCCCTCGATGAAGCGCTTCTGCATGAAGACGAAAAGCGCGACGACAGGCACGACGATGATGAGCGCTGCGGCCATGATCTCCCCCCAATCGGAGCTGTACTGGCCGGACAGCAGGAAGAAGGCGATGACGGCGGTCATGTTCTCCTGCTTTTGCAGGAAGGTCGTGGCGATCAGGAACTCGTTCCAGGAGTTCAATCCGATAATCAGCGCCACGGTGAGGATGCCCGGCGAGACGATCGGCAGCATCACCCGCCAGAAGACCTGCCAATGCGTAGCGCCGTCGACGATCGCTGCTTCCTCAAGCTCCTTTGGAACCGCCAGAAAATAGGTTCTGAGCAGCATCACGGCAAAGGGGCTGTAGAGCGCGGTGTAGATCAGTGCCACGCCGAAGATGTTGTTGATCAGCCCGAGCTTGGCGAAGCCGAAATAGAGCGGGAAGATATAGAGCTGGATCGGTGCGGTCGTGGTCGCCAGCAGATAGAAGGTGAAGATCTTCCAGCTTTTGATCTTGCGGCGCGCGATGACATAGGCCGTCAGCGACGATGTCGTGCAGACGAGCGCGATCGTCGTGCCGGAGACGATCAGCGAATTGACGAAAGTCTTTGAGAATTTCGCGTGGTTCCAGGCATTGGCAAAATTCTGCCAACGGATCGTTTGTGGCAGGCCGAGCGGATTCTGCACGATCTGAGCCGCCGGCTTCAGCGAGTTCAGCACCAGAAGCGCGATCGGGAAGAGGGCGATGAAGGCGAATATGCCGAGAAGGATGTAGCAGATCCAGAGGGTCAGGCGGCTTTCCACGAGCCTCATTGTTCGCCCTCCCTGGTTTGGATGCGCACGTAAAAGAAGGTGCCGATCAGCCCGAACAGGCTGATGACGAGGGCTGCGGCGGCCGCTTGTCCGACGTTCAGATCATAAAAGGCCTTGCGATAGGCGAGTGTCGAAAGCAGTTCGCTGGAGAAGGCTGGGCCGCCCTGGGTGAGGATGTAGACGAAATCGAAGGCGAGGAACGACCAGATGACGGTCATGATCATCATCAGCGTGATCGTCGGCCGGATGCCGGGAAGCAGCACATAGCGCATCATCTGGACATAGGTCGCGCCCTCGATGCGGGCCGCCTCGATCTGTTCCTGCGGCACCTGGCGGAGTGCGGCGAAGAAAATGACGCAGAGAAAGCCCCACCAGTGCCAGAGGTCAACGGTCGCGACGCCGAACAGCGCGATCGGCGGTTGGGTCAGCGGATTGGGGATCGGCAGCCCGTATTTTTTGAGGAGGCCGAAGACACCGGTCACGGGGCTATAGATCATACCCTGCCAGATGCGGGCCGTGATCGCGGTCGCGATGACGACGGGCAAGAAATAGACGACCTGAAAGAAATTGCTGCCGCGGCGCACGATCAGCAGCATCGAGGCGGCAAGCAGCCCCATGAGGATTGGCACCGTCAGGAAGACGATGGTCCAGATGATGTTGTTGCCGAGCGCCAGCCAGAAGACGCGGTCACCGGCAAGCGCGCGGAAATTGTCGAGGCCCGCAAAGGTGGGCGGGGAAATGCCGTCCCAATTGCAGAAGGCGAGTGCCACCGTCAGCAAAGCAGGGACGAGGACGATGATGATATTAATGATCATCGTCGGAACGAGATAAAGTCGGTGCATAATATCCTCCGGACGAGGACGGCGCTTTCAACGCCGTCCTGCCGCGGCTTGTCAGGTGCGGGGTGGGACCGCCGGCGCCTTGCCGGCGTCGCGTTCCTGCTTGAAGGTCTCGTCAAGTTTCTTCAGGAAGTCGGTCGACTTCGTTTTCTTGAGCCAGACCTCTTCCATGCCGCTGACCAGGTATGTGTCTGTGGCCGGCGGCAGGAAGGTCCAGGTCGTGTAACCGTATTTGCCGGCGGCGACTGCGCCTGCCAGCTGCTTCATGGCGTCCTCGTAAAGAGGCAGGACTTTATCGGAGAGCTTGACCTTGGAGAGATCGGCCAGCGGCAGGTTCCATTCGCCCTGCCAGACCGAGTTCATCTTGCTGTAGTAGTCGTCGGTGAACATGTAATCGAGAACGGCAGCGGCGCCATCGGCATTGCCTGACTTGGCGTTGATTGACAGCGTCGAGCCGATGCCAAGTGCGAAGATCGGATCGCCCTTCTCGCTCGGGAAGCCGACGAAGCCGGGCTCCGCGTTGTTCTGCGGAAAGTAGGTCTGGACGTTGGTGAAATTCCACGTGCCCGTCGGTGCCATTCCGGCCTGGCCGCTGGCGATCTGCGCGAAGGCCTGTTCCAGGGTCAGCGAGAAGTAGTTTTCGCCAAAATATCCCCTGTCCCACCACTCCGCGAGCTTGTCGATCGAGTGGACAAAGGCGGGATCGGTCCACGGAATGGCGCCCGTCAGCGCTTTGTAGACATTCTCGGGTCCGGCAATCGAATTGATGGCGATCGAGACATAATGCTCGTTGGCCGGGCGCCAGTCGGCATTGCCGGCACCGAATGGAGTCAGGCCCTTGGCCTTCATCTCGTCGGCAAGCGCCTCGAAATCAGATATCGTCGTTGGCACCTTCCATTTGTTCTGTTCGAACAAGGTCCTGTTGTAGAAGAGGCCGAGTGTTTCATATGTCTTCGCGAGCGCGTAGAGCTTGCCGTTGTAGCGGCCGAGATCGAGGAAGAGCGGCAGCAGACGCTCGTCCCATCCGTATTTCTTGGCGTAGTCGTCAAGCGGCATGAGTTGACCGGCCTGTGCCATTGCCGCGACATAACTCGGGCCGGCCGTGAAGACGACATCGGGGCCGGTGCCGGCCAGCATCGCGACGCGCAGCTGCTTGTCGAGATCCGAGCCGCGGAAGTCGATGCTCAGGAGGTCTTCGGGATGTGCCGCATTGAACGGATCGATCAGAATGTTCTTGAGGTTATCCTGGTTCTCCGGCGAAGCGGATTCGTACCAGAAGGATACAGGCTTCTGATCCGCCGCGAAGGTGAAGCGGGACATAAGCGGCAGGGCAGCCAGGCCGAAGCCGGCTTTCAAAACTGTACGTCTGTGCATCGGTTTTCTCCTCCCGATTTGGTTTTATTCGTTGCTAGTCGAACCCCTGACGATGAGATCGAAGGGCATTTCAACGGCGGTTCCAGCACCGGTCTTCTCTCCGCGCAGGCGTTCCATCAGCATCTGCGCGGCACGTTCTCCCATTTTCCATTGAAACTGCGCGACCGTCGTCAGCGTCGGGGTGACGAGCTTGGCGGCGGAAATATCGTCGAAACCGACGACGGCGATATCCTCGGGAATGCGGATGCCGCGCTCGCGCAGCGACTGCATCACCCCGATCGCCATCAGGTCGTTTGCGGCGAAGATGGCGGTCGGTCTGAAGTCGCCGCCGAGGATGCTCTCAGCCGCTCGGACGCCGCCCATCTCGGAAAATTCATCATCGGTAACAACATGGTCGGGATGGCCGAACTCTGCGAGTGCCTTACGATAGCCCTCGATACGGTGGGCCTGTGGACCGCCGCGACCGGCGACCAGCGCGATGCGCTTATGACCGAGGCCCAGCAGATATTCCGTCACCGTCTGCGCCGCCGCCCTACTGTCGACATAGATGTCGTCGATCGGGATTTCGCCACCGCGCTTCTTGGATGATTCAATTCTCACTATGGGAACGCCGGCCTCGACCAAGGAATTGAAATCCTTGGCCTTCAGCGTGAAGAAGACGCCGATTACGCCATCGACACGACCCTGTCGGGCCCAATCGAGAAAATGACGTTCGCGCTCGGGCGTCCCGTCCGTGTTTACCGTGATCACATCGTAGTTCTGACCGTCAGCGACCGATTGAATGCCGCGGATCAAAGACGGATAGAACGGATTGGTGATGTCGGGCACGATGCAGGCAATGGTCATCGTGCGGCTCGTCTTGAGCGCTTGCGCAAAACGGTTTGGTACGTAGCCAAGGTCCTTTGCCGCCTTGGTGATGCGCTCCCATGTCTCCGCGGGAATGGATGCTCCGCCGCCGCTCAGCACCATGGAAACCGTAGCCTGCGAGACCCCCGCAGCCCTCGCCACATCTTTTTGCGTCGCCCGCCCAGTTGTCATCGCTTGTGTTCATTTATACGTATTAGTGATACGTATCAATAAAACGACGTTCTCAATGTGTCAAGCGTGCCACGTACGCCAAGAACGGCCTCCAAGGTGCAGGCCTCTCATCGTCACAACTTCAGGCTGCGATTTCGCATGCGCCTCTACACTGGAATTGGCTTTACTTTAGTGGGTGGAGGCTTTCTCGTTGGCGAGAAAGATAACATAGTCCTCCGAAGCGTCGGCCAAAGCTAACGCGATTTCCTCGATCAAAAATCCTTGCTGCAAATTCCTCTATCATTTCCAACATCGCGATTTCGACACGGGCACGAGCAGGGCCTCGGGGCCTTGCGGATATGCTATTATTTGCCCGCCTACACTCATTTCATATCCCTTCTTAAAGGCAAGAGCGCTAATGACATTACGCACATCGTAGAGATTACGCGAGTAATGGATGAATAAATAGAAAATTTCACAACTATTATTGGCAGCGTTATTTAACGATCTAATGTTCCGGTTTAAAGCTATACTTATAACTCCATGCATCAAAAAGCGGGATTTTTTGGGCGCTACGCTCGAAATGGTTCTGGTTGAACAGCGTGATGGCAAGTGCTTCGGCGATGCTCGATCTCCAGTCGTGACTGACGACGGAGAACCGCTCGATGCCGAGACCATCGATCAGAGCAATCGCGTCCATTGCAAGAACCGCGCTGTTTGCAGTGTGCAATGACATCTCGTTCTGGAAAATGATTCCGCCGAAGGCCCCGCAGGAAGGCGCAATGAAGCGAAGGTTCCGGTCCTGGAGCGGCGACGAAATCGCCGTCTAGATGGAGGCGTCGTCAGGCCATTCATGCAGCGAGAGAAGGGGATGGCGTCGCGTGCTCCGCAATCTTCGAAAGCGATCTGCAGGTCGTGAGTGTCAAGGTGTGACTGACAACACTGCTAGCTCTACAAGGCAACGCGCCGATCCACTGGCGTACATTGCGCGCCAGAACTCGCATCTACACTTGGCAGCGCCCTGCATGACGCCGGATTGCCGGAATAACGTGTCTTGAACCTACCGTAGCAGGATAGAACATCCGGATGACAGGCCTGTATTTTCTCCCATAGGCTGCACGGCTGGCTAGGCCGCGCCCAACGGCGGTCCAGTGAAGCGAAGGCCGTGCCTGCCCGCAGATTTTGCAATCATTTCCATATCCTGTGGGATTTGGAACTGGCCTGCAGCCATTTCCGCGAAAAAGCCTTCAAAGCCGCCCGGAGTCAGGATAACCAGATGCCGCGAAGGCATATCGCCGACAACCCGGAAGGTATGTTCGATCCCCCGCGGCACAAACATGGTTTCGCCCGGCCTTTTGGTAAAGGTGTGACCTCGCGTCCAGAATTCGCAGCAGCCGGAAAGAAGGACGAATGTCTCATCCTCTCTTTCATGAACATGTCGCGGCGGTCCGCTACCAGCGGGCGAGAGGCTGTCGACGATGGACATTGCCCCACTCGTCGCCGCGGTTGCGAGAATAGTTCGGTAATGAACGCCGAGCCATTTAATAGTATCGGTGTGTTCAAGAAGATCAATCATCGCTTCCTCCGTTGTCGGAATGGAACGAAAGCGCTTTCGTCTTGCAATTCTTAGCATTCCGGGCGTTATTAGAAAAATCGTTTGATGATATAGAAGCTATCGATAAAATGAATTTCGCGGCCTTGGATCTTAATCTTGTGCGTGTGCTCGACGCATTGTTGCGGGAAGGATCGACGGTTAAAGCTGGCGAAAAGCTGGGCATGTCCCAATCGGCAGTTTCTGGCGCACTTTCGAGACTGCGTTATGCACTCGATGATCAATTGTTCGTCCGTCATGGTCACGGCCTGCGACCCACGGATTATGCGCGAGATTTAGCGATACCCCTCCGCGAGACGCTAGACAGATTGGAAGCAACCTTGAGTGGTGCATCCTTTGATCCCAAGAGCGCCAGCATAACTTTCAAGTTGTCAGGTAGCGATTTTTTTGCGGAGATGCTCATGCCGCGGCTGGCGCGAGAGGTTCACGAGCGTGCACCGGGCATTCGGGTGCAATTGGTCGACCTGGTGCCAAACAGCTACATCGAGTCTCTTGAGCGATATGAGGCCGATATGGCTCTCATTCCTGCTGCAGAATTGCCGGATTGGTCGGAACGACGCCCATTATTCCGTTCGTCCTTTGTGACCATCGCACGTAAAGGAAACGTCGCGATCGAAGCAGCGGGAATAAAGGCAGGCGAAACCTTGCCCATCGAGCTGTTCTGCGATCTTGGCCACATCCTCTTCTCGCCGGAGGGAAAGACCAAGGCCATGGGCGATGCGGCTCTGGCGAAGATCGGACGCTCACGAAATGTAGTCATGACGGTTCCTGTCTTCTTCGGCGTCTGCCGGGCTGTCGGCGAGAGTGATCATATTGCACTCGTTCCTCGCCAGCTGGCGGAACGGTTGGCGGATCTTTTCGGGTTCGCTCTTTATGCGCCACCTATGCAGCTTCCGCCAGCACTGATCGTTGGCGTGTGGCATAAGCGGTCCACGGGGAACCCGGCTCATCGCTGGATCCGGAACCTCATCGCCGAGATCTTGTTGCCGCTTAACGTCGGCGAACAGCCGCTGCCTAACGAAACAAGGTGAGAGCGATTTGATGCCGATCAGCGCCAAGCATCCCTGAAGCTCATCTTGGTTTCGAGCGGTTGACGGAGTGGTTGAGCATTCCGAAATCGACGCCCTCGTTCCACGCCATCACAAACTGAAGATAGGGTGGCAATACTGGCAGGAGGGAGGGGACGCTGAGTTCAACCAATGAAAAATGATCAGCTTAGAAAGCTGGTCTAGCATTATCGCGATTAACGCTGCCATGGCCACCCAAAGTAGTTGCATCACTAAGCTCCTTAGATGGTCGCAAGCGCCAGTACTTTAAATGTCCGCGAACGCCCTATTCTCGACGTCACCGTTGCTCGCTGATGCGAACTCCGACCGCCCCCGTGTGTAATGATGGAAGAGATCTTCATCGAGATGGCCCCCCATTTGAGCAGATCACCTTTTCTCTTATGATCGCCTTGAACTCCCTCCTCAGTTTTGCGCGTCTCGCATTTATCACAGCGCAACGTGTACTCTCGACGCCAAGTGCCGAAAGCCACGAGTAGGCCGCCAGCGCATCGATCAAGCTGCGTCTGCTGCCGCGAAGTGAGCTAGCTGGTCGTCGTAAGCTTTGAGAAATGCGGGTCTTGCGGTCAGGCGCTCGACGTAAGCGCGGCAAGCTGGATGATTTGCTAGCCCTCATCCCATCTTGCACATTCTCTCGCCCGTTATGTTATTTTGGAAAACAGTGTAACTGTCGGAGCCGCACTATGGAGGGTAGAGTGCCAGTCGAGAATGACGATGACTATTGTCGTGAGAAGTTCAGCAGCGGCGATATCGGCCATTACCTGCATCTGGAACCGCAAGTCGGACGCGACGCGGCCCGCGTAGCCGGCAAGGCTGCGTGCGGTTGCAGCATAATATGCCAAGCTTAGCAACGCTGCGTCGGTCCGACGTTATGAAGCGATCGAGCAGCAACTCGATAACCAGATCGAATGACGGCCGAGGTCTAATGCGGTATGGCGGTTGTTTGTTGATGCGAATGTGTCTTGCGATGCCATCATTCGCGGAAAATGACGCGCTCCCAGGCGATATCCGCGCGTTTATCAAACGCCGCGATAACTGTGATCATTTCCGTGGCGAGACAGCCTCCGTTGAAGATCGTCAAGCCGAAATCGACAGGCAACTGGACAGGCTGTGCCGCGGAAGCGACGCTGATGTGGCCCATCTGAAGCGAAAATACATAGGGAAGAAGACTGTCCTGAAGATTCTTGGCACTTACGATCCCGTTATTGAAGGCGGGGATGTGAACGAGTGAGGTGTGATGCGCAGATCACCATCTGAAAATGCGACTTGAAGTGAAACGAATGTTACAAACGTCAAAGAGAAGCTAATCTGGAGATGGATGCCATGTCGAGTTCTTCCAAAGGCCTGATAACTGCTGTCGCACTTATGATTGGCGGCGCAGTAGCTTTCTTCCTCTTTCTTTACATCACAGGGCATGATCCCGATGAGCGCCCATTAAGCTTGGTTGAGTGGGTTATCGCCGGGATCCTAATCGGGCCGGGATTCGGTTATCTTCTGAAATGGAAAGGCCAAAAAGGCCGTTAGAATTTCCTACTGGCTGCGCCTCGACTGGGTTCACGTCGAGCTTGCATCAAATTCTGAAGTTCACCGCAACAGTTGCTGTCGTGAATTGCCCCGCCATAAACTGACCTTGAGCCACTTCGCATCGGAAGCATAGACGGTTCCGACAGCGACAGGTCGCGGTTCATGTCCTCTTAATGGCAGTCCGGTATCTTTTCCCTGGTGGCCAACTGACATATTCGTGCCGCAACATCCAGCGATCTTTCGAAGGCTTTTATGGGTAGAAACTCGAACCTGGAATGGAAGTTATGGGCCCCAGTAAAAAAGTTGGGTGTCGGTATTCCTCTAGCGGAAAGCACGGCACCATCGGTGCCGCCACGCATGGGCAAGAGCTTCCTTTCGATCCCGAGATCACTGAGGGCCTCGAAAAGTAGCGTTGCGGCACGATTATCAGCGGAAAGGCTGCTGGCGATATTTTGATAGGTATCAGCCAACTGGCAACGAACAGCGCAAGTCGGATATCGCGATCTAATCAAATCCGCGACCTCGACGATCCGATGTTTGCGGACATTGAAGCCGACCTCGTCGAAGTCCCGGATCAGGGCGGTCAATGTCGCCTCGCTATCGTTTGCGATCAGATCCTTGAACCAGAAAAACCCCTCGCGATCCTGCGTGTTCTCAGGTGTGTCCCAACGCTCGAAGTGAGAGATGAAGTCGATCGCCATCAGCAGCGGATTGACGAGGGTGCCCTTCGCCGACATGGGGTGTGCGCTGACACCGGTGAAGACGATTTCACACGTTGCGGCGTTGAACGTCTCCAGGACCACCTCGCCAAGCCCGCAGCAGTCGATCGTATAGGCGAAATCGCAGGGGAAGCGGGAAAGATCGAGCGCCTTGGATCCCCGCAACCCGACTTCCTCGTCCGGCACGAAGGCGACGAAAATGTCTCCGTGATCGCCTTGTGCATCGAGCCGAGCAACCAGCGTCATTATGACCGCGATCGCCGCCTTGTTATCCGCGCCCAGGACGCTGGTGCCGTCGCTGAAAATGATCTCCTCTCCTGTCCAGGAGCGGATCTCCGGATGTTCGGCGACGCGCAGCCAAATGTCTTCCTGACGATTGAGGCAAAGATCCATGCCCTCGTAGCGAAGAACTTGCGGGCGGACGACCGGGGACAGGCCCACGTCTACGGTGTCGAGATGGGCTATGAAGCCTACTTTTGGAGCCTTCGGTCTGTTCCCACGCTTCACGCCCGTGACAATGGCATGCTCGTCGACCAGGACATCATCAACCCCGAGCGTTCGCAATTCCTCAGCTAGTAAGTCGGCGAGCTTCAGCTGCCCAGGCGATGAGGGCAGCAATTGAGAACGGCCGTCGCTCTGGCTCTCGATCGCCGCATAGCGAAAAAATCGGTCGATGAGTTCGTCTCGAACTTGCATGTTTTTCATCCCGTCTAGGTTGACCCAAGAAGATGCCGCTTTCATTCGCGGCATTTCCATTTCTTGGCGCGTCGATCATAGCATTCGAGCGGGGTGTCAGATCACAAAGCGATCGTGCATGACCTCTGAACCTGATGTCCCCGGCTGGAGCCGCACGACACCGATATTGTCCTCGACCACGACATGGACGCCGAGGCCGGCGGATTGTTGGGAAAACCGCCGCAAGATTCTCTCGGCGCTCTTCCCTATTGCCAGATGTGGCACCAGCCGACGCTCCAGCAGACCGTCCTTCAGTCCCTCGTCGCCGCCGATGATGACGGGATGAAGGTTTATGTCCGTCAGATTGTTGTTCCGGTCGAAAGAGCACGAGCCGATCACGCTCTCCCAAACCTCCGGCGCCGTCCAGGTCGATTTCTCCGAGCGGACATGGAAGATAAAGTTGCCGAGGCTGTAAAAGATCGGCTTGCCGCGATAGATCTCCAGTGGCTGGAGAACCGGTGCGCCGTGGCTGACAAACATGGCGGCGCCGGCATCGATGCATTGCCTGGCAACGCCGCCAACCCATTCGGGAACCTGGTACCAATCCGAGGCCCAGTGATGATGGTGAAGGTAGGCGACCACCAGCGACCCGTCGGCCGCGGCAGTGTCGATAGCCGCGAGATTTCTCGCCATGTCGCGCTCATCGATCTTCACGCCACGGCCGAACCTGTTGGATCGCGTGAACACCGCCCGCCCGATACCGATCTCGCAGTCTGGAGCCAGCCGGCGCGGATCGTCTGGCTGGCTGTCATTGGCAAGATCGATCGCCGTGTAGCCGACCCGGTCCCGGATCACGCCGATCCGCCGGAACGCGTCTTCGTCCACTTCGATCACCTGTGACAGGCCAAGCCGGTTCACGCCGGGGCGTTCGGGACGGCCGTTGTCCGCATCCGCTGCATACATGAAATCCGGGCCGGGGCCGCCATCCATTGCGACGATCGCGACACGTCGGCCGTTGATGGTCCCCACGCCCGGACGCGAGGCCTCCTGAGCGTTGCAGCCGAGACCGGCGTGAAGGAAACCCCGCTTCTCCACCTCCTCCAGCGTCGACAGCACGCCCGGCGGACCAAGATCAAAGGCATGATTGTTCGACAGCGAAAGTGCCCCGAAGCCGATGGATCGGAGAGCATCCAGGACTGCCGGTCCGCTGCATCCGAAGAACGAGCCCTTGAGCGGCCAACCGCCGTGATGTCCAAGGATTGTCCCCTCGAAGTTAGTGAACGAAAGATCGGCCCCATAAAGCAGCGAGCGAACCTGCTCGAAGGCTGGAGCGCTGATATCGCGAATATCGTGCTTTATGAGCGATTGGCCGGTGACGACCAATGTGAAGCTGTTGTTCATATGTCACCTTTTGCAGTGGCGAAGGCCACCAATTTCCGAAAACCAAAAAACCAAATATTGAAGCGCGCCGGCACTCAGCCGACGCAACAAATCGAAGCTCAGGCGGTGAAGCGGTGAGGCCGCGCACTGATGAGCGTTCGCGTGTAGGGGTTGCCGGATTGCGAGAAGATGACGTCGCAAGGCCCGGCATCCTCCACCTGGCCATCCCTGAAGATGTAAAGGGAATCGCAGAGCTGCTGCACGACGGCCAGATCATGGGAGATGAAGATCATTGTTATGTCCCGCTCGGTGATGGTGTCGTTCAGCAGCCTCACGATCTCGGCTTGCACGGAGACGTCGAGAGCCGATGTCGGTTCGTCCGCCACGATGATTTGCGGCCTTGCCAGCAGGGCTCGCGCGATGCAGGCGCGCTGCTTCTGGCCGCCTGAGAGCTGGTGCGGATACCGGCTTAGCAGGTTTCGCGCGAGGCCGAGCCGATCCATCATCGTCACGAGATCGTCATGCTCCCCATCGTGACATGAAATTTCGCCAAACCGGATGCTTTCGCTCAGTGTCTCCTCGATCGTCATCCTGGGATTGAGCGACATGGCCGGATCCTGAAAGATCATTTGCACGCGGCCGAGAAGACCGCTGTGCCGACCATTCTTCGAAATGTCATGCTCGTTTCCACCGATGACGATCCTGCCGGCAGATGCGGTGTCCAGACCAGCGACGACACGGCCGAGCGTCGTCTTGCCGCTGCCACTCTCACCGACAATGCCAGTGATCGTGCCGCGCCGCAGCTCAATATTGACGTCACGCAGCGCGAACTTCGGGCTGTTCCGGCCCAGGCGCCACGCCAAGCCCGGCGAGAAGGTCTTCGAAAGACCTTCAACGACGAGAAACATGTCCTGACGGTCGTTGACGTCAGACGACGGGTCATGCTCTCCATCATAGTCCGCGTTCATAGCTGGCGCGGAAATGCGCAGCCGTGGCACCGCCGCGAGCAGGTTTCGCGTATAGTCGTTGCGCGGAGCGTCCAGGATGGCGGTGGTACGATCCTGCTCGACCACCTGACCCTTCCGCATGACCAGGACCCGGTCGGTGATCTCGGAGACGACGCCCATATCGTGCGTGACGAGGATGATCGAGACGCCGGTCTCATCGACGAGGGTTCGAAGGAGCCCGAGGATCTGTTTCTGGACGGTGGCATCCAGCGCCGATGTCGGCTCGTCGGCGATGATGATGTCGGGAGAACCGGCAAGCGCGATGGCGATGACGATCCGCTGCCTTTGGCCGCCGGAGAACTGATGTGGATAGTCGCTATATCGCCGCCCCGGGTCGGGGATTCCGACCCGGACCAGCAGATCGATGGCATGCGCGCGCGCTTGGCATCGTGAAAGAGATCGGTCCACCGCCAGGATCGTCTCCTCAACCTGCATCCCGACGCTCATCAGGGGATCGAGCGAGGACGTATGATCCTGAAAGATCGCCGATATCCGCCGCCCGCGAAGGGCATCGCGCTCGCCCGGCGTCATGGCGCCGATGGATTTGCCATCGAATTCGATCGTTCCGGCGGTTTGCTGGAATTCCGGTGCAAGCAGACCGAGTACGGCATTGCCCAGCGTGGATTTTCCCGCTCCCGACTCGCCGATGATGCCGAGGATCTCACCACGATCTAGCTCGAAGCTCACATTGGTCAGGATTGTCACAGGCCCGGAGGCCGAGAGGTGACGAAGGCCAAAGTTTCTTACCCGAAGCAGGGGAGTCTTCACATTCTCTTCGCTCATACCGTGCGGCTCCTTGGATCGAGGCGACGGCGAATATCCTCGCCGACCAGATTGATGCTGGCGATCAGCCCGAACAAGGCGAGACCGGGAAAAAGGCTTATCCAGTACTGGCCGGTCAGGAGATACTGAAAGCCGTTCGCGACGGTGGAGCCGAGGGAAGGCGTGTCGAGCGGGACCCCAAGGCCCAGAAAGGACAGTGTCGCTTCGAGCGCGACCGCATGACCGATCTCGATCGGTATCAGTGTCACGGCCGGCGCGATGCTGTTCGGCAGCAGATGACGGAAGATGATCCGCGAGGTCGGCATCCGCAGCAGGCGCGCGGCATCCATGTAAGGCTTGCCCGCCTCACTCAGCGCGATGCCGCGCGCCAGCCGTGCATAGGTCGCCCACTGGGCAATGATCAGGGCCAGGATGATCCGGTCCATTCCGGGCCCGAGCGTGACGATGGCGATCAAGGCGATCAGGATCGTCGGAAGGCTGAGCTGCAGGTCGACCAGCCGCATGATCGCGATATCAACCCACTTGCCGAAATAGGCCGCGCTGACGCCAGCCGTCAGTCCGATCAGGGCCGCGATGGCGGCGCTGGTGACCGATACGATGAGGCTGATGCGCAGCCCATACAGGATGCAGCTGACGATATCTCTGCCGAGCCCGTCGGTCCCGAGCAGGTAAAGATAGCCGCCACTGCCCGATGTGCCCGGCGGAGAGGACGCCTCCCAGCCGTAGATCTGCAGCGGATCATAGGGATTTTGCGGTGCGATCGCCGGTGCGGCGAGGGCGAGGAGAATATAGACAGCGAGAAGGATGTTGGATGCGGTCAGGACCCGCGGATACGAACGCCTCTTCAACGCCTTGAGAATTTCAGCTTTCATGATGGATTACCTTATGAAGACAGGCGCACACGTGGGTCGAGCACGGCCTGAAACAGGTCGACAAGGGCATTCAGCACGACGAAGGCGACCGCGATGAAGGTCAGGGTGGCCATCACCACCGGTCGGTCGAGAAGCTGGATGGAATCGATCAGCAGCTTACCGACGCCCGGCCATGCGAAAATCGATTCCACGACCACCGCGAAGGCGAGCATGCCGCCGAACTGCAGGCCTATGATCGTCACGATCGGCACGCTGATGTTGGGAAGCGTATGGCGAAGCAGTATTCTTCGCGCGGAAAGCCCTTTGGCGCGACAGAACCGCGTGAAGTCCAGGTTTTCGACCTCGATCGTGCCCGCGCGCGACAGCCTGGCGATCAGCGCGATATTCGGGATTGCAAGCGCCAGGGCGGGGAGGGCGAGATGCCACAAGCCGCTTGCGGTGAATACACTCCATTCCACTCCCAGGATGGCCACAGTCGAACCCCGGCCGCCGGATGGGAACCAGCCCGTCAGGATGGCGCCGACGAGGATCAGCATCATGCTCAGCCAGAATGAGGGAATGCTCAGCGCGAACACGCTCGATCTCAAGATGGTCTTATCGAGCGACGTAGCTTTCCTCCGGCCGGCAAGGAGCCCCACTCCTGTGCCGACCGGAGCCGCGATGAGCATCGCCACACAGGCGAGCTCAAGCGTCGCGGGAAGCTTCGCTATGATCAGCGCGAAAGCCGGCAGGTGATAGATGTAGGACGTGCCGAAGTTTCCACGCACGACATTGTCCAGGAAGAGGAGATACTGGCGCCAGATCGGTTGATCGAGCCCGAGCGCGATCGTCGCGCGCTGAATATCCTCGGGCGTGGCGGTTTCCATATTGACGATGCTGAAGACCGGATTGCCGACGCTGTGAAGCCCGATGAAGCCGATCAGCGACATGGCGAGGAGGAGAAGGAGGGCTTGCGAAAGCCTTCCGAATGCGACTGAAACCAGGGCCATGATACTTACTCCGTCGCTGCCAGCGCCTGCATGGCGGTCGTCCAGCCACGGGGATGCATCACGTAGGAGGCGATCCGCGGCCCGTAACCGACGATGTGATGGAAGTGATAGAGGGGAATGATCGGCTGGTCGGCCATCACGAATTCTGTCGCCGCGGCAAGCGCCTTGTTCCGCTCCGGCCCGCCCTGCATGCTTTCCGCCTTGGCGAGCATCGCGTCGAAAGCCTCGTTACGATAATGCCCGAAGTTCAGGGCTCCGGTGCCACGGCCGGGATTGGGGGAGGCAAGCAGCGCATCGAGGATGACATCCACCGTTTCGCCCGAACTGCCGCCATACCACAGGGCGTAGTCGCCCGCCGCCCGCTTGGTGTTGAAGACAGAAAACGGCGAGGCGATCGGCCGGACGCTGACGCCGATGCGAGCCCAGCTCTGCGCGATGGCCTGAAGGCTTTCGGCGTCGCCGGGATAACGGCCGGCGGGACCGGCGAGAACGACGTTGAAGCCGTTCGGAAAGCCTGCCTTCGCAAGCAGTGCCTTCGCCTGCTCATAATTCGGAGCCTCAGGCTTCAGCCTGGCCGATGTGCCTGGCAGGCCGGCCGGAAAGACCTGCGCGGCGGCCGTGCCATAGCCCGAGAGGATCTTGTCGACGAGGATACCGCGATCGGTCGCCATGGCGAGCGCCCGGCGGACGGATGGGTCCTTGAAGGGGTTGGGAATGGGTTCGCCGGCCTTTCCCGTGACGTCCGGGAGCGTATTCCTGCCCACGTCGAACTGCAGGAAATTGATCCGCGCCGCGCCGATGCTGGCGATCCTGACGCCGCGATTTTTTAAGGAGGCGACATCGCGCGCGGGAATGGCGTCCGCCACGTCGACGTCGCCGGTGGCCAGCGCCGCCACGCGTGCGGCGGGGCTTTCGATGACCCGGAACGTCACTGCGGACCAAGTGGGCTTACCGCCCCAATAGTCGTCGTTTCTGCTGAGCTTCAGTGTCTCGCCGGAGCTCCAGCTCTCGAACTTGTAAGGTCCCGTGCCGACAGGGCGGCCAGTATTGAGCTCCTCGGTGGTCTGGAAGCCCTGCGCCGGCCGGTGCATCACGAAGATCGAGGAGAAGGACAGCGGCAGGTTCGGGAGATTGCCGTCCGTGTCGATGACCACGGTGAGGGGGTCTTTTGCCGCAACCGACTTGATCCCGGTCAGATAGGACCGAAAGCCGCCGCTCGGTGGCTTCAGGACATCGCGGATGCGCTCGATCGTATAGACGACATCGTCCGCCGTGAACGTCGAGCCGTCGTGAAAACGGACATCGTCGCGAAGCTTGAACTCCCATTGCGTGGCAGAGACGGCGCGCCAGGAGACCGCGAGTTCGGGCCTGAGGTCGAGATGCTCATCCTGGTAGACCAGCCGTTCGTAGATGTGGGAGAGCAGCGACGTGTTCTCGTTGAGGTTCGCGTAATGCGGATCGAGCGTCATCAGCTTGTACGAGGTCGCGATCCGCAGTTCCTGAGCCCCCGCCACCCCGGCCAGCACGCTCCAGGCGGTAAGCAGGATCAGCGGCGCGGTGAGCATGAGCCGACGCAATGGATTTCCGAGTGTCATCATGAAGTTCCCTTTTTTGATTTTTGGCGCGGCCGACGCCGCCGCAGCGGAAGCGATCCCACCACGCATGTCTGTTGAGATGATTTCTTCAGGGATCCGGCTCGCACCGTTTGGCCTCGCCAGCCCTCCCGATAAGCAGCCCCGAAGCGCAATCCTCCGATCACAAAAGGCATCACCACGTCAGCGGAGGCGAACGAAAACCAATAATTTCCTAGGGGGAATCGAAACGGTGAACCTGACCTACGGCAGACGCGCGGTGCTAAACGCCGTGAAGGGCTCCCTGCATCGCCGCCGTCACCTGACGACGTACGCTCCCACGAGACGATATCTCCGCGTCGATCTTCAGCAAGTCGGCGATGAGGGAACGAAGCTGCGCCCAGGGATACTCTTCGCTCGAAGCGGATGGTTGCCATCTGAAGAGCATGGCATCGAGCTTGACAGTCGCACCTAAGATCGATTCCGCCGGCGTATCCCACAGCCTTCCGGCCAGCTCGTCCTCAATGGCGGCCGCGCGTTCCTCTTCCTGGACCGCTTCGCAATATCCGATCTCCTGGTCGGCGGCCTTCCAGGCTTCAGGCGCATCGGATGGCGTGCCAACCATCTCGAACAGCCTCTGTTCGAGCCCCTGCTGCCGCAGACATGATTCGATCAACCGGTGCCGCGCCACGCACCATTGCTCCCAAATGGTAAAGGCAAGATCGTCATTTTGGATATCCAAGGGGCTCGTAAGTCGGGCTGCAAGCCCAGGATGTGTGGGAAAAGACGCCGTCACGAAGGAATGGAGGTCTCCCTGCGTGACCCTAGACAAAGTTCTGCTATTGTCGGAATCAGCCATGATCCGAGCTCCCGTAAGCTTAGGTTGTGGTCAGGCTGCATGCGGTGTGCCAGCACCGGATGCAGCTGCTAGTAGCACTTACGTAGCACACGAGATCCGATTGATCAATTCGAAATCACATGAGTTTAACAAAATCACCGGCACGCAACTGCGCGCGGCGCGAGCAATGCTTCGTTGGAGTGCAAAGGACCTTGCGCAAGCTGCGGGAATTGGTGTCGCGACAGTCAGTCGCGCAGAGGTCGAAGACGGAGTGCCTTCCGTGACGACTGCAAATCTAAAGGCCATGCAACTGGCTTTGGAAACCGCCGGAATAGAATTTATCCCCGAAAACGGCGGCGGAGTCGGTGTTCGTCTCAAGAAGCCGGGGGCGTAGCGTACCCTCTGCACCCCGGCCAGTGCTGGGCAGGCCAAGCGCTGATCTACACAGCAAGGGGCCTAAATTGGATGCCAATAAGAGGTGAACTTTGGACGCCGATTGACACTACATGTGCCGTAGAGCTCATCGAGTTCGTGCGAATCCATTCGATCACCCGTCGTCCATGGCTTGTGTGTTTGGCACGACTCCTTGTGGAATTCAATGGCGCGGGGTTTCTCGCTTAAGGGGCTGGTTGTCTAAATGAGGAAATCAGGAAATAGCTAAATAGAGAAGCTCCTATGGCTCCTAAGTGCGCTCGAAGGGATAGGCTAACGTATCTCTCAGCCACTCTAAGGCATTCATTGCCCATGAGACGCATCGCCGAGGCTTGGCAACGCTCCAGGCTCTAAAGCCGCTATTGACGAGATTGTATCGATCCTCAGTATTTGAGGCAAAAGGTGCAAGCTGAAAGTCATTTGCCAAGGAAGTCTTCAATTTAATGAAGCAGGTGTGTGAGGTGTCTGTCTGGCCGTTGATCGTCCATCCCTTTGGCTTTGCGAGCCAGGTGGAATCTCCACGAATGCATCGCTCGCTTACGTGTTCTACTAGTTTTCCGTTGTCGGAAATATCGCTTGTGATCTGAATCCCGCTCACGAAACGCTGATCATTTTGCGGCGTCCATTGCACACGGATTACGAGATCCCGATCGCTTAGCTGCTGCAAGTAGTCAAGCGTATCAAAGTTAACCCAGCCACCCCTCATATCTGTTCCTGATCCGTTCACCATGAATTGGTGGTAAATGAGGATTTTGTCCGTGAGCCGCACGCGGATTCAGCCCTGAATCGGGACGTGCTCCAGGAGATCCGTGTCCAGGTTGAGTTGGCGCGCGTTCATGTGGCGTCGAACCAAAGAAGTTCAGCGAGAGTGCTGTCATCGGGCTGTAGACGGCACTGGATCACAAGCATTGCCGGCGACCGGATGGATTTAGTGCGTACAACGTCGCCGACCCGAATTGTCATAATTTTTCCCATTGCACATAGTAGTCGCCAAATCGGCGCCGACCGCGTTTGCGTCTGCTAATAAGGACACGGATGACCGCTTGCATAAGCAAGTCCGGCGGGTCGTCTTCCAACTCTTGTAAGATGTCGTCAATCGTTTCCCTCTTGGTCCAGGACGTGCCCATAAAGATGTATGTGACGCGATATAGGGTCATGGTGCAGCCATATCGCGCCGGTCACCACCCGCTCCTGAATGGGTAGGGGAGGGTAGTCATGAAATTCTTGGCTGCCCTGATCGGATCCGCGATATTTCGGAATTGCTGCTTCTCCTCGACCGTGATGGCGAACAACTGGCCGCCCATGCGGAGAAACAGCTTGTTGTGTTCCATGCCTATCCCAGTCTCGCCGCTCTCCGGCATGCGATCGGTCAAAGCTTCGGCGATGTGATTGTAGATCTCGTTGCGCGTGGTCATGGCAAATCTCTTTCACTCACCAATGTGTTTCGTGATCTCGGCTGTGAGGAGAATTGCCACGATGACGAAGAGAATGGCAATGGCAAAGTTTCCCGATGCCGTCGCTTCGAACAAACCAAGAAACTTGATGCTGAGCGAGGATTGCATGGGCAGACCTTTCACCAAAATTAAAGTGATGGCCTGCTGCCTGCTGTGCACTGTGCCGGGCAACGGCTAAATCTGCAAGGGGTAGCGCGGCATGAATTACAGGGATCACGCCGCTGCTCACAGGGCTAGCTCCTTCTGTCCGGTGACGGCGTGCCAAAAGTCCAGGCGATCGCCGATGCTATTCCCTGCGGGAGCCGTTTGAAGCACTGTGTTCATGGGCAGCGGCCAACGGCGACAAGATTGAGGCAGCCACGCTACGCTATGGCAACATGGGAAATCGTCGCTGACAGTGTCGCTATGACCGCTTCTGGCGCGCAGGGGACATGACTATGCCGCGGAACTATGTCACCTTCCAGGCCATGCAATGACGACCGATACGAACCTTCACTCGCAAATTAATCAATTCAGATCAATGGCTTAGGCGCAGGGATTCTCGAGTTCCGGATGGTTAGGAGCGTAAGGGAATTCAGACACAATTGCTCCGAACACGCGCTCTCGCCGATCACTCGCGTGCATGGAAAAATCAATGGTCCAGCCGAGGAGCCTTGAAGAGGAACTAGATGAGCGTCACGCCGTGGCACGCGCTGCATATCTCAATCGTGACATAGTCGCATATGGTGCGCTGTTCTCACCCGATCTGGCATAAGCAGCCTCCCGGCCGGGAATGATCGGCCTAAAGCCGAAAAGGATCAATTGCCGGATCAGGCATAGGCGGTACCGGCGAGCGCCGCCCCAACCCCAACCGTCCCTCGATCAATCAGGTCCAGGAAAATACGGTTCGCATCGTTCGTGTCGCGCGTGCGGCCAAAGAGCACATGCGCCTGAATGAATGCTACGCTCCATACAGACGCGATCATGCCGGCGGCAAGATGCGCATCAGGATCGTCACGCGAGCGGTTGGCGGCATCGGCGAGGACATCGGCTAGCGCGCGGACAAAGTCGTCGCGCATCTGGCGGGCACGCGCCTTGAGCGATTCGCTGGCGAGCGCCGTTTCCACAAACAGGTATGTGCCGCCAAAGAGCGGATAGGAAGGATGAGGCTGCTCAATCAAGCGATGCGCCAAAGCACCTAACGCGTGAATGGGCGAGGTGCCCGCATCACGCGTTTGGATGGCCGCAAACGCGATGTCCCTCATCTCCTGCTCCCGATCGAAGAACATGTCCTCCTTTCGGGGAAAGTGGTTGAACACCGTCATTCGCCCCACGTCGGCAGCCGCGGCAATTTCGTCGATCGTCACGTGGTCGAAGCCCCGCTCAAAGAAGAGGCGGGTCGCAACATCGGAGATGGTTTGGCGCGTTACCAAGCGCTTTCGCGTTCGCCGCTTGATGGCTGACTCAGACATGCCTTGCTTTCTATACGCAGTATATTTATGTATCGAGTATATTTTACACAGATTCGATATTGAGGGCTCCTTGGTCAATCCGTCAACCTCCGTCTTCTCCCCTACCCATGTTGACCACCCGTCGGTGCTGGTCAGCGGCGCAAGCTTCGCCGGTTTGGCAACCGCCTATTGGATGACAAAGCTCGGCTATCGCGTGACGGTCATTGAACTTGCTAGCAGTTTGCGGCGAGGCGGCACCCCGGTCGATATCGAGGGCGAGACGATAGAGATCCTGTCCCGCATGGGGATGATGGAAGCGGTACGTGCAAAAGCGCTTCCTCCGCGCGACCTTGAATTCAAGGACGAGGAGGATGCCACTTTGGGCGGGTTGACGGCAGCCTCCGGGCCTGACGATCCATCGGGGCTACGATACGAGATCCATCGCAATGATCTGCTCGACATCCTGTTCGAGTCGATCGACGGCTCCGTCGAAATATTGTTCGGACGATCCTTGAGCCAATTGGAGGATGGGCCAGCAGGCGTCGCAGTTACATTCAGCGATGGCTCGCGGGGCGACTATGCGCTGGTGCTTGGATGCGACGGCAATCGCTCCAATACCAGAGAGCTTGTGTTCGGAGACTCCGACTCATCGTCCTATTTCATGGGTGGCTACTTCTATCTGCGAGTAGTGCCGGAGTCCGGCATGCTTCCAGCGAACAAGACGCAGATCTTCAGCGTGCCGGGCCTGACGGCCATGCTGAATGGTTATGACGATCGCACCGACATCGCCCTAGCGTTTCGCTCCGATCACCAGATCGTCTACGACTATCGCGACAAGGAGCAGCAGCGCCGCCTCATCCATGATCACTTCGACGGGCTCGGATGGAAGGTACCGGCCATGCTCGCTCACGTCGACACGGATGGCGACTTCTACTTCGACCGGGCGAACCAGATCAGGATGCAGCGCTGGTCCAAGGGGCGGGTGGCGCTAGTTGGTGACGCGGGATACTGCGTTTCCCCCGTCGCCGGCATGGGAGGATCCATGGCCCTGATCGGCGCGGCGCGGCTGGCCGACGCTCTTCGGCGCCATCCGGGCGATCATGCCGCCGCCTTCCAGGAGTACGAAGACAAGCTGCGACCCTTTGTGGAAGAGGTGCAGGAGAGAGCAGCCACCGACGGCATGTCATTGCTGTTTCCGGGGGATGAGCTCGAACTTGCGGAGCGCGACCGCAAGCTCCGCGAAGGGACAATAAATCTGTGAGACTCAGCACCACCCTTAGAAGTTTCGTCCAGTGAGCAACGCGCCCACGGCGTAATTGTCGGTGAACGCCGGAAAGGGGACGCGTATAGCTGCTGTTTAAACCGTCCTAGGCCTGTATTCGGAGTGGTGACGCAAACATCAGATGTCGTCGGGCGACGCCCTTTGATATCCCGGCAATAGCGACCGCCATCATACGGCGGATGGTCACATTGAAGCGTCCGACGACGCATTTGATTGGGGGTAGCGCCGTCGGACCCTGCATTCACCGGATCGGGGGTGGCATCCAATCCGACGGCTGACAGGATGACATCTACCAAAGGTTTAATGAAGCTGCCCGGACGGGTGGTTCCGGAATCGCAAGGATACGGATTTTTGCAGGATCCCCGGGCAGGAAGGACCAGGCGGAAGACGGATCAAGACGAGGGTCTCGGCTGGGTTCTCTTAACAGCCGCCTTCGCAAAAAAAAGCCGGACGTTAGGTCGGGCCGAGCCGGGCGGGAGCGCATCAAACTGTCGCCCTATCAAGGCCCCAGTGGTCTGAAATGAATTGCCCTGCCTGGTGGGGCCAGACAGGGCAGCAACAGGAGCACTATTGAACGCGCGAGTGGGGGTGAACTGGAGTCCAGTAACTTGCGCAACTCAATCTATCATTGTGCGCAAGATTTGTGAATACTACCATTCATATCTAGGCCGGACATGAGGAACCAGAGCCAGGTTCTTTCGCGCGGACTACTCGCAAACGGTTTCGCGGACGACCACCCGATGAGGATGGCGATAGCCGTAGCGCCTTTCTGTCCAGCACCGGCGATGATAGCTGTGCGCGGGTCGTTCCATTTCGTTTTGCATAAGGCTGCTGCGCGGCGACCCACCTTTAAATGTAATCGGTCAGGAGCTCTGCTGGCGGATACCGACCAAAGTCCCGACCAAGGGGAGACTTACGCCTTGGAGTTCATGACGCCCATCAGAATGGATGGACTCGTCGTCTGCATAAGTAGGCGGTGGCGACTGAGGGTTTATACGTGCTCTCGCCTCCAAGACTGAGGAAGCGGTATTATGCCCTTTCGGAAATTCACATCTATTCCAAATGATCCCAATTTCCGCGAGGCATTATTGCGTTGGGCTCGCCAGCTTGTCGGATCCGAGGCAATCGCAAGACGTGTGGCTCAGCGGACGATCGATGTGCTATGCGACAATCCCAACCTCCTCGACGGACGTGACGTAAACGAAGCGATTTTCACGCTATTGCGTCGGCACGCGTTCGATGAGGCCGAATTGTCTTCCGCGAATAGCCTTCGAGATGATGGCGCCATTTCTGAAAAGCGGCCTGTATGCTGATGTGGACGGCCCATTGCTTGTTAGCAATTAGCCCTGCCTCGGGGGGTCTGAGGCAGGGCTGTGAGGCTAAGCAATTAACCTCGAATGCAAAGATCCGGTTGGGCAGATCCGTTCGCACGGTCATTCTCTAAGCGGCCTTCCTGAAATGAGCATGGAGGCTCCGCTTGCCAGTCGCAGGCAACGCGAAAGCCGAGATGAACGTGCTAGATTTTCACGTCTTTCCATATCGGCTTGCGAATAATCCTGATCTCCGTGAGCCGTCGCACGCTCATACCGACGAGCTCTCTCGATGGAGGGCTTACCAGGTGGGCGGTCAGATAGTCCTTCCTCTTGCATTGCTTGCATCGGAACTGCTTTGCGATTTGCCGAACCGAGATGTTTCCGCATAGCTGCAGGAGATCCACCGGCTCGTAGAAGCGCTTCACCTGGCAAAACGCACAGTCGATTTTGACGTAGTAGGCCCCTGTCGCGTAATCGCGCAACGTTGACGCTGACAGCACCTCTACCCGGCTCGGAGCTTTCTCGGGCATTTATCATGCGCTGGGCTCAGCGCCGCCCTCTTCTTTGAATGATATGGCGTTGACGAAGATGCCGATGGTCTCATCCATGCTTGCGCCGGCCTTCGTCCATGTTGCTGCGCTCGTCATGCCTCTGACGCTCACTATTGCGCAGGCCTCGCCGGCCTCGTCGTCAATGGCGACTTCCAGCGAACCAACATGAATGCCGTCCGGAGCGAGGTAAATGCCGACACAGTGGAAGTGGACTTCCGTCCGGTCCGCCACGGCCGATATTAGCTCTGGTTCCACCTGATCTGCCGGAATTTCGCTCGGAGGAGACCAATAATAGAATGGCTCGATGCGGGGGTAATCCCGCAGAGTGTCGAGGATTTGCTGCACGCGATCGAGATGACTGCGTAGGGCAGGAGATTTCATCATCCCGCGATCCTTGAAGCGTTTGTCGTAACAACGAATGTTCACATGGCGCACGAATTCGCTAAGGGCCATTGCATCGCTGCCGCTGATCGTCATGGTGTCAGCCTTCGGCCTCGGCCCGTCACTGCCTTCGTCAGCATCATTTTCCAGATAGATCACGTCACCCATGGCGGTTCTCCTCCAATCTGGCCATGTCATAGGCGCCAAGCCCTTTCAGCACGCTCCTGGCGTCGCTAATCCGACGCTGAAACGCATCCGATTTGGCGACTGCTCCGTCGCGCCGACGCTGGTCAAAAACATCCTCGCCAAGGAATGCGACGAGATCCCTGAAAACCTCTGCGTCGTGGGGCGTAATGGTGTAGCCGGTCGTTTGCATGGCACACGTCTCCGTTCCGCCGGGGTGGCGGTTCGTTTCCTCGAATTTTGTGTAAACCCAGGCCATTAGCCTTGTTTGTTCTATAGATGTTCTCATTTTGGAGAAGAGTCAAGTCCGCGGCGGGTGGCCAGAATAGCACCGTTGACGCGTAGCTGATGGTGCCTTGGCATGGGCAGAATTACATGAGCCATGCAACAAGGAAAAGATCCGGGTCGAGGTTCAACGTAGGCACTTGCTTTCGCGGCCGAATTCTCGTCTGCGGGGCAGTTGGCCGGAATCGGCTGCGTGATCCTTGTTGTCTGATTGCTCGGTCAGAGCGGCATAAAGCTCTACGAAGAAGTCAGGGCGGTGGGATTTCGCAGCCCGTTTATCTTCATGCGCCGCCGGGCTACGCAGTCGATTGGCGACAGCACAACGACCGAACAGCGCCGACTTGTTCAGGGTGGACTTAGTGACGTTTAAGTAGCTTAATTGCGGGGCCGCTGTCGGGGACGGGATGCCCGACGAGAGCGAAGGGGGGAGTGCCGAATGTCATCTCGGAAGGCGATCATTTCGTTGCCCGACAAGCCGCGGGTAGCAAGGACTCCTTTTGGAGCGAGGATCGTAATCCACGCCACCGCCGCCGAGACCGGGGGAGCCCTTGGCATGTGGGAGACGTTCACCCCACCGGGACAGGGGCCAGCGCCTCATACCCATACCCGGGAGACCGAAATCTTCCGAGTGATAAAGGGACTATATCGCTTCGAATGCGGAGGCGAGATATTCGATGCGCCGCCGGGGGCGGTGGTCGTCCTACCACCTCATGTCCAGCATGCGTGGAGAAACATCAGCGACGAACCTGGTCAGATGTTCGGGACCGTCATTCCCGGCGGCTGCGAGCAATTGTTCATCGACATCGAGGCGCTTCAGGCCGACACACCTGAGAAGATCGCCGTAATCGAAGCGCGACTGGGGATCATGAACGAGATGACGAGGGCACTCGGGCTGGGCACTAGGGTGTAGCGGACACCCGGTTGTCGATCGCCGCAGTGACCGCACCCAGCAAGTCCTGGTGCCGTACTGGCTTCGTCAGGAATTCGACAGCACCAGCCTTCATCGCTCGTAGCTAACTTGGGATACGGGCGTGGGAACCGCTCATCCGCCCAATCGCCACACCATGATAATGTCGTCGACTTCCCTGCCTCCATCAAGCACTCCGCCGGGAATTCGGCCGACCTCGACAAATCCATGGCGCAGATAGAACTGCATCGCCACCGCATTCTCCGCATTGACCGCGAGTTCCAGCTGCGCAATTCCAAGACGTCTTGCGTAATCCGAAACCGCGGCCAGAAGATCGGCAGCGATCCCGGTTCCACGCTCACTCTTTCGCAGATAGACACTCACGATGGTTGCGCGATGCGCCATTTTCCTCGGTCGATGACACGACAGGCCCATCATCCCAACCGGCTCCTTATTGATGAATGCGACGAAAACCGGCTCGCTCAACCGGTTACGCCACTCCTCGTCCGGAAGATCTACCCAATCGTCGTGGACGCTCGCAAATGAGGACGGGTCGCACGAAAGTGCCTCCAGACGAATGCGGCGGAAGATTTCGACATCGTCGACTGACAGGCGCCTAATCAATAGCCTTCGTGCGTTTGGCGACATGTCCATCTCCAGTAGGGTAGGCTGGTTATGACGGGTGAGGGAGCCGCATGTTTTTCTCTAAGGGAGTTTGCTACGACGACCGTGCCCACCGCCACTCTGGCGGCGGAACGCGAATTTCCTCGCTCTTCATGCGCGCCGTCAGCCCCGCCCAAATCGGATCGCCGGTAAAACTCGCGAGATCACCGCATGTCTCGGCAAGCGTCTGCTTGCCGTAGAGCTCGAGCAGATCCATCACGGTCTCATTCTCCAAGTCCGCGAAGGGGGAACCATTATGCGGCTTCAGCACGCGATGTCCCCATACGCCTGGACGGACGTCGGCGCGGAGGGCGTGCAACAAACTGGTTTCACCTGTTTTCTGAAGCGCTGTCGCAAGAACATGACGCATGAGGGGATAGTAGGCGACCTGACGACATCCACCGAGAACGCGTGTTCCAGGCAGGATGGAGATCACCAGAAACGTCATAAACAGGCTGGGCACGATTCTACGTTGCCGGAGCGCCACGGCGATACTCGCGGGTTTGAACCGTACGTCCGGCCGGGATCCTTTGACGTCCCAAAGGAGGCCATCTTTCAACCGCAAGGGAAAAATCTTGCCGTCAGCCAACCCCCAGAAGAGGTCTGTTGTCCTGCGGATCCATCCTGCCCATGGCCCGGCGTCAAGTTCATCGATCGCCTCCAGGATGGCGGAAGCCCATGCGCCATCTCCACCGATGCACTTTGACAGCCACGAGTCCGTATCCTCAAGGTGATCGGCTACGAGATCAGCGACGTCGATGTCGTCAAGCTGAAGCAACCGAACCTGCCTCGGAAAAAACCGCGCCCATAGGGCCTGATTTCCGGCCTTGATCGCCTCGGCGGCCGATGCGAAATCTTCACTGGGCAGGATCGTTTTCAGCCTTTCCACCGATGGATTGGCCGCTTGTCCGCTTTCGCGTCCCGACAGCAGGAAACGATAGGGACCGTTTGATCCGCATAGGCTATAGGCGTCCATTCGGCTTCGCGGAAGACCGAACACATTGATCGGTTCGTTCTCAAGATTGAGCCAACCGGGACCCTTCTTCGCCTTCTCGATGAATTTGACAGTGGAGGCGCCATACCAGATATGCCATTGAAGTCGACGAGCGCTAAGACCAAGCAGGCTGAACAGATGTGTGTAAAAGGCATCGGGCTCTATCAACAGATGGCAATGCGGTCCGGTTTGCATGACCGGCGCCGTGGTCAATTGTTCCGCGGCCTCTCGCGCCTGCGCGCGATCCGCACCTGACCTTAGCGCTGTTCGTTCGACACAGGCTTGCAGCCGGATCATCGCATCGCGGCGGATAGCGCAACCGGCTCGGTGGCTCTCGACTTCGTAGAGAGCTCTCGCATAATCCTTGAGCTCTCGGTTCCAAAACTGGTCAAGACCTGGCATCACGTGTGACAAGGCCTTCTTCAGGTCCGCCAAAGTCAAACACCCGTTGGAACTTGCATCCATGCGTGTCTGGTTCCCTTGTTTTGAACGGCGATGTCAGAACCGTCCGGCGGGGCGAGCAGCGCGCCATGCCCAAGGCTCATCGAGCGGCGGCGCTGTCTCGCGCGCGAAAACGAGAGGCAGCTGCTCGTAGCAAAACTCTTCCGGAATCGCCGGCTTCACCATTGAGCTGACGAAATCTAGCAGGGAAGCGGCCGAATTGGACGACACTATCGTGTAGAAATTGCCACTGTTCCAGGTGACGACGGAACAGCTGAAATACGCCCTCAGAGCTGAAATCGTGGTTTCCAGGTCGACTTGATAATCTGCCATCGTGTCGAGAACTTCGCGCTTCTTTGCGACGATCTGCGTCTGCGAAAAGTAGCGTGACTTGAAGTCTTCGTCCTTTTGACGCTCGCGAGCGAAGTAGGCCTTGATGTCTGGGTGTATCAGCTTTTGAACCTGTATCAGCAATCCGCCAGCCCGAATCCGCGGGGCTATGACGGAGAGCTGGGCTTCCCGATCGCGGCCATACATCTGGAAGGTCGTATCCTCCAGCACCAGGTCATATCCGTCTCGAAACGGTTGAAGATTATCATCGGTAGCATAGCGCTCGTCGTCCAGTTCGAAGAATGGACCGTGATGGAAATGGGCATGCTCACTTCCCCGGCGTGCGAAGAAACTGCTGCGATTGCCGTCTGTCGGGCTGCAGCACAGGGTTTTCAGCCTTCCGTCGCCCAGTCTTGCCAGCGCTCTTGCAAGAGTGCCAGCTCCCGCCCCGAGCGTATAGACGGCAGCGGCTTGCCGCCTCCGTCCCCATGCGCCCAGAGCAAAGGCGAGCATTGCGGCACCCATTCGGCACTCCTCTTCCAGGCGATAGGGAATACTTGCGAAATAATGATTGTCGAAATTCCCCCAAAGGCGGCGGTGCGTGTCCCAGAACACCATGGAGTCGAGATCGAATTCCAGGAGCGATAAGTCGGGTTCGGGAGTGCCAAGGTCAGGCATTCCGCCAAGACCGCGTGCGGTTCGCTCGAAAAACGGCGCGAACGCGTTCAGGCGGGGCGCCTTTTGCCAAGCATCAATCGTCTGCCTATCCACCATGATCCAATCCTTCCTGTAAGGCCGAAAGGAGCAGCCGCGTCGCGATAGGACCGCGGTTCCAGACAAGACTACGGCTTGCTGCAGCGCAGGCTCCTTGAATGCACAGATGTCATCGAAGAGGGATGGCGCTGCAATCGGTCGATTTTATCAGATTGACGGACAAGCGGAGGTTGTCGGATTGGCACCGAATGGCATTGGCTCACACATCAATGATCTCCAGGAAACTCGCCCTGGCGACCGCTTGGTAAAGCGTCCTGGCGCCGAGCTTGCGCCTGGCCAGGCGGAGATAAAGCCGTATTGTCCCTTCGGAAATCTGTAGTCTAGCGGCAATCTGCTTGGGGATCTCGCCGCGCGCGATAAGCTGCAGGCACTCCCGCTCGCGTCGAGACAACATATCGCGAGCGCCGCTTGCCCGAAGACCGGAGACAAGTACGGCCTTATCATGCAGATAATGGGAGAGAACCTGCAGTTCCCAGATGCTGGCATCACGAAGTCTCCGCCAGTCCGACCGGTTCGCAGCCGACGTTACCGAAAAAAGGGAACGCTCTCCGTTGGCCCCTCTCACAGGCATGGTGAGGCCATGTCTGCCGACGCCAAACCCTCTTGCATCCCTCAAGAAGGCTTTGCCCTTTAGGGATTGCGCGCGTAACGCATGCCAGTCCACCGGGAGAAAGCCGGTACGGCTGATCTCGATGACGGGATCAATTTCGAAATAGTTTCTTCGTAAATAGATATCCGTCCATTCGGGCGGATAGGTCGTGCAGAAGAAGGGATAGGGAAGGGGAGAAATACCGGCACGAACGACAAGCAAAGTTGCATGTGCAAAGCCATATCCGCGGCGGATTTCCGAGAGAACGAATTGCAAGTCATCGGCCTGCCGCGCATTTTCCAGTGTGTTCAGCACAGATGACAGTCGCATTTCCTCTGCATGCGGCCGCGCCATCAGCCTTTTACTCGGGCAGTGCAGCGTTTGACGAAACCCATTCCCAGCCCGCCACTATCCAATGATCATCCTCGAAATCTTGTCGGATCTGGTGGCCGAACGTGCTTATGGTCTGAATGCACCCCATCCGAATCCGTCAGAATACGCGATCTCCAAAATTGTCGGCCGATGACACATGAGCAATATGAGGATTCATCAAGTCTGGCGGCAACATGGAAGGCCGGCGCCCCAGGGGGTTACGAGCATTGAACTTCATGTTGCTTGGGACCATGCAAGGAGCCTCGTAGCCAAGGAGCCGAGCCGCGAGCGGCCGCTTTCTGTGTTCTAACGTCGAAACCGAAGTTTGATTCCGACACCGCCGAACTTGCTCGAAACAAAAAAAATAGTACCCGTTAAGCGCGAATGACGTTATCATAAATTGTTCATAAACACCGGGAAATGCGAGTCACGGCGGGAGGCCGTGGTCGCTGAGATAGTCTGGCGTTGCGGAACCCGGCACTTTGCGAACAGACGAAAGGGAGGACTGACGCAACCGGACTGGAGACAACTTTATGGATAGTGATCTTCGCTCTCTCATCGACATGACCGAGACCGCCCACGATGAACGCATGGTCAAGAGCGCTCTGAAGACATTCACTCATTCATGTGGCTTCGAGCGTTTCGCGTTTCTGCGGACCGAGGGCCTACAAATCCGAACATTCAATTCGTATTCGGAGGAATGGCAGGGCGTTTATTTCGAAAGTCAGTATTCGTTAATCGACCCAGTTATCACCGAAGCCAAACGTCGCATGGACATGTTTAGCTGGAGGGCCGACGACTGGCCGGCGCGGGGATCCTCTGAACTCAGGCGCTTTCGAGACCAGGCAATTAAGCATGGCATTCGTAGCGGCGTGACGATACCCGTCGCAGGAAGCTTCGGCTCCACGATGATGCTGACCTTTGCGTCCTCTGCACAGTCCGCAGACATTTCGAAACTTCAGGATCGACAAAAGGCGATTCATGCAGTTCTCGCGGTCCACTACGGCCTGAAAATCATCGCCGCCTCTACCATTTTTGCACCAAAGCGATTGCTTTCTCCCCGGGAAGCCATGTGTGTCATGTGGGCCGCGAAAGGCAAAACCGCTCCAGAAACCGCCACCCTGACGGGGATCAATGCGAGGACGGTGCAGCATTATCTTGATAGCGCGCGTCGCAAGCTCGAAGCTGCGACGGTTCCACAACTTGTCGCAATCGCAAAGGATCACGGATTGGTCTAATCTTCACTTCTCGTCGTCGAGCGGAACCTCAGGGACATAACCGAGAATGTCGATGATTTCCGAAAGCTCTTGCTGTTGTGCCTCGGATTTCTTCTGGCGCGCGAGATATTCGTCCTGCAGACTGGCGAGGACATCGTCGGAGACCGACGGGTCCGCCGACGCGCGGGTCCATTCTTCATAAACGGCCTCGTCCGCGACAAGAAGGCGGCGGTGTTCAAGGATCGCGGAAACAGCCAGCGCTTCCAGCTTCGACTCTGGCATCGACCGGTAGCGAGATTCACGCGCGGCCTGTTCGTCTGCCTCGGATGAGCTGGCCTCAATCATCCCTGTCTTCTCCTGCTTTATTTTTGCGGTCGCCAATATCCGAGGCTTACTGGCATCACGCATGGTTGCGGTCGATTACCAACTTTCTGAAGGTCGAAAGGGAAATTGATTTTTTGCGGGTCATCGCCCAACATGCGCACCCTTTGGCGTCCCACATAGCCTTGATTTTGCGAACAAAATAGCTTTGTCGAGTATACTCCGTGGTGAAATACTCTGCAAGAGGTTGCTCTCTCGATCATGGAGATTCGAGAGGTGCTTGCACGAAACTTGAAAGCTGCGCGTCTGGCCAAAGGCTTGTCGCAAGAAGAACTCGCGCATCGAGCAGGTATTGACCGAACCTACATCAGCTCCCTGGAACGCAGCATATACAATGCCAGTATCGACGTGGTGGATCGCTTGGCAAAAGTCTTAGAAACAGAAGCGTCTGATCTGCTGAAACGGCGGCCGGAAAAGAAGTGAAGCCGCGATCCTGACTGACGAAAATTGTCGCAGGACTTTACGATAGATATCGCCTGAACTATATATTCTCCACAAGGAGAATGATTATGGCCACCGCTACTCGCGCTTACACGCCCACCGAAGCTGCAGCGCTCAGCGAGATTGCAGTAAAGTCGGTGCATAATGCAATCGACAAGCGGATCATCGCTGCCCATTTAGGACGTGGAGGGCGGGAACTTACCGACGAGGATCTATTGCGCCTCAAGCTCTGGTACGGCGTCGGATCGATCCTCACGGCCGAGCGCCGCAAACGATTGTTCGAGACAATTGACCGGAATCCCGACGCCGATACGGTGAGGGCAGATGACTATTTGATCGTCGACGTAGCGCGGGCGAGGGAGCAGCTGGCCGCGCGTGCAGACGCCCTTCGAGAGGCCGAGCAGAAGATCCAGACTGTGAAGGGCGTCGCAGGCGGCGAGCCGGTGTTCACCGGAACTCGAATTCCGGTGCGCATGATCGCTGCTATGAGACAGCAAGGTGCCAGTACGGCAGAGATCGTCGAGGGCTATCCTTCCGTCACAGCGCGGATGGTGGAACTCGCCGAAATTTGGGCGGCGGCTCACCCTGCTAGAGGGCGCCCAAAAAAGCTGTCGGAACAGGGATTGAAGGTGAAATCGGTGAAGCGTTTGCCGCTGGCCAAAGTTGATTCCTGAAAATCCTCGGGCGCCGCTTCTTGAAATTCCTTATCGATGAATGCCTGCACACCTCGCTCGTGGCTGTGGCGCAAGAACACGGCCACGACTGCTTTCATGTCAATTGGCTTGGTCTTAGCGGCGAGACTGATTGGGACCTGATGCCCCGCATTCTCGCGGATGATTTCACGTTCGTGACGAACAACGCACGCGACTTCAGGAAACTGTCCGCGAAAGAGGAGCTGCATGCTGGCCTGGTAATCATCGTGCCGCAGGTCCTGCCGGGTTTGCAGCGCGAATTATTCATGGCGGTGCTGCAGGAACTTGCCGATTCCCAAGAGATCGTGAATGAAGTGGTGGAGATTGCCATCGAAGATGGTGACGTTATCCTGACGCGCTATGCGCTGCCGGAATAACGTCAATTTCCGCCAATGCCGGAGAGATCGATCCGAATTCCCGCCCGATCAACCTCCTCATTCGTGTCCGATTGCTTTTCCGGTGTCGCCACTGCCTCGTCATCGACCGAATTCACTTCGCTTTGCTGCGGCAGTTCTATGGCACCTCCCGGATCCGCTGCGTGGAATACGCTTACGCCTTCAAATTCACCCGTTTTCCAGGCATAAACGGCATCCTCGAAAATCTGCGGGAAAACCTCTTCGCTCTTGGGGTTGCCGTACCACCTGGCTACGATCCTTAGAACCTTGGCGAACAGTGCGGTTCCTTTATGAAGGTTTTCGCAAGGCTCCACGAGGTCCGGTAACAAGTCGGCAGCGTCCTTGGAGCCGACGCCAGCGGGGAGCTGCGTCAGGCCGACGCGAACGACGGCCTGTCCGACATATTGCCTCGCGATCGCCATTGCCTCGTCGACCGACTTCGCCTTCGGCACGAGGACCAATCGGCCGCCGGATTTGACCGTGACGGCGAAGGGATCCTCCGAGCCTGCGGCTGCCACGAACTGCTCGACGACCGGGGGCCTGAGTGAAGGATCGGCGCATTCCTTGATAAACGTAGGATCCAACATGACGTCTCCTCGGGCTTCAGGTGTTGAACGAAAAAACGAGCGGTTTTGCGAAGAGCTTTGCCCAGGCGATGGCGCTAGCGTGCTGGATCGCAACGATAGACGTCCCTCTGGTCCACCATCCGTTGCCGACGGCGATGATCAGGTCGGGGTCGTCGAGCATCGATTGCAGCACCGGCCAGACGATCAGTTGCTCGTAGCAGATCAGCGGCGCGCCTCGCGCACTCCCAAGATCGACAATGGGATTTGCGAAGAAGTGCGCTCTCGCTCCGCCGCTCTGGCCGAACCACGTCCGCCAGGGCTGCCACATCGAGCCCGGCACCGGCATGCGTTCGCGATAGAGGACCCTGGCGTCGGTTGCGGAGATGGCAACGAGCACGTTGTCGTAGCCAGCCGCATCCACTGTGGTAGCCCCAGTGACCGCCGTAACGTCCGTATCTTCAAGAGCCTTGACCCACAGCCGTTCGACCGACGGCGTCCAGAAGCCCAAGGCGCTCTCGGGCAGCACGATCATTGGGCTGCCACCAACTCCACGAACCTTCACCGTTGCAATCAGATCACGGTGGCGTTGAATGCTGGTGTCACGGCCGAGCGATGACCCCATTTCGAGATCGACGCCCTGCCAACCATCGGGTAGATGCGGCCCGGTCCAGGTAGCGGCGGACCAAAGCCAAAAGCCTGCGAAGGCGATCATGACAGCCGGCCACATGCGGGTTACGAGGCCCATGAGGCCGGCTGTCGTTGCCGCCAGTCCCCACCATCCCCATCCCGGAAACAGAATGCCGGCCGCCGTCACCGGATGTGCCCAGCCGATGATACCGAGGGGTGGAAATGCCATGAGGACCATCGCAGCAAGATAGTGATATGGGCGAACACGGGAGCGCTTTGTCCAGAGGGCCGTATGCACGCCAACAAAACTCACAGACGCACACAACCATAGCAACAGACCGGGCCAAAGGTCCGACGAATAGAAAGTTGCGACGCCCTGCGGCAGACCACGTGACGCCGCAAGAAAGTATTCGGCAGAAACAAGCGCCGCCACCCATCTCGTTTGCGCCCGCGCCCAAAGAATCGGGAACGCCAGTGCGGTCGGAAGCAGCAAGATATGACCACTCCATCCAACTATTCCGGCGACAATCGAAACTGCGATAAGCGGTACCGGCTGGAAGCAATCATGGCGCATCGGTCAATACCGGTTGCGCGAGACCCAGGATCCCGGAAGCGGGGACGGGACCAAAATAGCGGGAGTCAAAGGACCCAGCGAAAGCCGAATGAAGGAAGATGCAGCCCTCTGGCACGATCCCTCCGCCGAAAGGCGTCAGCGACCGTCCCTGCCTATCTCGCTGTGCAATGGTGGAGGAGGCAACCGGGCGGCCATCCACGGTCACACTGGCGCCGACGTCGACCCGTTGTCCCGCAACGGCCATCACCATCTTGATCAAAGGTGCAACCCCACTTGGGCACAAGCCGGAGCGCAGATAGCCGCGACTGCGCGCCTCCTGCATGGCTGGCGTCCGAGGCGGGCAAACGAAGACCAGATCGCCAACGGCCGCCGGGCGATCGAGTTCGACGATACGCCAGAGACCGAGTGGCTCGCTGGGCGTAAGATTGAGCCGGAAGCCACCGAGCCAGGCGGCCGCGATCGCGCCGAGAAGTGCCGCAGTGATTACCGCCAAGATAAGAGACAGAGCTTTTCCTGGTCGCCTCAACGACGATGCTTCAACAAGAAAAATGTTCATTTCAGCGACAGCCCCTCGGTCCTGCTCAGGCGAAGCGTCTCGGCCTGTTTCAGGGCTTCGACCGTTCGCTCATTGGCGTTCAGCTGTTGCACTGTACGCATCAGGCTCCATGCCGATTGGACCTCCGCCTTCTGAGCTGGGTTCATGCCCGCCGTGACCGACCTAAAGGTTTCCCCGTTCGCCTCTTTGGCGCCCAGGGGCAGGAAGGTCCGTTCACCGAAACGCTCGGCAACCGCCTTGGCAAATCCCTCCAGCTCCGCCTTCACCATTTTATCGGCAAGCGCGAACTCGAGCGCCGACGGAAGATCGTTTCGATCAATGGCGTCGCGCACCCGCTCGAGCGTCTGGCGTGCACCTGGCGACAGCGCCGGAATGTCGATTGCGACCCTGCGACGAGCCGCCATTTCATCAGCCTGATACCGCTGTTCCGCCTGTCTGCGCTGACGCAGGTAATCGCTGAGACTCTGCACCAGGGTTGGTACATTGCCTTCCGCCCACTCGCGTTCCTGCCTGTCGGCGCGGCTTGTGAGCAGGCCGGTCTTCCCCTTGAGGGTACCAAAACTTTCCGGCTCGTCGGCGATCTTCGCCAGTGTCGATCTGGCGGTCGCTCCATCCTTCAGTATGGCGTCGACGTTGACGGCCTTGAAGGCGGCTTCCGGCTGCGCATAGACGAGATGGAAGCGGGTCGAGACGTCTTCCCATTGCTTCTTGAGACCGGGATCGGCTTCGACCTTTTCGGCAACCGCTTGCTCGACCGTTTTCGTAGATATCGTGATGCCGGCAACCATTGGGCTGACCTCATTGGTGCTTGGGGATTGGGTCGGTTTGGGGCTGGCACTGAGGCCGAGTTGGACGCCGACGGCGAGGAGCCGGTGGGCAAGACCGGCGAGTTTCTGTTTCTGGCGGATCGTCCATTCAACCCGGTCGCGGACAACCGTTCGGGCGACATTGACGATATGGAAGCCGCGGGCTTCGGCAAAACGCAGTGCCTGGCGATAGAGACTGCCCTTCTCGTAGTCGAGCGTGGTTTCCTTGGCTTGTCTGCGTGACAGGATCTCGACCAGGCCGCCGGCCAAAGCAAAGGATCGGGTACCGTAATAGACGCGGAGATCCTCGCGATGACGGGTCATGGCCACATAGGTCAAATGCCGATCAAGCGAGAGTGACGCGAGCACCTTCACTCGGTCGACGGTAGCGCCCTGGCTCTTATGGATCGTGGTGGCATAACCATGGTCGAGATTGTTGTAGAACCGCTGTTCGACGATAATCTGTCGCCGGTGCTCGCCCTCGCCGATCTCGGCGACAATACGGTTTTGAGCGGTTTCGACGACCTTGCCGAGCATGCCGTTCTTGACGCCGAGCGATCCTTCGTTCTTCAGAAAGACGATCTGGTCGCCGATGGCGAAGTTGCGGTGCCCGTCCTCCGTGCGGAATGCAAAACCTTCACCAAGGATGCCACGCGTGACGAGCTCGGCCCGCGCCATGTCGTTGAGCATTCGCACGTCGCGCCGGAGGTGGGCGAGGATCAATGTCGTCTTCGTCGGGTCGAAGTCCCGGCTCCAATCGGCGATAAGCCTATACGCTGTCTCGTCCTTCAGTCTCAAACCGATCATTCGGCCATGAACGGTATAGGCACCGATAGCCTTGCGGATGTTGCCGCGGGCGAGGTCGAGCGACGCATCGCGCATCCATTGCTCGCGCTGGCGATAGATGGTTTCGAGTTCGGAGTAACCTATGCGGTCGGCAATCGCCCGGAACGCGGCGCCGGCTTCGATCGGCTGGAGCTGTTCGGGATCACCAACCAGGACAAGCTTGGCGCCGGCCTTGGTCACCGTCTCGACCAGCTGCGCCATCTGCCGCGACGACACCATGCCGGCCTCGTCGAGAACGAAGACCGTCTTTGCGTCAAGCTGGTTTCGGCCGCGGCTCCAGCGAAGCTCCCAGGATGAAAGCGTACGCGAGGCGATCCCTGCTTCCTTCTCCAGCCCTTCGGCAGCCTTGCCGGCGAGTGCGCCACCCACGACACGATAGCCGGCGGCTTCCCACGCTTCACGCGCTGCCGTCATCATCGTGGTCTTGCCGGCGCCGGCACGGCCTATGATCGCTGCGATCCGTTCGGGTCCAGCGACATGTTCGATCGCTGTCCTCTGCTCCTCCGATAAGCGCGAATGGCGCGCGAACGTCCTCTCGAGCACTGCTTCCCGAACGCCATGTGAAGATCGCCCTGAGAGCCAGATTGCACGGTTGGCCATCTCTGCTTCAAGCCGGATCAGCTCGCGCGTCGTGTACCTGGCCGGCACTCGGGTTCCGGTCGCGAACGAGATCCTCTCGCGCTCGAGACGGAGCGCTTCAGGGCTCTGCAGGACGCGAACCATCAGGTTTTGGAAAAGGACGGCATCGTCAACATAGCGATGCAGGATCTTCGCAACGTCTTCGGCATCGAAGACGCTCTTCTCGCGGGTGATCAGGTCGAGGACGATCTCCGGCCGGCGCTGGATGCGTCGTGTGTTCTCGCTTCGCCGCTTCTCCTGCAGCTCGATCCGTTCGAGCTTTGGCGGCCCTGCCGACGACTTGATCTTCGCCTGCTCGGCCTTCCGGTCGATAGCCGTCGCGCCGACACCGACATGGATGGTCGGCTCCACGTCGACACCCTGTTTTTCGAAGGACCGGCCATCGACGCGAATATCGAGCCCGGTCATCGCCAGATGCCGGTTTTGGCAGGCGAACCAGCCATCGCGAAGAATGTTGAAGTCGTCGGGGCTGCCAGCCCAGAGTTCGTAGACGATCTTGCCGGCGTCGTTGCGGATCGGGTTTCCGTCCAGCCCGCGAACCGCAACCTTCTTGGCACCGAACCCGTCCTCAGTGAGCGGCCTCAACGTCGTCATCAGATGCACATGCGGGTTGCCCGGTGCATCGTGATAGACCCAGTCGGCGACCATTCCGTTAGCGGTGATGTGCCGCTCGACGAAATCCCGAACAAGCGCGATATTCTGCTCGGCCGTCAGTTCGACGGGCAACGCGATCGTCACATCCTTGGCGATTTGGGCATCGGATCGCTTCTCGAAAACCTCGACCTTGTTCCAGAAGGCTTCCGACGCACCTGAGACCGGACGATCGGCGATCATCGACCGCAACCATTCGGGTGCGTCTGAGGGGATGACGAACTCCTCATGCAGGAGGCCTTGCTTGCGGGTGTAGTCGATCGTCCGCGCTTCCCGCTCGTAGTCCATCTTGGCGCAGTGGCGATAGGCCGCCGACAGCACAGCGCTGCGGCCGGAGCCACGGGCGACGACGCTGACGGAGAAATGAGGTACGGCCACGGCGGCATAAGCTCCCGAATGCGAAGGAAATCGACGCGTTTGTCGGGAGCGGCGGCCCTTCCGGGGTCTCTCAGCAACACGTCGCATCAGCGACGTATAATTGCGCCCTTGGAACCCGCTCCTTCGGAACGGCCGGGATCATTCACCAAAGCATCGCCACTGGCGATTGTAGGATTCACCGTAGTGCGTCGCGCACCCTCATCCGAAAGACTGGCTTTCAAAGACACGCTTTCTCAGCCAGGAGACGATCGGAAATGAAGAGACCTTCCTCGAAAATCCGCGACGAAATCGCCAAGCTGCAGGAGCAGCTCAAGGCTGCGGAAACGCGCGAGGCCGAGCGGATCGGCCGCATTGCTTTGAAGGCTGGTCTCGGAGAAATCGAGAGCGACGAAGCCGATCTTCAGGTAGCCTTCGAGGACATCGCGAAGCGCCTCCGAGGAAGCCAGGATGGCGGGAGCGAGGCCGCGACTGGCGGCAAAAAAGGCGATGGCGGAGGCGCGGCGGGTGCATCGACCGCGGCGGTCTCGCCTGGCACGGCTCAGGGCGGCAATGGCGAGGCTTGAGCGGATGGCGAGAACAACGACATCGGACGCGCGCAAGAAGGACACCCGCGAGAAAATCGAACTCGGCGGCCTGATCGTCAAGGCAGGCTTGCGATACGAGAAACGCGCGCTGCTGCTCGGAGCATTGATCGAACTTCGCTCACGTCTGAGGTCTGACGAAGGCGAACGGGCGCGGTTGATCGCGATCGGAGTGAAGGCGTTTAGCGATGAGAGCGAATAAGCTTGCTCTCGCCGCACCGATCGTGCTGATGATGCTTACCGTCATCGGCATGACCGGGATCGAGCAGTGGCTTTCGGCCTTCGGTAAGACGGAGACCGCGAGGTTGACATTGGGCCGGGCCGGCATCGCCATTCCCTATGTTACGGCCGCGGTCGTCGGCGTGATTTTTCTCTTCGCGAGTGCCGGCGCGAGCGGTATTAAGTTCGCAGGCTGGGGCGTCGTTGCGGGAAGCACGGCAACGATCCTGATCGCGGCAATACGCGAGATGGCACGGCTTATGCCGTTCGCCGGTCAGGTACCGCCGGGCGAGTCCATCATTTCATATCTCGACCCCGCAACCCTGATCGGCGTGACCGCGGCACTGATGGTGGGAAGCTTCGCGTTGCGGGTCGCGCTAATCGGCAATGCCGCCTTCGCGCGCTCCGCGCCGAAGCGCATCCGGGGACAACGGGCGCTGCACGGTGAGGCCGACTGGATGAAAATGCAGAACGCAGCAAAACTTTTCCCCGACGCTGGAGGCATCGTCATCGGCGAACGCTACCGGGTCGACAAGGATACCACGGCAGCGCGCTCGTTCGGTGCAGACGACACCGAGACCTGGGGCGCCGGCGGCAAGTCACCGCTGCTGTGTTTCGACGGTTCGTTCGGATCGTCGCACGGCATCGTGTTCGCCGGTTCGGGTGGCTTCAAGACGACATCCGTGACAATCCCGACGGCCCTCAAATGGGCGGGCGGCCTTGTCGTGCTGGACCCTTCGAACGAGGTCGCGCCGATGGTGCATGGACACCGCAAATCCGCCGCGCGGTTCATCCGCATACTCGATCCGAAGGAACCGGAAACCGGGTTCAACGCGCTTGACTGGATTGGGCGGTACGGCAGAACCAAAGAGGAGGATATCGCTTCGGTCGCATCGTGGATCATGAGCGACAGCGGCGGCCCGCGTAATGTCCGCGACGACTTCTTTCGCGCATCCGCACTTCAGCTGTTGACCGCGCTGATAGCCGACGTCTGCCTGTCAGGTCACACCGACCAGGAGCACCAGACCTTGCGCCAGGTCCGTTCGAATCTGGCCGAGCCGGAACCGAAACTGCGCGAGCGGCTGCAAGCGATCTATGACAACTCGAACTCGGATTTTGTGAGAGAGAACGTCGCTGCCTTCGTCAACATGACGCCGGAAACCTTCTCCGGCGTTTACGCCAATGCAGTCAAGGAAACACACTGGCTGTCGTACGCCAACTATGCGGCACTCGTGTCGGGCTCGGCCTTCTCGACCGAGGCGGTTGCAGACGGTAAGACCGATGTGTTTATCAACATCGACCTGAAGACATTGGAGACGCATTCCGGGCTCGCGCGGGTCATCATCGGCTCGCTCCTCAACGCGATCTACAATCGCGACGGCAAGGTCCAAGGCAGGGCACTCTTCCTCCTCGACGAGGTGGCGCGACTGGGTTACATGCGCGTTCTGGAGACGGCGCGTGATGCCGGCCGAAAGTACGGCGTCACGCTTGTCATGATCTACCAGTCGATCGGGCAGATGCGGGAAACCTATGGCGGTCGCGATGCCGCAAGCAAATGGTTCGAAAGCGCAAGCTGGATTTCGTTCGCGGCGATCAACGATCCGGACACTGCCGACTACATCTCGCGACGATGCGGCATGACCACGGTCGAAATCGATCACGTCAGTCACAGCTTCCAGTCGAAGGGGTCGTCGCGAACACGATCGAAACAGCTCGCTGCGCGGCCGCTGATCCAGCCGCATGAGGTTCTCCAGATGCGCGCCGATGAGCAGATCGTGTTCACTGCGGGAAACCCGCCGCTTCGATGCGGCCGCGCGATTTGGTTCCGGCGTGAAGACATGAAGGCCTGCATCGGCGAGAACCGGCTTCATGGGTTGGAAAGCCGTCTTAAGCCTTTGCGATCGGATCGGCGCACAGCGCCGTGAGCAGGGCTGATCCAGAAAGATGAAGAGTATCGGAGAAATAAGCGCGAGCGTTCGCCCGTCGGGCGAGATTTCGGGAATTCTCGTCGTGCGAGGCCGGGAATAGCGCAGCCGCAGGAGCCTCAACATCGTGGCCCGAAGGGGAGGCGGGACCGACTGCGCCCCGCGCCTCGCACACCGTTTGGCCGGCCGTTCCGCTAACTCGTCTCGCTTCGCGGAAAAGGATGATCCCTTTTCCACCGCAAATGAGAGACGACGGCAACAGCGTTGAAGCAAGCTGCTGCCGCTGCTGCCGGCCCGAGATCACTCACGAATGAAATGGCCGACCTCGATGCGGAAGTCGCTACCTTGCGGCGTCAGCTTGCAAAGAAGCTCATCGAGCAGAACGCGCAATTGCGCAAGATCCTCGCTAGCTTCGACGCGCGTTAATCGCGCGCTGCTATTCGGATAGGGGAAAAGGCTCCGCCGATGGCGGAGCCCCGTTACGTCGATCAATCCCGGTTTGGGCGGGACCAGATGAGCTGGAGACCGTCTTCGCCTTCCACCTCGGCAAGCGTTGCGTAGATCGGAGCCGGGAAGCTCGGATCGTCCAGCTTGACCGAGAGGTAATCGCGGCCTTGCTCGGAGGTCTTCTGCCAGGCGGCGCCGAGTTCAACGCTGCCGACGTAGACGCGGAACTGCGGGCCCTTGTCGGAAGGGTTCTCGATCCGGACGATGCGGGCCTTGATGTTGAGGGCGAGAGTGCGAATGGAGCCGGTGAAGCCGTTTTCGGCGGAGGTGAAGGTACCGATGGTTGCCATTGTCGTATTCCTTTCTTGTGTATCGGGCCGCGCCCATCGCGGCCTCGATGGCTGTCGCAAAGACCGGTGGCGATCGGACCGCACCCGATAGGGCCGCAATGAAATGGAGGGCGGCAAGTCGCCGATTTGTTAGTGGGCGAGGAGGAAGGTGCAGCCTTCCGGGGTAAGAAATCGGCGAGTTGTCGTTGCGGGAAGACGATCGAGGCGCAGCCGGTCTCCGGTCAGACATGCCTCATCGAGCCCGCAGATGGGTTGCCGGAAACTCTCACGGAAGGGATATTGCAATGGCGTTCCGCCGCATTTGCCTTGGGTAGGGATGCTAGCCTGCGCCATGCCGCACTTGCACCGTCGTCGTTAGACGCTTCAATTGGGGAACGGGCCCTTCGCAAACATCGGCCGGCTTGCCACCACGCCTCGTGCGATGTCGTTGCCCTCGCGAATCGCTACCTGGAGGATCAATGCGTCAGCAGACCAAGCCGTCCATCGTTGAACGCAAACCGTCCCGTAAACCTAAACTCGACGCTTCAAAAACGTCGATCTGGGAAGGCTTGGTGCTAACATCGCACAAGGTATCAAGGAGCAGCGGATATGGACCACGCGGCCGCCACCGGTGGTGACGACCACGCTTGAACGGCAGGCCGCGGCCTTCACATCCGCTTCCGGCTGCTGGGAATGCAGAAAGCTCACAGCGCGTTTCGCATGCGCTGCCGCCTGAAAGATCGCCCACTTGTCGTTGGCCAACTCCGAGAGCCACTACTGCAGATAAGAAGCATGATCCGGCCGCGGCTCGAGCTCCGGCGCGACACCGAGGTCGGCGCAGAGGAAGCAACTGCCAAGTTCGGCGATGAGTTCTTCCCGCGCCCGCTCCGTCCGGTCCTTGGCATAGCGCGACAGGTCACGTCCCACGCGATGTTCTGTCGGCGTCTAGTGGGTCGCCTCATGGCTGAGGACGGCCGTGTATCCGGCAGCGTCGCGAAACGCCTCAAAGGGCGGCATCTGGATGTAGTCCATGACCGGGGATAGTGGGCCTGATTGCCGCCGTGCCGAATGACTGCGCCGATATCGCGGAAGAAGCAATCGGCGCTCGCGATCCGCTCGAGCCTGCCCTCGCGCAGAGAGGCTGGGTCGGACGCCACTCGGCGCGACAGGCCTTGAAACGCCCGACCGCCGGTTCAGATCGCAGCGAACAAGGAGGGCAGTCCGGCACGGGTCCGATGCCAATCCCGAACAACGAGAAGGACCGTGGCCGAGCCCTCAATGCCGATGACATCGAAGTCAGGCAACTTCAGCACCAGCGCCCTCGTTTCGGGTCCGCCTATGTCGCGGCTTGAGAACGGATCGCGCTCAGCGACTGGTTATATGGCCGCAGCAGCGGTGATCGCAGCGACGAAACCGCTGCGTTGGATAGATTTATCCCCTTGCGGCACACCTATAAAAACGGCCTTCCGCTGGTGACGGAGGCCTCGACCGAATCTAGGATGGGATGTAACCCAGGTTCGCTACTCTGACCAGCGAGGACGGCAGGATGCAGCCCTCATGTTGCCATCGTTTGTTATGAACAACGGATCGCCGGCATACGGCATGACTCGGATTGACATGAGGAATTTCTCGATGCTGAAGACCACCATTGCCACAGCAATTGGCATGTTCGCTCTCGCTCCACTTGCCAATGCCTCGAGCGACGCCGCTTGGAATGCCCTCTTCGCTAAGGCGAACGGCACCTGCATCGGTCAATCTCGCATGGTCTCTCCCGAGGCGACCGCACCAGTCGTTTTCGATGATGTCATCGGAAAGATTGCCATTCTGCTCCGCGAAAAGAACCCGGAGTCCAAGAAGATGGTCAATATGATCTGCCTATACGACAAGAGATCAGGCAAGGCTTCGATCGCTGAATATCAGTGGTTGGCGCAGTAAACGCGGCTACTCACTCCCGGAACGAGTTTGTTTCCAACATTTCTAGGGTGTCGCCCGGTGGGATCGTCTCAACCTCACGACCGTCCGTGTTCGTCTGCCGCTGGACGGCACTTGTTATTGGTAGCTCTGACGTAGCCAGAAGACTCGCCGGGAACGGTAGGGGCGTTTAACCGCCACGTGGTAGGGCAGGGCTTGGACGAGGTCATCCATCACGGGTCGGGACTGCCGATCATCGTTGCGCAAAGATCGCAAAGTGGCGACCCGCTCGACAGGCAATGTCATGTTGGTTTTTCCGAAATGCTTGCGGAACTGGGTTAGATCGCATTCCAATGGCCAAACTGCTTGCGATCCACAACGACGTCCGGGCGGCGCAGGATGTTCAGTTCCAGACTAAGCCGTTGACCATGTCGCTGGGAGCGGCCTTGACGCCTCCATTCTGCCCTACTCGCCGCGTGGCAGGCGTGGCGAGGAACAGTTTGAAGGCGGCGGCAACTTTGGCCAGAAAACGCTACCTGCAAGAGTCTGCTCACATCAGAGGCCAAATCGTACTCGAACCGACTTTCCCCGAGTATACAGCGACCGCGAATCGCACCGCCGCATTGTAGGATTCTACAACTGCCGCACGATTCCAATCTGTGCTGATTTCTACGCAGAAGAAACAACGACGGAGAAGTTCATGCGAGTTGTCGCGTTCTCAACGCCCCGGACGATCCAAGAGGCACACCTCCTCCACAGCCATCACAAACTTCGTGCCCATGTGTTCTCCGGTCGCTTAGGCTGGGACGTCAAGGTAACTGCGGGATGCGAGTCAGATGTATTCGACGCTCTTGGGCCGACTTACGTCCTCGCGATTTCTGACGGTGGCCAAGTTGCGGGATGTGCAAGGCTGCTCCCGGCGCTTGGTCCGACCATGGTGACGGAGGTCTTTCCCTCGCTTCTCCCGAACGGCCAGCTGAATGCGCATAACGCAATGATCGAAAGCTCCCGCTTTTGCGTCAACACTGCGCTTAAGGAGGGCAGGGGAGAGGGCTCTGTGCATGAAGCGACCCTGACCATGTTTGCAGGCATTATCGAATGGTGCATGGCGAACAACTTCGCGGAAATCGTTACGGTGACCGATGTCCGCTTCGAGCGAATACTCGCTCGTGTCGGTTGGCCGCTCCAACGCTTGGACGAACCCAGGAAGATCGGTGATACCATGGCAGTAGCCGGTATCTTGCCTGCCAATGACAGGACGTTTCAGAAGCTCCGCCCCTTCAGCTACCGCTCGGAATTCACCCCTAGCAGCCAGGCAGCGTAAGGAGAAATCGGTGAACCAGCTTCGTTCTCACCCCCGGCTTGTCCGCAAACTTCAAGAAGCACTCGGCGATCAGCTCTGTGTAGCGCTGGATGACGCAACCGTCGTCGAGATTATGCTCAATCCAGATGGAAAGCTTTTCATCGAGCGGCTGGGGCACGGTATCGCTCCGGCCGGCGAGATGTCGTCGGCAGCAGCTGAAATGGTGATCGGCACCGTGGCCCACGCACTTCAATCGGAAGTCGACACGCAACAGCCGATCATCTCAGGCGAGCTCCCGATCGGCGGTCATCGGTTCGAAGGTTTGCTGCCGCCGGTGGTGACCAAGCCTGCCTTCACGATTCGCCGGCGCGCCTCGCGTCTGATCCCGCTCGACGATTACGTGCGCTCCGGCGTGATGACACCGGATCAGGCCTCTACGATCCGAAGCGCTATCTCCTCCAGGCTGAACATCGTCATTTCCGGTGGCACGGGCTCGGGCAAAACAACCCTCGCGAATGCGGTGATCGAAGAAATCGTCAAGAGCGCACCGGAGGATCGGCTCGTCGTTCTGGAAGATACCGCCGAGATCCAATGCACGGCCGAGAATGTCGTTCTTCTTCATACCAGTGACGCAGTCGACATGGCGAGGCTCTTGAAGAGCACCATGCGCCTGCGTCCCGATCGGATTGTTGTTGGAGAAGTCCGTGACGGTGCCGCTCTCACATTGCTTAAAGCATGGAACACTGGCCACCCGGGCGGCGTGGCAACCATTCACTCAAACACTGCCATATCCGCGTTGCGGCGGCTTGAGCAACTCACCGCCGAGATGAGCCAGCAGCCGATGCACGAAGTGATCGGCGAAGCAGTCGATCTCGTCATCTCCATCGAACGGACACCGCGAGGACGGCGCGTTCGCGACGTCATCCAGGTCGAGCGCTTCACCAACGGCCAATACGAAATCGAATCCGACCCGCTCACCGAAAAAGAGGAAGCACCCCATGTCGCCTAAGAACGTGAGTTTCACCATTGCGCTGCTTGCCATGCCTTTCGTTCTTGCCACCGTTGCGCCGGCGTTCGCTAGTTCCGGCGGCAGCCTGCCGTGGGAGGGGCCATTGCAGCAAATCCAGGAATCGATCACCGGTCCGGTCGCCGGCGCCATTGCACTGGCCGCCGTGGCCATCGCCGGCGGAATGCTGATCTTCGGCGGCGAGCTCAACGATTTCGCGCGGCGACTGGTTTATGTCGTTCTCGTCGCCGGCATCCTGCTCGGCGCCACCAATATCGTTGGCCTGTTCGGCGCCACCGGCGCTTCGATTGGACTGTCTGATGGGCAGTTCACATCGACCCGACAGCCCTCAGAGGGGGAGAGGATTCATGGCTGACTCCCTGTCCAGCCTGCAGCGCAACCGCATCCACCGTGCGCTTTCGCGTCCGAACCTCCTACTGGGGGCCGACCGCGAACTGGTGCTGCTCACCGGTCTGGCCGCAGTCATCCTGATCTTCGTGGTGCTGACCGTTTATTCGGCGCTTTTCGGCGTTGCAGTTTGGATTGTCGTCGTCGGACTTCTCAGGACGATGGCGAAGTCCGACCCGTTCATGCGGCAGGTCTACATCAGGCATATTTCCTACGGGCCCTATTACAAGGCGACCACATCCCCTTGGCGCCGGTATTGAGGAGACGGCCATGGCAGCACTCAAACGCTTCCGCGCGACCGGTCCATCCTTCGCCGACCTCGTTCCCTATGCTGGCCTCGTCGACAATGGCGTGCTCCTGCTGAAGGACGGGAGCCTGATGGCCGGCTGGTACTTCGCCGGGCCGGATTCGGAAAGCGCAACCGACCTCGAACGCAACGACCTGTCGCGGCAGATCAATGCAGTGCTGTCGCAGCTTGGAAGTGGCTGGATGATTCAGGTCGAGGCCATCCGCATTCCGACGGTCGACTATCCATCGGAAGATCGTTGCCATTTCCCCGATCCGGTCACGCGTGCGATCGATGCAGAACGCCGGGCGCATTTCGAGCGCGAGCAGGGGCATTTCGAGAGCAAGCACGCCCTCATCCTGACCTACCGGCCGCTTGAGTCCAGGAAGACCGCCCTCAGCAAATATATCTATTCGGATGAAGAGAGCCGGAAGAAATCCTACGCGGACACGGTGCTGTTCGTTTTCAAGAACGCCGTCCGTGAAGTCGAGCAGTATTTCGCGAACACGTTATCGATCAGACGGATGGAAACCCGTGAGACGATCGAGGGGGGAGGGGAGTGGGTTGCCCGCTATGACGAGCTGCTTCAGTTCGTCCGCTTCTGCATTACCGGCGAGAACCATCCAATCCGGCTTCCGAATATTCCCATGTATGTCGACTGGATCGCGACGGCCGAACTTGAGCACGGCCTGACACCGAAGGTCGAAAACCGCTGCCTTGGCGTCGTGGCGATCGACGGTCTGCCGGCGGAGAGCTGGCCAGGCATTCTCAATAGTCTCGACCTCATGCCGCTGACCTATAGATGGTCGTCCCGCTTCATTTTTCTCGATGCGGAGGAGGCGCGGCAAAAACTCGAGCGCACACGCAAGAAATGGCAGCAGAAGGTCCGGCCGTTCTTCGACCAGATATTCCAGACGCAAAGCCGGTCGATGGACCAGGATGCCATGACGATGGTGGCCGAGACGGAGGATGCCATCGCTCAGGCCTCATCGCAACTGGTTGCCTACGGCTATTACACGCCGGTCATCGTGCTGTTCGACAGCGATCGCGAGGCGCTGCAGGAAAAGGCTGAAGCAATCCGCCGGCTGATTCAGGCTGAAGGCTTTGGCGCTCGGATCGAAACGCTCAACGCGACCGACGCCTTTCTCGGCAGTCTGCCAGGCAATTGGTACTGCAATATACGCGAACCGCTGATCAACACGAGAAACCTCGCGGATTTGATCCCGCTCAACTCGGTGTGGTCGGGAAACCCGATCGCCCCATGCCCGTTCTATCCACCGAATTCGCCGCCATTGATGCAGGTCGCCAGCGGCTCCACTCCATTCCGGCTCAACCTGCATGTCGATGATGTTGGCCATACGCTGATTTTCGGACCAACCGGCTCCGGCAAGTCAACGCTTCTGGCGCTAATCGCTGCGCAGTTCCGGCGATACAGCCAAGCTCAGATCTTTGCATTTGACAAAGGAAGCTCGCTTTTGCCGCTGACGCTCGCAGCTGGCGGCGACCACTATGAGATTGGCGGCGACGCCGAAGGAGACGATAGGGCCTTAGCCTTCTGCCCCTTGTCCGAACTCGCAAGCGACGCCGATCGGGCCTGGGCGACGGAATGGATCGAGATGCTGGTCGGCCTGCAGGGCGTCACCATCACGCCCGATCATCGCAACGCCATCTCCCGTCAGATCGGACTGATGGCGAGTGCCTCCGGTCGTTCGCTTTCGGATTTCGTGAGCGGCGTGCAGCTGCGCCAGATCAAGGACGCACTGCATCACTACACCGTCGATGGGCCGATGGGGCAGCTCCTCGATGCGGAGCAAGACGGGTTGACCCTTGGTGCCTTCCAGACCTTCGAGATCGAGCAGCTCATGAACATGGGCGAGCGGAACCTCGTCCCGGTCCTGACCTACCTGTTCCGCCGGATCGAGAAGCGCCTGGACGGGTCTCCCAGTCTCATCGTCCTCGACGAGGCTTGGCTGATGCTCGGCCATCCCGTGTTCCGCAACAAGATCCGCGAATGGCTGAAGGTGCTGCGCAAGGCCAACTGCGCAGTGGTCCTTGCGACCCAATCCATCTCGGACGCCGAGCGCTCCGGGATTATCGGTGTCCTGAAGGAGTCGTGCCCGACCAAGATTTGCCTCCCGAACGGGGCCGCTCGTGAGCCGGGAACGCGGGAGTTTTATGAACGGCTTGGTTTCAACGAGCGCCAGATCGAGATCGTATCAGGCTCGATCGCCAAGCGCGAATATTACGTGGCAACGCCGGAAGGCCGGCGCCTCTTCGACATGTCACTTGGGCCGGTCGCGCTGAGCTTCGTCGGCGCCTCCGGCAAAGAAGACCTGAAGCGCATCCGCGCACTGAAATCCGAACATGGCCGCGATTGGCCAATCCGCTGGCTTGAAACAAGGGGAGTTCACGATGCCGAATCGCTACTCAAGTCCGAATAGTTGGCTCGCCTGCCTGGCAGTCGCTACCCTGACGATCGGAGCCGCCGCTTCAGCATGGGCGGGGACCGCCACCGGTGCTGCGACGGAATGGACGCAGCTCGCCAACAATGCGCAACTCGTGGACCTCATGAAGAGTTCGGGCATCCAGGTCGACAATCAGCTGACGCAGATCAGCCAGCTCGCTGAGCAGATCGAAAACCAGCTTAAGATCTACCAGAACATGCTGCAAAACACGGCCCAGCTTCCTGGTCATGTCTGGGGACAGGTCGAAAGCGATCTCAAGCAGCTGCGCAGTATCGTCGACCAGGGGCAGGGCATCGCGTTTTCGATGGGCAACGCCGACGACGTTCTTCAGCAGCGTTTTCAAAGCTATGCCGATCTCAAGACCAACTTGCCGGATAATGCCACATTCTCCTCGACCTACCAATCCTGGTCAAATACCAATCGCGAGACCATTGCCAGCTCCCTGAGAGCGGCGAGCCTGACGGCCGGCCAATTCGACAGCGAGGAGGAAACGATGTCCTCGTTGAGATCGATGTCCGAGACGGCCGATGGGCAGATGAAGGCGTTGCAGGTCGGGCATGAAATTGCCGCCCAGCAAGTCGCGCAGATGCAGAAGCTTCGCGGTCTCGTCTCCCAGCAGATAACGATGATGGGAACCTGGCTCCAGACGGAGCAGACCGACAAGGATTTGGCTCAGGCGCGGCGTGAAAAGTTCTTCAATGCTGAGGTCAAGAGCATTCCCGAAGGTCAGAAAATGGAGCCCCGCTGGTGAGCCGCGCCGTCCTCATTGGCCTGCTGCTTGCCGCCATCGCTGCGATCCTATTGATTGCTGATTTCACGGGCACAGCCAAACCGGCCCTCAGCGAGGAGCAACGTGCCCTTCGCGAGAAATTCTTCGGCTCCGGCAAGGAGCTGCCACCAATCAAGGACGGCCAGGAGATGCGTTCAAGATGGTGAAGAGGAATTTTGCACGTTCATTCCTGATCGCCGGACTTGTCTGCCTCGCCTGCGCGGCACCGGCGTTCGCACAGCAGGGACAGGTCCTCACAGAACTGGAAAACCAGGTGTCAGCTGCTGCGAAGGGATGGGAGACCACCATCACGGATGCGGCGAAATCGCTGTTCTGGATCCTCGCGACGATCGAGATCGGGATCGCTGCGGTCTGGCTCGCGATCCAGGCCGCCTCACTGGATAGTTGGTTCGCCGAACTCGTAAGGCGGATCATGTTCATCGGGTTCTTTGGCTTCGTTCTCACGCAAGGCCCGACGTTTGCACGTGCGGTGGTCGACAGCCTTTTTCAGATCGGCTCAGGCGGGGGTTCAGCTTCACCCGCCGAAATATTCGACGCCGGCATCCGAGTCGCCTCGCAAATGTCACAACAGGCGAAATTCGGGGTTTTCGAGGACAATTCGTTGGCGATCGCGGCTGTACTTGCGATGGGTGTCGTCGTCATTTGCTTTTCCCTTGTCGCAGCGATCTTTGTATCGGTTATGGTCGAGATGTATGTTGGTCTGCTCGCCGGCATGATCATGCTGGGGTTGGGCGGCTCGTCCTACACGAAAGACTTCGCCGTCCGTTACCTCATATATGCCTTCGGCGTCGGCATGAAGCTGATGGCGCTGGTGATGATCGCCAAGATCGGGTCGCAGGTCCTCTTAGGGCTAGCGAATGCTCCTACGGCATCGTCCGATCAATTCGTGACCACTTTATCGATCGCCGGCATTTCCGTGGTAGTCTTCATCATCGCCATGTATGTGCCGAACATCATTCAAGGCGTTGTCCAGGGAGCCTCCGTCAGCGGCGGCATGGAAACGATCCACCATGGTGGGCAGGCGGCGTCCTTCGCCACCGGCGCTGGGTTCCTCGCCGCGGGCGCTGCCGGCGCCGGCTTCGCGGCGGCCCAGGCCGCGCGGGCCGCCGGCTCCTCCGTCGCTGGTGCAGCACTTCGCGGCATCGGTGCGGGCTTCAGTTCGGGTGCGCAGGCAGCCGGCTCAGCGGCCAAGGAAAAGGCAATCGGCTCTCCCGGCGCCTATGCCGGCTCCATTCTCGGACTTGCCAACGCGAAGCTCGATGAACAGCGCAGCGGCCACAGCGGACCCAAGCCGCTTCCTGAACGCAATGACAAACCGTAATCACGAGGGAAAGGATAAATGGCAGCGAACCGCGCCCCTGATAATCCGTATCTTGCCGCACGCCTCGAATGGAACGAACGCTATGGCTCCTATGTAAAGGCGGCCGCCGCTTGGCGGATCGTCGGCATCCTTAGCCTGGCGATGGCCGTGATCGGCTTCGGCTACGCAATGTATCTTAGCACCCAGGTGAAGCTTGTCCCCTACATTGTCGAGGTTGACAAGCTTGGAACCGCAGTAACAGCTGGCTTCCCCGAACAAATCGAATATGCCGATGTGCGCGTGGTGCGCTCGACGCTCGGCAATTTCGTCACCAGCTTCCGCTCAATCACGCCCGATGCCGTGGTGCAGAAGCAATACATCGATCGAACCTACGCCCTTCTTCGCAACTCCGATCCGTCGACTGAGAAAATCAACGCCTGGTTCCGTGGCAATTCGCCTTTCGAGAAGGCGAAATCTTCGACAGTTGCCATTGAGGTCAACAACATCGTGGCGCTTTCAAATCAGACCTACCAGATCGACTGGACGGAATACGAGCGGGACCGGAAGGGCAAAGAAACCGGGACACGGCGGTTCCGAGGCATCGCAACGGTCGCGCTGACCGCGCCACAGGATGAGGCGACGATCCGCCTCAACCCGATCGGCCTCTATGTCCGGGATTTCGATTGGACGGCACAGCTTTAAGGGCAGGGATATCTGAATGCAAAAAACAGGATTGATCGCGGCCGCTGGCTGCATAGCCGGACTCGCCTTTGTGGCGGATGCGCAGGCGCAAAGCATGACGAACAATGAGGTGAAGGGCACGAATATCTCTCGGAAATGGCGGGGAACGTCCGGCCTGGTGACCACGGGGGCGGATGGCAAAGTCATCTTCCTATTCGGCGAGACCCAGCCCTCCGTCGTCTGCTCGCCGCTTCAGGTCTGCGATATTGAGCTCCAGGGGGGCGAGATCGTGCGCGACGTCTTGGTCGGCGACACCGTGCGGTGGAAAGTGGAACCAGCGACCTCAGGCGCCACCGGAGGCCAGGCGATTCACCTGATCGTCAAGCCGTCTGAACCCGGTCTTGTGACCTCGATGGTGGTCACGACATCTCGACGCACCTACCACATTCAGCTCAAGTCCCATCCTAGTCAGTACATGGCGCGTGTCGGCTTCGAATATCCGGAAGATGTTTCGACTAAGCTTGCAGACATCAATGCGAGGCTCGAGATAGGCGGCATTCCGGGAGCGGCGCCGGACAAGCTGAACTTTTCCTTTTCCGTGAGCGGCAGCGCACCCTGGAAGCCGAAGCGGGTCTATTCGGACGGCGTGAAGACCTACATCCAGTTCCCGAGAGTTATCTCGGGCCAGGATGCGCCGGTACTCTTCGTCGTTTCCGGCGGTCAAAACCGGATCGTGAACTATCGGATGAAGAACGACATGATGACCGTCGACTATGCGATCGACAAGGCGATCCTCGTTTCGGGCGTCGGCTGGCGGCAGCAGAAGATCACCATTCAGCGGGGAGGGTGATCGATGGGTAAGATCTTCGGATTTCTGATCGTGGCCGCGCTACTCTCCAGTTGCCAAACGGCCGACGACGCGCTGACCACGAGCTCAGCTCCTGTCACCATCACCGGAGCCGCCGAGAGTGCCATTGCTGGCGATATGGCAAGCCGGCTCGCCGAGCAGATCGGCTCGGCCGGTGCGACGGCGATCAAGATGGAAAAGGACACCTCGGAATTCGCGACAGCACTCGAGGCAGCCCTGAAGGGGTGGGGCTACACGGTCGTCACCGACGGCAAGGTTGCAAAGGACGTCAAGCCGGTCGAACTTGCCTATGCAATTGACGGCTTCGACGGGCAGGTTCTTGCTCGTCTGTCGACACCTTCCATCGTTCTCGGTCGTGCTTATACGACAACGGCGGCTGGCGCCACGCCGGCCAGTCCGCTTTCGATCATTCAGCGCAACTGAAGGAGGCCGACATGGTCCAATCCCTCCAGCTTGGCACGTCAGGCCAAGCCGATGGCCAGAATGGCATGCGACGGCTCAACCGCCTGCCGATCATCGTAGCCGTCATCGTCATCGCTTTGTTTGCAGGAGTAGTCGTCATCGGCCTGTCGCTGCGTAGCCTTTCCTTTCATCGTGGCGACATTGAGCCTGCCTCCAACACTCCTGCGACCAGCTTTGGCGACCAGCTCAAGCGAGGTATAACGGATGGAATTATCGGCGAGCCAGAGAAACAGGCGGTGTTTCAACCGAGCCCTGTCCTCGAAGAGAAAATGGAAAAACACGAATCGATCGTCGAGCGACAACCAGCGGAACAGCAAGATCGCCGACCAAGGCCTGAGTCGGAAGAAGAGTGGAAGGCGCGTTTGAAGCGGGAACAGGATGAACAATATATCCGCGAGGCTCAGCGCCAGCGGATGGCCCGCCTGCAGGCGCGCGCTACGGCGCTTGATTCACCGCTGAAAGTCGACATCTTAGATGTCGAGAAGGCAGCGAGCTCCACTAATGAGACTGGCCTACAGCCGGCAAATGTCGCTGCGAACGGTACTTCGGACCTCTACGCTGCTGCCATGAAATCCGGCGTCCTGGGCCAAAACGTCGACCAGAACGGGCAGACGTCGAAGGAGGATTTCTTCAATCAGGACATCAAGGATCTCGGCTACCTGCCGAACCAGGTCGTACCGCAGATGTCGCCCTATGAATTGAAGCGCGGTTCGGTCATCCCGGCGACATTGATTACCGGCCTTAACTCCGATCTGCCTGGGCGGATCACCGCTCAGGTCAATCAGAACGTCTACGACAGCGCGACCGGCTATCGCCTCCTCATCCCGCAGGGTGCCAAGCTGTTCGGTCGCTACGATTCCAAGGTATCGTTCGGGCAGGAGCGCGTTCTCGCGGTCTGGTCGGATCTGATTTTCCCGAACGGATCCACCCTGCAGATCGGTGGCATGGCCGGCACAGATGCCGAAGGATATGGGGGCCTTCAGGACAAGGTTGACCGCCATCTCTGGAGGACATTCGGTTCAGCAGCGCTGGTGGCTATCATCGGGGCGGGTATCGACATGTCAGTCCCGGAGAGCTCGACGCTAGCAACGCAGGATACGGCCTCGGATGCAGCACGGCGAAATTTCGCCGAAAGCTTCGGCCGGGTCGCGGAACAGACGATCTCGAAGACCCTCAATGTTCAACCGACGCTCCAAATTCGGCCGGGCTATAGATTCAACGTCCTGGTGGACCAGGACGTCATCTTCCCAGCTCCCTACCGAGGATGAAAACAGCCTCGACGATCCGCCAGCGCCTTCGTGCGTGCCTCGTACCATAGACGAGCGATATTCCTCCCCAGCCCGCTCTCGGCTATTCCCCTCTGGAGGTTTTCACCTTCACACCTCAAGGGCCGCGGTATCAGCCGGCCCTTTTTCTGTGGGTTGACATAGCTCCATCTGGCACTAACGACGCTTCGGGTGGTTTGCTCATCATGCACGGCCCCAATACGTTGAAGCGTAAAACGGCACATTTTTGCTTTCACCCCAGACGTCATTAATGAATTTTTGATGAAACTTTAAATTGTCAACTGCGCTTCTTTTGCAATTTCAATGGTTGAATCGAACAGTTGAACAAATTTACCAAATACTCATCAAGGGTTGCAGAAAACGCTTTAATCCTTCAGCTTCGACTACACGTTTCCGGTGGCGACGGGAACGACACCCTCAATGGCTACAACGGCAACGATGCTCTGTATGGCGGCGCCGGGACCGACATTTTGAACGGCGGAATTGGCGACGATTCTCTCTACGGCGGAGCAGACGATGATCAGCTCTTTGGAGGAGCTGGGAACGACTGGCTCACAGGAGACGCCGGCAACGATTATGCAGAGGGTGGTGCGGGAAATGACGTGTTTGTCGGAGTTGCGGGGAACGATACCCTATTCGGTCAGGCCGGAGCCGACCAGTTCTTTGGTGACGCAGGCACAGACACGATGGATGGTGGCGCGGGAAGTGACCGCCTTTGGGGAGGAGCAGGCAACGATCAGTATCAATACAATGGCCAGGGCAACGACTACATCAATGACGGTATAACCAACACAGGAACTTCCCGCACTGATACGGCATACGATCATGACGTTCTGTTCGTCACGTATACCGACGCCGATCTCGGGCTCTCACAGTTCGGCGATGAACTCTGGTTCTTTTCTCTCGCTGGTTATGCCAACGACAACAACGTGGATAATGCTGTCATTATCGAAGACTTCTTTCTCGGCGGCCACTATGTCGTTGAAACTTTGTATGCGGCAAACGGACAGGGCGGGCAGTACGACCTGACGACGCTCCTCGCCGCTTGATATCTCCATTGCAAAGCAGGCAAGCCGACGATATGTCGCCGGCTTGCCTCATGAGGCTACTGCCGACCGAGATAATCAGCCCTTTCTCGTTCGATGTTGGCGTGTTTCGCATACAGATTTTGAAGTTGATCGTATAGCGGATCTGTCTTCATCGCTACGTAGTCGATTGTTGACCCGGACTGTTCGAACGGGGCAAGCGCATTATATTGGCTTTGCGACATTGCCGTTCCCGCTTTAACGATCCGTCCACCAAGCATTTCGGCGATCTTATCCGCCCTGTTCTGAGCAGCGGCAGGGCCGCTCGATGCGGCATCCTCGTTAAGTCCGGCTAGAAGCTTGTTGATGCGCTCGCCAAGCTCGTTGCTATCGGTACCAACGACGCCTTGATTGTCGATCGTTGCAACAACTTCGCCCGCAACTGTAATCGTTGCATATGGTTTCACGCGCGGGTCGTTTGAATAGTCCGGGTTGGACGTTTGCGTATACTGACTTTCCAGATACTTCTTATTTGCTTCTATGTGGCGCTGATTCGCCTCCATGAATTCCTGATATTTGTCTTCTGAAAGCTCGGCCACGTTGATCGGCTTCAAGTCCAGCGCCGTCATGGCGATCTTGCCTTGAAAAATACTAGCCGAAGCAGATGGACGGCTATCGATCGTTGGCCTCATATCGGATGTATCCGATCCCTTGCCGCCTCCTTCGTCGTCGGAAGTTTGTCATATACATCACCACTGGCCGAATTCGATCGATCAGCGATAGAGTATCGAGTTGTTGAACTGTAGTATGAAGTTGCTCCAACAGAAGTCATGATCAATCCCCATGGTTGCTCATTCCCATCGTGACACCCGTAGCTTGTCTCAACCTATCCTTGCAGACGGATTTCAACGACTAAGCCGTGCTCGAGGACTCTGATCTCATCAAGGTCACTGCTGGAGATTAACCGCTAACGATTCCTCTGACACGCTAGTGTTCCCCGTCGTGGCGCAAGCGACAGCGATCTCTATGGCATCTTGCAGAACCGGACCGAGCCGTCGGCCTTTTTGCCAGAAGATGGCGTAGTGATAGAGAGCGCTAGGCTCAAAGGGCGGATTTCGACAGGAAAGGCGGCAAACTGACGGGCGGCGAAGGTGTTGCTGCTTGTGATGCCCAGCCCTGCGGCGACGAAGTTGACTTCCTGCCCAGTGACATCGAACTGGATCGCCAGGTTGGGCTCTGCACCCATGTAGCGCATCGCGTTTTCGTTCATATGATGCGACTGCATCTGAGGCTCCACATAGGTGAGGGGTTCGCCGATCAGGTCCTCAGGTCTGATGACGTCTTTCTGCGAGAGCCGGTGCCCACGATGGAAGATGTAGACATTGGTCGCCGTCGCTATTGGGCACCACTCGAAGATCTTGTCGTCCAGCGGCAGTCGTCCCAGACCGATATCCGCGCGTCCCTCCAGCACATGTTCGATGACTTCCCGATAGTTTCCGACCTGAGCTGAACCGAAGTTATGGCCTGTCGGGATCGCAACGTCCTGATAACGTCCGGAAGCAGTCTCATTGAAAAGACGTAGGGTGCCGCGATGCTGATGGTGTCACTGTCGATGCCCCGGATCGATGTCACTGTTTTGGCGATCCGCTCCATCTGGGCAAAGGTCGCATCGGTATTCCGAAACAGCGCCATCGCCTGGGCACGAGGAACCAGTCGGCGCTTGTCGCGTATGAAGAGTTGGCAACGCGGCGGTCCTCCTTACGAAATGGGCCTGGGCATGGGTGGCGGCGACCGTGGGCCGCGACGAGCAGGCTGAGGTCGCACGTGCGGCCGGGGCAGATCTCATCGTCAACAGGCACAAGGAGGACGTCTCTCAGGCCGTACGACCGGCGACCGGCGGCCACTGGGTTGACCGCATTGTAGACGTCGACCTCTCTGCCAACGTTGACGTGGCGGTGGCCTGTCTGGCGCGCGACGGGGTCGTCAAGGCCTATTTGACGGAAACGCCGCAGGTCAGGCTCACGATCCCGTTCTTCCCGACGCTGATGGCGGTTTCTCGTTCCGCTTCGTCTATGTCTACACCATGCCGGAAGCAGCGATGCGGCAGGCGGCCTACGAGGTTTCGGCCTGCGCCACCTCGAGGGCATATGCCCCACGGGATTGCGCAGACATACACCCTCGACGAAGTGGCCGAAGCACACGAGTTCCAGGAGAGCGGCAAGCCCGTCGGAAAGGTTCTCCTCCGAATTCAGAATCCGTGACGCGGCCAGCCTAACCTCGGCTCCTCAGGCGATGACGGCTTTCGGCTCCAGGAACGCCTCTAGGCCGAACACACCGTGCTCGCGACCGATAGCATTGGCACCGCGATACGCCAGAGCTATCACCCCTTTGCAAAATCGCGAGCGGCTTGGACGAACGCAGTGAAGGCCGCGGGCGGGTTCTTCCTTCCGGGGTAGTAGAGCGCCAGCGGCGCCAGGAATGGCGTCCAGTCCTCCAGCACGCGCACAAGCCTTCCGGCTGCAATGTCTTCTCGCACATCCGCCTCCATAACGTATCCAAGGCCTACTCCGTTCTGTGCGGCTATCCTGACTAGGCTCGACTCGTCCAACGTAATCGACCCCTGAACGTCGATCTGAACGGCATTTCCGTCCTTTTCGAATTTCCACCGGAACAGAGCGTTGTTGGGAAGACGCGCGCGGATGCAGCGAAACCGGTACAGGTCAGTCGGCACAGTCGGTGTGCCATGGGTGCGAAGGAATTCCGGCGATGCGACCACTGCATTGCTGCGCTTCAGGCCCAGAGGCACAGCGATCATGTCGGCCGGGACGAGATCGGCCGGCCGCAGGCCGAGGTCAAAACCGGCCGCGACGATATCAACGATCCGTCCCTCGGTGACTAGGTCGACGTGAACCTGGGGATAGCGCTGTATGAACGAGAGGATCAGCGGCTCCATCACTTCGCGAGCTGCGGTGGCAAACGCGTTGATGCGCAACGTGCCCGTCGGCACTTCCTGGAGCGATTGGGCCGCCAGCATGGCGTCGTGGATGTCGGTCACTGCCGGCCCGACCCGGTCGACGAAGGTCTTGCCCGCCTCGGTCAACGAGACGCTGCGCGTCGTCCGGTTGAACAGGCGGATGCCGAGGCGCTGTTCGAGCTTTGCGATGGAATTGCTCAAGGCCGTCGTGGACACGCCGAGGTCCAGAGCGGCAGCCCTGAACGACCCGAGGCGGGCGATGCTGAGGACGGCATCGAGGTCAGCAAGAACAGATCGGATCATTGTCCCTCTTTTCGCAACGTCTCATCCTCTTTCATCCCGCTTATTCCGTCAATGAGGGTGATCTAAGTTGGGGTCAGTCGATCTCGCAGGGAGGTCAAACCACAGCGCAAGAGGCTGTTTCAGGATAGGAGAACCGAATGACCATCAAACTTCCGAAGGCTATCCAAGACTATTTCGACGCAGACCGGACAGGCAGCCCCGATACCATCGCGGCCACATTCACCGAGCACGGCATCGTGAAGGATAAAGGCAAGACCCACGAGGGACGCGAGGCCATTCGCGGATGGATGGCTGATGAGGCCCAGCAGTACAGCTACACGGTCGAACCCTTCTTGATCACCATCGAAAACGGGAAGACTGAGGTAATGGCCCATGCCATCGGCGACTTCCCTAGCAGCCCGATCGGCCTGCGATTTATCTTCGTGCTTGCAGGCGACAAGGTTGCCGAACTGGAGATCACCGTATGAGCGCATTTCTTACCCTCAAGGGCCGTCGCGCCCTCATCACCGGCGGCACCTCGGGTGCGGGCGCTGCTACCGTGGCGTTGTTCAAGGAGTTTGGCGCCCGCGTGCTGACCACCGCCCGCAAGAAGCCGGCGGAGTTCTCCGGCGCGGCCTTCGTCGAAGCAGACCTGGCCGCGGTAGACGGCGTCCAGACTGTCGTTGACGCCGTTCACCAAGAGCTCGGCGGGCTCGACATCCTTGTGAACGTGCTGGGGGGCTCCTCGGCCCCTTCAGGCGGCTTTGCGGCGCTAACCGACGAGGAGTGGCAGAAAGAGTTCAACCTCAACTTCTTTCCCGCCGTCAGACTGGACCGCGCTCTCATTCCCGGTATGATCGCTCAGGGAAGCGGGGTGGTCATTCACGTGACCTCGATCCAGAGGATTCTTCCACTGCACCAGGCGACAACAGGCTACGCGTCGGCCAAGGGAGCCCTCAACACCTACAGCAAGAGCATCTCCAAGGAGGTCTCCCCCAAGGGCGTGCGCGTAGTGCGGGTCTCTCCCGGTTGGATCGCCGATCCAAGCTCCAACGGTCTTGCCCTGCGTATCGCAGAGGAAGCCGGCATCAGCTACGACGAAGCTGTGGAGACGATCATGAACTCGCTCGGTGGCATACCGCTCGGGCGACCGGCCAAGCCGGGAGAGGTCGCTGACCTGATCGCGTTCCTGGCATCCGATCGAGCATCCTCCATCACGGGAACCGAGCATGTGATCGACGGTGGGACGGTGCCTACCGCCTGAGCATTTAGGTCATCCACCGCCGTTGCAGGTCAGGCGGGTGCGTCCCACCCGCCGATCTGGGATGCCCGGCGAAATGAGAAACTGACCCTCGTGTCCAAACGAGGAGAGATGGATGAGCACTAGCGCGATGTCACCCGCGGTTCGCCACGCCGAGAGCTGGCTGAGAAAACGGTTGCGCAATGCGCTGTGAGCATCGTGCGGTTATGCAAGACATTTGGATTCAGCGAGACCTGTTATCGGTATAGTATCCGACTCGGGATAAACGCCCGACCTTCATATCGACAGGCTGAAGGGAAGGCTCTGGGGCGCAACGCTCTGCGATCTGATTGTTCTCGCCGTCACCGTCCCGGTGAGCGTCGGCTATGTCGCGGGTGCACGGCTGTCGGCTCGGATCGGATTATTCGCCGCCACCACATGGTCGATTCTCGTCGGTGCAGAGATCGCCTTGCCTGCCCTTCCGACGTTGGTGGGGGCGAGGTCACGTCGAACGGTTGGGCGGCCCTTGCCTTCCTGATCATGGTTTGCACCCTCATTGGGTTTGCGGCCTGGTTCTGGGCGCTCGCCAAAGGTGGGGTCGCGTCGATCGCGCCACTGCAATTTGCAAAGCCCATCGTCAGCCTTATCGTCGCGGTGACGTTGCTGTCCGAGAGCCTTTCGGTGACGAGCCTAGTCGCCTGGTGCCTGATCTCTTGTGGTTTATACCTGTCGCGGCGCGCCTTGTGAGGTCGGCCTGGCCGGCCCCAAACTGCGAAAATGGCCGACTTGGCGAACAATGGTGTGAGAAAGGCTGCGGGTTTCCATGCCGAGCTGGGCATGCCGCTTGATCCCGGGAATGTTACCGCCCTCACACATCACTGTTCGTCCAGTCTTGCCAGAACACGCATTACGCGGTTTTGATAAAGGCTGTTCTGGGCAGAGGAGAACAGCCGCAACGATCATAGATGCCGGGGAGGGCATCAACATGCAGATCGATGCTGATTTTTTTCTGAGAATGACATCGGGAGGAGGACCCAATGACTGGTACGCATCAGATGCTGTATCGCGAACGGCTGCGATCCGCAAAGGAGGCCGTCGACCTAATTCCGTCGGTCGCGAAGGTCGCGATGCCGATCGCTGCGGGGCAGCCACCCGCCATTCTTGCGGCCCTTGCCGAACGGGCTCGGGCGGGAGCCATCGACAATTTGCGGCTCCATTATCTTCTTTGCACCGGCGTTGCGGGAACCAGCGTCTTCGATTTCGACCTGTGTGACCAGATCATTCCGATAAGTTACTTTCACGGAGGCGTGGAACGTGCGCTCGACAAGAGGCGATCGGCGGAAGCATTGCCGGCCGTCGACCTGGTGCCCTGCCATTTCAGCCAGGTGCCGCGCTCGCTGGTCGAGCATGTCGGGGTGGATACGCTGATCGCAACGGTCGCGCCGATGGATGCGGATGGTAATTTCAGCCTCGGCGTCAGTACAGATTATGCGCTCACCGTATCGCGCAAACCGGGAATTCGGCTGATCCTCGAAGTCAACGCAAATATGCCCTATGTTCGGGGCGATTGCATGATTCCCATATCGAGCGTGACGGCGCTGGTCGAAAATGACGTCAGCCTGCCGATACTGCCGGCAGCTCCAAGCAATGAGGTAGACGATACCATCGGCGCGATCGTCGCAGGCTTGGTGGAAGACGGCGATTGCCTGCAAATGGGCATCGGCGCGTTGCCGGATGCGGTGTGCTCACGCCTTTTGCATCATCGTCATCTCGGTATCCATACGGAAATGATGACGGTAGGCCTCGCCGATCTGCTTAAGGCGGGTGTGGTCGACAATAGCCGCAAGCAGACGCATGTCGGGCGGTCGATCTTCACCTTCGCGCTGGGAGATCAATCGCTTTACGACCTCCTGCACGACAATCCGGACATCGAAGCCCATCCGGTCGACTATGTGAACAATCCTTTCGTCATTTCTCAGAACGACCGGGCGGTGTCGGTCAATGCGACGCTGCAGGTCGATCTGAACGGGGCGTGCAATTCGGAATTCGTGAATGGCAGGCAATTCAGTGCATCCGGCGGCCAGGTCGATTTCGTGCGTGGCGCCTATGCGTCGCGGGGCGGACGGTCGATCATCGCCTGTCATTCCACCGCGGCAAAGGGCACGCTTTCGCGCATTGTTCCGGCGCTCACCGGGCCGGTGACCACATCGCGCAACGACACCCATATCATCGTCACCGAATATGGATGGGCGAACCTCAAGGGCAAGTCGGTGGCCGAGCGAGCAAAGGCATTGATTGCGCTGGCGCATCCTGATTTTCGCGAGGAGCTGGACCGGGCAGCCCACGGGGCAGGGCTTTATGCCTGAATTGGCGAACTTTAGACGCGCCGATCGACCGAAATCCTTGCCGGGTTCGTTCTCGCTTCCGAAATGGTAGACGTGAATTCTCGGCCCTGTTGTTCAGGCCTTTATGAGAGCGATGCTCGACGGCGGGCATGACCTGACGCCGGGCGGCGCCGTAAAGGATCGCAGCTTGTCGGTGATGATGTGTTTGGGCGCCAAGCCCTGTTTCTTCAGCAAACGGACCAGCAATCGCTTGGCTGCCTTGGTGTTGCGACGAACCTGAACGATTTCATCCGGGACATACCCGTCTGGATCCACGGCGCGGCACAGCCAGCCCAAGATCATCCATTCCCGGCAGCAAGACTCGCAGTCGTTCCCATAGGCGGTAATCAACACCCGCTTTCCGCCTCACCAACGACCGTGCAGAACTCACCCCGTGGAAAGCTTAACCGGTCTCGCTTTTAGCACTTTGCCTGGATTCATCATGTTATGAGGGTCGAGGCTATGCTTGATCGCCAACATGAGATCCTGCTCGATGTCGCCGCGATATTTGAGGAACGCATCGGTCTTCATGCTTGCAAGACCGTGTTCAGCGGCGACGGAACCGCCGAATCGGTGGGCTTGATCGCAGATGATGCCCTCAATTTCCTCCGATCTGGCTAGAAACTCCTCGGCCGGGATTCTTTCCGGTGCAACGATCCCTAAATGGATATTGCCGTCGCCAAGATGGCCGAAGGCAACGATCCGGGCGCCGTCGACCGCCTTTGTGATCTCGCTCGAGCAGCTGTCAAGGAAGTGGGGTATTACTGAGATCGGAACGGAAATATCCCCCTGGATCGTCGGCCCCTCCTTCATGTCGGCTTCCGCCAATGCTTCGCGAATTGCCCAGAAGCTTCTGCTTTGTTCGATGGAGGCAGCGATGGCCGCATCGACGATTAGGCCGGATGCATGGGCCTCGGAGAGCGTGGCTTCGATCCGTTCCTGCTGAGAGACGGCCTCGTCGATTGAGGAGAACTCGATGAGCAGTTGCCAATCGTGCAGCCTGTCCAAAGACATGCGGTACGCCGGAAAATGCTTAAAGGCGAGCTCCAGACCATTGCGCGGCATGAGCTCGAAAGCCGTTATCTGCCCACCGGTCCGCTGCTTGGACAGGGCCAGCAGCTCCAGTGCCGCTTGGACCGACGGCACGGCGCAGACAGCTGTGGCGATAGAGGCAGGCTTCGCAAACAGCTTCAGCACGGCGCCGGTGATGATGCCGAGTGTACCCTCGCTGCCAATGAAGAGCTGCTTCAGGTCGTACCCCATATTGTCCTTACGCAGTCCACGCAACCCATTCCATATCCGCCCATCCGCCAACACGACTTCCAGGCCGAGAACCAAGTCTCGGGTATTGCCATAGCGTATGACATTGCTGCCGCCGGCATTGGTGGCAAGGTTGCCGCCGATCTGGCAACTCCCCTCGGAGGCAATGCGCAAAGGGAAGAGGCGCATCGCTTTCGCCGCTTCGGCCTGAATCGCAGCGAGCAGGCATCCCGCCTCGACAGTGATGGTGTCGTTGATCGTGTCGATATCCCGGACCTTGTTCATCCGTGCGAGGTTGACAATGATTTCGACACACTCGCCGGCCGACACGGAGCTCCCTTTGACCTACTATGGCCTATACTCGCGGTGTATAAAATTCTGGCCGCGAGCCCCCACTATGACCAATCAAATGAACAAAACTTGCCCGGATGTAAGGTTGATGTCATACTGTACAGAATTCTGGACGTCAGAGGACTTCATGTCCACTCAAATGAACGAAGCGAGATATATCGTGCCCCGTCAGAGAAGCTATTCAAGAATCACGCGCCAAGCCCTCACCATGCTCGGCAAGCTGATCCGCGTCGGCCGCGCCGAGCGCGGCCTGACCGCGCAGGAACTGGCCGACCGCGCCGGCATCAGTCGCACGACCCTATCCAGCATCGAAAAGGGCGCACCCAGCCCCGAGATCGGTATCGTCTTCGAGGTCGCTTCAATCGTCGGTGTACGCCTGTTCGACTATGACGAGCGCGCCCTGCAGATGCACAACGCCCGCCTGGACGAAAAACTGACCCTTCTGCCCAAAAGCGTCCGCCACAGTGTGAAGGAGGTCGATGATGACTTCTAAGGCGGATGCCACCGAAGCCTTTGTCTGGATGTGGCTGCCGGGGGCGACGGAACCGGTGGTCGCGGGCCGCCTCGATCAGGACGGCGAGCGCCTGCTCTTCACCTATGGCTCCAGCTATCGGCGCCGTAAGAACGCGATTTCCCTCTATGAGCCGGAACTGCCGCTTCAAGAGGGCACGATCCCCCCGATCAGTGGCCTGTCGATGGCGAGCTGCATTCGCGACGCCTCGCCGGACGCCTGGGGCCGCCGAGTCATCATTAACAGGCTGACGGGCAAAAAGCCCGACGCTGCCGGCGTGCCTAACATCAACGAGCTGACCTTTCTGCTCCAGTCGGGCTCCGACCGGATTGGCGCCCTCGATTTCCAGGCATCGGCCACAGAGTATGTTCCCCGCCTTGCCGCGCAAGCCTCGCTTGACCAACTCCTCGAAGCGGCCGAACTCGTCGAAAAGGGCGTCCCACTTATTCCGGTACTCGACCAGGCACTCAATCACGGCACCTCGATCGGCGGCGCGCGCCCCAAGGCGCTGATCGATGACGACACGAAGAAGTTCATCGCCAAATTCTCGGCCACCAACGACACCTACAGCGTCGTGAAGGCCGAATTCATCGCCATGAGGCTTGCGACCGCCTCCGGGCTCAACGCCGCGTCCGTAGCAATGACCCGTGCCGCGCAAAAGGACGTGCTGCTGATCGAGCGCTTCGACCGCAGCCGCACCAAGAACGGCTGGACGCGGCACGCCATGGTCTCGGGCCTAACCATGCTGGGCCTTGATGAGATGATGGCCCGCTATGCCTCATACGAAGACCTTGCCGAGCTGATCCGCCACCGCTTCACCGACCCCAAGGATACGCTCAAGGAGCTGTACGGGCGGATTTGCTTCAACGTGCTGTGCGGGAACACCGACGACCATGCTCGCAACCATGCCGCCTTCTGGGATGGCAAGGCGCTGACCCTGACACCCGCCTATGACATCTGTCCGCAAGGCCGCACTGGCAACGAAGCCACGCAGGCCATGCTGATCAAGGGTGAGAGGCGCGCCAGCACGCTCGCCACCTTGCTCGCTGCCGCGCCTGACTATCACCTGAAAGAAACGGAAGCCGCCGCGCTGATCGAGCACCAGATCAAGACCATCGCCGAACACTGGCGAGAGATCTGTGACGAAGCAGCCCTCAGCCCTGTCGACCGCAAGCTGTTCGCCGGGCGTCAGTTTCTCAACTTTTATGCCCTCGAAGGCCTCCATAACCACAAGTCACTGCAGGATGCATTCCGCACCGCGCGCGAAACCCTGATCGCCAGCGGAGGTGGCTGACGATGACCACGCCCAGGCAACTCAAAAGAGGCGCATGGCCGGGAGCATTCCTCCACTCCCTCGGCCATGAGTCATGGACTGCCGAGCAGACCGCCTCCGGCATAAACATCCGTGGCGGCCGCGATCGGGCGCCCTTTTCTTCTTGGGCAGGCCCGCGCAGATCACCAGCGCGCTAGGCTTCACCTCGATAGAAGTACCGCTTTACCGCTGGCCGCGGGCCAGTCCGCAAGGCAACACGAGGTGAAACCGGCACAGGCGATAAATGTGACCGCAAGCGCTAATGACAAATGCAATCTGGCGATTGCACTTGAACATTCGGTATCGTGCCTGGCACCTAGGAAAACTTGCTTTCTCGAGGTTTTCGACGGGCCGCCCCCGGAAGGGCGGCCCCGCGGCGGGCAAAGCTTTGCCGAATTTCAGACATCGCGTGCATGAAAATTGAAGCCGTTGTATTGAGTACACGCCACTCTATGACGCGCAGACAGAACGGCCATAGTTACTCGTGTGCTTATGCGCAACTTCATGTGCGGCCTGTAATATCTGCTGTAGGCGTCGTCTGAAAGGCATTCGCCGATTTTGCGAGCCGCGAAACTCTGGCTAGATCTTTCTAAGGCCAGCTTGCGGTCGGTGAGTGACCTTGCCCAATCAAGCGGTGAGGTCTTCTACCTTGAGTTTCAGGTCGCTGACATAGGACGCGACGGAAAGGTCTTCGCCCGTCGCGTCCACCAGCAACTGGCTCGGTCTTTTCGACCGTCCGTATTGATGGACATTCTCGTTCAGCCAGGTCTTCAGCGGGAGGTAATCGCCGTCTTCCAATCCACGCTCGATTGCTGTCTCCTTGCGGGCGGCGGCGAAGAACTGCGAGGACATGATGTTGCCGATCGTATAGGTGGGGAAGGAGCCGACCATGCCTGACGACCAGTGAACATCCTGCAGCACGCCGAGTGTATCGTTCGGCACATCGAGGCCGAGATAGGCCCTCATCTTTTCGCGCCAGATCTCGGGCAGATCAGCAACACGGATTTCGCCCGCTATCAGTCCCGCCTCGATCTCCGAGCGCAGAATGATGTGCAAGTCGTAGGTCAATTCGTCGGCCTCGACACGGATGAACCCTGGACGTGCAGCGTTGACCGCCCGCCAGAAATCCTCCGGAGTGACGTCGCTTAGCTGGTCGGGGAAGACCCTCTGCAGATCGGCGAAGTTGAGTTCCCAGAAACGGCGGGAGCGGCCGACGCGGTTTTCCCAGAGGCGAGACTGCGATTCATGTGTGCCAAAACTGGTGCCGCCGACCGCGTGGAGATTTACGAAATCGGTGGTGAAGGTGGAACGGCTGAAGGCTTCAGATATGCCCTGCTCATAGATGCCGTGACCTGCCTCGTGCCAGACTGCGAAGAGGCCGCCGGGCAGCCAGGTTTCACGAAAGCGGCCGGTGATGCGCACGTCGGAACGTGTGAAGGAAATCTCGAACGGATGGACGGTGTCGTCGAGGCGCCCACGATTGAAATCATAGCCGAAGCGGGCTGAAATGAGACTGGAGAAGGCGCGCTGCTTGTCGACCGGATAGGCGCGATCGAGAATTTCTGACCGCACGTTGGCCTCTTTCGACTGTGCGAGCAGGGGCAGAAGGCCATCGCGCAGCTCGTCATAGATGCCGCGCAGCCGTGACCAGCTCATGCCCGGCTCGTAAGTTGCGACCAGCGCATCGTAGGGATGCTCTTCATAGCCGATGTCGGCAGCGATCTCACGCTGCATCTCCATCGTGCGTTCCAGAAGTGGTGCAAAGGCGGCAAAATCGTTGGTGGCGCGGGCCTTGGTCCAGGTGGATTGCGCGACGGTCTTCAGTTCGGCCGCGGCGCTGACGAGACAGGGGGAAATACGCGAAAGTGTGCCGATGGCTTCGGCTGCCTGCTCAACCGCGAGACGGCGTGGGTCGGCGGTATCGGCGCCGGACAATTCCGAACGCGCGCCTTCGATGGCGCGCTGCAGCTTGTCGCTCGTGGCAAGGTCATGGGCAAGGCCGACCAGTGTAGCTATCTGCTTGCCACGTGCATCGACGCCGCCTGGCGGCATCATGGTGCGTGCATCCCAGGTGAGCAGGTTCACGGCGCAAAGAATATCATTGATCCTGGCGATGTCGGTTTCGAAAGCGGCAAAGCTCATGGTCATCTCATCCTGTCAGGGCGTCGGCGCCCCAAAATCTTGAAGGTGGCAGGCGGCAAGCTGGCCGTGACCGCGCGGCGTCAGAAGTGGTCGCTCGACCCTGCAGCGGTCGAAGGCATGCGGACAGCGGCTGGCGAAGGCGCATCCCGGCGGCACCGCCAGTGGGCTTGGCAGTTCGCCCCGCGCCGCGACCATGCGGTTGCGACGCGACGGATCGAGTTCCGGTGCGGCATCGAGCAGCGCTTTGGAATAGGGGTGACGCGGGGCGGTGAAGAGACCTTCCGACGTATTCACTTCCACCACCTGCCCGAGATACATGACAGCCACGCGATGCGAGATGTGGCGTACCAGCCGAAGGTCGTGAGCGACAAAGATGACGGTGAGGTGCAATTGCTCCTGAAGTCGCAGGAGTAGATTGACGACCTGGGCCTGCACCGAGACATCGAGCGCCGACACCAGCTCGTCTGCAACGATGACATCGGGCTCCACGGCAAGCGCTCGCGCAATGCCGATGCGCTGGCGCTGGCCGCCGGAAAACTCGTGGGGATAGCGCGCGGCGGCGTCCTGCGGCAGGCGTACAAGTTCAAGCAGTTCGGCAATGCGATGGTCGATTTCGGCGGCAGGGCGCATCTTATGGACGGAGAGCGCTTCTCCGAGGATCTGCGAAACGGTCATGCGGGGGTTGAGCGAACCGTAGGGATCCTGAAAGATCATTTGGACGCGCCGGTTGAAGGCGCGCCGTTCGCCGCGGCGGAATGTGCCGATATCCTTGCCCTCGAAACGGATCGCTCCGCCATCCGGCTCATGCAGACGCACCAGACAGCGTGCCAAAGTCGATTTTCCGCAGCCGGATTCTCCGACGATGCCAAGTGTTTCACCGCGATGGATCTGAAGCGAGACGTCGCGCAGCGCGTGGACTGCGAGCGGCGGTTTTCCTTGAAGGCGGCGCGCCAGCGAATAAGGACCGGCAAAATGTTTCGAGACGCCATCGATCGAAAGAATGGGAAGGTTCGCGTTCAAATGATTGCCTCCGCCGTCGCCACGAGGTCATGGTGGAAACAGGCAACCATCCGGCCGTGGGGAGTCACGGTCTCCAATACCGGCCGCTCTTTCAGACAGTGTTCGGTTGCAAACTTGCAGCGCGGATGGAAAGCGCATCCTTCCGGCAGATTGGTGAGGCTCGGCGGCGTGCCCTCGATCGACTGAAGCACGGTTCGCGACGTGCCGGAGCGCGGCACCGATCCCAGCAGGCCGCGCGTGTAGGGATGGCGCGGCTTGCCGAAGACATCCGCAACCGTTCCGGTCTCGACGATGCGGCCGGCATACATGACCGCCATGCGGTCGCAGGTCGCGGCGACCACGCCGAGGTCGTGGGTGACGAGAACGACACTCATCGACAATCGATCGCGCAGATCGAGCAGCAATTTGAGGATCTGATCCTGGATCGTGACGTCAAGCGCTGTCGTCGGCTCGTCGGCGAGCAGCAGCTTCGGCGAGCAGGCAAGCGCGATAGCGATCATGGCGCGTTGGCGCATGCCGCCCGAAAACTGGTGCGGATATTGCTGCAGCCGCCGTTCGGCGGCGGGGATGCCGACGATGTTCATCAGCTCAAGCGCGCGGGCCCTGCGTTCTCTCGCGTTCAGCGCCGTGTGGGCGGCGAGGTTTTCCTCGATCTGCATGCCGACCGGCAGCACCGGATTCAGCGCTGTCATCGGTTCCTGGAAGATCATCGCGATCTCGCCGCCACGAACCTTGCGCAGTTCTTCGGCCGGCATGGCGACGAGATCGCGGCCGCGCCATTCGACACGTCCGCTCACCTGTCCTGGTTCGCGGATCAACCGCATGATGGAGCGCAGCGTCACGCTCTTGCCGGAGCCGGATTCGCCGACAAGGCCGACAACTTCGCCTGGCGCCACATCGAAATCCACATCGGCGGCCGCGATCGCCTGTCCACGCGGCGTATCGAAGGTCGTCGTCAGGCCGCGCACGATCAGCCCGCCTTTGTCGTTCGGCATGCCCATCATCGTTTGACCCTCAACAGTTCCGCGACGCCATCACCCGCCAGGCTGAAACCAAGGCCGGTCAGCACGATCGCGACGCCCGGAAAGACGGAGATCCACCAGGCCGTATTCATGAAATTCTTGCCATCCGCGATCTGCACACCCCATTCGGCTGCCGGAGGCTGGGCGCCGAGACCGAGATAACCAAGGCTTGAGCCGAGCAAGATAGCGAGCGCCATGTCGGTCATCCAGTAGACGATCGCCGGGGTGATCGCATTGGGCAGCAGGTGGCGAAAGATGATGCGCAGCGGCGCATAGCCCATGACCTTGCCCGCATCGGCATAATCGAGCCGTTTTTGCACCTTGATTTCGGATGCGACGAGACGCGCATAGAAGACCCAGCCGACGACGCCGACGGCGACATACATGTTGCCGAGACCGGGGCCGAGCACCGAGACGATGGCGATGACGAGCACCAGAAACGGAAAGGTAATCGTCGCATCGACGATGCGCCCGAAGATCGATTCCCAGATGCCGCCGGCATAGCCGACGAAGGCACCGACAATCGTGCCGAAGATGAAGGGGCCGATCGTTGCGAAGATCGCGATCTGCATATCGATCGTGTAGGCGTGAATGACGCGCGAAAGCACGTCGCGGCCGAAACTGTCGGTACCGAAAGGATGCGCCCAGCTCGGAGGTTTCAAAAGCGCATTATAATCGAACGTCGTCGGATCATAGGGCGCAATCAGCGAAGGCCAGATAGCGATGACCAGGCTGAGACCGAGAATGATGCCGCCCCAAATCAAGGAGCGGGGCGGCCTGCGCAAGCGCGAAGCGGAGCGAGCGGCCTTGGCTGCGATACCTATCATCGGGCAATCCTCGGATCGAGCCAGGCCTGCACGATATCGGTGACGAGGAAGGTCAGTGAGACGAGGATCGCAAGGGCGATGGTCAGACCCTGCAGGACCGGATAATCGCGGCCGTAGATGCTCTCGATCAGCAGGCGGCCGGCGCCGGGAACGGCAAAGACCGTTTCCGTGATGACGGCGCCGCCGAACAGCGTGCCCGTCTGGAGGCCGAACAGCGTCACCGTGGAAATTAGCGCATTGCGTAAAACATGGCGCATGAGGATGACGCGCGAGCGCAGCCCCTTGGCCGTGGCAAAATCGACATATTCGGCATTCATCACACCGATAATGGAGGAGCGCAGATTGCGCATGAGCACTGCGGCAAAACTCAATGCCAGGGTCAGGGCCGGCAGGAAGAGATGATAGATCCGATCACCGAAAGTGTCGCCGTAGCCGCCGACCGGGAAGATTTTCAGCTGAGCGGCAAATACCGTCAGAAGCACGATGCCGACATAGAAGACCGGCATGGACAGGCCGACCTGAAATGTCCCGCGAATGATGCTGTCGGGAAGCCGTTCGCGCTTCAGCGCGGCGACGAAGGCAAGCGGCACGGCAAGAACGAGGGCGATCAGGGCCGACATCATGGTCAGCATCAGCGTCACTGGAAGCCGTTGCAGGATCAGCGACATGACGGAAACCTTCAAGCCGATGGAATTGCCAAGGTCGCCGGTCAGAATGCGCTCGACGTAATAAAGGAACTGTATCGGGACGGGCTTGTCGAGCCCGAGCTGCCTGTTAATGCGCTCCACATCCGCGTCGATGGCTCGGTCCCCGAGCATGGCACTGGCGGGGTCACCCGGCAGCAGGCGCACGAGCACGAATGTGACGATGAGAATGAAGATCACCGTCGGGATCATCTGAAGCACGCGCCGAATTATGAAACTGAAAAGGGGCAATAGTCGCTCCCGGTCTTCCCTTTAGAACGCCGGGTGTCCATTCGGACACACTAACTCTTTGAAACTACGCATTAGCTTTCCGAAAATTGGTCTCGATTTTCGGGCCGATACCGCAATCGAAAAAAGGCCGCAGGCCTCGTGGAAGGCCCGCGCAGCAGGCTCGTTCGGGATTACTTGTCTTTCCAGGTCTTGGCGAAGATGTTGTTGCCAAGCGGGATCTGAAGGAAGCCGTGAACCTTCTTGCTGAGCGCAACCGGGTAGGGCGTCTCATAAAGAGGCACGGTCGGTCCCTCGGTGTTGTAGATGGCCTGCATCTTCGCATACTGCTCGGCGCGCTTTTTCGGATCCATCTCCTTCTGGGAGTCTTCGAAGAGCTTGTCGGCCTCGTCGCTCTTCCAGCCAGTGTGTAGGGCGTCGATCGTCTTGGAATAGACGAAGTAGGAGGTGATTTCGTTCGGATCGGCGATGTCGTCCGTCCAGGCGGCATTGCGCATCACGAAAGTACCGTCGCGATATTGCTGGGTGCGGGTCGGGTTATCGACCTGCTGCAGTTCCAGCTTGATGCCGATCTGCGCCCACATCTGCTGCAGGGCAGTGGAGATACCGATTTCATCCTGATTGCCCGCGAGGACCAGGATACTGGTCGAGAACCCCTTTTCGAAGCCGGCCTCCTTCATCAGGCTCTTCGCCTTTTCAAGGTCGTAGGGATAAAGCGGCTTGTCCCCGACATGCAGCGGCGTCGCCGTCGACATATAGGAGGTCTGCGGCGTGCCGACGCCATGGGTGACAATCTGGATGATCGCATCCTTATTGACGGCATAATTCATCGCCTGACGAACTTTGGCGTTGGACAGAGGATTGTCCTTGCCGCCGAGCTGCGGGCGCACGTTTAGCGTGATGTATTCGACGCGGGTCGAAGGGTAAAGTTCCATATTGAGATTGTCCGCCGACTTCAGTTCGTCAACGCGGGCATAGGGAATGAACTCGGCCCCATCGATCTCACCGGAAGTGAGTTTGAGGATACGGGTCGCATCGTCGGGGATCAGCTCGAAGTCGATGCCGTCAAGATAGGGTAACGGTTTGCCGTCCTCGCCCTTACCCCAATAATATTCGTTGCGCGCCAGTTTCATGCTGGAGCCGCGATTCCACGATTTCAGCACGAAAGGACCGGAACCGATCGGATGCTCGCCGAAGGCCTTGGCTTTTTCTTGATCGGTAGCACCTGGCGAAGCCTCAAAGGCCTTTTCCGGCATGATGCCGGTGTTGAACACCGTCAGCGCGGCGAGGATGGCGGGGTCCGGGTGCTTGAGTTTGATGGTGACGGTTTTGTCGCCCTCGGTGGTCACGTCATCGATGGACTCGATCATGAAGCCCCAGATGCCGTTGCCCTTCTTGGCAGCGCGCTTCAAAGACCAGGCGACGTCGGCGGGGGTGATCGGTGAACCATCGGAAAACTTGATGCCGTCCCGCAGAGTGAGCGTTACACTCTTGCCGTCGTCGGCGAGCTTATAGTCACTGGCGAGGCCCGGCTGTACGCCCTTGCCATCGTCGGTCGGCAGGAGCAGAGTGTCGTAAAGGTTGGATAGGATCCAGATGTCGACATTGGCATCGTTCAGGACCGGATCCAGAAAAAGGCTGTCGGCGTAACGGCCGTAGACCAGCGTGCCGCCCCGCTCCAGGGCGAATGCTGAAACACTGGTGCCGAGTAAAACTACAGCGGCTACGGCCGCACGAGCGATCGTTTTCATATCATTCCCCTTTTATAAAATTAACTGTTCTTGTTGGCTATAACGATTTCATGCGAAAAATGGCCTGTCAACCTAATTTTGCGCGCAACGTTCAAGGCGCTTGACTTGCAAGCGCGTCGATTTCACAATAATCGTTATAGTGTCCTATAACAGATCGTACCGAACGGGTTTCATGGATTTTTTCATCGACCGGGATCTGCCTGTGCCATTGCGCACGCAGCTTCATGGCCTCATTGAATATGGTATCGCCTGCGGTGAGCTGGCTCCGGGAGAGGCACTTCCTTCCGTCCGCGAGCTCGCCGATAAGGTGGGTGTTGCGCCGATGACGGTCAGTCAGGTCTATGCCGATCTGAAGGCTGCTGGCCTCATCGATACGCGTCCCGGTTCCGGCACTTTCGTCAGCGACAGCCATCAGGCGCGGCTTGCGGGACGGGCCGATGTCACGGAGCTGCACCGCCAGATCGACCACCTGATCGATGAAAGCCTACGGCTCGGCATTCGCTCATCGGATCTGGTATCGCTTGTCAATGCTCGTGCCTTTTATCGTGACAGTATCGGGCCGCGGCTGCGGATCGTCATGATCGGCATCTTTCAGGATGCGACGGCAAGCTATGCCCGTTTCATTGCTGCTCGCCTCGGGCGCGAGGTGACGGTCGAGCCGCTCACTGTTTCGGCGATCGAACGCAATCCGGCAGCCAAGGCGCGCGCCAATTCCGCCGATCTTGCCATTACATTTGCCAACCGCCATCGCGAGGTCGCCACTCTGGTGCCGAATACCAAGGTGGTGACCATCAGCTTTACGCCATCGGAGGAGACGCGCAGGGCGCTTGCTTCTCTCGATTCACTGGCCTCGATCGCCGTTGTCTCGCGTTTTCCAGATTTTTTACCGATCATGAAAAGCGGTGTGCAGCGTTTTGCACCGCATGTCAGCGAAATTACCGCCACCACGTTGGAGGCGCCGGCGCTGGAGCCATTGCTCGCCAATGTTTCCGTCGTGATCTTCGCATCGGGTGCGGAACGCGTGATGGAGCTCCTGCCTGCTGGAGTTCAGGCAATCGAATACCGCCACGCGCCGGACACCGGCGATATCGAACGGGTGATCGTGCCGATCATCCGGGCAGACGGAGCCTCGCCCAGAGGCGAGGAAAATCCCAAGCAAAACGAGATTGATGCAAAGGTCTAGCAAAGGCAGACGAGATGAGAGTATCTGAGGCAAACTGGCAGCAGATCGAAGCCTATCTGAAAACCGATGACCGGGCGATCCTGCCGCTCGGCAGCACCGAGCAGCACGCCGGCCTGTCGCTCTCGGTTGATTCAATTCTGTCGGAGAAAGTGGCGGCCGATGCTGCTGCCCCCCTCCGCATTCCGGTCTTCCCGGTCGTGGCCTATGGGATTACCCCCTATTTCCTCTCCTATCCCGGCACGATCAGCATCCGCCAGGAAACCTACATCAGCCTGGTTCGCGATATTCTCGACGGTCTTAGACGGCAGGGCTTCCGCCGTATACTGGTCGTCAACGGCCATGGTGGCAATCAGCCGGCCGGAAGCATGGCGATCGAATGGATGGCCGATAATCCGGATACGGCGGTGAAGTTCCACAACTGGTGGAATGCGCCGAAGACCTTCGCCAAGGTGCAGGAGATCGACACGCTCGCGTCGCATGCGTCATGGATGGAAAACTTCCCCTGGACCCGTCTCCAGGGCATCAAGCAGCCGACGCAGCGGAAGCCAATGATCGATCTCGCCCGTATGCGCGTCATGTCGCCGGACGCCGTCAAGGCGTATCTCGGCGATGGCAACTTCGGCGGCTATTACGAGCGACCGGATGAGGAGATGCAGGCGATCTGGGATGTGGCTGTCGAGGAAACCCGTGCGCTTCTCGAAGGAGGCTGGGCATGAGCGACCCGATCCTGATCTGGGGCGCCGGTGCGATCGGCGGTACGTTGGGTGCCGCCTTCATCCGCGCTGGCAACGAGGTGATCTTCGTCGATAATGTGAGGGAACACGTCGATGCCATCAACGAGAAGGGCCTGACGATCGTCGGCCCGATTTTCGAGGATGTGGTGCAGGCCAGGGCCTATCTGCCGGAGGAGCTGGAGGGTACATATGCGCGCACCTTCCTCTGCGTGAAGGCTCATCATACCGAAGACGCGGCACATATGCTTGCCGAGCATCTTGCCTCGGACGGCTACGTGGTGTCGGCGCAAAACGGTCTAAACGAGCGCGTCATCTCCCAAATCGTCGGCGAGCACAGGGTCATCGGCTGCTTCGTCAATTTCGGAGCGGATTATATCGAGCCCGGCGTCGTCCAATATAGCGGCCACGGTGCCGTCGTCATCGGCGAGCTTGACGGACGCTTCACCACTCGTACCGAATACATTTACGACCTGATGAAGCAGTTCGAACCGAAAGCCCTGATCACCAACAACATCTGGGGTTTTCTCTGGGGCAAGCTGATCTATGGCGCGTTGCTCTTCGGCACTGCGCTGACGAATGACAGCATTGCCGATGTGCTCGACAATCCGATCGCCAGGCCGGTTCTGCGCAGGCTGGCACTTGAAGTCGCGACGGTAGCGGCAATCAACAATATCAAGCCGGAAGCCTTTGACGGCTTCGACCCTTCGGCTTTCGGTCCGTTGGCGACGTCGGAGCAGACCAACAAGTCCTTTGACGATATGTCGGTCCACAACCGAAAATCCGTCAAGTCGCACTCCGGCATCTGGCGTGACCTGGCGGTGCGCAAGCGAAAGACCGAAGTCGATGCGCAAGTGTTGCCGGTGGTCGAGATCGGCCAGGAATTGCGGGTTCCTACACCGCTCGCAGCGCGCGTCATTTCCATGATCCATGAGATTGAGGACGGCAAACGGCCCCTTGCCATGGCCAATATCGAAGAGCTTGCGAGGGTCGCATGAATATCTCCTTCGATGGAAAGGTGGTGATCGTCACAGGGGCTGCTCATGGTTTCGGCCGGACGATCGCTCAAGGTTTTGCAAGCCGCGATGCGCGTGTCCATGTCTGCGATGTGAATGCGGCCGGACTGGCGGAAACCGTCAAACTCTGTGGTGAGAAGGCGACGGCGCATGTGCTCGACGTCGGTAACCGCGCCGACGTACAGGCGCTGGTGCCGGCCTTCGGCGAGGTCGATATCCTCGTCAACAATGCCGGCGGCGTACGCGGGCAGGTGGGCCGGCCAATCGAGGACATTTCCGAGAGCGACTGGCAGACGATCTTCGATGTCAATCTGTCGGGCGCCTTCTTCATGGCGCAGGCAGTGGCCCCCGCGATGAAACGGCGCAAGACGGGCCGGATTGTCAACATTTCGAGCGGCGCCGGCCTCGGCATTTCGCTGACCGGCATCCAGGCCTACGCCAGCGCCAAGGCAGGCCAGATCGGCCTCACCCGCCAGCTTGCTCATGAGCTCGGGCCATGGGGCATCACCGTCAACAATGTGGCGCCGGGCTTCGTGCGCTCCAACCCGACGACCGAACGCCAGTGGGAAGCGATGGGCGAAGAAGGTCAGGCGCGGCTTCTGCACAATATCGCGCTGAAGCGCCTCGGCCTGCCCGAAGATATCGCCGCGATGGTGATGTTTTTTGCTTCCGACTATGCCGGGTGGATATCCGGTCAGGTCATCAGCGTGGACGGCGGCAAATGAGCGTCGAGACCTATCTGGAAGACAACTATCCAGCCGCTCTCGACGATCTCAAGGCTTTCTGCCGCATTCCGAGCGTCAGCACCGATCCCGCCTTTGCGGAGGGTATGCGACAGGCTGCGGCATTCGTGGGAGATCGCTTGCGCAAGGCAGGCTTCTCGGCCGTCGAGATGCTTGATAGCGGTGGTCATCCGGCCGTCTATGGCGAGATCCTCTCTGATCCGGTCCTGCCGACCTATCTCGTCTACGGTCATTATGATGTCCAGCCGCCGCATCCGCTTGAGAAGTGGATGACGCCGCCTTTCGAACCGGACGAACGCGATGGCAGGCTCTATGCACGTGGCGTCTCCGACGACAAGGGACCGCTGCTAATCCCGATCATCGTTGCTGAGGCCTTCATGCGCGTCGAAGGTCGGTTGCCGGTCAATCTCAAAGTGTTGATCGAGGGCGAGGAGGAATCCGGCAGCCCGCATTTCGCGCATACGCTCGAAAAATACCGCGATAAGCTCGGCTGCGATCTTGTGCTTTCTGCCGATGGCGCCATGTGGCGCCCTGACAAGCCATCGATTACGGTGGCAAGCCGTGGATTGGCTGCTCTCGATATTGCCATCACCGGTGCCGCCAAGGACCTGCATTCTGGCCGCCACGGTGGCAGTGCGCCGAACCCGATCGCAGCCCTTGCCGGCCTGCTCGCAACCATGCACGGTCCGGATGGGCGCGTTAGCGTCGAGGGCTTTCTCGATGGAGCCACACCGCCCGATCCGAAGATTGTCACGGCAATCGAGGCATCGCAATTCGATAGCGCCGCCTACTATCGGGAGATCGGGGTTGCCGGCGGTGAACCGATCGACAACGGCCGCGAGCTGCTGATCCGCCAATGGCTGGAGCCGACCCTGGAATTCAACGGGATCTGGGGCGGTTATCAAGGCAAGGGCACCAAAACGGTCATTCCGAATACGGCCAGCGCGAAGATCACCTGCCGCCTCATTGCCGGGCAGAAGCCGGATGCAGTGATCGCCGCCATTAGCCGCCATCTGCATGAGCATCTGCCGAAGGGTTTCCAGCTCGAGATCCATCGCCATGGGCCGGGCAGCGAGGCCGAATTCGTCGATCCCGACCTGCCGGCGTTGAAGATTTCCGAAGAGGTTCTTGGCGAATTGCTAGGCGCAAAACCCTTGCGCGTCGCCATGGGCGCGACGATCCCCATTGGAAGCGCCTTTCGCAACTATCTCGGCAGTCCCTCGATCTTCTTCTCCTTCTCGACGGCGGACGAGGACTACCATGCGCCGAACGAATTCCTCCGGCTTGGCAATTTCAAGCTGGGCATGCGGGCATGGACGATGCTGCTGAGGCGGCTTGCTACTTCAGCCTGAACGACACCAAGACGAAGAAGCGCGCCGATGGCGTTTCGACGGAGGATATTTCGATGACATCCTTGCCTGCGCTACGTACCGGAAAGCCGCGGTCGGAATTCGGCCATGTCCGTCCGACCAACGAGCTGGAAATCCCCTTCGCGATCATCGAGGGGGCGGAGGAGGGGCCATGCCTGCTCGTGACCGCCGGCGTTCACGGTTCGGAATTTTGCTCCATTGAGGCAGCCGTCCAAATGATGAAGACGAGCCCGGAGGAGATCAAGGGCACACTCATCGTGCTGCCAATTCTGAATGTCGAGGCCTTCCGCCGTCGCAAGATCTATGTCATGCCGCAGGACGACAAAAATCTGAACCGCATGTTTCCGGGTAAGCCCGACGGAACGACGAGCGAGCAACTGGCACACTGGCTGGTAACTGAAGTATTTCCGAAAGCAGATGCTTATATCGACTGCCACGGCGGCGATCTCGACGAGGGGCTGGCACCGTTTACGGTCTTTCCGGCAGGCTGCAAGAAATCGCAAGCGCTTGCCGCCGTCTTCGGCATCAAGGTTGCCGTTGCGGCCGGTGGGTCCGGTTACACGGTCGATGCGTCTCACAAGCTCGGCATCCCAAGCATCCTACCTGAAGTCAGCGGCAACGGCCTTTGGGGCGAAGAGACCGTGACACAGATGACTGATGGCATCCGCCGCGTCATGCAGCATATTGGCATGCTGCCCGGCGAGGCACCAACCACGAGTCTCGACGTCGTGACCATGTGGGTGCCGACAGCATCGGTCACCGGCCTCTGGTACCCGAATAAGGATTTGGGAGAGCCGGTGGTAGCAGGTGAACTGTTGGGCGAAATCAAAACCGTCTTCGGCGAGACGCTGGCAAGCATCCATTCCGAAAAGTCAGGCTTTATCCTCTATCGGCTGACGAGCCTGTCGGTGAATGAGAAGGAAGCCCTACTGGGCGTCGGCACACCAGTCTAGGCAAGAGAAACTCGATATGCCCTTGGGAAACAAAAACAGCGGGCATTCTGTCTTTTGGGCATGGCGTTCGTTCTGATCAGCAATCCGGATCGGACGTTCAATATATGGCTTATGTTCACTGTTTGGATCGGATGTTTCTGACCTGTCGCGATGATTGATCAATCGAGACTGTAGGCGGTGGCTTTGGCATGCAATACGGTTGGGAAATGACGCGACAATCCTTTTCTTTTGGACAGCTGAAACATAGCGAGCGGCCGGTGCGTATCGGCTTCTTCCTGGCGCCCGATTATCCGCTGATGACCTTTTCGGCGGCACTGGATTCATTGCGCCAGGGAAACCGCCTGCTCAAGCGTAAGGCCTTCGAATGGGTCCTAATCTCGGCCGAGGGCAAGCAGGCGAGGTCGAGCAGCGGGCTGGCCTTCCCAGTGGACTATGCGATGGCGCAGGCTCCGAAATGCGATATTCTCTTCGTCTGCGCCGGCGTCAATTACACTGAGAGTTACGATCCGGCGCTGTTTTCCTGGCTACGCCGCGTCTATTCCGAGGGCTGTGTTCTCGGCGGCGTGAGCACCGCCGTATTCTATCTGGCGAGGGCCGGGCTGCTCGAGGGGCGCCGCTGCGCCATACATTGGGAATCGCTGCCGTCGTTTCGAAGCGAGTTTCCCAATTGCTTGGCGACGGATGATATCTTCTCCGTCGATGGCCGCCTGATTACGTCCTCCGGTGGCACCGTCACGCTGGACATGATGCTTTACCTAATCGCCGCGATCGAGGGTCGCGACCTTGCAGAGCAGATTTCCGACCAGTTCAATCATCCCCGCATGCGTCGCCAGAACGACGTTCAGCGCATGGTGCCGGAGGACCGTTTTGGTATCAGGAACGCCAAGCTCGGTTTCGTCATCCGTCGGATGGAAAGCAGCTTGTCGGAACCTATCGAAATCGCGGAGCTTGCTGCAAGCGTCAAGGTCTCGCCGCGCCAGCTGGAGCGATTGTTTCGCACACATCTCAGCAAAAGCCCGTCGCAGTTCTACATCGACCTGCGCATGGCGCGGGCCAAGGAATTGTTGATCCACACCGATCTCAGCGTCTCCGATATCGCCGGCGTCTGCGGCTACGAATCGCCGTCTCATTTCAGCCGATTTTACCGCCAGCACTTCAAGGAAAGCCCTGCCGCCACGCGCCGCGCCTGATCGGCACAGCTGCAATTTCTGCCTGTCTTTCCGATCGACGGACATCGTTATTGGTGCAATGCAGCAATATGTCGCCTGGCGCATATTTCATGTCGGATGAATGCATTCTGTCGCATTCGTATTGCCTCTAGATTTGGTCTCGACGGCGAAAACGGACATTAGATCCGCGCAGGCCGAAGCGGCGGGAGACCCGCTCCGCTTCGCATTCAGACAATAACGGGAACAGTTTGCACGAACTAGGAGAGCATCCTCGTGGACAAGAATCAGCATTCCTATATTCCGACGCTTATCAAGGACCTTTCGGACGGCAGCATCAACCGCCGGGACTTCCTGCGCAAGTCGACGCTTCTCGGCCTCTCAGCTGCCGCGGCCTATTCGCTCGCCGGCCTTGCACAGCCTTTCGGCGAAGCCAAGGCCGACGACATGCCGAAGGGCGGCAACCTGCGCATTGGCATGCGCTGCATGGAAATCAAGGATCCACATCTGGCTGACTTCGCCGAGAAGTCGAATGTCATCCGCCAGGTCTGCGAATACCTGACCTTCACCGACCGCAACAACATCACCCATCCCTACCTTCTCGAAAAATGGGATGTCAGCGACGACCTGAAGACCTGGACGCTGCATGTTCGCAAGGGTGTCAAGTGGCGCATGGGCGGCCGTGAGCTCAACGCCGACGACGTTGTCTGGAACCTGAAGCGTGTCAGCGACCCGAAGGTCGGCTCGTCTGTTCTTGGCCTCTTTACCGGCTATCTCGTCCAGGAATATGACGGTGGCGAGAAGGACGACAAGGGCAATCCGAAAAAGTCGAGCAAGCTTTGGGCCGACAATGCGATCGAGAAGGTCGACGACTACACGGTTCGCCTCAACTGCTTCGCGCCGCAGATCGCCGTTCCCGAACACCTCTATCACTACCCGATGTTCATCCTCGATCCGGCCGACAACGGCTCCTTTGGCCCTGACGCCAACGGCACGGGCCCGTTCGAGATGACGGAATACACGGTCGGCAAGGCTGCCAAATATAAGGCGCGCACCGACTACTGGGGCACCGGCCCCTATCTCGCAACGTTCGAATTCGTTGACCTCGGCGACAATCCAGGGGCAGGCATCGCGGCCATGGCATCCAAGCAGGTTGACGGCCTGTCGGAAGCTGACGCCGTGCAGATCAGCTCCATGAAGAACTTCCCGCATGTGGCGGTCTACAAGGTAGAGACGACGCAGACCGTCGTCGCCCGCATGCATCCTGACGTAGAGCAGTTCAAGGATAAGCGCGTACGTCAGGCCATGCGCTTTGCGATCGATCGCGACAAGGTTATCCAGACGTCCCTGTTGGGCGCGGGCACGCCGGCAGAAGACCACCACGTCGCCCCGTCGCATCCGGAATATGCGGCGTTGCCGAAATATCCGCGCGATATCGCCAAGGCCAAGAAGCTGCTGGCCGACGCTGGCTATCCCAACGGCTTCGAATTCGACATGGTCACGCGTCCGGATCCTATCTGGGAGCTCAACACGGCACAGGTGCTCGCCCAGCAGTTCGCCGACATCGGCGTCAAGATCAACATCAAGTCGCTGCCGAGCGCCCAATATTGGGAAGTCTGGACCTCCGCCCCTTTCAGCCTAACGGCCTGGGGCCACCGTCCGCTCGCCATCATGACGCTGTCGCTCGCCTATCGCTCGAACGCCGCCTGGAACGAATCCCACTATGCCAATCCGGAATTCGACCAGCTGCTGACTCAGGCCGAGGGCATTCTTGATCCGAAGGAACGCAGCAAGGTCATGGCGAAGATCGAGGCGATCATGCAGGATGACGGGCCGATCGTTCAGCCCTTCTGGCGCGTCTTCTCGACCGTGATGGACAAGAAGGTCAAGGGCTTCGAGCTCCATCCTTCGCAGTACATCTTCGCGCACCAATACGCGATCTCCGCCTGATCGAGCGGCCAGATCGCCCGGTTTCCGCCGGGCGATTCCCTTGAAGGCCCGCGAGAAAACCGGACTGAGTGCAATGTCGAAATTCCTTTTCAAACGGCTGGTCATGATGCTGCTCACCATGCTTTGCGCATCCTTCCTGGTCTTTGCTGTCTGCGAATTTACGCCCGGCAGCGTGGCGCGAAAATCGCTCGGCCCCTTTGCCACACAGCAACAGGTCGATATCCTGACCGAAAAGCTGAAGGCGAATGATCCGCTGCTCGTGCGCTATGGTCGCTGGCTCGGCGTGCTCGTCGGCGTCATTCCGGATCCGCTGCAGGATCCAAGCACGGGCCTCAATTTCACGGATCCACGCGGGGCGCAATATTTCGGCAATTTCGGCTATTCGACGCTGAACAAGCTGCCAGTCAACGACGTGATCTGGAACAGACTGGGCAATACCGCGATCCTGGCCGGCTTCGCCTTTATGCTCATCGTGCCGCTGTCGATCATCTTCGGCATCCTGTCGGGGCTAAAGGAAGGAGGGGTGCTCGATCGAACGCTCTCGATCATCTGCATCACCTTCACCTCCATCCCCGAGTTTGCATCGGGTGTCTTCCTGGTAACGCTCTTCGTCATTCTCTGGCCTATCCTACCAGGCACGAGCCCGCTCAACAGCGACGGCGGATGGCCGGTGCCCTATCAGTTCGTCCTGCCGGTCGCCGTGCTCGTCATCTACGATTTCGGCTATGTCGCCCGCATGATCCGCGTCTCGATGATCGGCGTCATGGAGCGGCCCTATATCCGCACCGCTGTGCTAAAGGGCATGAGCACCCGCCGCATGGTTCTCGGCCATGCGCTGCGAAATGCGATGATCGCTCCCTTCACCGTGCTTCTCCTGCAGATCAATTTCCTGATCAGCGGTGTTGTCGTCACCGAGCTTGTGTTTGCCTATCCGGGCTTTGGCCGGCTGATCCTCGATGCCAGCCTCTTCGGCGATATCGCGACGTTGGAGGCGGCGACTCTGATCACCGTGGCCGTCGCCGTCGCGACGCAGCTGCTCGGCGACCTCGGCTACATGCTGCTCGATCCACGCATCCGGGTGAGGTAAGCCATGGCAATCCAAGACAATATTGCCGCGATAAAGGTGACGGGTGTCAAGCGCGCGGCGAGGCCGAGCTGGATGCGGATCTTTCATTCCAAGACGGCCATCGTCGGCCTGTTCCTCGTCGTCTTCTGGGTGGCCGCAGCCGCCCTCGCGCCCATCCTGCCGCTGCCGTCTCCGACGGATTCGGACGTGATGGCGATGGGCAATCCCTTTCCATCAGCCACGCATTGGCTCGGCACCGATATTCTCGGCCGAGACGTTCTCTCCCGCCTGATCTTCGGTGCGCGCACCGTCCTCTTTGTTGCGCCGCTTTCGGTCGCTGTGGCGATGATCGTCGGCATCACCATGGGCATGGTGGCCGGTTACTACAGCGGCTTGATCGACGCGCTGATCAGCCGCTTCTCCGACATCGTGCTCGCCTTTCCTGTTCTCGTGATCTACGTGATCCTGATCGCCAATATCGGGCCCTCGGTGCTCAATATCGTCATCGCCACGACGATCGCCTCGTCGCCGGGCATCGGTCGCATCACCCGCGGCCTCGTTCTCAGCCTCAAGGAGCAAGAATATATCGCCGCAGCGAAGCTCAGAGCCGAAAGCACGCTCTACATCATGCTCGTGGAGCTCCTGCCGAACTGTCGCAGCCTGCTCATCGTCGATGCCTGCTTGCGCATCGGTTATACGATCATCACCATCGGCATTCTCGGCTTTCTCGGTCTCGGTCTGCCGCCACCGAATCCGGACTGGGGCGGCATGGTCAAGGAGAGCGTCACCGTTCTCAATGTCTGGCCGCTCATGTCGCTCATTCCGTCCGCCGCCCTTGTCAGTCTCGTGCTCGGTTTCAATCTTCTTGCCGATGGCATGCGTGAGGCGTGGAAGCCATGAACCTGTCCGTCTCCAACCTGCAAGGCGCCGCCATGCCCGACGCTTCAAACACCGATCTGGCACCGCTACTCGATATCAGGGATCTCAGGATCGAGTTTCGCGGCAAGAGTGAGACAGTGGTCGCGGTGCCGAATCTCTCTTTCTCCGTCCGCCCGGGCGAGAGCTACGGCCTCGTCGGCGAGTCCGGCTGTGGCAAAAGCACGACGGCCATGGCGATCATGGGCTATCTTGGCAACACAGGCGTGATCGCCGGCGGCAGCATCCGCTTCGATGGCGCCGAACTCGTCGGCGCCAGGGAAAAGCAGCTGCGGGCGATCCGCGGCCGGCGCATCGCCATGGTCTATCAGGACCCTATGAGCGCGCTGAATCCGGTCAAGACGATCGGATCGCAGCTTGCCGAAGTGCCCTTGCTGCATCTTGGCTCGACGAAGGCGGAAGCGATGGAAATGGCCGCTGCCATGCTCGACGACGTCCGCCTGCCAGATGCCGGCGACATGCTGAAGCGTTATCCGCATCAATTGTCCGGCGGCCAGCAACAGCGCGTCGTCATTGCCATGGCGCTTCTGGCGCGGCCCTCGCTGCTACTGCTCGACGAGCCGACGACAGGCCTCGACGTGACAGTCGAAGCGGCCGTCATCGACCTCATCGGCGAGTTGCGCCGGCGCTATTCGACCAGCCTTCTGTTCATCTCGCACAATCTTGGCCTGATCGCCGAAACCTGCGACCGCGTCGGCGTCATGTATTCCGGTGAGATGGTGGAGGAGGGCAAGACCGGCGATCTCTTCCGCAGGCCGCGCCACCCCTATACGCAGGGGTTGATCGACTGCATTCCCAATATCGGCAGCGACAAGCGCAGCCGCGCGCTCGCCGCCATCCCAGGCCATATTCCGCTGCCGCAGGAGCGGCCGGAAGGCTGCTTCTTCGCGCCTCGTTGTGCCGGCTTCACCGCCGGCCTATGTGACAGGCCGGGCCTCGCACTGACCGAGGCAGGCGCCGACCATCTGGTCCGTTGCGTCCGCTGGCCTAACATGGAACGGCCTGTCGGAAGGCTGCCGGCGGAACTCGGGCAGGTCGCGCCGAAGGAAGAGGCAATCACGCTCTCCGACGTCACCAAGCTTTACCGCATCGGCACCGACAAGACCGTCAAGGCCAACGAGGCCGTCTCCTTCGGCGTGCGCAAGGCCGAGATCGTCGCTCTCGTCGGGGAGTCCGGCTGCGGAAAATCGACCCTTGCCCGCATCGTTACCGGTTTGGACAGCGCGACGTCGGGCTCGATCCGCATGGCGGGCGAGAATATTGCCGAGCTGCAGGCGCGGCAGCGACCGCGCAACATGCTGCAATCGATCCAGATGATCTTCCAGAATCCGGACAGCACGCTCAATCCCTCGCATTCGGCCGCCTTTTCCATCCGCCGTTCGATCAAGAAATTCGGCATTCGCAATGGCAAGGCGGCGATCGAGGAGCGCGTGCGCGAGCTTCTGGAAATGGTGCGCTTGTCGCCCGCGGTCGCCGACCGCAAGCCGAACCAGCTCTCCGGTGGTCAGAAGCAGCGCATCGCGATCGCCCGCGCCTTTGCCGCCGATCCGTCGCTGATCGTTGCCGACGAGCCGGTTTCGGCACTCGATGTCTCCGTGCAGGCGGCGGTGGTGACACTCCTTCTCGATATCCAGAAGGAAAAGCACACGACGATGCTCTTCATCAGCCACGATCTGGCGCTGGTGCGGCATGTCGCCGACAAGGTCGTCGTGATGTATCTCGGCAAGGTCATGGAACAGGGCACGGTCGAAGAAGTCTTCGGCGGCGGCACGCATCCCTATACCGAAGCGCTGATCTCTGCGATCCGCAGCCCCAACCTCGACGAGGCAACGCGTGAGCGGATACGGCTGACCGGCGAAACGCCGAGCCCGGTCAACGTGCCGGCAGGCTGTCGCTTTGCCACCCGCTGTCATCGCAAGGTCGGCGGAATCTGCGACGCGGTCGCGCCGCCGATCCGGCAGATGTCTGAGACGCATCAGATCGCCTGCCATATCGAGAAAGATCGTTTGCGCTCCGAACTGCCGGTCTATGCATCGGTGACGGGGGAGGAGGGATGAGCTCCGAGACCTCCATCGCGGCGAGCTTCTGGAAGAGGGCGCCGCGTTTTCGCGCGCTGGTGCCTGTCATGGTAGGGATCTGCGTCATCGGCACCGGAAACAGCCTGCTGACGACCTCGGTTTCGCTGAGGCTCAGCCAGCTCGGGATCGATCCTGGCGTCGTTCAGCTTCTCCTGACGGGCTTTCCCGTCGGATTTCTCGCCGGCTGCCTTGTGGCGCGTCTTCTTGTCGCCCGCCTCGGCCATCGCGTCGCATTTCTGGTGGTCAGCTTCCTCGCGACCTTTGCCGGCTTCGGCTATATGGCAACGGCGGCGACGCCCGTCTGGCTTGTCCTGCGCTTTCTCAGCGGTTTCTCGATGGCCGTCCTCTTCGTGGTCTCGGAGAGCTGGATCAATCTTTATGCCGATGAGCGCAATCGCGGCGCCTATTTCTCGCTTTACATGATGATGACCTCGCTCGCCGTGCTTTTCGGCCAACTGCTGGTCGAGGCCGCAGGCCCGCATTCGCCGCACCTCTTCCTGATGGGAGCCCTGACGATTACGGCAGGCACGCTCTATTGCCGGTTTGTGGGACGTCCCTGGCCGGCACTGCCGATGCGATCCGTTCGCCCCCTGCAGACAGATGTCACCGCGGCCGATCAGCGTTACGGCCTATGGAAGCTCGCCGTTCTGGCCCCGGTCACGATCATCGCCGTCTTTCAGGCGGGCATGACCAACATGAACGTCTTCGCGTTGACGCCGCTCTATGGCGCGAAGATCGCGCTTCCTGCATCGACCACGATTGGGCTGGTGACGGCGTTCAGCATGGGCGGCATGCTGGCCCAGACGCCGGTCGGCTGGCTGTCGGATCGCTTGGACCGCCGCTGGATGCTGCTGGTACAGGGCATGCTTGCGGCAGCGCTCTGCGCGGCGGTCATCCTGCTCGCGAACCATTATGTGCCGCTGCTCTTCGTGCTTTTCTTCCTCTACGGCGCGACCGCCCTGACGATCTATCCCGTCGGCATCGCCTTTGCCAATTCGCAGATCGATAGTCGTCACATGGTGTCGGCATCGGGCGGGCTGTTGCTGCTCTATTCGATCGGCAATGTCCTGACCCCAGGAATTGCCGCCGGCCTCATGGACTACGTCGCGCCCTATGCGCTTTTCATCATGCTCGGCAGCGGCGCCGCGCTGGTTTCGGTCGGCGCCTGTTTCAACCTTCGGCGCAAAGCCGCCACGCAAATTATGGAGGCGGCGCCCGATGGCCTTGCTTCCGGAGTGAACCAATGAGCAAAGATGTTCCCTTCGATCTCGTCATTCGCGGCGGCCGCGTCGTGCTTCCGGATGAGACACGCGAAGTCGATATCGGCATTCGTGATGGCAAATTCGCCGCCATCGCCAAGGGTCTGCCCGAGGGCAAGAGCGAGATCTCGGCCGAGGACAGGCTTGTCCTGCCGGGCGGCGTCGATAGCCATTGCCACATGGATCAGCAGCCCTGGGAAGGGAAGGCCACCGCCGACGACTTCAACACGGGAACGCTTTCCGCACTGTGCGGCGGCACGACCACGGTCGTTCCCTTCGCCATGCAGATGCGCGGCCAATCGTTGCGCGACATTGTCGAGGACTATCACGAGCGGGCGCGGCCGAAGGCGCATATTGATTATGGGATTCATTTGATCGTCGGTGATCCCTCGCCCGAGGTGTTGTGCGACGAAATCCCGGCGCTGATCGCCGAGGGCTGCACCTCGATGAAGATCTATCTCACCTATGACGGGTTGAAGCTCGACGACTACGAGGTTCTTAACGTACTGGATCTCGCCCGCTCGCATGGCGCGATGGTCATGGTTCATGCGGAAAACGACGCCTGCATACGCTGGCTAACGGAAAAATTCATCGCCGCCCGCAAGACGCAGCTGCGCTATCACGAGAAGACCCATTCGGAGATTGGCGACCGCGAAGCGACCTATCGCGCCATCAGCCTGTCGGAACTGGTCGAAACGCCGATCCTTGTCAGCCATGTCGCCGCCGGCGGTGCAGTCGAGGAAATCCGCCGCGCCAAGGCGCGAGGCCTGCCGATCTATGCCGAAACTTGCCCGCAATATCTCTTCCTCTCGGCCGAAGACATCGACACACATGATCTCTCCGGCTCAAAATGCGTGTGCACGCCGCCGCCACGCGACAAGTCGCACCAGCCGGAGATCTGGCGCGGCATTCTCGACGGCACGCTTGAGGTCTTCTCATCCGACCATTCGCCATGGAATTACGCGGACAAGATCGCCGGCGGGCCGGACACACCCTTCAACCGCATCCCGAACGGCATCCCCGGTATCGAGACACGTCTGGCGCTGCTATTTTCGGCAGGCGTCAACGGCGGACGCATGTCGCTGCAGAAGTTTGTTGATCTGACTTCTGCTGCGCCGGCGCGCCTCTTCGGCCTCTATCCGCGCAAGGGCCTGATCGCTGTCGGCTCGGATGCCGATATCGCCATCTGGGACCCGGATCGCCTCGTCACCATCAACAACGACATGCTGCATCACGCGACCGATCACACCCCTTATGAGGGGCAGACGGTGCGCGGCTGGCCGGTCATGACGATCTCGCGGGGCGAGCTCGTCTGGAACGACGGCGAGGTTCTGTCGCAGCCCGGCCGCGGCCAGTTCATCCCGCGCCTGCGTCCCTTCCCGCCGCAGCAGGGGCTTTCCAGGGTGCTGGCGTCATGACCTCGGACTCCGATCCCATGACTGCCCGACTTGCCGGCAAGGTCATCCTGATCACGGGTGCCGCCAGCGGCATCGGCGCGGCCATCGCGCGGCGCTGCCTTGCCGAGGGCGGCAGCGTTGTCTGCGCCGACCATGCGGAGGATGCCGCCGCCAATCTGGCCGAGGAACTCGGCTCGCGCGCGCTTGCCGTGCGCTGCGACGTCACCGACGGGCGTTCGATGGAGCGCGCGCTTGATACGGTCCGCGGCCGGTTCGGCCGGTTGGACGGCCTGGTTCACAATGCCGCTGCGCCATCTCTGGATGGGACGGTGGTCGATCTCAGCGAGCAGCAATGGCGCCGCGAGCTCGATGTCAGCCTGACGGGGGCTTTCCTGGCATCGAAGTTCGCATTGCCCCTGATGATTTCTGGTGGCGGCGGTTCCGTGGTCCTGATCGCCTCGCAATTCGCGCATGTCGCAACCGCCAAGGCCGTCGCCTATTGCGCCGCCAAGGCAGGTCTCGTCCACCTCGCCAAGGCCATGGCGATCGATCATGCGGGTGAGGGCATCCGGGTGAACAGCCTGTCGCCGGGCGCGGTCGCAACGCAGCGGCTTCTGCAGCGCTGGCCGGATCTCGAAGCCGCCGACCGGCAACTCGGCCCGGCGCATCTGCTCGGCCGGATCGCCCAGCCCGACGAGATTGCGGCCGCGACCGCCTTCCTGCTCTCGGCCGACGCCTCCTTCGTGACGGGCACAGACCTGCTCGTCGATGGCGGCTATGCGGTGCGCTGAACCCATGAATGCAATGATCTGGATTGGATTTTGAAATGACCCTTCTCGTCACAGGCGGCACAGGCTTCGTCATGAGCGTCGTGGCACGGACCTGGCTGGATCGCGATCCCACGGCCCGCGCCGTCATCCTCGATCGCTCCGGCCTCGATGCCATGGCCGAGCGCTATTTTGCGCCGGTGCGCGATCGGCTTTCGGTCATCACCGCCCATATCTGCGACCCTTCGCACTGGTCGGCCGCGCTTGATCAGCACGGCATCAGCGTCATCGTGCATGGCGCGACGATCACGCCGATCTCGCGCGGCAGCGCTGCCGAGGCCAAGCGTCAGCCGGAGGCCGAGGAGCCAGCCAGGATCGTCGATGTCAATCTGATGGGCACCGTTCACATGCTCGAATGGGCGCGCAGCCGCCCCTCCGTCAAGCGCTTCATCTATGTCAGCTCCGGCTCGGTCTATCGTCATCACGGGCCGGACTGGGCCGGCGAACCCCTGCCGGAAGACGGCTATGTCGCGCCGCTGACGCTTTACGGCATCTCCAAATTCGCCTCCGAAATGGTGGTCAACCGCTATGCCGATCTCTTCAGCCTATCTGCGCTCAGCGTCCGTCTCGCCTCGGTTTACGGAACGATGGACCGGGCGACCGAGAGCCGCAATTTCCGCCATGTTCCGAACAAGGTGGCGCATATGGCCCTGGCAGGTGAGGTAATCCGGCCAAACAGCCTGGAATCAGTCGGTGACTACGTCCATTCCGCCGACGTCGGCAATGCCGTCGTGGCACTGCTGACGGCGCCGCGGCTTCGCTATCGCCACTACAATATCGGCAGCGGTCGCACCTCGACCACAGGCGACATCATCGAATGGGCGCGGGAGCGCGTGCCTGATTTGAAGGTCGAGGTCAGCCCACACGACACCGCCAATGTCATCCAGGACGCGACGCTGAAGGACGGCATGTGGGGCGAATATGATCTCGCCCGCATCGAGCGCGACACGGACTGGCGCCCGCGCCCCGCCAGGGAAGCCTTCCACGACTACATGGACTGGATCGTCGCGAATGAAGGCGCATCCGGGGAGACGAAATAATGTCGGCACCCGTCAAACCCGAAAACACGGAACGCCAGGCGCGCGATTTTATCGGCTATGGCCCGAAGCCGCCCTTCATAAGCTGGCCCGGTGGCGTCAAGCTCGCGATCAACCTGGTGCTGAACTACGAGGAAGGCTCGGAATATTCCTGGCTGGAGGACGGCCGCAACGACAATTGGGGCGAGTACAATATTCCAAACAGCCCGCCGGTGCGCGATCTCGGCACCGAGACGCATTTCGAATATGGCAGCCGCGCCGGTGTCTGGCGGCTTGCGCGCCTCTTCGATCGCTACAAAGTCCCGATCACCGTGTCAGCCTGCGCCGTCGCGCTTGAAAAGAACCCAGCCGTCACCGAATGGATGAACGCCCGCGGCCATGACCTGCTCGGCCACGGCCTGCGCTGGAGCGAATATTCGACCATCGAGCGCAAGGACGAGGAGCGCCAACTGCACGATGCGGTCGCTCTCTACAAGAAGCTGACCGGTCGCCGCCCGATGGGGTGGAATTGCCGGTCCTTCCCGAGCGTCAACACCCGCGATCTCATCGCGAAAGAGGGCGGTTTCCTCTATTATTCTGATCCCTGCAACGACGACCTTCCCTATTTCATCGATCACGACGGCACGCGTCTGCTCGTCGTCCCCTATTCCAAGACATTGAACGACAGCCGCTATCTGATTGCGCCCGGCTATAGCAATCCGCGTGACTTTGCCGAGGATTGCCGCTCCGCCATCGACTACATGATGGGGGAGGCGGATGAGACCGGTGGCCGCATGCTGACGATCGGCGTTCATGCGCGCTGGATGGGTCAGCCGAACCGCGCATCGGGCCTGCGCGATGTCATCGAACATGTCCAGAAGACGCCGGGCGCTGGCTTCATGCGCCGTGAGGATATTGCTCGCCACTGGCTCGAGAACCACGAGGCCTTCGGCCGCGATGCGTGACGGGATCGAGAGCGGCATTGAGCCATCGAGGGAAACGAGGGAAGAACGGGCCATGTGGGGCAAGGACATGAGCGGCGCGGATGTCGTGGCCTCCATCCTGAAGCAGGAGGGCGTGAAGCACATTATAGGCTTCCCGAACAGCGAACTATTCGACGCGTGTGCTCATCTCGACATTCCCCCCGTCATCACCCGCACGCCCCGCGTCGCCGTGAATATCGCCGAGGGCTATGCGCGCACCACGGCCGGCCGCGAACTTGCCGTCGTCACTGTGCAATACGGCCCCGGTGCAGAGAGCGCCTTCGGTGGTATCGCGCAAGCCTTCAACGACCGTGCGCCAATCCTCTTCCTGCCGACGGGCTATCCGCGCGGGTCTGAGGCAGTGGCACCGAATTTCGAGGCGAGCCGCAACTTTCGCCATGTGACGAAATGGTGCGAGGCGGTGACGCGCGTCGAGCATCTGCCGAAGCTGATGCATTCGGCAATTTCCCGCGTTCGCAACGGCCGTCCGGCGCCGGTTCTGTTGGAGCTGCCCGTCGATCTGCTGGCCGAGCGGCATGCGCCTTCCGCCAATCCTTATCTGAAGCCGAGGCGCAGCGTGCCGCAGGCCGATAGCGGCGAGATCGCCGAACTGGTGGCGATGCTGCTGGCGGCCAAGAACCCCGTCGTCTTCGCGGGGCAGGGCGTGCTTACCGCCTCGGCTTCGCAGGAGCTCGTGGAATTTGCCGAGCTGTTCCGCATCCCGGTCATGACGACGCCAAACGGCAAGAGCGGCTTTGCGGAAAACCATCCGCTGGCGCTCGGCACGGCCGGACGCGCGCGGCCGGCGACGGTCGATCATTTCCTGGACAAGGCCGATGTCGTGCTCGCGCTCGGCACCAGCCTGACTCGCTCGCACTACATCCTGCCGATCGCCAAGGACAAGGTGCTGCTGCAGGTGACGATCGACGAGGGCGATCTCGGCAAGGATTATGCGATCGCGCAGGGCGTGGTCGGTGACGCCCGCTCCGTGCTCCGGCAAATGATTTCGCTGGTTGGCGAGGGGCGTCTTGATGTTCCGGCACGCACTGAAATGGAAGAGGAAATCCGCGCTGTGCGCGCCGCCTTCATCGAGCGATGGATGCCGCTCCTGACAGCGGAGAGCGAGCCGATTTCTCCCTATCGCGTCGTCTGGGAAATCATGCGCGCGGTCGATCCGGCAAAGACGGTCATGACCCATGATGCCGGCAATCCGCGCGATCAGTTCAGCCCCTTCTATGAGGCGACCGTGCCTGGCAGCTATATCGGCTGGGGCAAGACCACGCAGCTTGGCAGCGGCCTCGGCTTTGCGCTCGGTGCCAAGCTGGCGCGACCAGAGGCGACGGTCGTCAACCTGATGGGCGAGGCGGCCTTCGGCATGGTCGGGATTGATTTCGAGACTGCGATCCGTTGCAACCTGCCGATCCTGACCGTCGTCATGCGCAACAACGTGCTCGGCGGCTACGCCGCCAGCATGCCGATCGCCACTCAGAAATACGGAGCAAACCGTATGTCGGGTGCCTATGCGCCGATCGCGGAAGCGCTGGGCGGCTATGGCGAGTGTGTGACGTCGCCGGCGGGCCTTCGTCCGGCGCTTCTGCGTGCCCTTGGGAGGGTCGGTGCAGGTCAAGCCGCGCTGATAGAGGTGGTGACCCACGAAGAACCGCGCCTGCCGGGCCTCTGCTGACGAGTGATCGGGATGAGCGGTATGTTCGATACAATCATATCAGGCGCGACCATCGTCAATGCGAGCGGCGAGGTAAGGGGTGACGTCGTCATCTGCGACGGCCGGATCGCGACAATCCTCTCGCCCGGCGAGGCGGTCGAAGCCCGCAGCATCGTGAATGCCGAAGGCTGCTATCTTCTGCCCGGTCTGGTCGATGGCCATGTCCACCTGCGCGAACCGGGGCTCACGCATAAGGAAGATTTCGACAGCGGGACGCGTAGCGCTGCCTTGGGCGGTGTAACAACCGTGCTCGACATGCCGACCGATGATCCCTGGACCGCGACGGCCGACCAGCTTACCGCCAAGATGGAGATGGCTAGGGGAAGGATCCATGTGGATGTCGGCTTTCAGGTTGCCCTCAGCCGTGAGACCGCCCCCCTGGATCGATTGCTGGATTTGCGACCGGTTTCGCTGGAGCTATTCACGGCCGATGTGCCTGACGCCTTCCTATTCGACGGCATGGATGCCGTCTCGCGGATCGTCAGTCGCCTTGCCGAAAGCGATACACTCATCGGCATTTCGCCAGGCGACCAATCGATCTTGGTCGGCAGCAGCTTACGCAATCGTACCGGGGATATCGCGGCATTTCTCGAAAGCCGGCCGGCTCTGGCTGAGGCATCGGGCGTCGTCCGCGCCATTCTGGCGGCGGCGGGCACGAATGCCCGCATCCATGTGCGCCAAGTCAATTCGGCGCTTGGCATCTCCACGTGGCGGCGACTGCGGGACATGGCTGATGCGACGGTCGAGACGACGCCGCAGAATGTCTTTTTCACCGCCGCCGACTACGAGAGGTCGGGCGCAAACCTAAAAGGCTCGCCGCCTTTCAGGGCGCCGGCCGACGTCGAAGCGCTGCGAGCCGCCCTTTCCGAGGACCTGATTGATATCGTGGCCACTGATCACGCGCCGCACAGCCCCGCCGAGAAGGCAGCTACTTATGCCGCGTTCGCAGATATTCCGGGTGGAATGCCGGGGCTTCAAACCCTGCTTATGACCATGTTACGGCTAGTCGAAGAACGGGTCATCGGGCTCAGCGATCTTGTGCGCATATGTTCTTTCAACCCCGCTGGACGTTTCGGCTTAGGTCGTTCAAAAGGCGCGATAGCGACTGGCTTCGATGCCGATATCGTGGTGCTCGACCGGCGCCAGCCGAGCCGGATCACAAATGCCGATCAGGTCTCGCGCGCCGCCTATACGCCATTCGATGGCTGGAACGTACCGGGTATGCTGACCCGGGTGTTTCTGAAAGGTCAGGAGATCGTTCGCGATGGAAAGATCATCTCCGAGAGACGCGGCAGTGTCGTCACCCGTGAAGCCTGAGGACCAGCCGATGCCCATGCTCCAGAACAGAATTGCCATCGTCACTGGTGCCAGCTCCGGCCTCGGGCGCGCCATCGCGTTGCGCTACGCCACCGAAGGTGCCTTCATCGTCATCGCCGACATGATTGAGACGCCGATCGAGGGTGGCGAAACAACGCTGGAGCGCATCCGCGCTACCGGCGGCAATGCTCTTTTCGTAAAGACGGATATTTCTAACTGGGATGCTGTCGATCATCTGGTCGGCGAGACTGCCCGCCATTTCGGGCGACTCGACGTGATGGTCAACAATGCGGCAATCTACACATCGACCAATTTGCTGGAGACGACGCCGGAGCAATGGGCGCGCGTCATCGGCGTCAACCTCACCGGCTTCTTCTATTGCTGCAAGCGCGCCGCGCAACAATTCGTCGCACAGGAACCAGTCGGCGAGGTGCGCGGGCGCATTATCAACATTTCCTCGCAGCATGGCATGGTCGCTTGCCCCGGCGATTTTCCCTATGGCGTCAGCAAGGGCGGCATCGTGCAGATGACGCGGCAGATCGCGGTGGATCATGCCGACGACCTGATCATCTGCAATGCGATTGCGCCGGGTAAGATCGTCACCGGCAAGCCTGGTGTCGCCAATGATTCCGATGCACTCGACTATTCGCGCCGCCGCACGCCCTGGCCGCGTCTCGGCGCCCCGGAAGATGTTGCCGGCGCAGCTCTGTTCCTGGCAAGCGACATGTCGAGCTACATGACCGGCATCAACCTCATGGTAGACGGCGGTTGGATGGCCGGCTGACCTGCAAAGCAAACCGGTTGTGTGCCGGAAAATGAAAGGAAACACGCATGGATCTAGGACTGAAGGAAAAAACTGCGCTCGTCCTCGGCGCAGGCGGTGGCCTCGGCGGCGCAATTGCCAAGACATTGGCCGCCGAAGGGAGCCATGTCGCTGTCGCCGATATCAACAAGGAAGCGGCTGAAAAGGCGGTCGCGGAGATCGAAGCAAGTGGTGGCAGCGCTGTGGCGATCGCCTGGGATCTTGCCGACCTCAGCATCATCACCTCGAACCTCTCGACGATCGAAGCCCGGTTCGGATCGGTCGACGTCCTCGTCAATATCACCGGCGGCCCGCCCCCGACGCTCGTTTCTGGCCAGAATGCCGAAAGCTGGCGTAAGCATTTCGATAGCATGGTGCTGTCGGTCATTGCGATTAGCGATGCCGTGCTGCCGAAGATGCGCGAGAAGAAGTGGGGGCGGATCATTACCTCGACCTCGTCGGGCGTTGTCGCGCCGATCCCGAACCTCGGACTTTCGAACGCGTTGCGCATGTCCTTGGTCGGTTGGTCGAAGACCCTTGCAGGCGAGGTCGGCCGCGACGGCGTGACGGTCAATATCGTGCTGCCTGGCCGCATCGCCACTCAGCGCATCACCTTCCTGGATGAGCAGAGGGCCAAGCGCGAAGGCCGCTCGGTAGAAGATGTCTCGGCGCAAAGCACCGCCTCCATTCCAGTCGGCCGCTACGGCGATCCGCAGGAATATGCCGATGTCGTCACCTTCCTGGCGAGCACGCGTGCATCTTATGTTACCGGAAGTGTTCTGAGGATCGACGGCGGTCTGATCGCAAGCGTTTAGATGCGGTAGCTCAGGCATTCCAATCGGCTGACTATGTTCCAAGGGCTGGTGATATCTGGCAATATCGCCAGCTCTTATAGTTTTGTTGGCTATCGGGAGCGCCGCGCAGCTCGTCGCCACTACTTCTAACCTGGGCAAGATCCCGCTCGTGGCAGTCATTCACCGTCGCGTCGGCAATATTGCGCCACCGAATAATGATTGACGTTCCACCAAGGCCGCTGAGGTTGTAGCCTTGCCGCTGTCGACCCCTTTGGGGCCCGCGGGATCGTTCGCAACGCGAGATAGGTACTCGTTCCAAGCGCTTGTCATGGCCGATCAGTACAAGAACAATCCCACCGACGAGGGGCCGGCAGCCAGAGCAGCAGTGCAATGCTTGCATTGCTGGTTGCATCGCGATAGCTTGTCGAAGCCGGGGCGATTTGGTGGCTTCTACAGCTGCTTAGTGCTAAGCTCAGCTTGCTTCAAACGTATCGCGCATCGCACGCAGAATGATAACGGCCGAAGCCGCGCCGGGATCGATATGCCCAAGGGATCGCTCTCCCAGCCGAGCGGCCCGACCGCGGGCGGCCACCATGGAGCTTGTCGAATTAGCTCCAGCTTCGGCAGCGTCAACGATGGAATTCCACATCGTCATAGCATCGTGCGAATTCGCCTTGGCGTGGATTGCGGCCTCGGCAGCGGGGATCCAGGCGTCGAGCATGGTCTTGTCGCCACGCTGACCTTTGCCGCGCTGCTGGATACCGGCCCGCATCTCGTCGACGATCATTGCCTGGCAGGCGAGCGATAAGGATTCGTCCGCCTTCAATGACTGCGAAGCGCGGCGGAAGGCGGTGGCATAGAGCGGGCCGGTCGATGCGCCGACGGCATCCAGAAAGGCGGAGGCTGCCGCGGAGAAGATTTCGGAGGGTAACGCCTGCGCAAGATCGAGCTTTGCGAGCTCCGCGTTCACCGCCATGAAGCCGAGAGACATGGTGATGCCGTGATCGGCGTCGCCAATTGCGCCATCCAGCTCCGAGAGGCGATCTTTTTCGGCATTGATCGCGATCGATATGCGCTGAAACATGGTGCCCAGGCATCGGGCGGCTTCTTCCGACATCGTCTTCCTCCCGGTCCCGGCCATGTCTATTGTCGCCGGGCACATTTTTATAGCTTCATCCGACCTTCAGCGCGAAGGTGTCGCACGGATGGTAGAGCATGTCAGTCAGTTCCTGATCGAGATGCAGGATGGATATGGAGGCGCCGACCATATCCAGCGACGTGCAATAATGTCCCACCCAGTTTGCCTCGATCTTGATGTCCTTCGCGCTCAGCCTCTGTTCGACGCGCCGGAACAGAATATAGAGCTCCATCAGCGGCGTTGCGCCGAAAGAATTGATGAGCACCGCCACTCGATCGCCTGCAACCGGCTTCATTTCGGAGAATATCCGGTCCATCACCCGATCGGTGATCTCGTCGGCGCTCATCATCTTCTCGCGGGTGACACCGCGTTCGCCGTGAATGCCCATGCCAAATTCGATATCGTCAGGTCCGATTTCGAAGTTGTGGCGTCGGGTCTGCGGCAGCGAGCAGGGCTCGAGTGCGACACCCATCGTGAAAGTCCGATCATTGGCCTTGCGCGTCACCGTCTCGCATGCGTCGAGCGACAGACCCTTGTCGCAGGCGGCGCCGGCTATCTTGAAGATGAAGAAGTTGCCGGCGACGCCGCGTCGTCCCTCGCGATCCTCGATCGGCGAGGAGGAGATATCGTCTGTGGTCAGCACCGTGCGGACGTCGATTTTCTGCTCCTGCGCCATTTCGGCGGCCATCTCGAAGTTCATGACGTCGCCGGCATAGTTGCCGTAGACAAAAAGTACGCCTTCGCCGCCGGAAGACGCCTTGGCACATTCGAGGATTGGCGTCGGCGGAGGCGAGGAAAAGATGTTGCCGATGGCAACGGCATCGGCAAGCCCCTTGCCGACATAGCCAAGAAAGCTAGGCTCGTGCCCGGTACCGCCGCCAATCACCAGGCCGACCTTTCCCAGCCTCGGGCCGGTTCGCGCCATCAGCGCGCGGTTCGATCCCTTGATCGGCGTGATATGCGAGGCATGTGCCTTGACGATGCCTTCCAGCATCTCGTCGACGACATCGTCGGGATTGTTGAGGAATTTCTTGATATGCGTTCGATAGCTGCTGGGCAGGGCAATGCTGTTGTCGGTTTTCGGACGCTGCTGGGCTTTCTGATCGAACTCGGTGACACCATCGGCATTCAGAATGCCGCGCCCGGTGGCTGCATCGGTAATCAGCACGTTGATATAGCCGCCGCGCAAGGCGGCGAGAATTGCGGGCACCTTGTCGAAGCCGCCGGCGACGGCGATGCGTAGCCCGATGGATTTCAGCATGTCGAGGGATATGCCGATGGTGCGGTCGTCGAGCGGCCCTGCAACCGGCAGACCCTTGGTGTCGATGAAACGGCCGGCAAGAACGCCAACAGCATTCTTGGCCAGATAATCCTGCAGGGAGACGGACTCGAAGAAACCGCTGCTGTGAACCGTCGAGTTCGGCCGCAACGACGCCACGCCGAAGATAGCTTTGTTGGCTTTGGCAAGGGTAGCAAATTGATCCTCGACCAATGGTTCGCGCAACAAGATCTCCCGAACTTCAGGCGCCGAAACGATCGCAGGGGCCGTGATATTGATCAGCCTGCCGCCTGTCACATTGGCAAAGGCACTGGCACAGAGTTCCGGCGTGTAGGCAAAGAGTGCACGGGTGCCACCGGTTGCCTGGACGATGGTAACATCCTGCAGGTTCGGCACATTGGCTTGCTCCGCGACCGCGAGAACCGTGCGGCCCCAGGCAACGGCAAGCGTATCGCCGGATTTCAGTAGGCGGGCGATGGCCTGCGCACCGGCGGTTCCGAGGCGGTCGATAAGCGGCCGCGAACCGTCGTCGCTAGGCACCACGAGACAGTCGTGCAGGCCGAAATGGCGCTTGAGTTCTTGAGCGATGGAGAGCGAACTCAGGCGAGAGGGCTCGAGTGAGATATTGACGATGCCGCGGCTGCGGGCATCGGCGAGATAGCTGTTCACGGTCGCCCGCGAAATGCCCATAATCTCGGCGATGTCGCCTTGGGTCTTGCCATCTTCGTAATAGAGCCAGCAGGCCCAGACATAGGGGTCGTCGCCATAGCGCAACGGCATGCTATCGGTCGCATCCGGCACGCCCGCCTTGCTTGCACTGTTCTTGCCGACCGAAGATGCCTTGCCTGTCATGATGATTCACTGTTTCCCGTTTTCGCCAGAAGATGAAAGCAATGACGCATGTTTGCAAATGCTTCTTCTTGAGGAAGGGCGGCGCGCGACCCCGTGGTGGAGCACGGGATCGCGCAGCCTTGGGAGAGCCCTGTTATTGCAGTCGTGCGCGAGCGCAGAGCGAAAGTTCCTTCAGGATGATAGCGCAGGAAGTCGCACCGGCGTCGAGAACGCCGAGCGAGCGCTCGCCCAACCGGCTGGCGCGGCCGATCTTGGCAACGAGATTGAGGGTGGAGTCGCGGCCGACCTCGGCTGCAGCAACCAGAGCATCGAGCGCCTCCGCAAAGGATTTGCCGGCTGCATTCGCAGCATCGAACGCCTCGATTGCCGGAACCAGCGTGTCCAGAAGCGTCTTGTCGCCGACTTTGGCGGAACCGATCGACTGGATACCTTCAAGCCCGGCATGCAGCGCCCTGCTATAGGCTGCGCTATCGATGGCCTCGATGCCGTTGAGCTTTTCGGCAATCTCGGTGAACATGACGCCGTAGAGCGGGCCCATGGAGCCGCCGATCTCGGTCATCAGCACCGTGCCCAGCGTATCGAGCGAGACTGACAGCGACTGGTTCTTGCCCTTCAGGCGTTCCGCGGCCATTGCGAAGCCCTTGGCCATGTTGACGCCATGGTCGCCGTCGCCGATCTTGCCGTCGATCTCGCTGAGATAGGCGCGGTTCTCGACGATGCGATCGGCCATCGCCAAGACGATATCACCCGATGTTGCATTGTTGAATGTCTGCATGCGTGCGTCCCCCTCAGAGCAGCGTCGTGCACTCGACCTCGACGTCCAGAAGCTCTTTCAGCTCCTCGTCGAGTGCCATCACGGTCAGCGTCGCGCCGACCATTTCGAGCGACGTGAAGTAGTTGCCAATATAGGTCCTGTAGATATTCAATCCCCGTTCGGAGATCTTCGTCTCGATCGTGTCGTTGAGGATGTAGAGCTCGTTGACCGGTGTCGCGCCGAGGCCAGACACGAGGACGGCCACTTCCGTTCCAGTGGCCAGATTATGATCATCGAGCACGATCTGACACATATCCTCGGCTATCTCCGCTGCCGTCTTCAGCGGCTCGACGCGAACGCCGGGTTCGCCGTGATGGCCGATGCCGACTTCCATCGTGCCGGGTTCGATCTGGAAATTCGAATGACCGACGGCGGGCAGGGTGCAGGGACCAAGGCCGATACCGACGGAGCGGCAATTGTCGATCGCCCTTTGCGCGGTCACGCGTACTTCCTCCAGGTTCGCACCCTTGGAAGCCTTGGCGCCGCCGATCTTCCACATGAAGATTTCGCCGGCCACGCCGCGGCGCTTCTCGCGCTCCTCCGGTGGTGCCGAGCAGACATCGTCGTTGGCGACGACGGTCGCGACTTCGATGCCGTCCTTGGCGGCAAGCTTCGTCGCCATCTTCACGTTCATGTTGTCGCCGGCATAGTTGCCGTAAAGGCAGATAACACCACGGCCACCATTGGCCTCGCGGATGGCGTCGTGGAAGCTCTTGGCCGTTGGGGACGAAAAGAGCTCGCCGACTGCGACCGCATCCAGCATATTCTTACCGGTATAGCCGATGAAGGCCGGCTCATGGCCGGAGCCACCGCCGGTGACCACGCCGACCTTGCCGGCATACGGCGCATCCTTGGCGACGACGACGCGCGGATTGTCTGCCAGACGAACGATATCCGAATGCGCTTTGATGAAGCCTTTTACAGTATCTTCAACGACTTCATCGGGATTGTTGATGAACCGCTGCATGGTCTCTCCTGTCGAAATTGTCGAGCGCTTGCGCTCAAAGAATGGTGTAGCCGCCGTCGATCAGCAGATCGGCGCCGTTGATCATGTCCGCGCCGGACGAGGAGAGGAAAACAGCCGCGGCTGCAATCTCCTGCGGGAAGGCGAAACGGCCCGTCGGGATGCGCTTCTTGGCGGCTTCGCCTTTTTCACCGGCCCAGGCCTTCTTGCCGAGCTCGGTCAGCACGATGGTCGGCGAGATGGTGTTGACGTTGATGCCGTGTTTGCCCCATTCGGCGGCAAAGGTCTTGGACATGCCGATCACGCCGAACTTGGAGGCGCAGTATGCCACATGCTCTTCGATGGCGACCGTGCCGGCTTGCGAGGCGAGATTAACGATCTTGCCACCCTTGCCGGCGGCGATCATCGCGCGACCGACAGCCTGTGTGACCAGGAACGTTCCCTTGAGGTTGATGTTGATCGTCTTGTCCCAATAGTCGAGCGGCAGATCCTCGGCGGGAGCAAGGAAGACGACGCCGGCGCTGTTGACGGCGATATCGATGCCGCCGAAATGCGATACGACATCGCTGACGGCCTTGCTGACCGAGGCCGGATCGGACACGTCGCAGACGAATGCTTCAGCGCCGCCGCCGATTTCTGATGCCTTGGTCTTCGCCATGTCGACATTGATATCGAGAACCGCGACCTTCGCGCCCTTGGAGGCGAATGCAGCCGCGACCGCAGCACCGATGCCGGAGCCGCCGCCTGTGACGAGCGCCGTCTTGCCTGAAAGCGGGAAGTTCAAATCAATGTCTGGGGATGTCTCGGTCATCTTTTTCAAGCCTCTGTTTTCGGGGTGTGGCGAGGCGATGGTTCGCCCCGCCACATTGATCTTACTTGCGGGTTTCGAGCAGCTTGTCGACGTTCTCGGCCGTTACCGGGGTCCACGGAACATTGTAGTTCTTGTCCTTGCCGTCGTTGAACGGCATGGCCGGATACTGTTCCCAGATCTTGGATTCCGGCTTGTAGTTGCCCTTCTTGGCGGCAAAGATTGCCAGATCGAGGGCGCCCTGAGCCTGCGCGCTGGCGTCCTGCAGGATCGAGGTCATCGTACCAGCCTTGACGGCATGGAGCGCATCGGTGATGCCGTCGATACCGGCAATGGCGAAGTCTTTGACGTTCAGCTTGGCAGCCTTGATCGCTTCGATCGCGCCGAGCGCCATCTCGTCGTTCTGGCCGATGACGCCGTTGATCTGGCCGGGATGAGAGGTCAGCCAGTTTTCCATGAGGGTCTGGGCTTCGGCACGCGACCAGTTGGCGGTCTGGTCTTCCAGCACCTTCACATTCGGGCACTCGGCAAGCGCCTTCTTGTTGCCTTCGAGGCGCGAGATCTGAGCGGACTGACCGATCGGGCCTTCGAGGATGACGACATTGCCCTTGCAGCCGATCTTGTCGAGGACGCTCTTGGCCTCCATGTAGCCGGAGATCGTGTCGTCGGAACCGACATAAGCAGTCAGCAGATCGGAATTGACGCGGGTGTTCGAGCCGACGACGGGGATACCGGCGTCATGGGCGGCCTGTACGGCGGTTGCTGCGGCCTCGATATCGATCGGTACAAAGATGATCGCGTCGAACTTCTGCGTGATCATCGTGTTGACCTGCTCCTGCTGCACGAGCGCGTCATAGCGGCCGTCGAAGATGGTCAGATCGACATCGCCATTCTTGACGGCGGGGTGTTCCTTTAGCGCTGCCGACCAGATCTGCATGAATTCGGCATTCAGGCCGTAGGGAGCCGCGCCGATTTTCAGCTTCTTGTCCTGGGCGAGGACAGGTGAGGCCAGAATTGCTGTCGCTGCAGCAAGAGCAATCAATAATTTCTTCATTATAGGTCTCCTCCGTTGAAAGTCCGGCCGTCGTCTTGACGAGCCGTTGGGTTTTCCGAGTGTGGACACTGGAATGTCTTCGGGCTCAGCCGCCCAGGTTTCTCTTTTGGTCGAGCATGACGGCGCCGACGATGAGCGCGCCCTTGAGGACCTGCTGGTAGTAGGACTGGATGCCCATGAGATCGAGGCCGTTGTTCATGACACCGATGATCAGCGCGCCGATCAGCGTGCCCGTGATGCGGCCGACGCCGCCGGAAAGGCTGGTGCCGCCAATGACGACGGCTGCAATCGCGTCCAACTCATAGGCGATGCCGGCCTGTGGCAGAGCGGAGCCGGTGCGCGCCGCAAGGATCATGCCTGCCAGACCGGAGAGGCCACCGGAAATGACGTAAACGAGGAAGCGCAGCTTGCTGACGTTGATACCGGAGGTAACGGCTGCATGCGGATTGCCGCCGACAGCATAGATATAGCGGCCGAAGCGGGTGCGGTTCAGGACCCACCAGGCGATGATGAAGACGATGGCAAGCAGAACGACCGGCATTGGGATGGACAGGATGCTGCCGGTGCCGATCCAGCGGAAGTCAGGCGTGAGAGCTGGAACCGGCTTGCCGCCGCCATAGATCAGCGTCAGGCCGCGGGCGGCAGAGAGCATGCCGAGCGTTGCGACAAAAGCGGGAACGGCAAAGCGCGAGACAATAAGGCCGACCACGGCGCCACAGGCGACACCGACCAGCAGGCCGACGACGAGTGCGACATAAGGCGGGTAGGGTGCACCGATGATCCCGGCCGTCGCCGAGGTCGTCGCGAAACTGGCGCTGACGATGCCTGTGAGTGCGACCACGGAGCCGACGGAAAGATCGATGCCGCGCGTCAGGATGACGAATGTCATGCCGATTGCCAGCACCCCGTTGATCGAGGTCTGCAGCAGCACGTTGGAGATGTTGCCGGCCGTCAGGAAGTATTGGTTCGAAACGGAGAGGACAGCTGCGAGCAGAAGGAAGGCGAGAAAGATCCCGTATTCCTGAATGATCAATCGGCGCCGGTCCGAGCCGAACCAGGAATTGGACGGATTATTGTCAGTGGCGGACATTGCAAATACCTCTTGTTGCCGGACGCGTTCTTTTGAGCTTCGTGCCTGCTGTGTTCAGGTCGACAGATGCACGAGCGATTGCGCGTCGGCCTCCTCCCTCTTGAGAATTCCGGCAGACCGTCCCTGGCGCATCACCAGGATGCGGTCCGACATGCCGAGAACCTCGTCTATTTCGGATGAGATCATGATCACGGTGCCGCCTTCGGCGGCGAAGTCGCAGATGATGCGATAGATCTCGCGCTTGGCGCCGACATCGACGCCGCGCGTCGGCTCATCGAGCAGCAGCACTTTCGGCTTGCGCAGAAACCATTTGCCGAGCACCACCTTTTGCTGATTGCCGCCCGAAAGGCCGGAGACCGGCATGCTGTCGCGTGCAGCCTTGATGCCGAAGCGCTGGATCATGTCCCGGCTGGCGTTGGCCTCGGCCCGGCGATCCATCGAAAAATTGGGGCTCATTTCGGGTAGGCTCGCAAGGCAGATATTGTTGCGAACGCTATCGATCAGGTTGAGGCCGGTCAGCTTGCGATCTTCGGTGACGAAGGCGATGCCATGCTGCATGGCTTCGGCCGGTTTGCGCACGGTTATGGGCTCGCCAGCAAGCTTGATCTGGCCGTTGCTGACGGCATCGATGCCGAAGATGCAGTTGAAGATCTCGGTACGGCCGGATCCCATCAGGCCGTAAATGCCGAAAATCTCCCCCTTGTGAGCGGTAAACGAGATGTCGTTGACTTTGCCCTCTGCTGTAAGCCCGGCGACTTCCAGCCCCGGCGTTACCGTCGGGACGTTGGTCTTGATGTATTCTTCGCCAAGCTCGCGGCCGACGATCAGGCGGATGAGGCCCGGCCGGTCGATATTGGCAAGCGCGCCGCTGCCGACATAGGACCCGTCGCGAAAGGCCGTGTAGGAATCGGCGATCTGGAAGATTTCGGACAGACGGTGCGAGACGTAGACAACGCCTTTGCCTTCAGCCTTCAGCCGCTCAATGGTCGCAAACAGCTGCTGCGCTTCCTTCTCGCCGATCGCGGAGGTGGGCTCGTCCATGAAGATCACCTCGGCATCGTGGCTGAGCGCCTTGGCGATCTCGACCAGCTGAACTTGCGCGACCGAGAGGTTCATCATGAATTGCGTGGCGCGGATGTTGAACTGCAGTCGGTCGAGGAGCGCCTGCGCGTTGCGGTTCATTGTCTTGAAATCGATGCCGCCAAAGCGCGCCGATGGCTCGCGGCCGAGATAGATGTTCTCCGCAACCGTCATGTGCGGGATGGGGCTGAGCTCCTGCTCGATGATGGCAATGCCGGCCGCGAGCGCTTCGGCAGGGCTTGTGTAATCCACATCCTTGCCGCGGCGGCGAATGGAGCCGGCATCGCGCTTGTGAATGCCCATCAGAATCTTGAGGAACGTCGACTTGCCCGCACCGTTGCCCCCGCACAAGGCGTGGACGGAGCCGGGACGCAGCTGAAAGCGCCCATCGCGCAATGCGGCGACGCCGCCAAAGGACTTTTTCAGCCCCTTCACTTCGAGCAGGAATTCCACTTTCTCCTCCGCATTCCTCAGGCCGGAACGAGCTTCGACGACGACGCAGTTGATCATCGCTCCGTATTAGATTTGACAAAATTCGAATCGTTTTCGACAAATGTCAATATGCTGATTTCGAGATGCCTTCAGTGATGCGAATGTCGCATTCGTGAGGGCTGGAATATGGCGGGCTCAGGTTGCGGGTCGTGGCCTTGATCAGTGGCGCGCGGATTACCCTGACGATCGACATCGGATTTGGCGATGCGCTCGAGCCTGGGGCGGAGACGCTAGATTATCCTTCTATGCTCGTTTTCCGATGGCCCGGCTCAGAGCCTATGCGCGGGAGACGGTCATTGCCGAAAAGTTCCAGGCGATGGTCATGCTGGGGCGTGCAAACAGCCGCATGAAGGACTTTTACGATATCTGGATTCTCAACAGGTCATTCGATTTCGATGATGACAGAATGGCGTGTGCGATCAAAGCGACTTTCGAACGTCGAGAAACACCGATCCCCCGGAGATACCCGACGCCCTGACGGACGCCTTTGTCAAGGACCAGGAAAAGCAACGGCAATGGCACGCATTCGTTGAAAGCGTTGCACATGAACCCGGCGATCTGAAGGATGTCATCACAGAGATTGCCGCGTTCCTGACGCCACACGTCATTGCCGCTGTGAGGCTGCGCAAATGAGCATTTTGCTCACAATCGCCCGGTCATGGAGCAATGACAAATCGATTTCGCTGACCACGTAAATAACTGGTCACACGTTCGTGTCCCTCACATCAGGTTTTTTGTCAATTGTTCATTCGAGTGGCATCGAATTTCTCCTTGGTGAGTGGGATCCACGGTCTGAGCCCATGGCAATTACCTGCCCGGTTCTCGAGCCTGTACAACCTCACATGCGGTCGCCGCTCTTTGGCGGCAGACACCAATTTCCCGCTTTCGCGAGCGCGGGTTCAGGAGAACGGGACCAATCTCAAGATCGGCGGTTGAAGCCAAAAGGAATCCCGGTCCGTTCACCTGGATCCGTCAGGGCTGATCAGGCCCTGAGGATTGGAATTTGTTTTTCACGGGCGCTTCCCGCTTCAGGCGGTTTTCATGATTGCACCTTCGATCAGGACGCCAGAGCTCATGCGCGAGCTTCACGGTCGTCGTTACGCCGTTGATCAGAATGATCTCGTGGCTCCAGTCGAACTGGTAAGCCTCACCTGGCGCATAGTAGAGCGGCACATAGGCTTCCGCCGTCACGGCTCCCCGGTTCTTCGCCCAGGTCTTGGCATATCGCCGGATCGCGTCATAACTGCCATCGTAGCCGAGTGCCCGAACCTCCTCGTAAATCCGGATCAGCGTCAGCCGTTCGCGTGACGGCTTGCCCTCATTGGCTGTCAAAAACCGCTCGATCTCGGCCTTCCACGCTCCGATCCTTGGCAGCGGTTGCCGCTCCCGTTCATAGGTAAAATCGGTCTCGTCGGAGCGCAGTATCTTGCGAACCGTGTTGCGCGATACATGGAGTTCCCGGACGATCTTCTTCACTGACCAGCCCTGCACATGGAAGGCCCGTCGAACACGCGCAATCGTATCCACTCGCTTCAACTCCCGCTCCATCCGCCGCCAAAAGCCGGATGGTCAGATGAAATCTGAGGGGGGTCAAAATTGGATGCCGATTACCCCGCCAATGGAGTGAACCCCTCGGGCTGGACCACGGGACACGGAAAAACTGATACACTCTGCGGGCCTCAATCGGAGAAGGCTCATGAAGTCCCGAGGTCC
>NZ_JACHZO010000011.1:0-207399 GCF_014193575.1 Rhizobium sp. BK289
GGGCCACCCCAGCGGTTCAAGCAGGAGGTCTCTCAACTACCGTGTAGAACTCGTCCAGTCCTCCACCGTAGGTGGAGGTTTATTTATCGATATAAGCAAAGGCCTTTCGAGAAATCGAAAGGCCTTTTTAGTTTCGTCATCGACTTGCTGAACCTAAGTTTGCCTTGGAGCAGATTGGCCAATGAGCCGATCGGGAGCCAAAACGAATTGCAGACGATCAGCGATCCAGGAAATGCCGGAACACCGCCGTCGTGGGATAGGCGTAGGCACCGCGATCGACAAAACCGTGGCGGTAGAGGCAATCCCGCAGAGCCAGCCAGTAAAGCGTGCTGTTTGGATCCGGAGAGCCACGGTGCCAGGAATAAGCCTCAGGCTCGCAGCGATCGAGAACCCTCTCGTATGTCGCAAGCACCACCGGATCGCTGTCGGCGCGAATGCCGTGATAGGTCTGATAGTTTGAAGGCGCCTCACCTGCTGAGACGCATGCCAGGCTCAAAATCGCTCCCAGCGCTAACATCATTCTCATGTGCTTCGATCTCCAACTAGAGCAATTCCGGAAAAAGTGCGAAGCGCCTTTCCGTCCGGAACTGCGTAAAAGCAAAAGATAGAGCGGGTCAGAGGTTTTATGAAAAGCTGAACCGCTCCTCCCGCGCCCGAAAATTCGAGCGCAGGTCGAGAATAATCGTCTTTTGGAAGATAGCCAATCACATGCTGATGTTCGCGGCGATTGCGAGTTGCACGCCGCCTGCGACACAAGTTCTCGCCAGAAGCCGCTTGACTTCCGGGCGCGCCGTCATCCTACTGTCATATCAGCGCATCGATCATACGGGAGGACGAGATGACGGTGATGAAGCGGCAGTTCTACAAGAACCACAAGCCGAATGGCGATGAATACATGTTCCATCTCGCCCGCGACACCGAGAGCGGCGAGGTCTACGTCATCCGCCAGGCGGACTATGTCGTCGACGGCGGCAGCGAGAAAACCATGACCCTCTACGAATTCCTGGCCGGCGGCGGCAACCGCCAGAACGCCCTGCTGCAGTTGATCGGCTCGCTCGTCCCGGAATCGGCCCCTCACTGAAATCCGCACAACCCTGAGCGGTCGTTTTGCGATAGCGGCCTGCTCCGGTTACGAGCGTGAAGCACAACGGGCGATCGGACCGATCGGCGGCCGGTTCAGGCTCGCGCCCTGCTTTGGGTTGACTGCCACATTTTGATCGGCAAACTGCGTGGGCTTGAAAGGAGCCCTTCTTATGCGATTCGCAGGCATTGCTTTTGGATTGACCGTCTTGGCCGCGACCTCGGCCGGCGCAGTGGAAAATTTCCCGTCGCAAGGCGTCACCGTCGTCAGTGGAAAATGTTCCAAACTCGTGGTCGGCAAGCTCGACGCCTCCAAAGGATGCAAGGCCGAAATCGCCAGCGTGACGGGTCCGGACGGCTCGGTGACCTTCATCTTCACATCAGGCGGCAAGATGCTCGGCTTCCAGGGCAACGGCAAGGGTATCAAGCCCGGCAGTGAGAAGGGAACCGCGCAGCTGCCGATCGATGTCATCTCGACAGGGGCCGGCAGCAAGATATCCGGTCAAGTCGAGGCAAAGGGCACGTGCACCTTTGCCAATCCCTACGCAGGCAAGCCGATTGCCATCCAATGCTCGGCGAAATCGACGGAAATGAGCTTCAACGGCAGCTTCACGTCCGACGGCAAAACGCCGCGGCACAAATAAGCAGGCATTGCCGTCGCACAAGGCGCGGTCCGTTTAATGCTGCGGGCCGCTCTTTTGCTTGTGGTTATGATTGGCGTCTGCCGGCGCTTCGCGCGAGAGATCCGCGCCGTTGACATGGGCGGGGACATGCACATCCTCATGGGTCACGGGATGCAGCGTCAGATCCACCTGATGTGGCGGCAGGACCTGGGCCTGGCGAAGCGTGTTCGGCCGAGCCTTCTTCTGCCGCTCCGTCAATTCCGGCTTCTGCGATGGTTCGTTGCGGTGAATGGAATAAGGGCTCATGGGAGCTTCTCCTGTCGATCGCTGTATTGAAGGTAACGGATCCGCTCGAGGGATCCGCGTAGCGGACGGCGCAAACATGCGTGAGGGGCAAACGCGGCCTTTTCCGTTTGGTTCCCCAAATTCGCAATTATTGGGAGCAAGGTCAGCAGGCCCTATTTCAACTCTTGACCTGCGTCGCGACTTCACTAACTATTGACTATCTCCGCGCCTTCCTGACATCGGCGACGGATTGAACTTTGGTGCCGGGCCCCTCTGGCGAGAGTTTTCACGGCGCTCTCGCGATGTCGGTACCGCCTGCAGATGAGCCGGCGGATTTCTTTCATGAACAGCTTGACCATGCCTCGCCCGCATGCCGTCTTCGGCATATGGCTGCCCGTTCCATCCGAAAATCATCAGTTCCTTTGTGGCGAGGTGCGCCCATGACGCCGCCCGCCGCCTCCAAATCCGTACTCGGCTATTTCGGCTGGGCCTTTGCCGTCACCATCGGTGGCCTTGCTCTCGGCGCCTTTCTGGGCTGGAATACCACCGGCACGATGGGTGGCCTCGCCACGGCCTTCTTCATCTGCGCGGTTCTCGCCGTATTGGAGATTTCGCTCTCCTTCGACAATGCCATCGTCAATGCCAACAAACTGAAGGAGATGACGCCGGTCTGGCAGCATCGCTTCCTGACATGGGGCATCATCATCGCCGTCTTCGGCATGAGGATCGTCTTTCCGCTGGCAATCGTCGCGATCGCCGCCTGGATCGACCCGTGGGAGGCGCTGAAGCTGGCCGCCACCAAGCCGGAGCAATATGCCGAGATCATGCAGAATGCACATCTGCCGATCGCCGCCTTCGGGGGCACATTCCTGATGATGGTCGGCCTGACCTATTTCTTCAATCACGAAAAGGATGTGCACTGGATTGGCTTCATCGAGAAGCGCATGGCACATTTCGCCACCGTCAAGGGCGTTGAAATCGCCTTCGTGCTGGTTCTTGTTCTGATCTTCAGCTCTCTGCTCGACGGCGACGATTCGACGACCTTCCTGCATGCCTCCATCTATGGCCTCCTGACCTTCCTCCTGGTGGAAGTCCTGGCAGGTTTCCTGGATGCCTCGCAAAAGACTATGAGCGCAGCCGCAAGGGGCGGCTTCGGCGCATTTCTCTATCTCGAAATCCTCGACGCCAGCTTCTCCTTCGACGGCGTCATCGGCGCATTTGCCCTGACGCAGAACCTGTTCATCATCGCCATCGGCCTCGGCATCGGCGCCATGTATGTCCGCTCCATGACGATCATGCTGGTGGAAAAGGGCACGCTTGCCCATTACCGCTACCTCGAGCACGGTGCCTTTTACGCCATCCTGATCCTCTCGGTGATCATGTATGTGCAGACACTGTTCCACATTCCTGAAGTCATCACCGGCCTCGGCGGCGCGGCCCTGATCGGCATCTCACTCTGGTCGTCGATCCGCTACAACAGGCGCAACGCCCTCGACCATGTGCCGGCACGTGGCGAACAGCACGACAGGGCGGAAGCGTAGACGCCCAGCCGCTGAAGGCTGCTGTTTGCGAACGAGCAATCCAGAATCTATGGCGGAGACCGTTTCCCGACGGCCTCCGCCTTTTCATGCAGGACAGCGCCGTGAATGGATTTTCATTGGGATTTCCGCTCCGAGATCGCCGAATGTTTACGCTGCCGACATATTAGCGCTAGCGTTTTGCCGAAAAATATCGCAATGGCGATTGACGTTGTCGAAGGAGCATGGCGGAAGGCGCAGCGGTTGCGCTTCCTGGCGGTCGGCTCTCGAATGAAGTGTCTAGGAGAGGCAGAGTATGGCAGCAAAGATCGTTCCGGTGATTATGGCAGGCGGCAAGGGTACACGGCTATGGCCGCTATCGCGCGCATCCGCTCCGAAGCAATTCATCCAGTTCATCGGCGACAAGACGCTGTTTCAGAACACGCTGGAGCGCGTTGCCGATCCTGAACTTTACGAAGCGCCGATCGTCCTGACCAACGAGGAATTCCGCTTCCTCGTTGCGGAACAGGCTCGCGAGCTCGACCTGAAACTGGCCGCCGTGCTGCTGGAGCCGGTCGCCCGCAATACCGCTGCCGCCGTCGCAGCTGCCGCCGCGCTCGTCACCGAGCTTTTCGGCAAGGACGCGATCATGCACGTCCTCGGCTCGGACTATGAGATCGATGCCAACGCGACCTATTACGATTGCGTGCGCCAGGCGCGCGACACCGCCCTTCAGGGCAAGCTCGTCACCTTCGGCATCAAGCCGACGGAACCGGCCACCGGCTATGGCTATATCGAAAGCGGCAAGGCGCTTTCGACCGGCGCCCATGCCGTCAAGCGCTTCGTCGAGAAGCCGGCGCTGGACAAGGCTCAGGAAATGGTGGCAAGCGGCAGCTTCTACTGGAACTCCGGCATGTTCATGTTCTCGGCGGCACAGCTTCTGGACGAAATGAAGGAATATGCGTCCGACGTCGAGAAAGCGGCCAGCAAGGCCGTTTCCAAGGCAACCCGCGACCTCGATTTCACCCGTCTGGATGCCGATGCCTTCTCCAAGAGCCCCGACATTTCCATCGACTACGCGCTGATGGAAAAGACGGCGAACGCCGCCGTCGTTCCCTCGCCCTTCACATGGTCCGATCTCGGCAGCTGGGACGCGGTCTGGAAAGTCGGCAATCGTGACGAAAGCGGCAACGTATCGGCCGGCGCCACGACACTGGTCAACACGAAGAATTCGCTCGTGATGACGCACAGCCTGCACGTCGCCGTGCAGGGGCTTGAGGACGTCGCCGTCATCGCCAGCGAGGACGCCGTCTATGTCGGCCACCTCAAGGACAGCCAGGAAGTCGGCAAGCTCGTCAAGCTGCTCGCAAGCGAGAAGAAGACCGCCAAGCTCACCGAGACGCACCCGACCTCCTATCGCCCTTGGGGCGGCTATACCTCGGTGCTGAACGGCGAGCGCTTCCAGGTCAAGCGCATCTTCGTGCTTCCGGGCAAGAAGCTGTCGCTGCAGAAGCATCACCACCGCTCCGAGCACTGGATCGTCGTCAAGGGCACGGCCGAAGTGACAGTCGGCGAAAACGTGCAGATGCTGCGCGAAAACGAATCGATCTATATCCCGCTCGGCGAAGTGCATCGCCTGTCGAACCCCGGCAAGATCCTGCTGGAGCTGATCGAAGTGCAGACCGGCTCCTATCTCGGCGAGGACGACATCATCCGCCTGGTCGATGAGTTCGGCAGAAGCTGATCCGCAAGCAAACAGATCCAGATTTCAGAACGGCGGGCAAAAGCCCGCCGTTTTTTCTTGGCATTACACGGCAGGAGCTTCCGAAGCGCCGGGAGACGCCTTGCTTTCTTTCGCTGCATTGCACACACTGCTGGTGGGAACAGCAATCACCGCACAACGATGCGGGCTAGGCGAAGAGACATATGGCGATCAAGGCAAGCATCTATCATCTCACCCATTATAAATACGACAATCCGGTTCGCCTCGGCCCCCAGATCATCCGCCTGAAACCCGCCTCGCATTCCAAGACGCGCGTGCTGAGCCATTCGCTGAAAGTCACGCCGTCAAATCATTTCGTGAACCTGCAGCAGGACCCCTACGGCAACTATCTCGCCCGCTTCGTCTTTCCCGATCCGGTAACCGAGCTGAAGATCGAAGTCGATCTCGTCGCCGACATGACGGTCTACAATCCCTTTGACTTCTTCGTCGAAGAGGAAGCGACGAAATGGCCCTTCGATTATCCCGAGACCATCCGCGAGGATCTGTCAATCTATATGAAGCCGGAAGAACCCGGTCCCAGACTGAAAGCCTTCCTCGCCACGCTCGACCGCTCCGCGCAAAAGACCGTCGATATGATCGTCGGTCTCAATACGCGCCTGCAGCAGGAAATCGGCTATGTCATCCGCATGGAAGCCGGCGTCCAGACGCCTGAGGAGACCTTGGAAAAGGCGAAAGGCTCCTGTCGCGATACGAGTTGGCTGCTTGTTCAGGTCCTGCGCCATCTCGGCCTCGCCGCCCGTTTCGTCTCCGGCTACCTCATTCAGCTGACACCCGACCTGAAGGCGCTCGACGGCCCTTCCGGCACCGAGGTCGATTTCACCGACCTGCATGCCTGGGCGGAAGTCTACCTCCCCGGCGCCGGTTGGGTCGGCCTCGATCCGACATCGGGCCTTCTGACGGGCGAGAGCCATATTCCGCTTGCCGCCACGCCGCATTACCGCAATGCCGCGCCGATCTCGGGCGGTTATTTCGGCGAAGCCAAGACCGAATTCGATTTCGACATGAAGGTCACCCGCGTCGCCGAGCATCCGCGCATCACCAAGCCCTTCTCGGACGAAAGCTGGGATGCGCTGAACGAACTCGGCGAAAAGGTCGACGCGATCCTGAAGGAAGGAGACGTGCGCCTGACCATGGGCGGCGAGCCGACCTTCGTTTCGATCGACGACTTCGAGTCGGACGAATGGAATACTGCAGCCGTCGGTCCGACCAAGCGTGAAAAAGCGGATACGTTGATCCGCCGCCTGCGCGAACGCTTCGCGCCGAATGGCTTCCTGCACTACGGCCAGGGCAAGTGGTATCCCGGCGAAAGCCTGCCGCGCTGGACCTTTTCGCTCTACTGGCGGCGCGACGGCCTGCCGATCTGGTCGAATCCGGATCTGATCGCCAATGAAGGCCGCGACTACAGCGTCACCGAGGACGATGCCGGCCGCCTGCTGACGGCGATCGCCGGCGAACTCGATATCGAGCCGGGCTATGTGGCGCCCGCCTTCGAAGATCCAGCCGAATGGCTGGTGAAGGAAGCGAACCTGCCCGACAATGTCGATCCATCCAATTCGAAGCTGAAGGATCCGGAAGAGCGTTCGCGAATGGCCCGCGTCTTCGAACGTGGACTGACGCGGCCCACGGGCTATATCCTCCCCATCCAGGCATGGAATGCGCGCGCCAGCGGCCGTCGCTGGACGAGCGAGAAATGGCGCACGCGCCGCGGCCGCATCTTCCTGACGCCTGGTGACAGCCCGGTCGGCTACCGCCTGCCGCTGAACTCGCTCGGCTGGATACCGGCATCGCAATATCCCTACATCAACCCGATGGACCCGACGATCCCGCGTGAAGCGCTGCCTGACTATGGTGAGGACAAGGGCCGGCCGCTGCAGGCTGCCCATTTCCAGCCCTTCACCGGCCAGCAGCCGATCATGCCGCAATCCCTCGATGAGATCGGCGGCTATGTGCGCACGGCCATCAGCGTCGAGCCGCGCGATGGACGCCTCTGCATCTTCATGCCACCGACGGTCAGCGTCGAGGATTACCTCGATCTCGTTGCGTCAGCCGAACGGGCCGCTGCGGCCCTGAACCTGCCGGTTCACATCGAGGGCTATCCGCCGCCGCAGGATGAGCGCATCAATGTCATCCGCGTCGCCCCCGATCCCGGCGTCATCGAGGTCAACATCCATCCGGCATCGAACTGGAAGGAAGCCGTCGATATCACCACGGCGGTTTACGAGGAGGCGCGCGCCAGCCGGCTCGGCACCGACAAGTTCATGATCGACGGCCGCCACACCGGCACCGGCGGCGGCAACCATGTGGTCGTCGGCGGCCGCAGCACCATGGACAGCCCTTTCCTGCGCCGTCCCGACCTTTTGAAGAGCCTGGTGCTGCACTGGCAGCGCCATCCCTCGCTCTCCTATCTCTTCTCCGGCATGTTCATCGGCCCGACCAGTCAGGCGCCGCGCATCGACGAGGCCCGCCATGACAGCCTCTACGAGCTGGAAATCGCACTGGCCCAGGTCCCGGCACCCGGCCGCGGATTGCAGCCGCTTCCATGGCTGGTGGATCGCCTCTTCCGCAATCTCCTGACTGACGTCACCGGCAACACCCACCGCTCGGAAATCTGCATCGACAAGCTGTTTTCGCCTGACGGCCCGACGGGACGCCTCGGTCTCGTCGAATTCCGCGGTTTCGAAATGCCGCCGAATGCCCGCATGAGCCTTGCCCAGCAATTACTGGTGCGCGCGCTGATCGCCCGTTTCTGGCGCAATCCCATCGACGGCAAGTTCGTGCGCTGGGGCACGACACTGCATGATCGCTTCATGCTGCCGCATTATATCTGGCAGGATTTCCTCGACGTTCTCGCCGATCTCCGCGAAAACGGTTTCGACCTGCGGCCGGAATGGTTCCAGGCGCAGCTTGAATTCCGTTTTCCCTTCTGCGGGGAAGTCGAATATGAAGGCAGCAAACTGGAATTGCGCCAAGCGCTGGAGCCCTGGCATGTGCTGGGCGAAGAAGGCGCGATCGGTGGCACTGTCCGCTATGTCGATTCGTCGGTGGAACGCCTGCAGGTTCGAGTCGAAACCTCCAATCCATCGCGCTATACGGTGACCTGCAATGGCCGCCCCGTGCCGCTGACGCCGACGGGAGCGTCCGGCATTTCGGTCGCCGGCGTGCGCTACAAGGCATGGCATCCGGCCTCAGGCCTCCATCCCGTTCTGCCCATCGATACGCCGCTGACTTTCGATATCTACGACACATGGTCGCGGCGCTCGATCGGCGGCTGCATCTACCATGTTGCTCACCCTGGCGGCCGCAACTACGACACATTCCCCGTCAACGGCAACGAGGCGGAAGCGCGACGACTTGCGCGTTTCGAACCTTGGGGGCATACAGCGGGTGGCTACGCCTTGCGACCGGAGACTGCGTCGGTGGAATTTCCTCTGACGCTCGACCTCAGGCGGCCGGCAGGAATTTGAGACGGAACTGTGAATGGCTAGAAAACCGGCGACGGAACGGCGGGACGAAGTGAAGACCGGAACCGGTAAGGAACCGGCCTTCGCCTATCGTCCGTTGCCCGGCGTCGCCGACGAAATGGTCGACAATAAAGGCGCCGTTCGCCCGGTCTGGCAAAATCTGCTGTCGGCGCTGTCGCGCATGTCGGAACTGGAGCTGACGGAGCGCTTCGCCCGAGCCGACCGCTATCTGCGCGATGCCGGCGTTTTCTATCGGGCCTATGGGACGACTGGCGCCAGCGAACGCGGCTGGCCGATCTCGCATATTCCCGTGCTGATCGATGAGCGCGAATGGCAATCGCTTTCGGAAGGGCTGCGCCAGCGCGCCGATCTGCTCGAAGCGGTCATGGCCGATATCTATGGCGACAGCCGGCTGGTGAGCGAAGGCTTGCTGCCGCCGGCGTTGATCGCGGCCAATCCGGAATTCCTGCGTCCGCTGGTCGGCGTCAAGCCCGCAAATGGTCATTATCTGCATTTCCTGGCCTTCGAAGTCGGCCGCGGCCCGGATGGAAACTGGTGGGTGCTGGCCGACCGCGCGCAAGCACCATCAGGCGCCGGCTTTGCACTGGAAACGCGCGTCGCTACCACTCGCGCCTTCTCCGATATCTATGCGGAAACCAAGGTTCATCGCCTCGCCTCCTTCTTCGGCGCGTTTCGCGATGCCCTGCTGGGTGGCAAGCGCAGCGGCGAGGGCCGGGTCGCCGTTCTGACTCCGGGACCCGCCAACGAGACCTATTACGAGCACGCCTATATCGCCCGCTATCTCGGCTTCATGCTGCTCGAGGGCGAAGACATCACCGTCGTCGACGACCAGCTGATGGTGCGTACCGTCGCTGGACTGCGGCCGATCAGCGTCCTGTGGCGCCGCCTCGATGCTTCCTATGCCGATCCGTTGGAGCTCAACCAGCATTCCCATATCGGCACACCGGGCATGGTCGAGGCGCTACGGGCGCAGACGGTGACGATCGTCAATGCACTCGGCTCCGGCATCCTCGAGACGCGTGCCCTGCTCGCCTTCATGCCGACCATCTGTCGGCATTTGCGCGGCGAGGAATTGAAGCTGCCGTCGATCGCCACCTGGTGGTGCGGCCAGAAGGCCGAGCGCGAGCATGTCGCCGCCAATATCGAGAAGATGGTGATCGGGCCGGCCTATTCCTGCATGCCCTTCTTCGACGATAACGGCCAGTCCGTGCTGGGCTCGACCTTGCGCAGCACCGCCCGCGATTCGATCGCGGAATGGCTGGCGAGCGAAGGTCACAAGCTGGTCGGCCAGGAAGTCGTCACGCTTTCAACCACGCCGGCCTGGGTCAACGGCAGGCTGACGCCGCGGCCGATGAGCCTGCGCGTCTTCGCGGCCCGCACCGAAAACGGCTGGCAGATCATGCCCGGCGGCTTCGCCCGCATCGGCAGCGGTGACGATGTTGCCGCCATCGCCATGCAGGCCGGCGGCTCGGCCGCCGATGTCTGGATCGTCTCCGACAAGCCTGTCGAAGCCCATACACTGCTGCCGGCCGAAGAAACCTTCACCCGCAATATGCCAGGCAGCCTGCCGAGCCGAGCCGCCGACAACCTCTTCTGGCTTGGCCGCTATATCGAGCGGGCCGAAGGCGCCCTGCGCATCCTGCGCGCCTGGCATGGGCGTTTTGCCGAGGCGGCGGATCCGAAGCAGCCTCTGCTTGCCGACGTCAGCGCCTATCTCGCCGCCATCGATATCGATACCGAGGAGGCGGTTCCCGAAAGCCTGCTGAGCAACATAAACAGCGCGGTTTATTCGGCCAGCAACATCCGCGACCGGTTTTCCCCGGACGGCTGGCTCGCGCTGAACGATCTTGCCAAGACCGCGCGCCGTTTCAAGGAGCGGGTAAAGCATGGCGACGACGCCAGTCATGCCATGACGATCCTGTTGCGCAAGCTTGCTGGCTTCGCAGGCCTCGTGCACGAAAACATGTATCGCTTCACCGGCTGGCGTTTCCTGTCGCTCGGGCGATACATCGAGCGCGGCCTGCATATGACGCGGCTGCTCGGCCATATGTCCGGTCCGGATGCGCCCGATGGCGCGCTCGACATGCTGCTTGAGATCGGCGACAGCGTCATGACTCATCGCCGCCGCTACAACGTCAATACGGCCCGCCTGACGGTGACCGATCTCCTGGCGCTCGATCCCCTCAATCCGCGTTCGATCCTCTTTCAGATGAACGAGATTCACCGCGAAGTGGAACAGCTGCCGAATGCCTTCGTCAACGGCCAGATGTCGCCCTTTTACCGCGAGGCCATGCGGCTGCATTCGGGTCTTGCCGTGATGACGCCCGAAGCGATGACCGTCGAAGTCTACCAGCAGCTGGCACGCGAATTGGAGCGGCTTTCCGATCTGCTGGCACGCACCTATCTCGGATGACGTGATGCTCTATGATCTCTCGCTTCACATGGGCTACATATACGACGTGCCGGCCAGCGGCGCACGGCATATATTGCGTGTCATGCCGCTCTCCCTGCCCAATCGGCAGAGGCTGATCGCCGGCTCGGTGAAAATAACCCCAGGCCCGGACGAGCAATCGAACTTCACGGATTTCTTCCAGCATCCGGCAACTTCGATCCTCGTGCGCGATCCGCACGAGAGGCTCGATATCCGCATGCAGGCGCGTGTCCAGGTGGAAAGCCAGCCCGTCGCAGCGGATTTTTCGCCCTTGCTCGCCAAATTGCCCGAAGAGATCGATGATTGCTGGTCGGTCGACCCCTCTTCGCCCCACCATTTCCTCGGTAGCAGCCCGCGCCTGCCTGAGACGAGTGAAATCACCGATTACAGCAGGCAGTGGCGATCGACCAGCCTGACGACCCTGCAGATCGCCCATGCGCTCTGCGCGCAGATACACAAGGATTTCACCTACGACCCCAAGGCGACGACGGTCGACACCACGCCGAAAGAGGCCTTCCGCCTCAAGCGCGGCGTCTGTCAGGATTTCTCGCATGTGATGATCATTGCGCTGCGCAGTCTCGGCATCCCCGCCGGCTATGTCAGCGGCTTCCTGCGTACCATCCCGCCGCCCGGCAAGGAACGGCTCGAGGGCGCCGACGCCATGCACGCCTGGGTGCGCGTCTGGTGCGGCGAGACGGCCGGCTGGATCGAGCTCGATCCGACCAACAATATTCCCGCCGGCACGGACCATATCGTCGTCGCTTATGGTCGCGATTACTCCGATGTCGCACCCGTCATCGGCGTGCTTAAAAGCTATGGCAGCCAGAAGGCCGTTCAGGCAGTAGATGTTGTTCCACTAAAATAGAATATGCTTAAAGTAGTAAAAATCTGAAGCAAATCGTGCCAGATTGCGTCATTCGTTAAAAATCAACCTGCCGCTTAAACGCTCAACTAAGATTTGTAATTGATAGTCTCGCCGTTCTTGGGAACTTAACTCTTTCGAATAGGCGGACATGATGCTTGCCGGCTCTGATCTACTTTGCGCATTAAAACAACTTCTACGTGATAGAGCTGGAAATTTTGGCATCCTGACGGCGATTGCTGTACCCGTATTGGTAGCAGCGGGCGGCATGGCGGTAGACGTCACCAACATGTCGCTGTCGCACAGCGAGCTTCAGGAAGCAACCGACGCAGCCGCACTTGCGGCAGCGACTTCGCTCGCTAACGGGACGGCAACGACGACGACCGCTAAGGATCTCGCCAACAACTTCGTCCTCGGCCAGATGTCGAACTACCTGCCGGGAGACACCACGACAACGAACGCGTTGAAGGCAGGAACATCGACCACGGTAACATCGAGCAGCAATTCATCCGGCGGCACGAGCTATACTGTTAAGGTCGACGCTTCCTACGGCATGCAGGTCAACAGCATGAGCCGCCTGCTCGGCATGACATCGATGACAATTTCATCGTCGAGTTCAAGCACGAGCGGAACGGCCGTTCAAAAAACCGCCCTGTCGATGGAAATTGCACTCGATAAGTCTGGATCGATGCTGCTCAACACAAACGCCATCGACAAGACACAAGCCAGCTGCATACAGTATTATACCAACGGCAACTATCTGTATCAGTATCCAAATCCGATAAGCCCCTGCTATATCAAGAAAATAGATGCGCTGAAGACGGCAGTAAGTAGCCTTCTCGACCAGTTGGATGCCGCCGATCCCAAGTCACAATATGTTCGCACAGCGGCCATTGCCTGGAGCAGTCAGGTCGACAGCTTCAGCAATCTCGATTGGGGAACGAAAACGACCCGTACGAATGTCGTGAGCGGACTGAATGCCCAAGGGGGCACCGAATCGAACGCTCCGATGAAAAAGGCTTATAACAGCGTTACCGCCGTTGCCGAGGCAACTGCACAAAGTAACAATGGCAACAAGACCTTTCAGAAATATATAGTCTTGATGACGGACGGCGAAAACAACGACACAAGTTCCGATCAAAAAACGCTGAATACATGCCAGGCCGCAAAGGACGCCGGCGTGCAGATCTATACGGTTGCCTTCATGGCTCCGACACGCGGACAGACACTGCTCGCCGCCTGCGCTTCGAGCCCGTCCAATTATTTCGATGCGCAACAAATGTCCGATCTCGTGGCCGCCTTCAAGAGTATCGGTGCTCAGGCGGCCAAGCAGATGACGCTCCTGACCAAGTGACCCCACCGGCAGCAGCACAAAGCAACCAAGGATAGAGAACAAAGAAAAAGCCGCGCGATGCGAGTATCGCGCGGCTTTTCTTTTGATCGATGCGCGAATAAAAGCTCGAAATATCATCGGAATCAAGTCTTTTCCCGCTCACGCCAAACCTTTCGCCGCAATTTTCGCATCTGCGCAACTCGCTTGTTGCAACTGCTTTACATCAGTGCGTAAACTGATAGTGAAACGGAAGGCAAATCGATTTAATTGGCCGTAAGGGGCTGAATATAAATCACAAATGGCGAGAGTTGATGATATGAATAACTTGACGAAGGCCGATCTCCCCGTTCCAGCCCCGCGCAGTTCCCGCCCGGAAATCCTTGCCGAAGAAATCATCGAGCGCCTGACCTATCGTATCGGCAAGGACGCCAAGGTCGCCAAACCGCATGACTGGCTGACGGCAACGATCCTCGTCATTCGCGACCGCGTCATCGACAAGTGGATTGAATCGACCCGCAAGACCTATGAGACCGGTGCCAAGCGTGTCTACTATCTATCGCTCGAATTCCTGATCGGCCGCCTGATGCGCGATGCGGTCTCCAATCTCGGCCTGATGGAGGAGATCACCAACGCGCTTTCCTCGCTCGGCGTCGATATCCGTGTCATCGCCGGTATCGAGCCCGATGCGGCCCTCGGCAATGGTGGCCTCGGCCGTCTCGCCGCCTGTTTCATGGAATCCATGGCAACCGTCGACGTGCCGGCCTATGGCTACGGCATTCGCTATGTCCACGGCCTGTTCCGCCAGCAAATGGCCGACGGCTGGCAGGTGGAGCTGCCCGAAACCTGGCTGGCGCACGGCAACCCCTGGGAATTCGAACGTCAGGAAAGCTCCTATGAAATCGGCTTCGGCGGTGCTGTCGAGACCGTCAGCGGCCATGACGATCAGCCGCGTTATGTCTGGAAGCCGGCCGAGCGCGTTATCGCCACGGCGTTCGACACGCCCGTCGTCGGCTGGCGCGGCAAGCGCGTCAATACGCTGCGCCTCTGGTCGGCACAGCCGATCGATCCGATCCTGCTCGACGCCTTCAACGCCGGCGATCATATCGGCGCGCTGCGCGAGAGCAACAAGGCCGAGAGCCTGACGCGCGTTCTCTATCCGGCCGATGCGACGCCAGCCGGCCAGGAACTGCGCCTGCGCCAGGAATTCTTCTTCTCATCCGCCTCGCTGCAGGACATTCTGCGCCGCCATCTGCAGCAATATGACGATCTGACCAATCTCGCCGACAAGGTTGCAATCCAGCTCAACGATACGCATCCGGCCGTTTCCGTCACCGAGATGATGCGCCTGTTGGTCGATGTCCACGGCTTCGACTTCGACAAGGCATGGGATATCACCAAAAACACCTTCGGCTACACCAACCATACCCTGCTGCCGGAGGCATTGGAAAGCTGGCCCGTTCCGCTGTTCGAGCGGCTGCTGCCGCGCCACATGCAGATCGTCTACGCCATCAACGCCAAGATTCTCGTCGAGGCACGCAAGCTGCGCAACTTCAGCGATACGGAAATTCGCTCGATCTCGCTGATCGACGAGAACGGCGACCGCCGCGTGCGCATGGGCAACCTCGCTTTTGTCGGCTCGCATTCGATCAACGGCGTTTCGGCACTCCACACCGACCTGATGAAGGTCACGGTTTTCGCCGACCTGCACAAGCTCTACCCTGACCGCATCAACAACAAGACGAACGGCATTACGCCGCGCCGCTGGCTGATGCAGTGCAATCCGGGCCTCACCAGCCTCGTGCGCGAAACCATCGGCGATGCCTTCCTCGACGATGCCGAGCAATTGAAGCCGCTGGATCAATTCGCCCGCGACAGCGCCTTCCAGGAAAAATTCGCCGCCATCAAGCGTGCCAACAAGGTGCAGCTTTCCAATCTCGTCGCCAGCCGCATGGGCATCAAGCTCGATCCGAACGCGATGTTCGATATCCAGATCAAGCGCATTCACGAATACAAGCGCCAGCTTCTGAATGTCATCGAAGCCGTGGCGCTCTACGATCAGATTCGCTCGCATCCGGAGCTCGATTGGCAGCCGCGCGTCAAGCTCTTCGCCGGCAAGGCAGCGCCGAGCTACCACAACGCCAAGCTCATCATCAAGCTGATCAACGACGTCGCCCGCGTCATCAACAACGATCCGTCGGTGCGCGGCCTGCTGAAGGTCGTCTTCGTACCGAACTACAATGTCTCGCTTGCCGAGGTCATGGTTCCGGCCGCCGACCTTTCCGAACAGATCTCGACCGCCGGCATGGAAGCATCAGGCACCGGCAACATGAAATTCGGCCTCAATGGCGCATTGACGATCGGCACGCTCGACGGCGCCAATGTCGAAATGCGCGACAATGTCGGCGAGGACAATATCGTGATCTTCGGTCTGCGGGCCGATGAGGTCGCCAACCTGCGCAGCGACGGTCACGATCCCCGCGCCATCATCGAGCGTTCGCGCGAACTCTCGCAGGCTCTGTCGGCCATTGCCTCCGGTGTCTTCTCGCCCGATGACCGCAACCGTTATGCCAGCCTGATCGACGGCATCTACAGCCACGACTGGTTCATGGTCGCCGCCGATTTCGACGCCTACGCGTCGGCACAGCGCGAAGTCGATATTCTCTGGGCCAACCCGTCGGAGTGGTATGCCAAGACAATCAACAATACCGCTCGCATGGGCTGGTTCTCTTCCGACCGTACGATACGCCAATATGCCAAGGAAATCTGGAGAGCCGGATGAAGAAGCCGAAAAAACCCGGTGACGGCAACAGCTTGAGGGATATTTCGGCAGACGAGATCGCTGCGATTCTCAAAGGCACCCATTCCAATCCGTTCGCCGTCCTCGGCGCCCACAAGACGGATGACGGCTATGTGGTGCGTTGTTTCATCCCCGGCGCGGAATCCGTCACCGCCTTGGCGCTGGACGGCTCAGTCATCGGCGAGTTGGACTGCCTCGATCCGGCGGGCTTCTTTTCCGGTGACGTGAAGCTCGGCAAGCAGCAGCCGCTGCGTTATCGCGCCCGGCGCGGCGATGCCGAATGGGCAGTGACCGATCCCTATAGCTTCGGCCCGATCCTTGGGCCGATGGATGACTATTTCGCCCGTCAGGGCACGCATCTGCGCCTCTTCGACAAGATGGGCGCGCACCCGATGAAGCACGAAGGTGTCCAGGGCTTCCATTTCGCCGTCTGGGCGCCGAATGCGCAGCGCGTTTCGGTCGTCGGCGATTTCAACAATTGGGATGGCCGCCGCCATGTCATGCGCTTCCGCTCCGACTCCGGCATCTGGGAGATCTTCGCTCCCGACGTGCCGGCCGGCGTGGCCTACAAGTTCGAGATCCGCGGCCATGACGGCGTGGTGTTGCCGCTGAAGGCCGATCCCTTCGCCCGCCGCAGCGAACTGCGCCCCAAGACCGCTTCGGTCACGGCCGCCGAGCTCAGCCAGGCATGGGAGGATTCGGCCCACCTCGAGCATTGGGCAAGCGTCGACCAGCGCCGCCAGCCCATCAGCATCTACGAGGTCCATGCCGGCTCCTGGCAGCGCCGGGACGACGGCTCGATGCTCTCGTGGGACGAGCTTGCCTCGCGCCTCATCCCCTATTGCGTCGACATGGGCTTCACCCATATCGAATTCCTGCCGATCACCGAGCACCCCTATGATCCGTCCTGGGGCTATCAGACCACCGGCCTCTATGCGCCGACCGCCCGCTTCGGCGAGCCGGAAGGCTTTGCCCGTTTCGTCAACGGCTGCCACAAGGTCGGCATCGGCGTCATCCTGGATTGGGTGCCGGCGCATTTCCCCACCGACGAGCATGGCCTGCGCTGGTTCGACGGCACGGCGCTCTACGAGCATGAGGACCCGCGAAAGGGTTTCCATCCCGACTGGAACACGGCGATCTACAATTTCGGCCGCACCGAGGTGCTCGCCTATCTCTTGAACAACGCGCTCTACTGGGCCGAAAAATTCCACCTGGATGGCTTACGCGTGGATGCCGTCGCCTCCATGCTTTACCTCGACTATTCCCGCAAGCATGGCGAATGGATACCGAACGAATACGGCGGCAACGAAAATCTCGAGGCCGTCCGCTTCCTGCAGTCGATGAACACCCGGATCTATGGGGCTCATCCCGGCGTCATGACGATCGCCGAGGAATCGACCTCCTGGCCGAAGGTATCGCAGCCTGTCCATGAAGGCGGCCTCGGCTTCGGCTTCAAGTGGAACATGGGCTTCATGCACGATACGCTGAGCTATCTCTCCCGCGAGGCCGTGCATCGCAAGTATCACCACAACGAGCTGACCTTTGGGCTGATCTACGCCTTCTCGGAAAATTTCGTCCTGCCGCTCTCGCACGATGAAGTCGTCCACGGCAAGGGATCGCTGATCGCCAAGATGTCCGGCGACGACTGGCAGAAATTCGCCAACCTGCGTGCCTATTATGCCTTCATGTGGGGCTATCCCGGCAAGAAGCTGCTCTTCATGGGCCAGGAATTCGCGCAATGGAGCGAGTGGAGCGAAGAGCGCGCGCTCGACTGGAACCTTTTGCAATACCGCATGCATGAGGGCATGCGGCGTCTCGTGCGCGATCTCAACTTCACCTATCGCAGCAAGCCGGCCCTTCATGCCCGCGATTGCGAGGGCGACGGCTTCGAATGGCTTGTCGTCGATGATTTCGAAAACTCGGTCTTTGCCTGGCTGCGCAAGGCGCCGGGCGAAAAGCCGGTTGCCGTCATCACCAATTTTACGCCAGTCTATCGCGAGAATTATACCTTGCGCCTGCCGGCTGAGGGGCGGTGGCGCGAGATATTGAATACCGATGCCGATATCTACGGCGGCAGCGGCAAAGGAAATGGCGGGCGAGTACAAGCCGTCAGCGCAGGCGGAGGCGTACAAGCGATAATAACGCTGCCTCCATTGGCGACCATCATGCTCGAACCGGAATTTTGAGATCATTACGGACAGGGAGGAATAAAATGGTAGAAAAACGTTTCCAGCCGCTGGCGCGCGATGCCATGGCCTACGTTCTTGCCGGCGGGCGTGGGAGCCGTCTGAAAGAACTGACCGACCGCCGTGCCAAGCCGGCCGTCTACTTCGGCGGCAAGACGCGAATCATCGATTTCGCGCTATCCAACGCACTCAATTCCGGCATCCGCCGCATCGGCGTCGCCACCCAATACAAGGCGCACTCGCTGATCCGCCATATGCAGCGCGGCTGGAACTTCTTCCGTCCGGAGCGAAACGAAAGCTTCGATATCCTGCCGGCGTCGCAGCGCGTCTCGGAGACGCAATGGTACGAAGGCACGGCCGACGCCGTCTACCAGAACATCGACATCATCGAGCCCTACGGCCCGGAATACATGGTCATCCTCGCCGGCGACCACATCTACAAGATGGACTATGAGTGGATGCTGCAGCAGCACGTCGATTCCGGCGCGGAAGTTACTATCGGCTGCCTCGAAGTGCCGCGCATGGAAGCCGTCGGCTTCGGCGTCATGCATGTCAACGAGAAGGACGAGATTATCGATTTCGTCGAAAAGCCGGCCGATCCGCCCGGCATTCCGGGCAATCCGGATTTCGCGCTCGCCTCCATGGGCATCTACGTCTTCCACACGAAGTTCCTGATCGAATGCCTGAAGCGCGATGCGGCCGATCCGAACTCCAGTCGCGATTTCGGCAAGGACATCATTCCCTACATCGTCAAGAACGGCAAAGCCGTCGCCCATCGCTTCACGCAATCCTGCGTTCGCTCCGATTTCGAGCGCGAAGCCTATTGGCGCGATGTCGGGACGATCGATGCCTATTGGCAGGCCAACATCGACCTGACGGCCGTGGTGCCAGAGCTCGACATCTACGACAAGTCCTGGCCGATCTGGACCTATGCGGAAATCAGCCCGCCCGCCAAGTTCGTCCATGACGACGAGGATCGCCGCGGTTCGGCAGTTTCTTCCGTCGTCGCCGGCGATTGCATTATTTCCGGCGCGAGCCTCTACAACAGCCTGCTCTTTACCGGTGTGCGCGCCAATTCCTACTCCAAGCTGGAGGGAGCCGTCGTGCTGCCGAGCGTCAAGATCGGCCGCCGCGCGCAACTGAAGAATGTCGTCATCGACCATGGCGTCACCATTCCCGAAGGGCTGGTAGTCGGTGAGGATCCGGACCTCGATGCCAAGCGCTGGCGCCGCACGGAAAGCGGCATTTGCCTGATCACCCAATCGATGATCGACAAGCTGGATTTGTAACCTATGAAGGTTCTCTCGGTTTCGTCCGAAGTCTTCCCCTTGATCAAGACGGGGGGCCTGGCCGACGTGGCCGGCGCCCTGCCCATCGCGCTGAAGCCCTACGGCGTCGAAACCAAGACCCTTATTCCGGGCTATCCCGCCGTCATGAAAGCCATCCGCGATCCGGTTGCTCGCCTGGAGCTTCCGGATCTCCTCGGCGAGCCGGCCACCGTTCTGGAAGTCGAGCATGCAGGCATTTCTTTCCTCGTGCTCGATGCGCCGGCCTATTACAGCCGCACCGGCGGCCCCTATGTCGATGCGACAGGCAAGGATTATCCCGACAACTGGCGGCGTTTCGCCGCGCTATCGCTGGCCGGCGCGGAAATAGCCGCCGGCCTTATGCCGGGCTGGCTGCCGGATCTCGTGCATGCGCATGACTGGCAGTCGGCCATGGTGCCGGTCTACATGCGCTATAATCCGACGCCGGAGCTGCCGAGCGTCCTCACCATCCACAACATCGCTTTCCAGGGCCAGTTCGGCTCCGATATCTTCCCGAGCCTGCGCCTGCCGGCGCATGCCTTTTCGATGGAGGGTGTGGAATATTACGGCGATGTCGGGTTCCTCAAAGGCGGACTGCAGACCGCGCATGCCCTCACCACGGTCAGCCCCTCCTATGCCGAAGAAATCCTGACACCGGAATTCGGCATGGGCCTCGAAGGCGTCATCACCAGCAAGGCCCATAATCTTTACGGCATCGTCAACGGCATCGACGACGACATCTGGAACCCGGCGACCGATCCGATGATCGCACAGACCTATAGCGCGGCGACGCTGAAGGATCGTGCCATCAACCGCCACCGGGTCATCGAACATTTCGGCCTCGACGACGATGATGGTCCGATCTTCTGTGTCGTCAGCCGGCTCACCTGGCAGAAAGGCATGGATCTCCTGGCAAGTATCGCCGGCGAGATTGTCCACATGGGCGGCAAGCTTGCCATTCTGGGCGCGGGCGATGCGGCGCTGGAGGGCGCGCTATTTGCCGCGGCCGGCCGTCATCGCGGCCGTGTCGGCGTTTCCGCCGGCTATAACGAGCCGATCTCGCATCTGTTGCAGGCCGGTTGTGACGCGATTATCATCCCGTCGCGCTTCGAACCCTGTGGTCTCACGCAGCTTTATGGCTTACGCTACGGCTGCCTGCCGATCGTTGCACGGACGGGTGGGCTCAACGATACGATTATCGACGCCAACCATGCCGCGCTGCAGGCAAAAGTCGCGACCGGCATCCAATTTTCGCCCGTCACCGCCGAAGGGCTGCTGCAGGCCATACGCCGTGCCATGCACCTCTTCCAGGATCGAAAGGTCTGGACGCAGATGCAAAAGCAGGGCATGAAATCCGACGTATCCTGGGGCAGGAGCGCAGAACGCTACGCCGCTCTCTACTCCAGTCTAGTCTCGAGAGGCGCTTAACCCGATGATTAAAACCGTACCCACCACCCCCTACGCGGATCAGAAGCCCGGCACCTCGGGCCTGCGAAAGAAGGTTCCCGTATTCCAGCAGCCGAACTACGCGGAAAACTTCATCCAGTCGATTTTCGATTCGCTCGAAGGCTATCAGGGCAAGTGCCTGGTCATCGGCGGCGACGGCCGCTACTACAATCGCGAAGTCATCCAGAAGGCCATCAAGATGGCCGCCGCGAACGGCTTCGGCAAGGTCATGGTCGGCAAGGGCGGCATCCTCTCGACGCCCGCAGCCTCCAACATCATCCGCAAATACAAGGCTTTCGGCGGCATCATCCTGTCTGCAAGCCACAATCCCGGCGGCCCGACCGAAGACTTCGGCATCAAATACAATATCAGCAATGGCGGCCCCGCGCCGGAGAAGATCACCGACGCCATCTATGAGCGCTCGAAGGTCATCGACAGCTACAAGATATCCGATTTCCCGGACATCAACCTCGATCGCATTGCCCGCGAAGATGTGGGCGGCATGATCGTTTCCGTCATCGATCCCGTCGAAGACTATGCGGCTCTGATGGAGGAGCTGTTCGATTTCGGCGCGATCCGCAATCTGATCAGCCTCGGCTTCCGCCTGAACTTCGACGCGATGAGCGCCGTCACCGGCCCCTACGCCAAGGAAATCTTCGAGATCCGCCTCGGCGCGCCGGACGGATCGGTCCGCAACTTCCTGCCGCTGCCGGATTTCGGCGGTCACCACCCGGATCCGAACCTCGTCTACTGCAAGGAGCTTTACGACGACATGATGAGCGACGATGCGCCCGATTTCGGCGCCGCATCGGACGGCGACGGCGACCGCAACCTCATCATCGGCAAAGGCATCTACGTCACTCCGTCCGACAGCCTGGCGATTCTCGCGGCCAACGCCAATCTCGCTCCAGGCTATTCGCACGGCATTGCCGGCATTGCCCGCTCGATGCCCACCAGCGGCGCCGCCGATCGCGTTGCCGAAAAGCGTGGCGTCGGCATTTATGAGACGCCGACCGGCTGGAAATTCTTCGGCAACCTGCTCGATGCCGGCATGGCGACCATCTGTGGCGAGGAAAGCTCCGGCACCGGCTCCAACCACGTTCGCGAAAAGGATGGCCTCTGGGCCGTGCTGCTCTGGCTGAACATCCTGGCCGTTCGGGGCGAGAGCGTCATCGATATCGTGACGCAGCATTGGGCCACCTATGGCCGCAACTATTATTCCCGCCACGATTATGAAGGCGTCGACACCGATGCTGCCAACGGCCTGATCGCAGCACTGCGCGAAAAGCTGCCGACCCTGCCGGGTACGAAGTTCGGCGATCTCACCGTTTCCGCCGCCGACGACTTCGCCTATCACGACCCGGTCGACAAGTCGGTCAGCCAGCATCAGGGCATCCGAATCCTCTTCGAGGGCGGCTCCCGCGTGGTCTTCCGTCTCTCAGGCACCGGCACGACGGGCGCGACGCTGCGCGTCTACATCGAGCGCTACGAGCCCGATCCGACCCGTCACAATATCGAAACCCAGGAAGCGCTGGCCGATCTCATCGTCGCCGCCCAGGAAATCGCCGATATCAAGGGCCGCACCGGCCGTGACGCGCCGACGGTGATTACCTGACGGCAATTTTTGCAGAGCCCCCTCACTGTGCCCTCTCCCCGAGGGGAGAGGAGATTGTGCCATAAGGACGTTCTCCCCTCGGGGAGAAGGTGGATTTCGGTGATTGAGCAGAGCGAAATCGCCGAAAGACGGATGAGGGGTGTATCCGGGAACGACGGCAAATTGCATCCCCTTCGTTCCAACGTCCGAAAATGGAAAGCCCGCGAGACATGTCCGAACCGACAACCCGCTGCCTTGGCGCCACCCTCACCGACTCGGGTGTCGAATTTGCTGTCTACTCCAGACACGCCGAGCAGATAGACCTCTGTCTGTTCGACGCCGAGGGCCACAAGGAAATCGCGCGGCTTCCGCTCACCCGCGATGGCGATGAGCATCGCCTTTTCGTCAAGGACGCAAGGGAAGGCGCGCGCTATGGCCTGCGCGCCCATGGCGCCTATGATCCTGATCACGGCCTGTGGTTCGACCCATCCAAGCTGTTGGTCGATCCCTACGCCAGGGAGCTCGATCGGCCGTTTCGTTACGATCCACGACTGGGTGTCTTCGGTGCCGATACGCAGGATCTGATGCCCAAGGCGATCGTCTCGCGCGATGTCGCCGTCAAGCCGGCCAAGCCTTTGTTTCAGCCCGGCGGCCTGATCTATGAAATCGCCGTGAAGTCCTTCACCATGCTGCATCCCGATGTGCCGGCGAAACAACGCGGCACGCTCGGCGCCCTCGCCCACCCGTCCATCATTGCGCATCTCAGGCGCCTTCAGGTCGACGCTGTCGAGCTGATGCCGATCACCGCATGGATCGACGAACGGCACCTGCCGCCGCTCGGCCTCACCAATGGCTGGGGCTACAACCCGGTCGCCTTCATGGCGCTCGATCCACGCCTCGCGCCCGGCGGCATGAAGGAGTTGCGCGAGACGGTCGAAGCCCTTCACGCCGAAGGCATCGCCGTCATTCTCGATCTCGTCTTCAATCATACGGGCGAGAGCGATCGCCAGGGGCCGACCTTGTCATTGCGCGGCCTCGACAACCCCACCTATTTCCGCCATTTGCCTGACCAGCCCGGCACGCTGGTCAACGATACCGGCACGGGCAATACCGTCGCCTGCGACCAGCCGGCAACGCGCAAGCTCATCATCGACAGCCTGCGCCATTTCGTTCGGAATGCCGGCATCGACGGCTTCCGTTTCGACCTCGCCACCGTGCTCGGCCGCAACGGCAAGGGCTTCGATCCGGAAAGCATGACGCTGCGCACCATGCTGGCGGACGAGGTGCTGCAGGATCGCGTCATGATCGCCGAGCCTTGGGACATCGGCCCGGGCGGCTACCAGCTGGGAAATTTCCCCACACCTTTTCTCGAATGGAACGACCGCGCCCGTGACGACCTGCGACGCTTCTGGCGCGGTGATGCCGGCATCGGCGATCTCGCGACCGTGCTTGCCGGCTCCTCCTCCATCTTCGGCCGCGACGGGCGCGCACAGACGCGCACGGTCAATTTCCTCGCCGCCCATGACGGCTTCACGCTGATGGACCTTGTTTCCTGCGAGAACAAGCACAATGAGGCCAATGGCGAGAACAATCGCGACGGCCACAACGAGAACTTCTCCTGGAACAACGGTGTCGAAGGCAAGACGGATGATCCGTCGATCCAGCGCAAGCGCCGCGCCGATATCGAAGCCATGCTCTCGACGCTCTTTGCCACACGCGGCTCGATCATGCTGACCGCAGGCGATGAAGGCGGACGCAGCCAGCAGGGCAACAACAACGCTTATTGCCAGGACAATGCCATCACCTGGATGGACTGGAAGGTGCTGGACGAGGAACTGATCGGCCATACCGCCTGGCTCGCCGGCCTGCGCCGCCGCTTCACCGCCTTTGGCGACATGGATTTCTTTCACGGCGATGGCGATGTGCTCTGGTTCTCAGGCGCAGGAACGCCAATGGCGGTGCCCGATTGGGAGGCGCCGAAGGCGGCCGTGCTCGGCATGGCGCTCAAAACACAGGATCACGCCAAGAATCGGGCGACGCGGCTCGCCATAGTCTTCAATCGCGCCTCAGACGAACGCGCCATCACATTGCCTGCTGCCGAGAGCGGCGGCTGGTCTCTGCTGACCGCAGCAGGCGAGAATGCGGCAGGCGCCCAAATCACCTTACCCGCACGTTCCGTCGCCTTCCTTCTCGAAAACTGATCGCGGTTGCACTTTCCGTTTCGATTCGCCAGAAAGGGGTCAGCGGCCACTTAGACTGACGAGGATGGAATGCCCGGCGATATCTCGCTTGTAGAGATCATGAAACTTGCGGGAACGGAGATCGGCGTTTCCGACTGGATCATCGTGGACCAGACGATGATCGACACCTTTGCCGATGCGACGCTCGACCACCAGTTCATCCACGTCGATCCCGAACGTGCCAGGGCGGAAACGCCCTATGGCGGCACCATTGCCCACGGCTTCCTGACACTCTCGCTTCTCTCGGCGATGAACTACAGCGCCCTGCCGAAAATCCGCGAACAAACCCTGGGCATCAACTACGGCTTCGAGAAGATCCGTTTCATGTCGCCGGTCAAATGCGGCGCGCAGGTGCGTGGCCGTTTCACGCTCGCCGAAACCCGGCTGCGCGGCGCCAATATGCTGATGCTGACCTATGACGTGACGGTCGAGATCGAAAACGAACGCAAGCCGGCACTGACTGCGACATGGACGACCATATCGCAGTTCGATCCGAAGGATCGTCCGGAAGAGGGTTAAAGACCCGCATCCGCCGCACCCTCGGCCAGAAGACCGAAGGCGTAGTCGGAGAAGGAGCGCCAGACTTCGACGCGGAATGTCTCATCATCGAGCCGCAGGATTACGACTTCCGCCTTGCCGAGCAGCGTGCGCGAGCAGGCGCCGACGGGGAATGCGCTCAACGAGACATCCTGCGGGCAGCCGGCGGCAAGCGTCGCTTCCGCGCCGGGGCCGGACACGACGATGGCTGTATTGCGATGTGAGACATCGGTCGCCGAATGCAGCACGCCAGCCGATCCAGCCACCCCGACCAACTCGGCACCATTTTCATCGATAACGAGCCATTCGTCCGGGCCGAGCCACAGCGCATGACGGCCATTGCCGCTGACCGAAGTCTTCGGCCGGGTCGGCAGCTGAAGGCCGAGCGCCTGCGAAAGACCACCGACGGAATCGGCCGGTGCGCGCAGCGAAATGCGGCTTGCGGGAGCGGCAGGCGTCAACCGAACGGTGGAGGAGCCGCCGTGGCGGCCGGTGAGCGGCAGTTTGCGGGTAGCGAGATCAGCCATTGATCCGGCCTCCTTCCTTATCAAAGAACACCAGATCCGTCACCTCGACTGATATGGTCTTGTCAGGCATCGGCACATAGAGCGTCTTGCCCATGCGCTCGCGCCCGCCCGCCACCAGCGCGAAGGCGATGGAGCGGCCGAGATTCTCGGACCAGTAGGAAGAAGTGACATGGCCGAGCATAGTCATCGGTTTCGGCTCATTCGGATCTGCAACGATCTGTGCGCCCTCCTCCAGCACCACCTTCGGATCGCGGGTGACGAGACCGACGAGCTGCTTGCGCCCTTCCTTGACGAGATCCGGCCGCTTCAGGCCGCGAATGCCGACGAAATCGGTCTTCTTCTTGGAAACAGCCCAGGCAAGGCCGGCATCGTCAGGCGTCACCGTACCATCGGTATCCTGGCCGACGATGATGTAGCCCTTTTCGGCGCGCAGCACGTGCATGGTTTCGGTGCCGTAGGCGCAGGCGCCCATCGGCTCGGCGCGAGCCCAGACGGCTTCCCAGACGGACTGGCCATAATCGGCAGGCACGTTGATTTCGTAGCCGGTTTCACCGGTGAAGGAGACACGGAACAGCCGCGCCGGTACGCCGCAGACCTTGCACTCGGCCACGCTCATATGCGGGAAGGCCTCGTTGGACAGATCCTGGCCCTCGACGAGCGGCTCGATGATCTCGCGCGCCTTCGGACCCTGCACTGCAATGACGGCCCATTGCTCTGTGGTGGACGTCAGCCACACCTTCAGATGAGGAAACTCTGTCTGCAGATAGTCTTCCATGTGATGCAGCACGCGCGGCGCACCGCCGGTCGTGGTGGTCACATGGAAGCGATCCTCGGCCAGACGTCCGACGACGCCATCGTCATAAACGAAACCATCCTCGCGGGTCATGATGCCGTAGCGGCAGCGGCCGGGCTTCAGCGTGTCCCAGGCATTGGTGTAGATCAGGTTCAGGAATTCCGCCGCATCCGGCCCAACCACTTCGATCTTACCGAGCGTCGAGGCATCGAACACGCCGGCCACTTCGCGCGCCGTGCGGCATTCGCGGTTGACGGCCTGATGCATGGTCTCGCCGGCGCGCGGATAGAACCAGGCGCGCTTCCAGTTGCCGACATCTTCGAAGATGGCGCCATGCGCCTCTTCCCAGGCATGCATCGGCGTCTTGCGGGCGGGATCGAAGAGAGCCCCGCGCGAATGGCTGATCAGCGTGCCGTAGGTGACGGGCGTATAGGGCGCGCGGAAGGTGGTAAGACCGACCTGCGGAATATCCTTGCCGAGCATTTCGGCGGCGATCGCCAGCCCGTGCATGTTGGAAAGCTTGCCCTGGTCGGAGGCCATGCCATTGGTGGTGAAGCGCTTGATGTGCTCGATGGAATGCATGCCCTCGCGCACGGCGAGACGAATATCCTTGGCGCAGACGTCGTGCTGGAAATCGACGAAAGCCTTTGCATTCGTGTCCGGCCCGGCGCCTTCGGCCGCGCCGATCATGCCGCCGGTCCATTCGAAGGCCTGCTCGGCGTGGAGCTGGATCTTTTCACCGCCATTGGTGCTGCCCGTGGCGCGCGCCATCAGCTCACCGGCGGCAAGAGATTCCTCGATCGCGGCCTGCAGCCCGTCCGTGCCGTTGCAGGCGCCGACAGAAAGGCAATCCTGAACATAGGTACCCGGCAGGAAGCGCTGCTTCTCGGTATCGAATTTCAGCTTGCCGCGCGATTGCGAGAAGAGATGAACGGAAGGCGTCCAGCCCGCCGAAACCAGCAGGGCGTCGATGGCGATCTTGCGGGTAGCGGAGCTGCCGTTGCGCGCGACCGTCATCGAGGAAACGCGCAGTTTGCCGGCCGTGTCGATGACGGCATAGTCGGTCATCACCTCGATGCCCAGCCGCTTTGCCTCGGCCAGAACTGCCTCGCCGGGCCGCGCGCGGCTGTCAACGATCGCAACGACGGAAACGCCTGCGCGCTTGAGATCGAAGGCGGCTTCATAGGCCGAATCATGCGCCGTATAGACGCCGATCTTCGCGCCGACGGCGACGCCATAGTGGTTGAGATAGGCACGCGCGGCAGACGCCAGCATGATGCCCGGCCGGTCGTTGTTCGGGAATACCATGTGGCGTTCGATGGCGCCGGTCGCCAGGATGGCGCGCTTGGCGCGCACTTGCCACAGGCGTTCGCGCGGCAGGTCGCGGCCTGGCCTTGCAAGATGGTCGGTCACCCGTTCGGCAAGACCGAAGAAATTATGGTTGTAGTAGCCGAAGGCAGTCGTCCGCGTCAGGACCTGGACATTCGGCATCGCCTTGAGCTTGGCGACGGTAGCCTGCGCCCAGTCATAGCCCTCGACGCCGTCGATCTTGATGCCGGTATCGAAGCGGAGCGCGCCGCCGACATCAGGCTGCTCGTCACAGAGGATGACTTTGGCGCCGGTTTCGGCGGCGGCGAGTGCTGCGGAAAGGCCGGCAATACCGGCACCGACGACAAGCACATCGCAATGCGCATAGCGGCTGGCATAATGATCCGGATCTTCTTCCGTCGGCGCGACGCCGAGGCCGGCTGCACGGCGGATGAAGGGTTCGTAGAGATGCTTCCAGGCCGCCTTCGGCCACATGAAGGTCTTGTAGTAGAAGCCGGCGGCAAAGAAGGGTGACATCAGATTGTTGACGCCGCCGACATCGAAAGCGAGCGAGGGCCAGCGGTTCTGCGACTGTGCCTTCATGCCGTCGAATACTTCCTGCACGCTGGCGCGTACGTTCGGCTGACGCCGCGCCGCATCGCGCGAGATATCGAGCAGCGCGTTCGGCTCTTCGGCTCCGGCCGAAAGAATGCCGCGCGGACGGTGATATTTGAAGGACCGGCCGACAAGATGGACGCCGTTGGCAAGCAGCGCCGAGGCGACGGTGTCGCCTTCGAGCGCGGTATAGCTCTTGCCGTCAAAAGTGAAGCGAGCGGTTCTGGCCGGCGTCAGACGTCCCTTGCCCGCGATACGATTGGCGCCGCTCATTCAACAAATCCCTCTGCTTGTGCCGTCTGTTCTTGTTCGTTCTTATGCTGCGCAACCGGTTCGGACGCGCCTGGCAGCAGCGTCGCGGCATCCGGCTTCGGCTCGCCGGCCTTATACGTGCGATAGAAATGATCGCTTACCGTGTCACGCGCGGCATTGAAGAAGCGGCCGCAGCCATGGATATGCCGCCAGCGCTCGAAGATCAGGCCCTTCGGATTGTCGCGCAGGAAGAAATATTCCTCGAACTCCTCATCCGAGATTCCGGCAATATTGGCCGGCCGCACGATATGCGCATCGCCGGCGTTGCGGAATTCGAGTTCCGAACGCTCTTCCTCGCAATAGGGGCAGTAAATCAGCAGCATCGTTTTCTACCTGTGTTAAAGCTCGGAGCCCGTAAGGCTTGTGCCGGGAGGCTGGGCGCAAAGCCGCCGTCCCATGATGACGAAAGGTGTTATGCGCTTCAGCAGCGCTTCCAGCGATCCATAGGGTTTCAGCACGTCGGTCATCCCCAGATTGACCAGGCTCATGCCAAGCAGATCCGTATCGAGCGCGAAAGCGCGCTTTGTCTCGGGCTTCTGCTCCGGCACGAAGTAAACGGCCGGCTTGTTCAGCACCCTGGCGCAGGCAAGCACGCCGCTTTCGGCCACGAAGGGCCATTCGGCCTCATCCTTCGCCTTGTGAATCACCTGCATGCGAAAATCCCCGGCCCCCGGAATAAGATCGCTGACTTCGGCCGCGATCGTTCCGGCCGGCAAGGAAAGCCCCGCCGCAAGAACGATCCCGACCGCCGCCGGCATCAGTGCGCTACGGCGGCGGCGGCCGCCTCATCGATCAGGCGGCCGGTGCGGAAGCGATCCAGCGTCAGGCCGGCATTGAACTTATGCGGCTCGTCGCGGGCAATCAGATGGGCAAAGAGATTGGCCGAACCCGGCGTCGCCTTGAAGCCGCCCGTGCCCCAGCCGCAATTGACGTAGAGACCCGGCACCGGCGTCTTCGACTGGATCGCCGAACGGTCGGGCGTATTGTCGACGATGCCGCCCCAGGAACGCATCATCTTCACGCGGCGGAACATCGGGAACAGCTCGCAGATCGCATCCAGCGTATGGGTGATGATCTGCAAACCGCCGGTCTGGCTATAGGAGTTGTACTGGTCCGTGCCAGCGCCGATGACGAGTTCGCCCTTGTCGGACTGCGAGATATAGGCATGCACCGTGTTCGACATGACGACGCAGGGGAAGATCGGCTTCAGCGGCTCGGAGACCAGCGCCTGCAGCGGGCTCGATTGCAGCGGCACCCGCACCCCGGCCATCTGCATGACGACCGTGGTGTGGCCGGCGGCCGAAACGCCGACCTTCTTGGCGCCGATAAAGCCCTTGCTCGTTTCGACGCCCGTCACGCGGCCATCCGGCCCACGGCGAATGCCGGTGACTTCGCAATTCTGGATGATGTGCACGCCGCGATCGGAAGCGGCGCGGGCAAAGCCCCAGGCAACGGCATCGTGACGCGCCGTGCCGCCACGGCGCTGCAGAGCGGCGCCGTTGATCGGATAGCGCGCCGTCTTCGAAATATCGAGTGGCGGACAGTAAGCCTTGGCCTGTTCCGGCGTCAGCCATTCATTGTCGATGCCATAGAGACGGTTGGCGTGGATATGCCGCTTGAAGGACTGCTGGTCGTGCACATTGTGCGACAGCATCATCACGCCGCGCGGCGAATACATGACATTATAATTGAGATCCTGAGACAACCCCTCCCAGAGCTTCATCGAATGCTCGTAGATGTGCATGCTCTCTTCATAGAGATAGTTCGAGCGGATGATGGTCGTGTTGCGGCCGGTATTGCCGCCGCCGAGCCAGCCCTTCTCGATGACCGCGACATTGGTGATGCCGTGCTCCTTGGCGAGATAGTAGGCGGCGCCAAGGCCATGACCGCCGGCGCCGACGATGATGACGTCATACTCCTTGCGCGGCTCCGGCGAGGTCCACTGAGCCTCCCAACCCTTGTGAGCCCGCATCGCTTCCCGTGCCACGGCAAAAACCGAGTATTTACGCATTCGCCCTCAACTCCTTCAGGCAAGACGCCCTTCTTGTGGGTCATACAAATCGCAAATCGAAAACCGACACAACGGCTCTTTTGCGACGCATTAGGGACCGTCTTTCGACACGGTTAAAATTGCCGCGTTCCCGGCTGCCGCGCTTACGACCTCTTAGCAACTTTATTTGCGCTGCAGATGGCAGACCTTCACCCGCCCGCCATGACCGTCCTTACGCCAGGCGCATCCCTCCCTCTGCGGCTTCCCATTGTAAAGATAGATCCTCGCACGGTGCTTACTGTCGAAGGTCTGATTGGAAAAGTCGTGGCCGCCGACGCGGACATTCTTGCCGAGCCGCACCTCGCCGGCCGCGGCAGGCGCAAGCGCCGCAGCGAGAACGACGAGGACAAGCGCTGGCGCTGCAAGCAATCTTCCAACGGCAACAAAGCGACGCGATTTCATAAGGCGATTCTCTCTGACATCCGGCGATGGCCTAAATGGAGCGTGATCCGAGATACTCACACAAGCATGTCAATGTCGCAAAGACCGGGGGATCGCCGATCGCTTATTCAACAGCTTCCGCGAAGTGCCACAGGCATTTCTGGCTGAATTCGGTACTCGACAAACCGCTTTTTCCTCTGCAAACTCACGATCTGGCTAGACTTTGACAAACCGATCTGCTATCTCGCCTACCAATCGCAAGGCTGCGGCTGCGCGAACGTTATATTTTTGCCTCCTGGCGCTGCAGTCGCCGCTGGCATCAACCAAACCAAAGGAACGTGATTCTCGTGCAGGTACTTGTCCGCGATAACAATGTCGACCAGGCTCTCCGCGCTCTCAAGAAGAAGATGCAGCGCGAAGGTATTTTCCGCGAAATGAAGATGCGCGACTACTATGAAAAGCCGTCGCAGAAGCGTGCTCGCGAGAAGGCTGAAGCTGTTCGTCGCGTTCGCAAGCTTGCTCGCAAGCGCGCTCAGCGCGAAGGCCTGGTTGCCAAGTAATCGCCGTTTTTCGACGTTTTCAGATGCATGTGTGGCGGGGGCGAGTCGTTCGCCGCCGCCTTTTTGATTTATTCTCTGGGCAAATCGGATTAAATCAGAACAGCCTGATATGACGCATGGGGAAAGCGACCCGATAATGGCAATGACGACTTCCGTAAAGTTCCGCACTTCGAACCTCTCCTTACCCGTTTCGAAGCGCGCCGCGGTGCTGCCTGCTTTGGCGATACTTGCCGCAATCAGCCTTTCCGGCTGCCAAACCGCCTCCACCGATAACGTGATTCAGATCGACAAGGCGCAAGGCTCCTCGGAAAATATCGCGTCGCTGACGTCGGTCATCAATGCCAACCCGCAGGATCCTGAGGGCTATAACGTTCGGGGCACGGCCTATGGCCGCGGCGGCGATTTCAACCGCGCCCTCGGCGACTTCAATCAGGCGATCCAGCTCAATCCGAAGTTCTATCAGGCCTACGCCAACCGCGCGCTCATCTATCGCAACATGGGCAAGCTGCCGGAAGCCATCGCGGACTATAACGCAGCGCTGCAGATCAATTCGAACTACGACGTCGCCTATATCGGCCGTGGTAACCTCTACCGCCAGGCCGGCCGCGATAACGACGCCTTCAATGACTATTCGAAGGCAATCAGCCTCGGCACCACCGACGGTCGCGCCTATAACGGCCGCGGCGTGATCTTTCAGAAGCGCAATCAGCAGGACAAGGCGATCGACGATTTCTCGAAGGCGATCTCATTGTCTCCGAACTCGCCGGAGCCATACAACAGTCGCGGCATCTCCTATCTCGCGCAGAACGACGACGACAACGCCTTCGCCGATTTCAACCACGCCATCGAGCTCAACAACAAGGTTGCCGAATCCTGGGCAAACCAGGCCTTCGTCTATGAGCGCCGGGGCGACAAGGCGAAAGCGCGCCGCTCCTATCAGCACGCGGTCAATCTCGATCCGAACTACCAGCCGGCCAGGGACGGCCTGGCGCGTGTCGGCGCCGGCGCCTGATACGAAGGTTGCATCGCGATAGGACATCCAAGCCGCCGGCGATCCTTTGCCCGGCGGCTTTTCTTTGCCTCGGCGAACGCCTAGTCTCGGTCCATTCCCATCCGAACGAGACAGAGACATGCCCTCCCCCCAGAAGATCATCGTTATCGGCGCCGGCATCATCGGCGCGTCCATCGCCTGGCATCTGAGCCGCAAGGGTGCGTCCGTCACGGTGATCGCGGAGCGGGCCGGCGGCGTGGCGACACCGAATTCCTTCGCCTGGATCAATGCGAGCTGGGGCAATCCGGAATTCTACTTCCATTTCCGCCACCGCTCGATGCGCGAATGGTCGAGGCTTGCCGCCGAGCTTCCCGGCCTGCCGCTATCCTGGTGCGGCGGCCTGTGCTGGGATCTCCCGGAGGCGGAGCTGGACGCCTATGCAGCCCGGCATCACGGTTGGGGCTACGGCATACAGCCGGTCGATCGAGCTACCAGCGCGATGATCGAACCCAATCTCGCCAATCCGCCGGACTATGCGCTGCATGTCGCCGAAGAGGGCGCCGTCGAACCCGTTGCCGCGGCAGAGCAGCTCTTGCAAGATGCCACACGCCGCGGCGCGATCTTTTTGTCCGGCGTCGAAGTCGAACGTCTGCTGATGCAAGGCGGGCGAATCACCGGTATTGAGACGAGCGAAGGCGAGATGCGCGCCGACCATGTCGTTCTTGCCGCCGGTGCGGGCACCGCACCGCTTGCGGCATCTGTCGATATCCAAGTGCCGCTGGAAACGCCGCCAGGGCTTATCGTTCATTCCCAGCCCGCACAAAAGCTGCTGAATGGCCTGGTGATGGCGCCGGAACTGCATTTGCGCCAGACGGCTGAAGGGCGGATCATTGCCGGCGGCGACTTCGGCGGCACCGATCCCGGCGATGATCCACAGGCGGCCGCCCGCGAGCTCTTCGCCAAGGCCAAGGCAACCTTGAAGGGCGGAGAGGCGCTGCAGCTCGATTTCCACACCGTCGGTCATCGCCCGACCCCAAAGGATGGCCTACCCATTCTGGGAGGCGTCGATGACGCGCCCGGCCTCTATGTCGCTGTGCTGCATTCGGGTGTCACGCTGGCGCCGCTGGTCGGCCTGCTTGCGGCCGAGGCAATCGTCGACGGCAAGAACGACGATCAGCTTGCCTCTTTCCGCCTCTCGCGCTTTGCCTGACCCTCGTAAAAGGCAGGGGCACCGCAACTCAGGGGATGCATTGCCGCAGTCGTAAATACCCGAGATCGTTTATGATTTCGAAGCAATGACTTTTCATATGTTGCAAGGCAATTTACCGAGCCCTAACATGGACGCTTCGAGAGCATGTAGCTCGGGACAGGGCATGGGGGCGCTGGGCATGATGACCAAAACCATTCTTTTCGCGTTTGCCGGCGCTTTGGACCGTCGTGGAGGCACGATCGGTTGATCGCCTCATGAGGAAATCGCATTTCCCGAAAGCGTCGATTGGAGCCTATCTGATCGCCATAGCCTTGGCGATTGCCTTGCCTATTCTGGCCTTCGTCGCTCTCCTTCTCGTCCAGCTGGAAAACAATGAACGCGATGCGCTGAAAGGCGATACGGTTCAGGACGCTCAGGCTTTGGCGCGAGTCATCGACCGCCAGCTGCAGGACATGGCGACGACGTTGCGGCTGCTGTCCTCTTCGCCTGAACTCGAGCGCAACGATATCGCCACTTTCTTTGCCCGCACGGAAACGGTCCTGCGCACAGATTCCCTCTTCGTCCTGCTCATGGAAAAGGATGGCCAGCTGAGGTTGAATACGCGCTGGCCACTCGGCAAGCCGCTCGGCAAGACCGGCAATATAGCCGCGCTGCAATCGGCACTGAACTCCGGACGAATCGAGGCGTCCGATGTCTTCATCGGCACGAACGCCCGCCGCTGGGTCTACAACGTCACCCTGCCTCTCGAGCACTCCCCGGCCGGAGCTGCCCTCGCGGTAACCCAGGATGCGGACGAACTCGCCAAGCTCGTGACCACGGAAGCCCTGCCACCCGGCTGGTCTGCCGCCGTTCTGGACAAATCCGGACATGTCGTTGCCGCCGGTGGCCCGACGACCCTCGCCCCGGGCGACGCATTCAATAAGAACATCCTGCCGAAGCTGATCGCATCCAGCGGTGTTTATCAGGATGAGAAGGTCCTGCCGAACGCAGTGCTCGGCTATGCGCAAATTTCCGGCTGGTCCTGGAAGGCGGTCGTCTGGGGACCGATCGCATCGGCGCAGGCGTCGCTGATGAGCACCTGGCGCTTTCTGATCTACGGCGGCGTCACGCTGCTGTTGATCGCCTTGATTGCTGTCTATGCCCTGGCGCGGCAGGTGCGCATCACCATTCAGAGCATTGCCGACATGGCCGACCGCATGGGCCGTGGCGAGATCGTATCGCCGATCGACACCAGTGTCATCGAGGCGAACCAGGTGGCCATAGCGCTTTCCAACGCATCCTTCGATCGCAGCGTCACGGAAGACCGGCTGCATTTCGTCATGCACGAACTCGTCCACCGTACCAAGAATCTGCTGGCGCTCGCTCAGGCGATGACAAGGCAGCTCGCACGGCAGACGGACAGCGTCGACAGCTTCCAGCGCGCCGTCGCCGACCGGCTGGAAGGATTGGCGCGTTCGATCGAGGTCCTGACCAGCGAACAATGGTCCGGCGTTTCGCTGCGCCGCGTGATCGACATTCATCTTGCGACCTTCCTGCAGGGGCCGCAGCAGCTCGATGTTCTCGGCAACGATTTCCTGCTGAAGCCCGAGGCCGTGCAGAATCTCGGCCTCGTCCTGCATGAGCTCGCGACCAATTCAGTGAAATACGGGGCGCTTTCGGCTCCCGAAGGCAAGATCACCATCGAATGGACGACGGAGGCCGGCGAAAACGGGCCGATGATCCGCTTCGTGTGGACGGAAAGGGATGGCCCTCCGGTCAAGCCGCCAAAGGACACCGGCTTCGGCACCACGGTGACGAAAACGCACGCCGCTGCATCCTTCAGCGGCAGCGTCGAGATCGATTTTCGCCCAACCGGCCTCGTCTGGAGATTGACCGCCCTGCGCAGCACGATGGAACGCGAGCGGAGCTGAAGCACCTCCCGCGATCATCAGTCTTTCCCGTATGCCGTTTTCCAAAGCCTACTCGTTCATCGCCTTGACGATCTCCTCCGTGACCTTCTTGGCGTCGCCCAAGAGCATCATCGTGCCGTCCTTGTAGAACAGCGTGTTGTCGATGCCTGCATAGCCGGAGCCGAGCGAACGCTTGACGAAGAGGCAGGTCTTGGCCTTGTCGACATCGAGGATCGGCATGCCGTAGATCGACGAGGTCTTGTCGTCGCGCGCTGCCGGATTGGTGACGTCGTTCGCGCCGATGACATAGGCGACATCGGCCTGGGCAAATTCCGAATTGATGTCCTCGAGTTCGAAGACCTCGTCATAGGGCACATTGGCTTCCGCCAGCAGCACGTTCATATGACCGGGCATGCGGCCGGCGACGGGATGGATGGCATATTTCACCTCGACGCCATGGGCCTTCAGCCTGTCCGCCATCTCACGCAGCGCGTGCTGGGCCTGCGCCACAGCCATGCCGTAACCCGGAACGATGATGACCTTGGAGGCGTTCGCCATCAGATAGGCGGCATCTTCCGCCGAACCAAGCTTGACGGTCTTGTCGGAATTATCGGCACCGCCCGATGCCGTTTCGCCACCGAAACCGCCGAGAATGACGGAGATGAAGGAGCGGTTCATGCCCTTGCACATGATGTAGGACAGGATCGCACCCGAAGATCCGACAAGCGCGCCGGTGATGATAAGCGCCAGATTGCCGAGCGTGAAGCCGATACCGGCGGCTGCCCAGCCGGAATAGGAATTCAGCATCGACACGACGACGGGCATGTCGGCGCCGCCGATCGGCACGATCAGCAGCACGCCGAGCGCCAGCGACAACAGCACAACGGCCCAGAAAGCGAAATGGCTCTCGCTTGCCGCAAGGCTGATAATGAAGAACACGATCAGCACAAGCAGGGCAGCATTGATGACATGCCGGTTCGGCAGCAGGATCGGCTTGCCGGACATGCGCCCGTCAAGCTTCAGGAAGGCGATGATCGAGCCGGTGAAAGTCAGCGCGCCGATCGCGACACCGATCGCCATTTCGATGCGCGCTTCCGTGTGGATGCGGCCGATCTCGCCGATACCGAAGGAAGATGGCGTATAGAGCGCCGAAGCGGCCACGAGGACGGCTGCCAGACCGACCAGCGAATGGAAACCTGCAACGAGCTGCGGCATCGACGTCATCGGAATGACGCGGGCGATATAGGCGCCCGCCCCGCCGCCGATGGCAAGGCCGAGAATGATCAGCACCAGGCCGCCGAAGGACGGCGTCGCCAGCACCAGCGTGGTTGCGATGGCAATGCCCATGCCGATCATGCCGTAGAGATTGCCGCGCCGGCTGGTGGCCGGATGGGAGAGCCCGCGCAGCGCCAGGATGAACAGGACACCGGAAACGAGATAGAGGAAAGCGGCGATATTGCTCAGCATGCCGCCCTCACTTGTCCTTCTTCTTGTACATCGCCAGCATGCGCTGGGTGACAAGGAAGCCGCCGACGATATTGACCGAGACAAGCACCAGCGCCACGAAGCCGAAGCCGGTGGCGATACCGCTCACCGAGATGCCGACGGCCAACAAGGCACCGACCACGATGACCGAGGAAATGGCATTCGTCACCGCCATCAACGGCGTGTGCAGAGCCGGCGTCACCGACCAGACGACGTAATAGCCGACGAAGATTGCCAGCACGAAGATCGCAAGCTGGAAAACGAAGGGATCGACCGCTCCGCCCGTTGCAGCGCTGGCGACCTCTGGCGCTTGTGCGGCGGCTGCGGTGACGGCGGCAACGGCGTCGTTCAGCTGCTGCAGTGCCTGATCCATTGCTTGGCTGGCCATCTCAGAGATCTCCCTTGTTGACCGTCGGCTGGTCGGGATCGACGAAATTCGGGTTCACAACCTCGCCGCCGTCAGTCAGCATCGTCGCCTTGATCAGTTCGTCGAGGCGGTTGAGGCCGAGGCTCTTGCTATCCTTGTCGACCATCGTTTCCAGGAAGGTGACGAGATTCTTGGCATAGAGGGCCGAGGCGCTGGCCGCGATCCGGCCCGCCATATTGGGATAGCCGATCACGCGAACGCCTTCGACTTCGGCGACCTTGCCGTATTCGGCGCCCTCGATATTGCCGCCGCGCTCGACCGCGAGGTCCACGGCAACCGCGCCCGGGCGCATCGCCTTCAGCATGTCGCGGCCGACGAGCCGCGGTGCAGGACGGCCGGGGATCAGCGCCGTCGTGATGATGATATCCTGCTTGGCGATGTGATCGGCGACGAGCACCGCCTGCTTGGCCTGATATTCCCTGGACATTTCCTTGGCATAGCCGCCGGCGGTCTCCGCCGCCTTGAACTCTTCGTCCTCGACGGCGATAAATTTCGCACCGAGCGAGGCCACCTGCTCCTTGGCCGCCGGCCGTACGTCCGTCGCCGATACCAGCGCACCCAGGCGCCGGGCCGTGGCGATCGCCTGCAGGCCGGCAACGCCGGCACCCATGACGAATACCTTTGCCGCCGGCACCGTTCCCGCCGCTGTCATCATCATCGGCAGTGCCCGGTCATAGACGGCAGCAGCCTCGATCACGGCCTGATATCCAGCGAGATTGGCCTGCGACGACAGCACATCCATCGACTGCGCGCGGGTGATACGCGGCATCAGCTCCATGGCAAAGCTGGTCAGGCCCGCGCGCGCCATCTCGGCAAGAGCGGCCTCGTTGCCATAGGGATCCATGATGGCGATAACGATCGCGCCGTTCTTGTAGCCGGCGATTTCCTTGGTCGTCGGGCGTCTGACCTTGAGGATGACATCCGCCGCCTTCGCATCCTTGACGGAGCCGATTCGTGCGCCGGCGGCTTCGTATTCCGCGTCCGGAATGCGCGATGATACCCCCGCACCGGCTTCGATCACGACATCGAAGCCGAACCCCCTCATCTTCTTCACCGTCTCGACGGAAGCCGCAACGCGCGTCTCTTCCGTCACGCTTTCCTTGGCCACGAAAACCAGATTGCTCAACAGCACCACCCCACATCGAACCGCAGCCCTGCTCGATGCAGCAGGGCAACACCTGCGAAATCAGGTCATAATTTTCAGCAAAGCCGCGGGCCGGACGGCCCTGCGTCGGTCAACGCGACAATAGGAAACCAAGGAACGAAAGAACGAGGAAAATGATAAAGCCGCCAAGCAAGCCGGCATGACCGAAAAAACCGGCCGCCATAGCAATCAGCAAAGCAGCGACGATCACCGATCCCAGCCTGGCCACGAACAGGAAACCTTTATAGGTTTTCTCATGTTCCTTGTAGTCCATGGCGGCGCCAGTTTCGACCGGTCCGGTATGATGTTCGGCCATTCAGAAGTCTCCCCTCAATTCACTCCCCGACCGGCCATGCAGGCCGGCGGCTGGAGCTAATCCTCAAAGGCTGAGGCATGGCAGATGCCGCAGCCGAATTTCCTCTATCGAGGGGTTACACAAAGCGAGGAAAAATGCAATGCACGAGAAGGTCGCACGGGCGCGCAGTCTGGAGCAAGATACCGAAAAGTCGATTTCGGACGACATCATGCTCCAGCTGCTTGATTCCGGCGCGGAATCGCATCCGGGCCATTCGACCCAAAATCACCCCATGCTAGCCGAATTGCCCGCGAATTTCGCGGCGACCGCCATTTGCCAGCCGTGCCGTCGGCAGAATGGTCAACGGAGGCGAACCGTTATCCTCGTTGCGGGAAAACATCATGCGTCTTTCATAGGGCTCCGAGTCAAAGAACGGATACCGTTGCATCAGCTTGCCCCGAATTTCCTTCGAGCGCGACGCCAGCAGCGTCAACTCGAAGCCATAGGTCTTGGTCATCCGCGGCGGCACGATCGTATCGGCATAGAAGACGCGCTTGTAGAAGGCCGCATGTGCCGGGCGGATGTGCTGCATCACGCGATCCGTGTTGAAATAGACGGCGCCGACGATCGCGGGCCGAAGCGTCAGATAGGGCAGCCCCGGCAGCTCCAGCTCGAAATCGGGATCGACGGCAAAGCGTGCGGGGTCGATCAACGTCATGCCGGCATCGAGGAAGGCGTGAATTTCCTCGGGGAAGATACCGGTCGATTGACATACGCGATGATCCGGCGTGACATGGTGTATCCGCACCGTGCTCACCAGCTCCTCGTCATAATAGACCCCGAAAATATAGGCGTGATCGTCGAAGTCGATGTCGTCGATCAAGTTCTTGGCCGCCACAGGCAAGACGTCGCGCGCCTTGTAGGCCTTGTAGCGTAGCCGCGCGACACCCTCCATGTCTTCGCTGCTTTCGATCCGGCGATATTCTACGTGATCGAGCACCTCCATCAGCTTGCCGGCAAAGCTGTCTTTCCAAGCACTCACATGAGTCATAATGAATGTTCCATGATGGTTAACGGAACATAATTGGTAAAAACTCGTGGTTTGATCAATATTTGATTTAATTTTTATTAACTATTAATTCCATTAAGGTTAATTTTTTTAACGAATACCGGTATAGGCTCGGCCGCGCGCTGCAACCAAGTTATCGTTGTTATGACATGATAAATAAGCGGATCTGCCCAGCTATCTGATCCGCACAAAACAAGCGCGGATCTTCGACTTACAATTTACACAAGCAGCCTGCGGCAGGATGATCGATTGGCCCGGATCATTATGGTGGCGTGATACGATCGCCGGTTCCCGGATTATTTTAGCGTCTGCGCAATAATACGCGTCCGCTCCTTGTATCAGGCGACATGATCCTCACGCGCACCCGGCAGCCGACGATTGAGGCCGGCCACCATCACAGCCACCTGTTCCCGGGTCACGGGTGCGGAAAACACATAACCCTGGATGATATCGGCCAGGTTCTTCTCAACGATGAGTGCCAGCTGTTCGAGCGTCTCGACGCCTTCGATGACGATATGGAGGCTGAGCGCACGGGAAAGATCGACGATGCCGCACAATAACTTGAAGCGGCGGCTGTCCGTCGTGATGTCGCGAACGAAGGACCGGTCGATCTTGACGACGTCCACCGGCAGGGAATCCAGGTAGCTGAGGCTGGAAAAGCCTGTTCCGAAATCATCGATCGCGATCGTGATGCCTTTGGCGCGCAGATCGGCAAGAATGGAGCGAACGGTTGCCACCTCGTCCATCAGGCAGCTTTCCGTGACCTCGAGATGCAACCGCGACGGCTCCAATCCCGACGCCTCGAGTGCCTCCATAACGACGGTGACGATATCGTCGTTGCGCAGATCCTGCGCTGACAGGTTGACCGAGACCGCAAGCGGCGCCGGCCAGGAAACGCAGTCCCGGCAGGCCTGGTTGATCATGAAGCGGGTGATGCCGGCAACGATGCCCATTTCCTCGGCGATCTGCACGAAGATATTGGGCGGGATCGAACCCTTTTCCGGATGAATCCAGCGCGCCAGCGCCTCGCAGCAAACGATGCGGGAGCCGTCCGGCGTAAACATCGGCTGATAGACGGCATGCAGCCTGCCCGCCTCGACAGCTTCGCGCAGGTCTTCCTTCAGTTTCTGGCGCTCGACATAGCGCGCATCCATCTCCTCTTCGAAGGCGCTGCATCCGCCTTTCAAGCGCGACTTGGCGTCGAACAGCGCCAGATCGACCTTGACCTGCCATTCCTCCGAGCGGAACTCCCTGCTCGGCATGGTCACATATCCGCCGCTGAAGGAAATGCGGAAGCTGTTGCCGTCGACATCGTAGATGCCTGTCATTGCCGCGTGCAGCGCGCGAATATGGCCATCGATCTCCGGCGCATTGTCCTCGTTCGGGAAGAACAGGACGAATTGATCGCCCACCAGCCGTGCCGAAAGCGCCGCAGTGCCCGCGAGCTCCTTCAGGCGCTCGGCTATGGCAACAAGAAGCCGATCACCGGCCAGATGCCCCTTTGTATCGTTGACATGCTTGAAGTCGTCGACATCGAGAACCAGGATTCCGATCCGGCCGTCCCGCATGCGCGCTGCAAGCTTTTCCTTGACCAGCTCGATGAAATATTCGCGGTTCGGCAGGCCCGTCAGAGGGTCATAGCGGACCATATGCAGGATCTTGCGCTCAGCCCGGATGCGCACGGTGACGTCTTCGAAGATCAGGATGACGATGCCGTCGGCGCGACGGCTGGCCGAGAATTCCAGAAATTGATCCTCGTTGAACTGGATAAGCGTGCGGGAAAGCGTACCGCTGACCAGCTGCCCCATTTGCCGGTGGATGAGTCCGGGCAAGGAGCCGTCGATGAAGGCGTTGCGCGCGCCGTAACGGAGAACGACGTCGAACTCGCAGTCCTTGAGCTGCTCTGGATGCGCGAAATTCAGGAGTTCGCAAGCCTTGCGGTTGACGACGAGGATGCGGTTCTGGGCATCCAGCATGAAGAGCCCGTGCGTCATATTGTTGAGCGCGGTATCGAACCGGTCGGCGATCAGGGATATCTCGCGCGAGGCGATGACGTTCTTGTAGAGAAATTCGCGCACGCCGTTCGCCATCGCCCGCGTCGTCAACCCGAAGGGGACGAGCATGATGGAGACGATCGCCTTGTAGAGCTGCTGCGACATCAGGCAGGCGATGATGATCGGCAGGCAGCAGGCGAGCGTCTGCAGGTCGATCGCCTTCTGGGATCCGTAGTTGCGGCCGACGATCGACACCATCGACGCCATCGTTACGGCGATGCAGATGAATTCCGCCAGCGGATCCTGCACGATCAGGATGGCATAACCGCTGCCGATGCCGAGGATGGATGCGGTTGCGGCGGCACCGATCACATAACGCGTTTCCCATTTGGCGATATCGGCCCGCGTGAAACTATGCTTGTCCGCCGCATCGAATTGCCGGAACGAATACATTCGCAAGGCAAATACGGCACCGAAAGCCAGGCAAAGCGTGAGATAGATATTTGCGCGCGTGCTCAGGAAAACGATGACATAGGTGAGGATATGAACGAACACGCCCGTAAACAGCGTTTTACGGTTTCCGAAAAGCGAACTGACGAACGACAGATAAACATCCGTCGGCACGGTGTCCGGGCTTGGAGGCTTCATTCAGACTTCCCCTGATGCGGCGGACACCCTAGTGAAAACGTTTTAAAATTTGATTGCTCAATAACACCCAACTGGACAGATTTATCAATCGTGTCGGTAACTTACATCGAAGTTAGGCTGCGGTCCGCATCGTATTAGTGCAATGATTCCCGGCTCACCCTACCTCGAAAATAATATTTAAGTCGCTAATAAATAAAACAAGATATTACTAAAGACTTACAGAATACGATCACAACTTGCCCGCTCGCTGCTGGATCATCATAAAAGTATCGAAAGTATACTCCGAAAGCTGCATCCAAAGATACGCATCTTTTTTATAGGAAACCTGATCCTCGTAGATGCGCTTGAAATAAGCGTTGGATTTGGAAAGATCCGCATAGAGCGCGCCGGCGGCCTGGAAGCACGCCTCCATGATCTCCTGGCTGAACGGACGCAGCGTCACGCCCTGCTGCACGATATCTTTCAGCGCCTGGGGGTTCTTCACATCGTATTTCGCCAGCATGTTGGTATTGGCGAAGGCACAGGCATCCGTGAGGATTGCCTGGTAATTTTTCGGCAAGGCATTCCATTTCTCCAGATTGAAGAAAGCGTGCACCACGGAACCGCCTTCCCACCATCCGGGATAGTAGTAGTATTTGGCGATCTGCTGCAGCCCGAGCTTCAGGTCGTCGTAAGGGCCAACCCATTCGGCCGCATCGACGATGCCTTTGCTCAGCGCGTCGTAGACCCCGTTGACCGCGATATCCTGTTGCGGCACCACGCCGATCTTTTCGATCACCTTGCCGGCCAATCCGGCAATGCGCATCTTCAGACCCTTGAGGTCGTCGAGCGTATTGATTTCCTTACGAAACCAGCCGCCCATCTGCGCACCGGTATTTCCCGCAGGCAGGCCCAATATGCCCTGCGTTGCGTAAAACTCGTTCATCAGCTTGTTGCCGTTGCCCTGATAGAACCAGGCATTGGTCAGCCGGGCGTTGAGGCCGAAGGGCAGCGCCGTGCCGATGGCATAGGTCGGATCTTTTTGCCAGAAATAATAGGAGCAGGTATGCGCGGCATCGACCGCGCCGGCGCTCACCGCATCGGCCGCTTGTGCACCAGGAACGATCTCACCAGCCTCATAGGTCTGAATGACGAAATTGCCGTTGGTCGCGTCGGAAACATGCGCGGCAATATCCTCCGCGCCGCCATAGATCGTGTCCAGGCTCTTGGGGAAAGAGGAAGTCATCCTCCAGGTGACCTTCGGATATTCCTGGGCCAAAGCCGGGCTCGCAAGCGTGGAGGCTGCAGCGCCTGCGCCAACGGCTCCTGCCCGCCTGATGAAGGAACGGCGATCCATCGAATTCTCCCATACGGACGGCATTGCTGGGAAACGGCGCGTTCCCCATCATGGCGCAAGCGATGGAACTAACCACGCCGCACCCAGTCTTTCAAGTTAGCTCTCTTGCACCGCATTATGGCGATTCCTGTACATCCGCATGACGAAGGGAAACAAAGCCTTATGGAAACCGCCGCACGTTGCCGCCTGCGCCGTCTTCGCGTAGATTCGTGACGTGGATAACATGCCTTTGGATTGACATCATGATCATCCAGAGGTCCCACCATACAACCGTTTCGCCGTTTCCGGAGCCTCGAATGTCCAGACCGATCATCGCCATCCCCGCCGACATTCGCGAATTCGACGGCACGCGCTGGCACGCGGTGCAGCTGCAATATGTTCATGCCGCCGTGAAGGCTGCGGGATTAATGGCGCTGATCGTACCTGCGCTCGAGGAGGGCAATGATGCGGACGCCATTCTCGACCGGGTGGATGGGCTGCTCGTTTCCGGTTCGGCTACCAATGTGCACCCATCCCTCTACGGAATGGAAGCGCTTGAAAGCGACGGTCCTTTCGATCCGGCGCGCGACGCGACTTCGCTGCCGCTCATCCGCCGCGCCATCGATCGCGCCATTCCGATGCTCGCCATCTGCCGCGGCATTCAGGAGCTGAATGTCGCGCTTGGCGGTACGCTGGCAAGCGAAATCCAGGATCAGCCGGGCATCTGGGATCACCGTAAGCCGCCGAATGTCGATCGCGACACGATGTATGCGATCCGCCAGAGCGTCTTCGTCAAGGAAGGCTCCTGCATCGCCCGCGTCGTCGGGCCGGGTGAAGTGCGCGTCAACTCGCTGCATCGTCAGGCGATCGCCGATACGGCGCCGAGACTGCAGGTGGAAGCGCTGGCCGAGGACGGCACGATCGAGGCCGTTTCCGTCATCGGCGCCAAGGCCTTTGCCGTCGGCGTACAGTGGCACCCGGAATATTGGGCCGAAACGGATTCGCCGTCGCTGAAGCTCTTCACCGCCTTCGGCGATGCAGTGCGCGATTATGCGGCTGGCAAGGAGCGGCCTCCGGTCGCTCCGTATCAGCAAAAAGCCGTATGATCAGCCTCGTGGCTTGACGGGGGTTTCCGGCACCGGCGTCACAGGCTCACCCTTGGCGAACCATTCGATGATATTGTCGGAGACCAGATCGGCCATGGCATCGCGCGTCGGCACCGAGGCGGATGCCACATGCGGCAGCAGCGAAACGTTCGGCAGCGAGAGATATCCGGCCGGGACATTCGGTTCGTCATAGAAGACATCGAGGCCGGCAGCGCCCAGCGTGCCGTTGCCGAGGGCTGTTATTAGCGCGTCGTCATCGACGGACCAGCCGCGGCCGATATTGATGAACACCCCCCGCGGCCCGAGCCCCGACAGGATTTCGGCATTGATGACCTTGTGGGTCTCCGGCGTCTTCGGCACGATGGAGATCAGCGTATCCACCGATTGCGCCATCTCTTGCAGGGTCGGGTAGTAATCGTAAGGCAGGGAGTCGCGCGGCGTGCGGGTGTGATAGCCGATCTTCACCTTGAACGGCTCCAACCTTCTTGCGATCTCCAGACCGATGCGACCAAGCCCGTAAATGCCGACGCGGCGCCCTCTCATGGAAAAAGGCGAGAGCGGAAAGGCCCCTTCCTTTGCCCAATGCCCTTCGCGCAGCCAGGTCTCCGCCTTCGGAAACTGCCGCAGCGTGTTCAGGAGCAGGGCGATCGCGGTATCGGCGACCTCGTCGTTCAGGACATCAGGCGTATTGGTCACGACGATCCCCTTCGAGGCGGCGTGCTTGACGTCGATCCCGTCATAGCCGACGCCGAAATTGGCGATGACCTCGACATTCGGAAAGGCATCGATCCAGGCCGCATCGAACCCGCCTGCGACAGCCACACCGCGGATGCGGGCCGCGGTCTCCGCATCGACCTTCGGACCGCCATCCCGTTCGACCGAAACGATATCGAACCGTTTCCCGAGCCTTTCGAGGACACGCGGGTGTATCTTCCCCGGAACGAGGATGGCGATGCGGCTGTCGGACATGGATCTTTCCTCTTGAGAGACTGTTCGGCGCCGAACCGCTGCTAACGAGCTTTGTAGGGCGCCGTGGATTGGCGGATGCGCATTTCCGGCTTGATAAGATGGATACCATCCGGCTCATGGCTTCCTGCCAGCCTATCCAAAAGCGCCCGCGCTGCAAGTCTTCCGACCTCGGCCTGACCGTTCCAGACGGTCGTCAGCGCCGGCGTCGCAATCGCCGCTTCTTCCAGATCGTCATAGCCGGTAACCGAAATATCCCGTCCCGGCACAAGGCCGGCGCGCGAAATGCCGTTCATGAGTCCGATAGCGACCAGATCGTTCCAGCAGACGGCGGCCGTCGGCTTCTGCGGCAGCGACAGGAAATGCACGGCAGCCTCGAAACCACCCTGTTTGGAGCGCGCGCCGGGAATACGCAGATTGGGATCGACCTCGATGGCAGCCTTGCGCAGGGCATTGACATAGCCCTGGTAACGGTCGCGTCCCGTCGAGGTCTGGTCGGTACCGCCGATCATCGCGATAGAGCGGTGGCCAAGGCTGATCAGATGGTTGGTCGCAAGCGAAATGCCATAGCTGTCATCGCCGCGAAAGGTCGGCAGATCCAGCGCTTCGATCTGTCGTGCCACCAGAATGGCCGGCATGCCGTTTTCTTCCGCCAGCTCGAAATCTTCCGGCGGCGTTCCGATCGCCGGCGACATGATGACGCCGTCGCCACCGAGCTGCAACAGCGTCTCGATGAAGGTCCGCTGCTTCTCGACCGAATCATAATGATTGGAAAGAATGAAGGTATGGCGGCTGCGGTCGAGCTCGCTTTCGATCGCCTTCAGGATTTCCCCGTAAAAGGGATTCATGATGTCGTGGACGACGACGCCGATAATGCCGGACCGCGATGTCCTGAGACTTGCCGCACGGCGATTGTAGATATAGCCCAGCGCGCGGGCCTGATCCTTGATCTTCTCGCGGGTATTGACCGCGACCAATGGGCTATCGCGTAAGGCCAGGGATACAGTTGCCGTTGAAATACCGAGCGTTTCCGCAATCGTAGAAAGCTTTATCTTTTGCGCCACGCACTCCCTCCCCCGTGAAACGCAGCCGTCAACATATTCCGTCGTTTTACGATTCCGGAATTTAAAATCTTTAATTAAAAGCTTTAATCACATCGTGCAACACGAATTCGCGAGGATTCTCAGAATTCCTCGTCGTCTTCTTCGTCGTCGCCGGCCTGAAGGTTGCTCTCGATCGTCTTGAGCAGACGCACGAGCGAGCGGATTTCCTTTTCGGAGAATCCGCGGGTAGCCAGTTCATCGCAGGTCGCGGCGGAACTTTCGATCTCGCTGACGCTATTGCGGCCCGTCTCGGTGAGATAGACCTTCGTCAGCCGCGCATCCTCGGCATCCGGCCGCCGTTCGACGAAGCCTTGCGCCTCCATGCGGCCGATCGTCCTCGTCATGGTCGGAGCCTTGACGCCGAGCTTCTGGGCCAGCGTACCAGCGGGCAGCCCGTCATTTGCCGCCAGCGCCAGAATGACCCCATCCTGCCCGGCATAAAGACCACTCGCTGTCAGGCTGCGTGTCATCACCGTGCGCATGGCCCGCGCTGCCTGTGTCAATGCCGGCGACAGATCGGCAAGCGTGTAGTCCCGGTGATCCTTCTTTTTACCTGACTTACTTTTCTTCCCGACCTTGTTCTTCTTGCCCATCGTGATTCCATTGACCTTTTCGCCGCTAAGTCATCACGCTATGACATTGCGCAGGTTACTGACATAAACAAGAGGCACATCCTCAGATGGCGTATCCTTTGCCATGTTTCGATGACAATGATGAAACACTGACGCCGCAGGAGCGATCAAAATGGATCGCCGTGCTGCCACTTGGCGCCTATGAGCAACACGGACCGCATCTGCCGTTCGAAACCGATACGCTCATTGCCGAGGGAATCGTTTCACGTCTCAAGGTTGCTTTGCCGGCCAAACTGCCGGTTACCTTCCTTTCCGTCGAGGCCGTCGGCTACTCGATCGAGCATATGGATGTCGCCGGCACGAAGACGCTGACCTTCGACGAGGCTATCGGGCGCTGGCTTGGTATCGCCGAGCGGTTGAGCGGGCTCGGCATCCGCAAATTCGTCATGCTGAATGCCCATGGCGGCAACTCGCCGCTGATGACCATCGTCGCGGCGGAGGCGCGTGTGCGCTTCGGCATGCTGGCGGTCGCCACCAGCTGGACCCGCTTCGGCGTACCGGACGGGCTGATCGCGCCGGATGACAAAGCCATCGACATTCACGGCGGTGATATCGAGACATCGGTCATGCTGGCGCTGCATCCGGAGAAAGTGGACATGTCGAAGGCGGCGAACTTCCCGTCGCGACAATCGGAGTTCATCAAGGGCTTCAAGCATCTGCGCGCCTACGGCCCGCATGCCTTCGGCTGGAAGATGTCTGATCTCAGCACGCAAGGCGTTGCCGGCAATGCAGGCGTCGCAACGGCGGCCAAGGGCGAGCGGCTGATCGCGCACGCGGTGCAAGGTCTCGTCGAGCTGTTCGAGGATGTCGACGCATTCGATGCGACGACGCTGACTTGATCGGCATCATGAATCGACGCCTGCTCCATTCCTGCGCAATGCAATGTGATCTTATAACATACAAAAGCCTTTGAACTGACGTCCTCAACTCCTTATATGGAACCCGACCAATATCTGCTCTCCGGGGCAACCTTCCATATTTCGAGGCTCCCATGACCGAAACAGCCACGCAAAAGCCCGTTCCCGTTACCGTTCTCACCGGCTATCTCGGCGCCGGCAAGACGACGCTGCTGAACCGCATCCTGTCTGAAAATCACGGCAAGAAATACGCCGTCATCGTCAACGAATTCGGCGAGATCGGCATCGACAACGACCTCATCGTCGAGTCGGACGAAGAAATCTACGAAATGAACAATGGCTGCGTCTGCTGCACCGTTCGCGGCGATCTCATCCGCGTCGTCGAAGGCCTGATGCGCCGTCCCGGCCGCTTTGACGGCATCATCGTCGAAACGACGGGCCTTGCCGATCCGGTTCCGGTCGCCCAGACCTTCTTCATGGATGACGATGTCCGCGCCAAGACCGAACTCGACGCCGTCGTCGCGCTCGTCGACGCCAAGCACCTGCCGCTGCGCCTGAAGGACAGCCGCGAAGCCGAAGACCAGATCGCCTTCGCCGACGTCGTCGTCATCAACAAGTCCGATCTCGTAACGCCGGAAGAGCTTGCCCAGATCGAGGACATCGTCCACGCGATCAACCCGGCTGCCCGCGTCTACAAGACGACCCGATCCGGCGTCGAGCTCGCTCGCGTGCTGAACCAGGGCGCCTTCAACCTGGAACGTGCGCTCGAGAACGACCCGCATTTCCTCGAGCACGGCCATGAGGATCATGTCTGCGGCCCGGATTGCGATCATGATCATGATCACCACCACCATCATGATCACGACCACGATCATCACCACCATGATCACGACCATCATCACCACCATGCTCCTTCCCCGATCCATGACGTCACCGTGCAGTCGGTTTCGCTGCGCGGCGGCGAGATGAATGCCGAGCGCTTCTTCCCGTGGATCCAGAAGGTCACGCAGACACAAGGCCCGAACATCCTGCGCCTCAAGGGCATCATCGCCTTCAAGGACGATCCGGAACGCTATGTCGTTCAGGGTGTGCACATGATCATCGAAGGCGACCACCAGCGTCCCTGGAAGGACGGCGAAAAGCATGAGAGCCGTCTCGTCTTCATCGGCCGCGAGCTTGACCGCGAAAAACTGGAAGCCAGCTTCAAGGCGTGCGAGGCGTCTGCCTGATGCCGACTGTTGCTCCGCTTGATATCGACGGCCACGTTCTGGCCGTCGAATTTTTAGGTGATACCCCCTTTTTCGCCAGCGCCGCCGGCGCGATCCACCGCCTCGAAGGCGGTGAGAAGGTTACCGAAGCCCATCAGGGGATGCTGACCTGCATCCGCGATCCTCATAGCGAGAGCCTGATCTCCGGCGGCGAGGATGGCAAGGTTCTGCGGATCGCAGCCGACGGCAGCATGGCGGTGCTCGCCGAAGCGCCGCGCAAGTGGATCAGCCAGCTTGCAGCCGGCCCGCAGGGCGCTGTCGCCTATTCCTATGGCAAGAGCACCTTCGTACAGCTCTCCGACGGGACGACGAAAGAGTTTCCGGAAGAACGTACCGTCGAAGGCATCGCTTTCGCTCCGAAGGGCCTGCGCATTGCGGTTGCCCGCTACAACGGCGTATCGCTGCATTGGGTCGGCATGAGCGCCCAGCCGGTCAATCTGGAATGGAAGGGCGCCCATACCAGCGTCACCTTCTCGCCGGATGGCCAGTTCATCGTCACGACCATGCAGGAAAATGCGCTGCACGGCTGGAAGATGGATGCGAAGCCGGGTGCCGAAGCCAGGCACATGCGCATGACCGGCTATCCCGCCAAGGTGAAGTCGCTCTCCTGGTCCAACAAGGGGAAATGGCTGGCCTCCTCCGGCGCACCGGCGGCGATCGTCTGGCCCTTCCAGGGCAAGGATGGTCCGATGGGCAAGGCGCCGTTGGAGCTCGGCACCCGCGCCAACATCATGGCGACTTCGGTGAAGTTCCACCCCGTCGAGGATATCCTCGCCATCGGCTTTATCGATGGCATGATCCTTGCGGTGCGCATCGGCGACGCCAAGGAAGCGCTCTTGCGACGGCCCGGCAAGGGTGCCATTACGTCGATGAGCTGGAGCAAATCCGGCAAGCTGCTCGCCTTCGCCTCCGAAGCCGGCGACTGCGGCGTCGTCGACATCTCCGGTTAAGGCAATTCAAGGAAAAGTGCGCAGCGGTTTTCCGTCCGGAATTGCGTGAAAACAATGAGACAGAGCAGTTCATGGATACCGTGGATCGCTGAACTGCTCTAAGCAGAGAGACAGGATCATGCCCCAGTCAGGAACGGCAATCGCCGGAAATGCGCCTAAACCAGCCGAAAACGTCTGGGATGTGATCCGTTGCGAAGCCGCCGAACTGGCGGCGCGCGAGCCGACGCTTGCGCCGCTGCTGCAGGCGCAATTGCTTGCCGGAAACTCCGAGGCCGAAAGCCTTGCCAACGTATTGGCCGCTAGGCTTTGCGTCGTCAGGATCGAGCACGGCGACATGCTTTCTCTGCTATCCGACGTACTGAGGCGATATCCCGCCATCCTGCAAGCAACGGAAGCGGATCTTGTCGCGGTGCGAACCCGCGACCCCGCCTGCACAACCTACCTGCATGCTCTTCTGAACTTGAAGGGTTTTCATGCCCTGCAGACGCACCGCATCGCCCATGCGCTCTGGACGGAAGGCCGCAAGGAAATTGCGAGCTGGCTCTCCAATCTCGTCTCGCTCGTCTTTGGCCCGGATATCCATCCGGCCGCGAAGATCGGCACCTCGATCATGCTCGACCATGGCTCCGGCATCGTCATCGGCGAAACTGCCGTGATAGAGGATGAGGTTTCCATCCTGCAGAACGTCACGCTCGGCGGCACCGGCAAGGAGAGCGGCGACCGTCACCCGAAGATCCGTCACGGCGTGATGATCGGCGCCGGCGCCAAGATCCTCGGCAATATCGAAGTTGGCGCCTTCAGCAAGGTTGCCGCGGGCAGCGTCGTGGTCAAACCCGTGCCGCCGCACTGCACCGTCGCAGGCGTGCCTGCCGTGGTCGTGCGCATCCATCGCGCCGACGAGATCCCGGCTGAGACGATGGATCAGAATATCTGATTTCAGCTGGGACTGTGGCCACCTCCTGGTTCAAGGCATCGTCGTTTTCGCCGCGCTTAACGGCGCTGCACCTCACCATGAGGTGAAGCAAGTTCCGTGGCGAGGCGCGCAAATCGGCCCTCGTGCTGAGGAGGCCCGAAGGGCCGTCTCGAAGCACGAGAGCGGGTGAGGAAACAACCGCAGGCAGTCCGTGACATAAGGTAGCACCGTAAACGCTCCAGACAGGCGACTCGTACCGTTCCGCATCCAGCACAGCAGAATCAAGTGCTTGCCGAAGATGCGATATCAACGGCTGAATCGCCTGCCCGTCACCCTTCATGGAACTGTCATGCTCCATTGATAGCTCGAAAGGGTTCTCTATGCCCGGCGTGGCGCAAATGCGCCGGAGCAATGCCCCCACTCGAAGAGGATATGACGATGATCAGTCTTTCACGTGGCGCCGCGCTTATCGCCGGCAGCGCGCTTACCCTTGTTTTGCTCTGTTCCGCCGCCGGTGCCACTGACCTAAGCCCGGCACCGAATACCGCGACGCCCATCAAGCATCTTGTCGTGATCTTCCAGGAAAACGTCTCCTTCGACCATTATTTCGCGACCTATCCCAAGGCAGCGAATGTCGATGGCGAACCGGCATTCAAGGCGGCAGACAACACGCCAACCGATATCAACACGCTCGCCAATGCCGGTCTTCTCGACAACAACCCGAACAAGACCAACACGGCAAACGGCGCCGATGCGGCGGCGCCCTTCCGGCTCGATCGTACGCAGGCGGCGACCCAGTCACAGAACCACGGCTATACCGCCGAACAGGCCGCCTACAACAACTTCGCTATGGACCTTTTCCCAGCCAATACCGGCCGTGGCACCAAGGGTGCCGCCGGTGCCTTCGGCACCAAAGGGCAGGTCATGGGCTATTATGACGGCAACACCGTCACGGCCTTTTGGAATTATGCCCAGCATTACGCGCTGAACGACAATTCCTTCTCCACCAATTTCGGCCCCTCGACCCCTGGCGCGCTGAACCTGATTTCCGGCCAGACCAACGGCGCCATCCTGCCGCCCGGCTACACACTGGAAAGCGACGGCACCTATTCCAAGGGCCGCATCGTGCCTGACGGCAATGGCGGCTGGACCGCGATCAGCGATTTCGACCCGACCGGCGACGTCTGCTCGGTCGGCCAGACGGCGCTGATGTACGGCAAGAACATCGGCGACATGCTGAACGATCACAAGATCACCTGGGGCTTCTTCGAGGGTGGCTTCGACCTGTCGCTGACCAACCCGGACGGCACGACAGGTTGCAAGCGCGCGACCACGTCGACCATCACCAAGGTCAACTACGCCGACTACATTCCGCATCACCAGCCGTTCCAATATTATGCCTCGACCGCCAACCCGACGCATGCGCGCCCCTCTTCGGTGGCGGCGATCGGGACGACCGATGCGGCAAACCACCAGTACGACATGACCGACTTCTATGCGGCGCTGAAGAACGGCAACATGCCGACGGTCAGCTTCCTGAAGGCACCTGCCTATCAGGACGGCCATGCCGGCTATTCCGATCCGCTCGACGAACAGGAATTCGTAACTGAGGTAGTCAACACCGTGCAGAATTCGCCGGATTGGAAGGACACCGCCATCATTATCCTCTACGACGATTCCGATGGCTGGTATGATCATGCCCATGCGGTCGTCAATCCGTCGAAAATCCCGGTCAAAGGCTATGACGTGCTGAGTGGCGACAGCTGCTCCACCGGCACCGCCCTCCCCGGCGTCAATGGCCAGCCGGCGCAGGGACGCTGCGGCTACGGCACGCGCCAGCCGCTGCTTGTGATTTCACCCTACGCCAAGGTCAACTTCGTCGATCACACGCTGACGGACCAGACCTCCGTCATGCGCTTCATCGAGGACAACTGGATGGCCGGCGCCCGCCTCGGCGGCGGCTCCTTCGATGTGCTCTCGGGCTCGCTGAACACCATGTTCGACTGGTCCAAGGGTGACGCGCCGAAGCTGATCCTCGATCCAAAGACCGGCAACCAGGCATCGTAAAACCAAAGGGGAGACGGAATGCCCGTTCAGATCAGCCACCGTCTCCTGCCGCTCCTCGCACTCGCGGGCCTATCGCTTGCGGGTGCGGCTGTCGGCATGGCAAGCGAACCGGCCGCCAGTGCTTCGGCAACCGATGGCTATGATGAACAGGCGCCACTGAGCGCGGTGGCGCAGCTCGGCAAGAAGCTGTTCTTCGATCCGTCGCTGTCCGGTGGCGGCCAGATGTCTTGCGCCACCTGCCATGACCCGGCCAACCACTATGCGCCGGCCAATGGCCTCGCCGTCCAGCTCGGTGGCCCGCATCTCGATCAGCCGGGCGTCCGCGCGGTGCCCAGCCTCGCCTACAAGATGTCGACGCCATCCTTCTCGATAGGCGAGGAGAGCGCTGCCGACGAGGCCGCGGAAGCCTCGCCGATGGCCGAAGCATCGGGCGTGGCTCTCGCCAATGCCCCCGCGGCCGTCACCGGCCCGCTGGCGGCAGAGGCCGTCGTCAAGGCCGATGCGGCAGCCGCAGCAAACCTCGTGCCGCAGGGCGGCATGTTCTGGGATGGGCGAGTGGATTCACTGGAGGAACAGGCCCTGCAGCCGATGATCTCACCCTTCGAAATGGCGAATGCCGATGCCGCCATCGTCTATGCCAAGCTCAAGAAGGGTTACGGCAAGGATATTTCGGCGCTCTTCGGCGACAATGTCCTCAACGATCAGGATATGACCATTTCAGAGGTAGGCTTCGCACTTGCCCGCTATCAGATCGAGGAAAACTCCTTCCATCCCTATACGAGCAAGTATGATTATTACCTGCGCGGCAAGTCAGTGCTGACGGATGCGGAAGCGCGGGGATTGAAGCTGTTCGACGATGCGAACAAGGGCAACTGCGCCTCCTGCCATCTCGACAAGATGACCGGCGACGGGCAGATGCCCAACTTCACCGATTTCGAGTTCGAGGCGCTCGGCGCACCGCGCAATCCGGCCATTCCGGCCAATGCCGATGCCCATTACTACGACACCGGTATTTGCGGCCCGCTGCGCAACGACGCCTATTCCGCCCAGCAGCAGAATTGCGGCCTGTTCAAGACGCCGACGCTGCGCAACGTCGCCACCCGACATGTCTTCTTCCACAATGGCGTCTATCGGAACCTCGAGGATGTCACCCGCTTCTATGTCAAGCGCGACACCAATCCGGGGGAAATCTATCCGAAGGATGCGAGCGGCAAGGTCCTGAAATATGATGACCTGCCAGCGCAGTATCGGGCCAATATCGATGTCATCGACGCGCCGATGAACCGCAAGCCCGGCGATGCCCCAGCGCTCAACGACGCCGAGATCGCCGATGTCGTCGCCTTCCTGAAAACGCTGACGGACGGATACGACCCGGCGAAGGAGGGCATGAAGGCCGCTAAATAAAAAAGCCTCCACCTGGACAGGCGGAGGCTTTTGATATTCCAGGACTCTTCGGGCGCTTTACGCAGCCTTTGCTATCGGCGGCTGGGCAAGCTTGCGGCCGCTGGCAACGACCATGCCGGCGGCACTGTCGAGCCAACCGTCTTTGAGTTCGAGAGCCAGGAAGCGCTCGCGCTGGAACGGACCGGGCATGACGAGATGCCGCGTCTTTGCGGCGAAGAAGCCGAAACGCTCGTAATAAGGCGCATCGCCGACCAGCAGGATCGCGCCGTGGCCGCGCTTCTTGGCCTCCAGGATGGCAGCGCGCATCAGCGCCGAACCGATGCCTTTGCCTTCATAGGCGGGATCGATCGCCAGCGGGCCGAGCAGCAACCCATCGACCGGGCGCGTCTCGCGATCGACGCCGGCTTCGATGTTCCAGAGACGAACCGTGCCGATGACATGGTCGCCGCGATCGCGCGCGACCAGTGCCAGGCCTTCGGCCGGAACGCGGCCCTGACGCAGCTTTTCCGACGACTTCTTGCGGCGGTCGGGACCCATGGCGCGATCCAGCAGGTTTTCGCGCGCAACGACATCGCCTGCGTTTTCCAGGTCGAGAGTGAATGTGGACGGCGCAAAGAATGCGCGGACAGAATCAAGAACAGCGGCCATCTCGGCCTCCCGTGCCCAATACCGTTATCAGCGGTGGTGACAAACTATTGTGAGGGTGCCGCCCCGGCTGGCTACGGGGGCAGCTTTGTCGAACTTCAGATCCCTGCCGGACCTCAGATGATGTAAGCCTTCAACGGGTCGAAGCCGTTGAACGACACAGCCGAGTAGGTCGTGGTGTAGGCGCCGGTGCCTTCAATCAGGACCTCGTCGCCAATGGTGAGCGACACCGGCAGCGGATAGAGGTTCTTCTCATAGAGCACGTCGGCCGAATCGCAGGTCGGACCGGCGATGACGCAAGGTTCCATCTCGTCGCCGTCGCGCGTCGTGCGGATCGGGTAACGGATCGCCTCGTCCATGGTTTCGGCGAGACCGCCGAACTTGCCGATGTCAAGGAAGACCCAGCGAGCGGCGTCATTGTCCGACTTCTTGGAGATCAGAACGACTTCAGCCTTGATCACGCCGGCATTGCCGACCATGCCGCGGCCCGGTTCGATGATCGTGTGCGGGATCTGGTTGCCGAAATGGGCACGCAGAGACGCAAAGATCGCCTTGCCATAGGCTTCGGCCGAGGGAACGTCGCGCAGGTATTTGGTCGGGAAACCGCCGCCCATGTTGACCATCTGCAGGTGGATGCCCTGCTTGGCGAGCGAGACGAAAACGCGCTTGGCATCGGCAAGAGCATTGTCCCAGGCATCGACTTTGGTCATCTGCGAGCCGACGTGGAAAGACACGCCGTAGGATTCCAGACCGAGCTGGTGGGCGTAGACGAGAACGTCGACGGCCATCTGCGGGACGCAACCGAACTTGCGCGACAGCGGCCATTCCGCACCTTCGCCATCGGTCAGGACGCGGCAGAACACGCGGGCGCCGGGGGCCGCACGCGAGATCTTTTCGACTTCCTCGTGGCTGTCGACGGCGAAGAGGTTGATACCGAGTGCATGCGCACGGGCGATATCGCGCTCCTTCTTGATGGTGTTGCCGTAGGAGATACGCTCAGCGGTCGCACCGGCATCGAGCGCCATTTCGATTTCGGCGACGGACGCGCAATCGAAGTTGGAGCCGAGGCTGGCGAGCAGGCGCAGCACTTCCGGAGCCGGATTGGCCTTGACGGCATAATAGATGGCGCTGTCCGGCATGGCATGACGGAAGGCGTGAAAATTGTCGCGGACGACATCGAGATCGACCACCAGGCAAGGACCGTCCGGACGTCGGGCAGCGAGGAAATCGCGAATACGTTGCGTGGTCATGTCAATTCCCTTTCAATTCCAAAGGCTCCGGGGAAGACCCAGAGGACAAAGGGCGACGCTCATTCGCTCAGGAACCAGCCGGTGGAGACCCCGGTACCGTGCAAATGCGCGAAGCGCGGATGATGAACGAGTGCCGCAAGCGGCGCTAATTCGCTTTGTCTGCCATGGATTGGAGGGAAGATCCCAACCGCACTTCCGGCAATGAAGGTGTGCCTCTTCAGTAACCCCGGCTGATGGAAAGCCGGGAGAGAACAAAAAGGCCCGCACCGTCGTTGCTTCAGATGTCCTCGCATTTTCCGGTTGGCCGGAATAGCGACTGGAGGGGTTAATTCCAGGTACCTTACCGATTTTCTCACCACATCGAGGATCGGCGGACACCCACGGGCACGTGCGACTTTGGGCTGACCCCGAAATAGGAATATTCGCCGACATAATCAAGAAAATTTTTCTTCCATGCCCGAAAAAAATAATTGAACAAATCGAAGCATTTTGTTCAACATCCGGAAACAGTTAGCGGGAGGCTTCACCATGGACACTTTGACCCGGATTCGCGCCTTCATCGACGTGGTCGAAGCCGAAGGATTTTCAGCGGCTGCGCGCAAGACCGGCCGCTCCAAGGCGCTCTTGTCGAAATATGTCCGCGAGCTGGAGGACGAACTCGGCGCGCTGCTCTTGAACCGCACCACGCGTCAATTCTCCATGACGGAAGCCGGCCATACCTATTATCGGACCGCCTCCGATATCCTGAAGGAGATCGACAACCTTGCCGACCTCGTGCGCGAGAACAACCAGCAGCTTAAAGGCCGGCTGCGCGTCTCCGTGCCGCGCACCTTCGTCGACGCCGATGTCGGGCAATCGCTGATCGACTTTGCCAAGGAAAATCCCGATCTCGCGCTGGAAATCTCTGCCGACGACCGTTTTGTCGATCTGATCGAGGAAGGCTTCGATGTCGCCGTGCGCATCACCAAGCTCGAGGATTCCGGCATGATCGCCCGCAAGATCTCGGACTTCCGCATCCATCTCTGCGCAACCCCGGCGTTCCTCGAGCGCTATCCGACGCTGGAGCATCCGAGCGATCTTGCCCGCGTGCCTTTCATCATCGATACCAACACCCGCTCACAAGGCAATATCCGCTTCGTCGATGCCGACAGCACCACTTTCAACGTCGCCATCAACGGCACGCTCGAAGTCAACAGCCCGCATGCGACGTTGCGCGCAGCTCTTGCCGATCTCGGCATCGCCATCGTCCCGGATTTCATCGGCCGCCAGGCGATCGAAAGCGGGCAATTGCTGACATTGTTCAACGACTATCTTCCGACCGATCGCGGCATCTATGCCGTCTATCCGCACCGGCGCTATCTGCCGGCCAAGGTGCGCATCTTTGTGGACTATCTGCACAACTGGTTCCGCAAGAACGGCTGAACGCCCGAGCTTGGCCGCCCGGTCCCAATTCCGTCTCATTTCCTGACCAGAAAACGAAGTGAATCAATGCTCGCGAAACCTATCGGACGCATGAGAAAATCCACGACCGCCTACGCTGTTGCCCTGACCGGCGGCCTGCTGCTCGTGCCCGCCGCAGCATCGGCGCATCCGCATATTTTCGTGGAAGCCCGCCTGGAAGTGCTGGCCGGCGCGGATGGCAATGTGCAGGAACTGCGCAACGTCTGGCGGTTCGATGAAGTATTCTCTTCCTCGGTGCTGATGGATTTCGACAAGAACACCAATCTGAAGCTCGACCCGGACGAGCTGAAGGAGGTTGGCAAGACGGTGCGCGAGTCGCTTGCCGACTACGACTATTACACGAACCTGACGCTGAACGGTAAAGTGATCAAGGTGAACAAGCCTGACGTCATCAATGTCGATTATCGCGATGGCCAGCTCCTGATGTTCTTCGCCGTCAAGCCTTCCGAGCCGATGCCGCTTGCCAAGGGCAACAAGCTGAGCTTCGGCATCTACGATCCGACGCTCTACACCTCAGTCGATTTCCCGAGCGACAATGAACTGGTGACGGAGGGCGATGCCTTCAAAAGCTGTACGCAGAAGGTCGTTCGCCCCAATCCGGACGAGGTTATCGCCGAAAACAGATCGACATTGACGGATGCCTTCTTCAACGATCCGACGGGAACGACCATGTCGAAACTCTTCGCAACGCGGATAGACGTCGAATGCTGACTTCGAGACTGAGGAAGCTCGCTCCGGCCGCGGTACTCGCCCTTTTGGCGGCCGCCGGTCTGGCGCATGCCGCAGGCTCTCCGCTCGGCATCGGCACGGCGGAGCCGAGCTTCCAGCCGATTGGCGGCCCGCTTGCCCCGATCTTCCTCTATGTGAACTACGAACAGCAAGCCTTCTATCGCGCGCTTACCAGATCCATCGAGGCCATGCGCCAGGATCCCTGGCAACTCTGGACGCTGATCGGCCTTTCCTTCGCCTATGGTATCTTCCATGCCGCCGGTCCGGGCCACGGCAAGGCTGTCATCTCCTCCTACATGGTCGCCAACGAGATCGAGCTGAAGCGCGGCATCGGCATCTCGTTCGTTTCCGCGCTCATTCAGGGCCTCGTTGCCGTCCTTGTCGTCGGCGCCGCCTATTTCGTCCTGCGTGGTTCCGGCATCACCATGACGATGGCGACCAACGCCATGGAGATCACCAGCTTCGTCATGGTCATCCTGTTCGGCAGCTGGCTCTTGTTCCGCAAGCTGCGGGCAATGATGCAGAGCCGGGCGCAGCGTCAGGAAATGCAGCTCGCGACATCGGCGGGGCCAATCAGTGTTTCGCTGTTCGAGGGGGCCGCGACGGGCACGGATTCGACGAGAGGTTTTGCGCGCAGCGGCGCCGTCATGTCCACTGCCGGCGGCTATCAATGCTACGATCCCGCCCATGCGGCCGGCGATGGCGCTTATTGCGAGACCTGCGGCCACGCCCATCTTCCCGATCCGAAGATGCTGTCGAATGAAAAATTCAGTGTCCGCGAAGCCTGGTCGGCCATCATCGCCGTTGGACTGCGACCGTGCTCTGGCGCCCTGCTGGTCATGACCTTTTCGATGCTGAACGGGCTCTATCTCGGCGGGCTTCTGTCCGTGCTGGCCATGTCCATCGGCACGGCGCTGACCGTCTCGCTGCTTGCCATGATCGCCGTCTTCGCAAAAGGCACCGCCGTCCGTTTCACGGGCAAGGGCTCGAGGCTTTCGGCCTGGGTGGGCAATGGTATCGAAATTCTCGGTGCGCTGCTGGTCATCTGCACGGGCGTCATTCTGCTCGGCGCCTCACTGCAGAACTGAGCGATTTCGGAGGATTCGGGAAAGCCTTACGCTAGAGCTTACGGCCCATTGCGCCGCTGGTACCGGGCTCTCAGCCAGAACACCAGGAAGAAGGCCAGGATGACCAATACGCCGAAGCTCGTGCCGAGCCATGGCGAAATCGAGCCGAGCCAGACGATGACATTCGGCATCAGGTAAAGCGCGACCGTCGCCGCCACCAAAATAATGCCGGCGGCGATCGCCGCCGAGCGGGTGTCGCTTTTCTTGTCCGTCAATCGCCGATCCCCAGCACGCCATGAAATGTTTCGGCGAAGGCTTAGGCCAGCCGCCGCCGAAAGGCAACCAGCGCTATCTATCAGAGTGGGACTTTGGCACCAGCGACCGTCGCCTCGATATGGTCGACCAAGGCGTCGGCCAAACCGAGCCTGCCGGCCAGCAGATCGAGATAGCCGCGCTCGGCCCGAGAATCCGGCTCAATCGCGAGCCGCGACGCGGTATAGACCTGTACCCGCTGCTCTTCGGTCTTCGCCGAGGCGACGATCGCGTCAAGATCGACGGGATTGGCAAGCTCGCGCTGGAAGAAGGCTTCCGCCTCCGACCCGACACCGGCCTCGTGCACCTTGCCGAGAATGCGCTGACGCTCCGCATCGTCGATATGGCCATCGGCACGGGCGGCCGCGATCATCGCCCGCACCAGCGAAAGCGTAAAATCATTGCTGGCGATGGCAGGCGCTGTGCTGAAGCCGGAATCTGACGGCGGCGGCAGGAACTGCGGCTCGGCCTGCTGGGTCGATTGGGGTGCCGGCTGCGGCTGATTGCCATCGCGGTAATTCTTGTAGGCTTGATAGCCAAGTCCGGCGATGGCGGCGAGGCCGCCGAGCGCCAGCGCATTGCCGGCAACCTGGCGTCCGGTCTTCGTCCCCAGCAGCACGCCGGCGATCGCGCTCGTCGCCATCGGATTATCCCTGGCGAGATTGATGGCCTGGGTTGCCCTGTCCTTCACGGTCCCCTGCACTCCCGGAACCTGTGATCCCAGGAATTGGTCAAGAAGCTTGCGGGCGTCGATCATATGGATGGTCCTCCGTCCTTGTGATGGTGAGAGGGAGATAGGAAGCGCAACCGCAAATACCAATCCATAGAATCTAAAAAGGCGCGCAGAAGGCTGCGCGCCTTTACAATTGAACGGAAGCGATCGTCTCAGCCCTTGAGCGTGGCAGCCTCGGCGGCAAGCTTGGTGATGCCGGCCCAGTCGCCTGATGCAACCAGTTCCTTCGGTGCCACCCAGGAGCCGCCGACGCAGATGACGTTCGGCAGCGACAGATAATCATGGGCATTCTTCAGCGAAATGCCGCCGGTCGGGCAGAAGACCGTGCCTGCGAGCGGCGAGGACAAGGCCTTGAGATAGGAGGCGCCGCCGGCCTGCTCGGCCGGGAAGAACTTGAGCACCGTATAGCCCTCCTCCCGCAGCGCCATGACTTCGCTTGCGGTCGCGGCACCCGGCAGCAGCGGCACATGCGAGGAGCGCGCAGCGTCCAGCAGTTCCTGGGTCGTGCCGGGGCTGACGATGAACTTGGAACCGGCTTCGACGGCCGCATCCCACTGGCTGACATTGAGGATCGTACCGGCGCCGACTTCGGCCCCTTCCACCTCTTCGGCGACCGCACGGATGGCATCGAGCGCGCCGGCCGTGCGCAGCGTGATCTCGATGGCCTTCAGACCGCCGGCAACGAGCGCCCGTGCGAGCGGCACGGCCGATTTCGCATCATCGACGATCAGCACCGGAACGACGGGCTGCAGTTTCAGAATGGAAAGAAGCTTTTCGGTTTTCTCGCCCATGGTCGGTGCGCTCCTTTAAAACGATTGAAACCGGCTCTCGAATAACCTCCCCGAGAATGCTTGTCGAGACAAAAGCATGCTTTGGACAGGACGGGTAGGAATTCGTCGTGACATACTATAGTCTGCCGCGGTCTGTGCCAGTGGAGCATGTTAAACGCATGGCAAAAGAGATCGAGCGAAAGTTTCTGGTGCGCGGCGATCATTGGCGTGATTACGCTTCGGAGAAGCTGATCCTGCGACAAGGATATATTGCCTCCATGAACGACCGCTCCGTGCGGATAAGGCTGACGAACGAAACCACGGCGACTTTGACGATCAAGATCGGCAAGGCGATGACGAGGGATGAATTCGAGTACGAGATCCCCGTCGATGAGGCCGAGGAGCTTCTGGGAACGGCGGTCGGCCTCGTCATCGAGAAGACCCGCCACAAGGTGCCCTTCAAGGGATTTGTCTGGGAGGTGGATGTCTTTCGCGGCGCCCATCGCGGTCTTGTGATCGCCGAAGTGGAGATGGAAGACGAAAGCGATGATCCGGAACTGCCGGACTGGATCGGCCGCGAAGTGACCGGCGAATACCGCTACTCCAATCAGGCTCTCGCGACCCAGTTCGAACAGGAGTACGATGAGCTATCGCGTACGGCCTGACCGGGCTCTTGATGGCGAGGTGCACAAAGCCGCCGCGCATCAACTCGGCAAAGCGATAGCTGTTCTGACGGATAGGCCCCAAGGTCTGCACGAAGCGGTTCACGCCGCGCGCAAGAACATCAAGCGCGTGCGCGCTTTACCGTCTGATAGCGCCGATTGCGCGCGAATTTCAACAGCACGAGAATGACCGGCTTCGTGACATGGCCCGCTCGCTTTCAGGCCTACGCGACGCGACCGCGCTGATTGAGGCCAGCCATTACCTGCAGACGACGGCGAAATCCGAAGATGAACTGCAGGCGCTTAGCCGAGTAACCGATGTTCTGACCAGCAAGCGCGACCGCCTCGCCGAGGCCGAGACCGATCTCGAAAGCAAGGCACGGCTGGCAATCACCACCTGCAACGAGGCGCTCGAGACGTTGAAGGATATATCATTCGAGGCTGGGCGGCGCGACACGGCCCGTCTTTTCCAGAAGGGGTGGCGCAAGAATCTCCGCAAGGCGGTGCAGGCGCTTTCCGAGTGCCATGTGGAAGCGGCCCATGCCGAGTGCTTTCACGATCTGCGCAAGCGCAGTCAGGATTACTGGATGCATCACATGCTGCTACGCGACGTCTGGCCGGCCGCCATGCATGCCAAGCAGCTGGAGGCCAAGATATTGGTCGATGTGCTCGGCCGCTATCTCGACATGTCGATGCTGGCGGATGTCGCGGATCGCGAGCCGCATCTCTTCAACGGGAGCGACGATCACGCGCGCCTGCTGGAGGCGATCATTTCCCGGCAGCAGGCGGCCCGTGAGGAAGCGCTGAACCGGGCGCGTTGGGTCTTTGCAGACAAGCCCAAGCGCGAGGCACGAACCATAAAGCGCCTCTGGCTGGAGGCGGTGGATTGAGGCGGATAAGACCCCTCACCCGCCCTCGTGCTTCGAGGCTTCGGCCCTGAGCGCCTACGCACCTCAGCATGAGGGCTGGTCATCGGCGCCCGGCGCGTCACTGCGGAGCACTGTCTGAAGCTCAAAGGCCGCTCCACTCTCATTCTGAGCCCGTCGAAGGACGAGGGTGGCCCCGGTGGCGATGCCTCGAAGGATCGAGGCTGCCAGGTCGCATAGTTTCAAAATACGAATCCCGATTGCCTGAAAGCCCACAAAATTGTATTTCCCCGCCATGACCGACAAGCTTTCAGATCCACGGCGCGACGCGACCGGCGCATTCCTCGTTGCCGCGCTCTATCATTTCGTTTCCTTTCCGCGCTTCGAAATCCTGCGCGAGCCTTTGCTTGCGCTCTGCGAGGAAAATGGCGTCAAGGGCACGTTGCTGCTTGCGCATGAAGGGATCAACGGTACCATCGCCGGCACGGATGCTGCCATCGGCGCAGTCCTTGCCTTCCTGCGCGCCCAGCCGGAATTTGCCGGCCTGGAGCACAAGGAAAGCCGCGCGTCGAAAATGCCGTTCGTGCGCATGAAAGTGAAGCTCAAGAAAGAGATCGTCACCATGGGCGTCGAGCATATCGACCCCACCAAGGTCGTCGGAACCTATGTCGCGCCGAAGGACTGGAACGCACTGATCTCCGATCCCGATACGATCGTCATCGATACCCGCAACGACTATGAGACCGCCATCGGTGTCTTCAAGGGCGCGGTTGACCCGAAGACCAAGACCTTCCGCGAATTTCCCGATTGGGTGCGCGACAATACCGGCCTGCACAACAAGCCGAAGATCGCCATGTACTGCACCGGCGGCATCCGCTGCGAGAAGGCGACCGCTTTCATGAAGCAGCAGGGCTTCGACGAGGTCTATCACCTCAAGGGCGGCATCCTGAAATATCTGGAGGAAGTGCCGGCGGAAGAAAGCCTCTGGGAAGGCGCCTGCTTCGTCTTCGATGAGCGCGTCTCCGTCGAACACGGCCTGAAGGAAGGCAATCACAAGCTCTGTCACGCCTGCCGCAATCCCATTACATCAGAGGAAGTGACCTCGCCCTTCTACGAAGCCGGTGTATCCTGCAGCCATTGCTATCACGAGCGCAGTGAAGAGGATCGCGAACGTTATCGCGAAAGGCAGCGGCAGATCGCGCTCGCCCGCAAGCGCGGCCACGAGCATATCGGCTGACGCAATTCCAGGAAAAGCGGAAATGCTTTGGGCATATCAGGCCGCGGCATGCTCCTCGCCCAGCTCTACCGCCATCTGCACGGCAAGCCGCTTGCTGATCTCGGTTTCCGGCATCGGCTTTCCGTAGAAATAGCCCTGCAGCTCGTCGCAGCCGAAGCCTTCCAGCGCCCTTCCCTGCGCCTCGGTCTCGATACCTTCGGCGGTCACGGGAATATCGAGTGAACGGGCCAATGCCACCGTCGCCTGCAGCATTTCACGGGCGCGGTCGTCTTCGAGCACATTCATGGTCAGTGAGCGATCGATCTTGATGCGATCGAAGCCGAACTGGCGCAGATAGCCGATAGAGGAGAAACCGGAGCCGAAATCGTCGAGGGCCACCTTGACCCCGAGTGTCTTCAGCCGCTCGATCGACTGGCGGGTGCGCTCCGGATTCTGGATGATGTAGCCTTCGGTAATTTCCAGCGTTACCCGCTCGGCCTCTATCCCCGTCCCGTTCAGTACGCTGCGGACGTAGTCGGCAAAGGCAGGATTGCGGAATTGACCCGGCGATACATTGACGGCGATGCGAAGATCCGGCCATTGCCGCGCGGCTTCACAGGCCTTGCGCAGGACGAGCAGCCCCAGCGCCTCGATCAGACCGCTGGTTTCAGCAATGGGAATGAAGACCTCTGGTGAAATCGGGCCGTGACCGGGACGGTTCCAGCGCACGAGCGCTTCGACACCGATCATTTCGCAGCTCGATGCCTCGACCAGAGGCTGATAGGCGAGCGTCAGCTCTTCCATCTCGATGGCACGGCGCAGATCGAGTTCAAGCGCGTTGCGCTCCTCGCGATGGGCATCCATGGCCGTGTCGTAGCAGGTCATGCGGGCGCGGCCCGCCTCCTTGGCCTTGTACATGGCAAGATCGGCACGCCGCACCAGTTCCTCTCTGTCGATCCGGCCTTCCGGCGAACTCGCTATGCCGATGCTGGTGCCGACGACGACCACCCGCCGGCCGATTTCCAAGGGCTCGGAGAGAAAATCCAGGATCTGTTCCGCCAGCTGCAAGGCAGGCGCGTCGTTGAGTTCCTTCGTCGGAAAGACGATGGCGAATTCGTCTCCTCCAACCCTGGCCAGCGCCGCCTGTGGCGGCACAAGCACGCTGAGGCCTGCCGCCACGGCGCGAATGAGCTGATCGCCCGTGCCATGCCCATAGGAATCGTTGATTTCCTTGAAACCATCGAGATCGAGATAGAGAAGCAGAACATTGGTGCCGTCGCTGCGCGCCCGTTCGACCAGCCGGTCCACATCGAGCCGCAACCCCTCCCGATTGAGAAGACCGCTCAACCTGTCACGCAGTGAAACCTGACGCGCCTGAACCTCCTCCGACCGCAACCTGCGCCCAGCCAACGACCCCAAGATCAGCAGCACGACGAAGAACAGGCCGACAAGGCCGAGCGCGCCGAGCACCAGCGGCCGGACCTTTTGGTAGCTCATGTCGCCCGGTTCGCGCGAGCTCCAGACCAGCCGCCCCAGCGACTTGCCTAAGGGATCGACGATGGAAACCGCATAGCGAGCCACGGTTTCCGGCGGCATCAGCGTCAGGCCGCTGATGACATAGGTGTTGGAAAGCATCTTGATGCGGGCAGCGTCGAGATAACGCACGAGGATCAGGTAACGACGCTGGCCTTGCGGCGCGGGAATGCGGCCGGATCTTTCGCGGATGGTCGCCGCGCCGGCGGCGGCGATACCATCCCTGGTCATGATGTAACCCGAGGCTTCCGGCACACCGGTCACGCGCGTGGTGCGCGCCTGATCGACCAGGGCCCAAATGGCGGTGCCGAGGACGTCTTCGATATTCTCCGTCAACGGCACGCCGTCGTGATAGGCAATGATAGGCTTGTTGTGGTCGTCGACAATAACGGCGGTATCGAACAGCGCGCCGTCGGAGGAGATGTCGCCGTAATTGCCGGCGATCCAGCCCCGGTCGTTCGTCCCGTAGACGCTTCGCGCCGCATCGTTGCGCGCGGAATGATCATGCAGCGTCGCTTCCAGCTGCCCCTGGAAGGTTTTCAGGGCGCCGACGGTCGTCTCCCAGGAACGTTCGTCATCCAGCTTGTTGGAGTAATCGGCGACGCGGCCGATTGCGGTCAGCACCATCAGGGTCACGACGGCAACCACAAGAGCAAAGGAAATCAAAACGGCCGTCACAATGGAATGACGACCGATCTGTGTCGCTTGCCGCAATGAATTGAAAGTTGCTCCCACGCCTTTTCTCCTTGGCACGGAAGTCTGCCGTCAGGTCTTCAACAAACGGTTAAGGCGTATCGGAGATTCCTACAGGAATGGGTTGCATATTTGCCGAAGCCGGAAAAATCATGCTCTGGTGGCAATCGTTTGCGCGAAACGGCTGAGACCCCCGGACAGGAGGCCGTTTTCGTGCGCCTCCAGAAGCATGGCCGCCTGTGCCTCATCGCTCTTGCCCGCAATCGGCAAGCGCAGGAAAGCGTCGGCCACGATGTGCAGCGACATGGTCTGCAGGACCTCGGTCAGCTGTGCTAGGACAAGATCGCCGCGATGGGAAGCATGGGCGAGCATCAACGGCTTGAACGGCACTTCGTCGCGCGACACCAGCCAATCCAGCGCATTCTTGAAGCCGCCGGGAATACCATGAGCATATTCGGGGCAGGACACGATCAGACCATCCGCCTTACGGATCTCGGCTGCAAATCTCTCGACCACGGGCGGCGTCCTCTCGCCCTCATCGTCGGGATTGAAGATCGGCAGAGCGCCGATCAGATCGCAGATGGCGATGCTGACGCCGTCAGGACAGGCGAGCTGCAGCGCCTGCAGCAGCCTGCGGCTGGTCGAGGCCTGCCGTTGACTGCCGCAAAGCGCGTAAAGAAAAATCGGCCGTTGGGTCATGCGCGATATTTATCAGGCTTTACCGATTCAAGCGACCGACACCCTCCCCTTGAGGGGGAGGGTCGGACCGCAGGTCCGGGGTGGGGTGACCCCCGCGTTCACCCCAGAAATCACCCCCACCTGCGCGTTCCGCGCGACTTCCCCCTCAAGGAAGATGGAACCGCATCAAACCGCCTTGTGGTTGCCCTTCGGAAACTGCGAAGCGAGCTCGCGGTACCATTTGCCGCTCTTCTTGATCGTGCGCACCTGGGTCTCGTAATCGACATGCACGAGGCCGAAACGCATGCGATAGCCTTCCGCCCATTCGAAATTATCCATCAGGCTCCAGGCGAAGTAGCCGCGCATCGGATAGCCATCCTTGATGAGATCCGCGACGACACCGAGATGCTCGATATAATAATCGAGGCGCGGCTGGTCATCGACCTCGCCGTTGACGACGCCCATATTGTAGCAGGCACCGTTTTCGGTGATGTAGCACTCCGGCAGGTCGTAGCGCCTGTTGAGATCCTCGACGACGTGCTTCAGACCCGGCGAATAGACCTCCCAACCGATATCCGTTTTTACGTCGCTGACCGGCGGCGCCTCCTTCGTCCAGGGAAAATCGCCGCTCTTCGAGGCGTCGTCGGAGACGCGCATCGGCATGTAATAGTTCAAACCCCACCAATCGAGTTTCTGGTTGATGGTCTTCAGATCGCCGTCTTCGATGACAGGCATACGATCGCCGAGCGCCTCGACGAGCTCCTTCGGATACTCGCCCTTGAAGATCGGATCGAAGAAGGCGCCGTTGTGAAACTGATGCGCGCGTTCGACAGCGGCGGCATCTTCCGGGCGATCCGAGCCCGGCAGGATCGAAGCGGCATTCAGCACGATGCCGACCGGCACCTTCGGCGCCACGGAGCGGATCGCCTCGACGCCGAGACCATGGGCAAGGTTCATATAATGCATGGCATAGAGCGCCGCCTGCATGTTACGCTCGCCGGGTGCATGAACGCCATAGAGATGGCTCAGCCAGACGATGCACCAGGGCTCGTTGAAGGTGGCGACAGAGTCCAGACGGTCGCCGAGGCGGCCCATGACGGTCTTGGCATAGCGCTGGAAGGCATGCGCCGTCGAACGCGCCGTCCAGCCGCCGTCGCCGGCGAGCGCCAGCGGCAGATCCCAATGGTAGAGAGTCGCAAAGGTCTTGATCCCTCGCGCCTTGCAGCCATCGACGAGGCGATCATAGAAATCGAGGCCGGCTTCGTTCACGGGGCCGGTGCCTTCGGGAATGATGCGCGGCCAGGCGATCGAGAAGCGGTAGGCCTCGACGCCCATCTCCTTGATGAGATCGAGATCCTGCTCCAGACGGTTATAATGATCGCAGGCGACGTCACCATTATCGCGCTGATAGACGCGGCCCGGCATGTTGGCGAAAGCATCCCAGATAGATGGCTTACGGCCGTCGGCCTTGGTGGCACCTTCGATCTGGAACGCGGCAGTGGCAACGCCGAATGTGAAATCGCCTGGGAAGCGATCGGCAAGAAGCTTCGGATCGATCATGATGAAAATCCCGTCTGTTGTGGCTTCGTTGGCTGCGGTTTAGCCAACCCGGTTGGCAAAGTACAGCGTCGATTTGAGGAAACTGCAACGTTGCAGATGCCAAAAAATGCAGCCGGCTAACAGCTCTGTCCAGGCCACCCGCGGGCGATAACATCAATGTCAACAGTCGTGACTTGTCTTTTCGAAGTGGATCAATTGAGGGTGGTGCTCAACTCGACGACGAAAGGATAGAAATGCTCGCTGCTCTCCATACCCTCCACCCTTATCTGCTGAGCCTTCTGCGCATCGTCGCATCCCTTGTGCTGTTCAGCTATGGAACGCAGAAAATCCTGCATTTCCCAGCCGTCGAAAATGTGCCCGCCGTCGGATCGCTGCCCTGGATCGCCGGCCTGCTTGAGCTCACCCTTGGCTTCCTCGTCCTCATCGGCTTCCAGACGCGGATTGCTTCGTTCATTCTGTCGGGCCTGATGGCCTTCGCCTATTTCCTGCGCCACGCGCCGCAGAGCTTCTATCCCGCCCAGAATGGCGGAACGGCGGCTATCCTCTTCTGCTTCATCTTCCTGTTTCTCGTCGCCGCCGGCGCGGGCCCTCTGAGCGTCGATGCACTGACGAAGCGCAAACGGGACATCGCTGCCTGAATGAGCAGGTTCGAGGCGGTTCGCCCGCCTCGAACCTGCACCAAACCTAGAGCTTGACCCAGGCACCATTGCGCTTCGAGGACGCAACGCAAGCCTCGACGAAAGCCACGCCCTTCACGCCGTCATCGACGGTCGGATAGACCACGGCGGGATCGACCGCCACGCCCTTCTTTCGGGCATTGATGGCACGCGCAGCCTCAGTATAGATCGTTGCGAAAGCTTCCAGATAGCCTTCCGGATGGCCCGACGGGATGCGCGAGACGCGCGCCGCGGCCGCACCCGAGCCGGCGCCGTTGCGGGTAATCAGCCGCTTCGGCTCGCCAAACGGCGTGTACCAAAGATAGTTCGGATCGGCCTGCGTCCACTCGATGCCGCCCTTGGTGCCATAGACGCGGAGCTTCAGGCCATTCTCATGGCCCGGCGCCACCTGGCTGCACCAGAGCATGCCTTTCGCCGGTTTTTCCTTGCCCTTCGCCTTGAAACGCAGCAGCACATGGCCGTTGTCGTCGAGGCGACGTCCCTCAACGAAGCTGTCGAGATCGGCAGCAAGGCTATCGAGCTCGAGACCGGTGACGAAGGAAGCGAGATTATAGGCATGCGTGCCGATATCGCCGGTGGAACCGCCGGCGCCGGACTGAGAGGGGTCGGTACGCCATGCAGCCTGCTTCTGACCGGACTGCTCGATATTTTCCGTCAGCCAATCCTGCGGATATTCGGCCTGCACGATGCGGATATCGCCGAGCTCGCCGTTGGCGATCATCTCGCGCGCCTGACGGATCATCGGATAGCCGGTGTAATTATGCGTGAGGATGAAGAGCGCACCGCTTTCATCGGCCACCTTCTTCAGCTTCTTGGCATCGGCGAGATTGGAGGTCAGCGGCTTGTCGCAGATGACATGGATACCGCGCCGCAGGAATTCCTTGGCGGCGTCATAGTGCACATGGTTCGGCGTGACGATCGAAACCGCCTCGATGCCGTTCTTCAGCTTGGCTTCGCGAATTGCCATGTCACGATAACTGGAATAGGTGCGCGAGGGATCGAGACCGAGATCGCGGCCGGAAGCCTGAGCCTTGTCCGGCGAAGACGAGAGCGCGCCGGCGACGAGATCGAACTGGTCGTCAATGCGCGCGGCGATGCGATGCACAGCGCCGATGAATGCGCCGGCGCCACCGCCCACCATGCCAAGCCGGATGCGCGGCTCGCGCGTCTGTTCCGATGATCCTTCGATTGCCATTTTATCCTCCTGAATGAATGGAATTGTACTCACCTTCTCCCTGCGGGGAGAAGGTGGCCCGAAGGGTCGGATGAGGGGGGACTCAGCGGACACTGCCTTTCGCTTGTGGCTCAAGGCACTCGTCGCGACGCTCCTCGTCCCCCTCATCTGTCCTTCGGACATCTTCTCCCCGCCAGGGAGAAGAAAAAGAGATTACAGCCCCAGCATGCGCCGGTTCGCCGCCTGGTCCGTGCCGCTGCCCGCAAAATCGTCGAAGGCCTTTTCCGTGACGCGGATGATGTGCGCCTTGACGAATTCGGAACCTTCGCGGGCGCCGTCTTCGGGATGTTTCAGCGCGCATTCCCATTCGACCACGGCCCAGCCGTCAAAATTATTGGCGGTCATCTTCGAGAAGACGGCGCCGAAATCGACTTGGCCGTCGCCCAACGAACGGAAGCGGCCGGCACGCTCGACCCAGCCCTGATAACCGCCATAGACGCCCTGGCGCCCGGTCGGATTGAACTCCGCATCCTTAACGTGGAACATCTTGATGCGGTCCTTGTAGATGTCGATGTTCTCGAGATAATCGAGGCACTGCAAGACGTAGTGAGAGGGATCGTAGAGCATGTTGGCGCGCGGATGGTTCTTCACGCGCTCCAGGAACATCTCGAAGGTGATGCCATCATGCAGGTCTTCGCCCGGATGGATTTCGTAGCAGACGTCGACGCCGTTTTCGTCGGCATGGTTGAGGATCGGAGTCCAGCGGCGGGCAAGCTCTTCGAAGGCGGTCTCGACAAGGCCGGCCGGACGCTGCGGCCAGGGATAGATGAAGGGCCAGGCGAGCGCGCCGGAGAAGGTCGCATGCGCCTTGATGCCGAGATGCTTCGATGCCGTCAGCGCCATCTTCACCTGCTCGACCGCCCATTCCTGGCGCGCCTTCGGATTGCCCCGTACTTCCGGAGCGGCAAAACCGTCGAAGGCTTCATCATAAGCGGGATGCACGGCGACGAGCTGGCCCTGGAGGTGGGTGGAAAGCTCGGTGACCTCGACGCCATTGGCGCGAGCGACACCGGCAAATTCGTCGCAATAATCCTTGGAGGAGGCCGCCTTCTTCAGGTCGATGAGCTGGCTTGCCCAGGTCGGAACCTGCACGCCGATATAGCCGGCATCGGCAGCCCATTTCGTGATCGAATCCCACGAGTTGAATGGCGCCGCATCGCCGGCGAACTGGCCGAGAAACAGGCCTGGTCCCTTGATCGTCTTCATCTGTATTTCCTCCCTAATCGCGTTCTGTAAACGTTTCCGATGCCTTTCGGGCCCATATCCGAGGCGGCTGAGGTGCCGCAGCCTCCAAAAACTATAGGGTCGTCGGGCTGAAAGTCGAATGCCCCGTGACCTAATCACGGCCCGTCGCCGACGGCAAGAGGTACGTGCCGCAAAAATTACCGCAGGATGCGAAGCCAAGCGGCAGACGCATAAAAACGCCCGCCGGAACCGGCGGGCGCGTCTATCTGAATCAGCCGATCAGAATGGAGATTCGGCGAAGTAGAAGTCCTTGGCGTTGTCCTTTGTGACGAGCGTCGCATCGAGGATGTAATTGCCGCGAACCGGAACCTGATCATAGAAGTTGGCGGCGGTCAGCTCCATGGCGGTGCCGACCATTGCCGGTGGGTAGAGCACGTCGACGGGGATCAGCTTGTCGCCATCCATGACCTTCTTGATCATGTCCTTCGAGCCGGCGCCGGCGATGATATACTTGATATCGGTGCGCTTGGCCTGCTCGATTGCCTGCAGCACGCCGACAGCCATGTCGTCATCCTGGCACCAGACCACATCGATCTTCGGGAACTTGGTCAAGTAGTCCTGCATGACCTTGAAGGCGTCGTCGCGGTTCCAGTTGCCATACTGGCGGTCGAGAACCTTGACGTTCGAGCCGGCGATGCCCTTGTCGAAACCGTCCTGGCGCTGCTGATCGATCGGGATCGGCAGACCGCGGATGACGACAACCTGGGCATCCGGCGTATTGGCCTTGATGTATTCGCCTGCGACCTGGCCGAGCGCCGGATTGTTGCCGGCGACATAGAGGTCACGGACGGAATTGTCATTGTTGCTCGGCGCACGGTCGACCAGCGCCACGAACTTGCCCTTGTCCTTGACTTCCTTGATGGCGTTGACGAGCGGATCCGGATCCGACGGCAGGATCACGAGCGCATCGATACCCTGGGTCTCGAGGTCCTGTACCGCATTGGCCTGGCTCGCCGCATCAGGCGAGGTCTTGACGATGACGTTGAGTCCCGGATGCTCCGCCATCAAAAGCTTGGCGACGCGCTCGGCATGGAATACCACGCCCGAGGTCCAGCCGTGGTCGGCGGCCGGAATGGAAACGCCGATCGTTACCTTCTTGTCCTCGGCATGGACCGTGCCGGCCAGAGCCGCCATCACGACAGCCAAGCCTATGAGTCTCTTTCGCATGTTTCTTCCTCCCAGATAGAGACAGGGCCTTGTCACCAAGAACCGGGCGCCCCCTGACCCGGCTATTCGCTATTTGCGAGCAAGCGAGCGCTGAACCAGCATGGCGATGATGATGATCGCACCCTGGATGGCACTGAGCAGATACTCGCTGATGAAATTGGAAAGCAGCATGATGTTGCCGACCAGCTCAAGGATGAAGGCGCCGCAGATCGTGCCCCATACCCTGCCCGCCCCGCCCTTCAGCGCCGTGCCGCCGACGACCACGGCGGTGATCGCCTGCAGCTCCCATAGGCTGCCCGTCGTCGCCGACGTCGAACCAAGTCGCGGCACATAGAGAAGCACGGCGATCGACACGCACAGGCCCTGGATGACGAAGGCGATAGTGCGCACGCGGTTGACCGCCACGCCGGAATAGCGCGCAACATCGCGATTGGAACCGACGGCGATGACATGCCGCCCGTAGCGAGTGCGATAGAGAATGAAGGCCGCAATGCCGGTGACGACAAGAATGACCACGATCGGCACCGGCACGCCGAGCACCGAGCCATAATAGGCGGGCTTGTAGAGCGCCTGCAGATTCGCCGGCCGCAAGGTGATCGCACCGCCCTGCGACAGCCAGGTCGTCAAGCCGCGATAGACACCCATGGTGCCGAGGGTCGCAATGAACGGCTCGATCTTGCCCATGGTCGTGATGAGCCCGTTGGCAAGGCCGCACAGGAGGCCGGCGACGATCGAGAACAGCACGGCGGCTGCCAGCATCAGGGCGGGATCGGCGATGACACCCGAATTCATCAGGAGGATCATCAGGCTTGCGACGAAGGCAACCATCGCGCCGACAGACAAATCGAGATCACCCGCCGAGATGACGAAGGTGGCACCGACCGCGATGATGGCGATGAAGGCGCATCTCGTCGCGACATTGGTGAGATTGGTAATGCCGATGAAGTTCGGATTGACCAGCGCGCCTACGATCAGAAGCAGCACCAGCGCTGCAAACGGCGCCACGGCCCTGAGATCGACATCCCGCCAGGAGCGCCCCCGCCGACCGGCCTTTCCGCTACTGTCTTCACCCACGCTCATAACCAAAACCAACCTCCCGTCCCATGACTTCTGGGAATTCGCCCTGCTCTCCGCCGCCCATTCAGGCAGCGGTCTTTTTCTTCAGGCCCGCCGCATAACGCATGATTTCCTGCTCGGTGATCTCTTCACCTTCGAGCACGCCGACGATCCGGCCCTCGCGCATGACCGCGATCCGCGTGCACAGCCCGATGACCTCGGGCATTTCCGAGGAGATGACGATGATCGAATGACCGTCACGCGCCAGCGCCGAAATGAAATGATAGATCTGCTGCTTCGTACCGACATCGATACCGCGCGTCGGCTCGTCGATGATGATGATCTGCGGCTCGGTCTCCATGACCTTCGCCAGCAGCAGCTTCTGCTGGTTGCCGCCGGACATGCGGCCGGCAACGATATTGCCGTCACGTACGCGTATATCGAAACGGCGGCGCGCCCTCGCCAGCGCATCGGCTTCACTTGAGGCGCTCAGATAACCGAACTTGCCATGCCGGTCGAGCGACTGCAGCGTCAGATTGACGACCATGCCAGAACTCAGAAGCAGGCCCTTCGACTTGCGGTCCTTGGTCATATAGGCAAGCCCCGCATCGATGGCCGCATGCACGTCATGCGGCGGCACCGTTTGGCCGTTGACGACGACCTCGCCGGAGACACGCGAACGCAGTCCGACGATCGCCTCCATCAGCTCGGTTCGCCCAGAGCCGATCATGCCGGAAAAGCCCAATATCTCGCCCTTGCGCAGCTCGAAGCTCGCATCGTGGACGTAGCCGGTCGAGACCGAGGCGACGCTGAGCACCACCTTCTCGTCGACATCGGGCTCGTTCTTGGCCGGATAAAGGCTCGAGAGCTCGCGCCCGACCATCAGCTGGGCGATCGATTCGCCATCGAGCAGCGAGGTTGGCGAGGTCTTCACCCATTGGCCGTCACGCAGCACCGTGACCCGATCCGTCAGGTCCATGACCTCATCGAGCTTGTGGGAGACGAAGACGAAGCTCGTTCCCTGATCGCGCAGCTTGCGCACCTGTTTGAACAGGAAATTGGTCTCCTCGCGCGACAAAACGGCGGTCGGCTCATCCATGAAGACGATGCGCGCATCGCGGCTGATCGCCTTGGCGATCTCCACCATCTGCTTGTCGGCGATGGAGAGCGTACTGATGATGGCGTTCTCATCGACATGCGAGCCGAGAAGGTCGAGCACGCGCCGCGTTTCGGCACGCATATACTTGCGATCGAGCACGCCGAGGCGGGTGACTTCGCGGCCGAGAAACAGGCTCTCGGTGACGGTCAGATGCTCAGCAAGATTGAACTCCTGGTGGATGATGACGATGCCGAGCGCCTCGGCCGCACCGTTCGGCGGCAGCTTCACCGGCTTGCCATCGAGCAAAATCTCGCCGGAGGTCGGCTGCTCGAAACCGGACAGGACCTTGACCAGCGTCGACTTGCCGGCGCCGTTTTCGCCCATGAGCGCATGGATCTCGCCGGCCCGAAGATCGAAGTTGACGCTGAACAGCACCTGCACGCCGTTGAAGGATTTCGATATCCCTCTCGCAGACAGCACGACCGTACCGTCGACGGCTTCCGAACTCATTGAATCCTCCCTGCGGTCCCACCCGCTTTCCATGCTGTGTAAACCTTTACATAACCTGTGTAAAGGTTTACATCATTGGATGTCGCATAAATTTTCGCGGTCACCTTTGACCTCCACCGAAGTCTGTGTAGTCTCCAGCCCCAGACGAGACCCAAGGCAGAGCGCAGTGTCGAATTCCACGCCCGCAACTATCGAAGACGTCGCCCGAATTGCCAATGTTTCGATAGCAACGGTTTCGCGGGCAATCCATATGCCGGAGAAAGTCGCCAATTCGACGCGGCTGAAAGTCAATCAGGCGATCGCCATCACCGGCTATACCACCAATGCCATGGCACGCAGCCTCCGGCTTGGCCGATCGAACATGATTCTCGTGGTCGCACCCGATATCGGCGATCCCAATTTCTCCAATATTCTCATCGGCCTGGAGAATGAGGCACGTTCGCACGGCTACGGTATCCTCATCGGCCACACGCAGAACGACGCGCAGCGCGGGCTCGAATATCTGAAGTTTCTGAACTCCAACCAGGCGGCCGGATTGATCCTTTTTACCGGCATCCTGCCCTTCGGACATCAGACGATGACGGCGCGGCTGCCGCCGAGTGTCGGCGTTTTCGAGCCGGTCTTCAACGGCGGCATTCCCTATGTCGGCGTCGACGATATCGCAGGCGCGCGCAAGGCCATCGACCTCCTGATTACCGAGGGTCATCGCAGGATTGCATTCGTCGGCGATTCCCGCACACGCCTCGCCTACAGCCGCCGGCGCATGGGTTATGAAGCCGGGCTGGATGCGGCCGGCATCGGGCAGGACCTGCGCATCGTGCTGGAAGGCGACGGCACCATCGAAAGCGGGAGGCTCGCCGTCGAGCAGCTCTTCATGCGCGACACCCTGCCGACAGCCTTCATGTGCGTCAACGACCAGACGGCGATCGGCGTGATGATCGGGCTAAAGGCGCGCGGCTACGATATCCCCGAGGATTTTTCGGTGACCGGCTTCGACGACGTACCGCAAGCCGTCTTCATGACGCCGTCGCTGACGACAATCCGGCAGCCGCGCACCGCCATCGGCAAGCACGCGATGGCGCTTCTGCTGGAACTGCTTTCGGATGGCGAGCCGGCCGAGACGGAGATCCTGCTGCGGCCGGATCTGATCGTGCGGAACTCGGTCGGAGCTCCGCCGCGCAGTCGACGCTAGGCAGACGCAACGATGCCGCTCGGCAGAATCACCCTCTATGTCCGCGATGTCGAAGCGACGATCAGCTTTTACGAGAAGCATTTCGGGTTCAAGCCACTCCGTCTGGAGGGCGATCGGATCATTGAGCTGCTCGCGCAGGATGGCGGTGCCAATCTGATGATCCATCCTGCGGGCAAGGCGCAGAAAATGGGCCAGGTGCTGGTCAAGCTGGTCTTCGACGTCGAGCATGTCGAAGCTTTCCGCGCTAGGTGTGCCGAAGAGGGGCTGGAGTTCGGCCCCTTTCATCAGGCCGACGGCTATGCTTTCGCCAATGCCAAGGACCCCTCAGGGAATCCCATAGCCATTTCCAGCCGCGCCTTCAGGCTGAAATCGGGAGGCGATGAATCACCGCCTCCCGAAGCTGTCGATCAAACGTAACGGTTGACGATGTTTTCCAGCAGTTCCTGCTTGCCGGATTTCGGCTGCGGGTTGACGTCCTTGGTCTCGACCCACTGAGCGATCTGATCGAGCGAATATTCGCCTCGCAGCAGCTTCTGGCCCTCGGCCGAATCCCAGCCGGCGTAACGGTCGGCGAGCGGCTTGGAGAGCGCCTTGTCCTCGATCATCTTGGCGGCCGCCTTCAGACCGCGGGCGCAGCAATCCATGCCGCCGATGTGGCCGATGAGCAGATCTTCCGGATCGAGCGACTGACGGCGCAGCTTGGCGTCGAAGTTCGTGCCGCCGGTCTTGAAGCCGCCGCCTGCCAGAACCTGGTAATAGGCCAGCGTCATTTCCGGAACGTTGTTAGGGAACTGGTCGGTATCCCAGCCGGACTGGTAGTCGTTGCGGTTCATGTCGATGGAACCGAAGACGCCGAGCGCGTTGGCGAGCGCCAGCTCGTGCTCGAAGGAATGGCCGGCAAGGATCGCATGGCCCTGCTCGATATTGAGCTTCACTTCGTTTTCCAGGCCGTACTTCTTGAGGAAGCCGTAGACCGTTGCGACGTCGTAGTCATACTGATGCTTGGTCGGCTCCTGCGGCTTCGGCTCGATCAGGATCGTGCCCTTGTAGCCGATCTTGTGCTTGTACTCGACGACGAGATTGAGGAAGCGGCCCATCTGGTCCATTTCCCGCTTCAGGTCGGTGTTGAGCAGCGTCTCGTAACCTTCGCGGCCGCCCCAGAGAACGTAGTTTTCGCCGCCGAGCTTATGGGTGGCGTCCATGCAGGTCTTCACGGTCGCAGCCGAGAAGGCGAAGACGTCCGGGTCCGGATTGGTCGCAGCGCCCGACATGAAGCGGCGGTTGGAGAAGAGGTTCGCCGTGCCCCAGAGCAGCTTGACGCCGGTTTCGGCCTGCTTCTGGGCGAAGTAGTCGACGATCTCATTCAGGTTCTTGGTGTTCTCGGCGAAATTCTTGCCTTCCGGACGTACGTCGGCATCGTGGAAGCAGTAATAGGGAGCGCCGAGCAAGGTGAAGAATTCGAAGGCGACGTCAGCCTTCAGCTTGGCGGCTTCCATCGTCTCGTGGAACCAGGGGCGAAGGAAGGTCTGGCCGCCGAAGGGATCGCCGCCCGGCCAGGTGAAGGTGTGCCAGTAGGCGACGGCGAAACGCAGATGGTCTTCCATGCGCTTGCCGGCAACGACTTCGTCCTTGTTGTAATAGCGGAAGGCCAGCGGATTGGTGCTCTCCGGACCTTCGTATTTTACCTTGCTGATGTCACCAAAAAATCCGGTGCTCATGTCTCATCTCCTTGGGTTGGTGTTTCGGTAGTGTTTTGTCACTTTGATGCCCCCCTCATCCGACCCTTCGGGCCACCTTCTCCTCGAGGGGAGAAGGTATGGGTGACTGCAGTAAGCTCCGTCGTCCCCTCTCCCCTCGGGGAGAGGGCTAGGGTGAGGGGGTTGACCTCAAACCATGCTCAACGGCTTGATCGCCGGATAAACCGCTCGGTAGCGCTTGTAGGCATCCGCATAAGCATCCGTCAGCGACGCAACCGGATCGATCGTGCCGGCCGTCTGCGGCGGGGTGCAGACCGCGACGGGGTCGGCGCCGGTGGCGGCAATCAGGCCGAGACGCGCAGCACCGAAGGCGGCGCCGAAATCGCCGTCCGCCGGCAGATCGACCGGTACGCCGAGCGCAGTCGCGATCGAGGCCAGCCAGTAGCGGGAGCGCGAGCCGCCGCCGATGGCGGTCACACGTGCGATATCCGTGCCGGCCGAGCGCAGCGCTTCCAGATTGTCGCGGATGGCGAAGGACACGCCTTCGAGCACCGCTTGCGTCAGCACGGCGCGGCCGCTTTCATGGCCGAGACCGATGAAGGCGCCGCGGATCGTCGCGTCGTTGTGTGGCGTGCGTTCGCCGGAGAGATAGGGCAGGAAGGTGACGCTGCTCGGCGCCTTCAGCGTCTCACCAAGCTCGCTGGTGAGTTCAGCAGCAGACTTGCCTGTCACATGCGAATGCCAATTGAGCGCATCGGTTGCCGAGAGGATGACGCCCATCTGGTGCCAGGTGTTGGGCAGCGCGTGGCAGAAGGCGTGAACAGCACTTTCCGGCTTCGGCAGATAGGAGCCGTTGGCAGCAAAGAGCACGCCAGACGTTCCGAGCGAAACGAAGGCCGCACCATGGCTCACAGTGCCCATGCCGCAGGCCGAGGCCGCATTGTCCCCTGCCCCGCCGGCAACGACGACATCGCCGCCGATACCCCATTTCGAGGCCAACTCGCTGCGGAGCTTGCCGGCAACGTCGGTGCCTTCCACCAGAGCCGGCATCTGCTTTTCATCGAGATTGGTCGCGGCCAGCAGCTCGGACGACCATTTGCGCTTGCCGGTATCGAGCCAGGAGGTGCCGGCCGAATCGGACATTTCCGACATGTGCTCGCCGGTCAGCCAAAGGCGCAGATAGTCCTTCGGCAAAAGCACCCAACGCACCCTCGCGAAAATCTCCGGCTCATGCTTGGCGACCCACGCGAGCTTCGGCGCGGTAAAGCCGGGGAAGACGATATTGCCGGTCAGCGCGCGAAATCGCGGATCGGCGTCGAGCGCTGCAGCCTCATGATAGCTGCGTGTATCGTTCCAGAGAATGCAGGGACGCAGCACCTTGTCATCGGCATCAAGCAGCGTCGCGCCATGCATCTGGCCGGAAAGGCCAATGCCGCGCACGGCCGCCAACTCCTTCGGATGTGCCGCCTTCAGCCCGGCAACGGCCTCTTCGGTCGCGCGGATCCAGTGGGCCGGATCCTGCTCGGACCAGCCGGGATGCGGGCGCGAGACGTCAAGCTCGCCATTGGCCGAGCCGATGATCTTCTGATTGCCGTCGATCAGCATCGCTTTGACGCCGGACGTTCCGAGATCGAGACCCAAATACATCAGATGTTACTCCCTGTGCTCTGCCGTGTTCGAATGCTCAGGGCAGATTATCCTTCAAGAAAATGTCGAGACGTATGCGCTCCTGATCGGCGATGACGGCCTGGCCGTCGGCGGTCGCCTTCATGACGCGGATGGCGCTGCGCACCTCGTGACCGGCATCCTGGTTGAGAACGGCGTCGATCGTGCCCTCCACCAGCGCTGCACGCGTATGCTGCGTCAGCTCATGAACGACGACGGTCAGTTCGCGCTCGGGCCTGACGGCCTTCAAGGCAGCGATCAGGCCCCGGTTGCCGGCACCGAGATTGTAAATGCCGATAATGTCCCTGCTTTCGGACAATGCCTTGGAAACGAGCGATCGGGCTAGGTCCGGATCGTCGCGCCCTTCCAATACGGGTCGCGGGTGCAGCCTGGGAAACTCCTCGGCCATGACGTCAGAGAAGCCCTGCAGGCGCTCGCGATGGTCGCGCACCAGCATGGAACCGGCGAGAACGGTAATCTCGCCCTGGCGGCCGCCAAGGAAGCGCCCGAGCAGCCGGGCGGCTGTGCGGCCGGCGGCGATGTTGTCGATGCCGGCATAATGATGCCGGGCGGAATCGGTCAGATCGGAGACAAGCGTGACGACGGGGACACGCTGGGAGACGAGCCGGCCGACCGCAGCCCGAACCTCGGGCGCATCGGTCGCCACCAGCGCGACGCCGGCGATGTCCTGCCCCTGCACCGCATCGAGCGCCGACACCAGCGCCGGCACATCGAAAGGTGGCACCTCGACGATACGGATATCCGTGCGCTCTATGCTCGCCCGCAACGTCGCATGATGCACCTCTGAGCGCAGCCCATGCATGAACGAGTTGTCGCCTGTCGGCACGATGAAGACGAGAGGATAGACGCGGCCCTTGGCCAGATTGGCGGCGGCGACGTCGCGGATATAGCCGATCTCCCGAATAGCGGCCTCCACCTTCTCCCGCGTCACCAGCCGCACGCCCGGCCGCTGGTTCAAGACACGATCGACGGTGGCGAGGCTGACGCCCGCGGCGGCGGCTATATCATGCACGGTCGGTCTCATCGGCTCCTCCTTGCCGAAATCCTTTACCGCCATTTCTGATGTACGTAAATCAAAAATTTCCGGCCGCTCGATTTTCCTCACAGGACCATAAACAAAAAAAGGCCCCTCACGAGGAGGGGCCATGCCTTGGGAGCATTCTTAAGCGTTGGATCAGTGGCCTCCGCCGCCACCGCCGCCTGTCGGACTGGGCTTGCTCAACATGAGGACGCCGAGGATCATCGCCAGGAACAATACGGTCAGCATCAGGAAGATATCCCCGAAGGACATGACCACCGCCTGCCGCGTCGCCATGTTGACCATCTGCTTCAACGCGGCCTGCTCACCGTCGAGGCCGGCTGCGTTGAAATTGGCGGCCATGTTGTTCAATTGGGTTACGGCGGCATGGCTGCCCCAATGAATATGGTCACGCAGGCTGAAATAATGCTGGTCCTGCCGGTTCGTCAGCAGCGTGTTGATGATCGCGAGACCGACGGCACCGCCAAGGTTACGCGTCAGGTTGAACAAGCCGGATGCGCCGCGCATGCGGGCGGGCGGCATGGTTCCCAGCGCGATATTGTTGATCGGCACCATGCAGAGCATCAGACCGAAGCCGCGCAGGATCTGAGGAATCATCAATTCCCAGAAATCCCAGTCCGTCGTCAGGTGCATCATGATGTAAGTACCGGCCGAGAAACTGGTGAAGCCGATGATCATCAGGATGCGGAGATCGATTCTGCCCGCAAGGAAACCGGCCAGCGGTGCCGTAAAGAACATGGCAAGGCCGGACACGAACATCGTCTCGCCGATCTGCAGAGAGTCGTAGCCGCGGATACGCCCGAGGAAAAGCGGATAGATATAGGTCAAGCCATAGAGACCGATACCCATCACGAAAGAGAACATCGAGCCGAAAGCGAAATTCTTGTTCGTGAAGGCTCTGAGATCGACCACGGGAAATTCGACCGTGAAGGCACGATAGAAGAAGATCACCGCACCGATCGCGGAAGCGATAGCGCCCGCAACGATATAATTGTCGTTAAACCAGTCGTTGGTATTGCCCTCTTCGAGAACATATTCCAGCGCGCCCAGAAAAACGCCCATGGAAAGAAGCCCCCACCAGTCGAATTTCTTCATCAGCGACAGTTCGGGCTTATCGAAATCGATGAAGTTCCAGGTCACGATTGTAACGATGATACCCGGGGGGATGTTGACCAGGAACAGCCAGTGCCAGGAAAAGGCATTGGAAAGATAGCCGCCCACGGTCGGGCCGATGGTCGGCGCAAGCGTCGCGATCAGGCCGATGATCGGCGAGACGACGTTGCGCTTGGATGGCGGGAAGATCGTGAATGCCGCCGCGAACACGGAAGGGATCATGCCGCCGCCGATGAAGCCCTGCAGGGCGCGGTAGACGATCATCTGGTCGATGTTGGTGGCGGTCGCGGCAAGCGCGCTCGCTGCAGTGAAGCCGGCGGCCGAGATTGCGAACAGATAGCGCGTCGAAATGATGCGCGCCAGCGTTCCCGACAACGGGATCATGATGACTTCGGCGATCAGGTAGGCCGTCTGCACCCAGCCGATCTCATCCGAACCGGCGCTGAGGCCTGCCTGGATTTCGCTGAGCGAGGCGGAGACGATCTGAATGTCGAGGATTGACATGAACATGCCGAGCACCATCGCCAGAAAGGCGATGAGTTTTTTCGTGTCGATGTGATCCGCCGCTGACGCGGCGGGGCCGGCCGCGCGCGGAGGCGACCCGGCTGTAGTGCTGGCGGACGACATGCTGCGTCTCTCCCGAGCTTGATCGCTTACTTATCCGGCGCCGTGCGGGTATCGACGTCGACGACGACGCTGAGGCCTGCGCGCAGACGGCCGGTGTTGAGCGCGTCCTGCGGCAATGCGATGCGGACAGGCACGCGCTGAATGATCTTGGTGAAGTTACCCGTCGCGTTTTCCGGCGGCAGCAGCGAGAAGACCGAACCGGAAGCCGGCGAGATCGACTCGACGGTGCCGACGATGGGATGATCGCTATAGGCATCGACGTGAATATTGACCTTGGAACCGGGAACCAGATGCTGGATCTGCGTTTCCTTGAAATTCGCGTCGATATAGAGCTGGCGGATCGGCACGATCGCCATCAGCTTCTGGCCGGGAGAAACAAGGTCACCTTCCTGGACAGAGCGATTACCGACAATGCCGTCATACGGCGCCTTCAGCACGGTGAACGACAGGTCGCGGGAAGCCTTGTCGCGAGCGGCCTCCAGTCCCTTGATCGTGCTCTCGGCCTGCCTGCGCTGAGCCTGCAGCAGATTGATGTTCGCCTGCGCCGAGGCAATCGCGGCATCGCCGCCGACCAGGTTCGCCTTGGCTTGGTCGAGCGCGATGTTGGCGCTATCCAAGGCGGCCGTGGTGCCGACCGACTTCGACTGCAGTTCGGCAGCGCGCGTCTGGGTGATCTGCGCGCCACGGACAGTGGCTTGCAGGGCAACCTTCTGTGCCTGCGACTGCGCAAGAGCGGCCTGGCCGGCTGCGATCTGTGCATCGATGGTATGGAGTGAAAGCTGCTCGGTATCGAGCGAGGCCTGGGCCTGTTCCAGCGCCAGCTTATAGTCGCCGTCATCGAGCGTGGCGAGCACGTCGCCGGCCTTGACCTGCTGGTTGGCAACGACGTTCACCTTGGAAACGTAGCCGGTAACCTTCGGCTGGATGGTCGCGATGTCGCCGCCGATATAGGCGTCGTCTGTCGAGACCATGAAGCGGCCGTTCGTCCACCAGTCATAGCCGTACCAGCCGCCGGCCGCGAGAGCGGCGACGAGGATAATCGGAAAAACCAGGCTGCGCCGCTTTTTCTCCGGCGGCGGTGGGGCCGCAGGGACCGGAGCAGCAGGCGCAGCCTGGGCGGGGGCAGGGTTGCGACGTGTTTCAGCCGCCGGAGCTTCAGCAGACACGCCGCCTTCGCGGGCTTCCGCCTCAGCATCTGCTGGCTCGTCCACGATGCGTGCTACATTGTTTCCATGACTTGACGACATTTCCCTACCACCGAAATCTGGCAAAATAATCGAACCGAACGGTTCGGTTCAATTGACATAGAGCCTTTTTCACTCCATATCAAGAGATATCGAACTGAGCGGTTCGATTTATTTGGCGAATCTGTTTAAGATTTGGAAAAAGTGATCGCCTATCGCGTAAAGGAGACGGTGAAAGAGCCGATGAAACACGAATCCCAAAATGCCGCTGTGTTGAACGCGCCTGCGCCGGGCTCCGGTGGGCGCTGGGCAGCCGGCGAAGACCCTGCCAAGCGTCATCAGATTCTCGAAGGCGCCAAGCGTGTCTTTATGAAAATGGGTTTCGATGCGGCGAGCATGAACGATGTCACCCGCGAGGCGGGCGTTTCCAAGGGCACTCTCTACGTCTATTTCGCCAACAAGGAAGATCTGTTCGCCGCCATGATGGAGAGCGAGCGCGCCCATTTCGTCAACCTTGTGCGCAATGCTCTTTCAGACGAAGCGGATGTCACGACCTCGCTTTATGATTTCGGTATCGTCTTCGTCACGCACGTCACCTCGGATAAGACCATCAGCGCCATGCGCACGGTCATCGGCGTGCGCGAACGCATGCCCTCGCTCTGTCAACGCTTCTTCACCGGTCCCGAAAATCTGCGCACGGTGCTGCGCGGCTTCCTCGAGCGCCAGGCTGCAGCTGGCCATCTCAAAATCGATGATTTCGACATGGCCGCGCGTCATTTCCTTGAAATGGCCAGTGGCGGCTATTTCAAGCTACGGCTGTTCGGCGACATGGAGGAGCCTCCGTCGAAGGAAGAGATCGACTATGTCGTGCGCGGTGCCGTGCGCGTCTTCCTGGCCGGCTACGGCCCCGACCGCAAGGATTAGCACGAACAACTCTCCCCTTGTTGCCGGCGAGCAGGTAGTGATCCAACTCCGCAACGGCGATCAAGCATCGCCACCGCCGGAGGCCTATGACTGGCCCGGCAACCAGGGGAGTTGAAGATGAGCGCGATCGGAAGAGCGATATGGTTTATCGAAAGCCATTTTGCGTCCGATATCTCGCTGGACGAGATTGCCGAGACGGCCGGGCTGTCTCGCTATCATCTGTCGCGCGTCTTCGGCATGACGACAGGCCATTCGATCAGCAGCTATATCCGGAGCCGCCGCCTCAGCGAGGCAGCCCTCGCGCTGATCGACGGTTCCTCTTCCATTCTCCAGGTTGCCCTCGATGCCGGCTACGGCTCGCACGAGGCCTTCACCCGCGCCTTCCGCGAGCAGTTCGGCATGACGCCGGAAAGTCTGCGCAAGCAGGGGCACATTCGCAACCTCGCTCTACAGGAGCCGATCAGAATGGACGACACCCGCCTTCCCAAGCTCGATGCCCCGCGCTTCGAAACCCACCCCGCAATGCTGCTCGCCGGCCTTGCGGAAACCTATGCCCACGAGGCAACGCAGGCGATCCCCTCGCTTTGGCAGAAGTTCAATCAGCATTTCGGTCATATTCCAGGCCAGGTCGGCAATGTCGCCTATGGCGTCTGCACCCAGGCGGAAGAAGGCAGCGAAAGCTTCCGCTATATGTCGGCAGCCGAAGTTTCAGCCGCCGACGGCCTGCCCGAAGGCTTCGTGACAATGAAGCTGCCGCAGCAGCGCTATGCGATCTTCACGCATCGCGGCCATATCTCCGGCATTTCCGCCACCGTGCAGCAGATCTTCGGCGAATGGCTGCCGCAATCGGGCCAGCAGCATGGCGGCACCCCCGACATGATGGAACGCTACGACGAGCGCTTCGACCCACGCACGGGCGCGGGCGTGACGGAGATATGGGTCCCCCTGAAGGCCTAGAAACCCAGCGTGGGAACAAGACCCGGAGATAAGGCCGCCGCCACGAAATTGGCGGTGGCGCTTGTACGGACGACTGCGCTCCTTACATTACGGCCATTCTGGAAAGGCCGGGCTGGGGGTCAGCACCGGCGAATGCTGATCAAAGGGGGCATCGTCAATGGATATTATCGGGCTGATACAGGACCCGGGGGCGTGGGTGGCGCTCATCACGCTTGTCGTCATGGAGGTGGTCCTCGGCATCGACAACCTGATCTTCATCTCGATCCTCACCAACAAGCTGCCGCCGGAGCATCGTGACAGAGCCCGCAAGATCGGCATCGGCCTCGCCCTTATCATGCGCCTCGCGCTGCTCGGAACAGTCGCCTGGATCGTCCAGCTGACCCAGCCCGTCTTCGAAATCTTCGGCCAGGGCTTCTCCTGGAAGGACATGATCCTCATCGGCGGCGGCCTCTTCCTCGTCTGGAAAGCGACGAAGGAAATCCATCACAATGTCGATCCGCAGGAGCAGGGCGAGGATTTCATCGCTAAATCAACCACGACCTTCGCCTCGGCGATCGGCCAGATCCTGCTGCTCGATCTGGTCTTCTCGATCGACAGCATCATCACCGCCGTCGGCATGACGCCGCACCTGGCGATCATGTTCGTCGCCGTCATCGCCGCCGTCACGGTCATGCTGGTCGCCGCAAACCCGCTCGCCAACTTCATCGAGAAGAACCCGAGCATCGTCATGCTGGCGCTCGCCTTCCTGCTGATGATCGGCACGACGCTGATCGCCGAAGGCATGGGCGTACATGTTCCCAAGGGCTACATCTACGCCGCCATGGCCTTCTCCGCTCTGGTTGAAGTGCTGAACATGGTGGCACGCAACCGGCGGAAAAACGCATCTGGCGGCCATTGATCGAAAGAACTGCGCCCGCCAGCGGGTGCAGTCCCATTAGAGCGATCAATCCTGCACGTGCACGTCGACCCATTCGCCGATATCGCCGCGGCCATAAATGTCGACCTTGATCCAGACGTTGCCGCGAACGATATAATTCCCGGCATCGTCGGCGATATTGCCGTTTGCCAGCATGGCTTCCAGCTTCTGGCGATTGGAGGGCAGTGAGAAGAAACTGTCGCCCTCGTCGCCACGGTCACGGCGGCGATAGGCGTGATAGTTGGCACGGTCCTGGCGGATGATCTGCCAGGGCGCCGTCAGGCGCTCGCCCTTGGAATTGTAAAGGTCGTCATTGCCGATATAGGCGCGGTAGGACTCGATCAGCCGGGCAGAACTGTCCCGCGTGATGGTCGATTGCGCCGCGGCTGCATCGAACGCGGCGACCGCCAATAAAAAGCTCAAAATCAGTTTCTTCATTGTTTCCTCGCGGTGGACGATTGAAGACCTATTTCGTCACTGCCGCGAAAATTGCAAATCAAATTCGACGGGCAGCCCGCTTTTGTCTCCGTAGCCTTATGAAGAGTAAAGACGTCTCGTGAAATTGAGAGACCGGCTCAAATCGATGCGGCGCAACCGGGTGCAAGCGGCCTCGCAGCGCAGTTTCCCTTGACGTCTCCCGTTGAATATGGCCTAAGGCCAGCCATACGGAAACGCGGAACTGAAGCGTTAAGAACGCCCTTTTCCGGCCGGTTTCCTGATCCAGATACACATTTTCGGCTGGACGGCGCTTGTCCCAAGCGCGGCCCGGCCTTTTATGACGGGCAAACAAAATGACCACATCAGGCGTTCGCGTCCGCATCGCACCCTCCCCCACCGGCGAGCCGCATGTCGGCACCGCTTATATCGCGCTGTTCAACTATCTCTTCGCCAAGAAACACGGCGGCGAGTTCATCCTGCGCATCGAGGATACCGACGCGACCCGCTCCACTCCGGAATTCGAGACCAAGGTGCTCGACGCGCTGAAATGGTGCGGCCTGAAATGGTCCGAAGGTCCCGATATCGGCGGCCCTTACGGCCCCTATCGCCAGAGCGACCGCAAGGACCTCTACAAGCCGTATGTCGAGCAGATCGTTACAAACGGCCACGGCTTCCGCTGCTTCTGCACGCCGGAGCGCCTGGAAAAGATGCGCGAGGCGCAGCGCGCCGCCGGCCTGCCGCCGAAATATGACGGCCACTGTCTGAACCTCTCGGCCGAAGAAGTGACCTCACGCGTCGCGGCCGGCGAGCCGCATGTCGTGCGCATGAAGATCCCGACGGAAGGCTCCTGCAAGTTCCATGACGGCGTTTACGGAGATGTAGAAATCCCGTGGGATGCCGTCGACATGCAGGTTCTCCTGAAGGCCGACGGCATGCCGACCTATCACATGGCCAACGTCGTCGACGACCACCTTATGAAGATCACTCATGTCGCGCGCGGCGAGGAATGGCTCGCCTCGGTGCCGAAGCACATTCTGATCTATCAGTATCTCGGCTGGGAGCCGCCGGTGTTCATGCACCTGTCGCTGATGCGCAATGCCGACAAGTCGAAATTGTCGAAGCGCAAGAACCCGACCTCGATCTCTTATTACACGGCCCTCGGCTATATCCCCGAAGCGCTGATGAACTTCCTCGGCCTGTTCTTCATCCAGATCGCCGAAGGCGAAGAGCTCTTGAGCATGGATGAGCTTGCCGCAAAGTTCGACCCGGAAAACCTCTCCAAGGCCGGTGCGATCTTCGATATCCAGAAGCTCGACTGGCTGAACGGCCGCTGGATCCGCGAAAAGCTCTCGGAAGAGGAATTCCAGCATCGCGTCCTGATCTGGGCGATGGAAAACGATCGCTTGAAGGAAGGCCTGAAGCTCTCGCAGTCACGCATCACCAAGCTCGGCGAACTGCCCGATCTCACCGGCTTCCTGTTCAAGTCCGATCTCAACCTCGACCCCTCCGCTTTCGCGAAGATCAAGTCGACGCCAGAGGAACTCTTGGAAATCCTGAACACGGTGCAGCCAGATCTGGAAAAGATCCTCGAATGGAACGTCGAGACGATCGAAGCCGAGCTGCGCGCCATCGCCGACCGCATGGGCAAGAAGCTGAAGGTCATCGTCGCGCCGCTTTTCGTCGCCGTATCGGGCTCCTCGCGCTCCCTGCCGCTTTTCGATAGCATGGCGATCCTCGGCCGCTCCGTCGTACGCCAGCGGCTGAAACTGGCCGCGCAGACCGTTGCGACCCTCGTCGGCCCAAAGAACTGAACCGGACTTTAAAACCATGAACGACAAGACCGAAGCATCCGCCCTCTCCTCCGACGCAACGGAAGTTCGCCGCCAGAAGCTGAAGCTGCTGCGCGAACAGATCGGCGACGTCTATCCGGCGCATTTCCACCGGACCATGACCAATGCCGAGCTCGCTGCGAAATACGAGGGCCTGGAGCCGGATACGGAAACCGGCGATGTCGTCACCGTTGCCGGCCGCGTCTATTCCTCGCGCAACTCCGGCATGTTCATGGATATCCACGACGCCTCCGGCAAGATCCAGATCTTCAGCCACAAGGACGTGACCTCGGAAGAGGCCCGCTCCCTGCTGCCGATGATCGATATCGGCGACATCATCGGCGTCACCGGCATAGTGCGCCGCACCAAGCGCGGTGAGCTCACGATCAACGCCCAGCAGATCACCATGCTGACCAAGTCGCTGCTGCCGATGCCGGAAAAGTGGCACGGCCTTTCCGATATCGAGCTGCGCTATCGCAAGCGCCATCTCGACATCATGACCAACGAGGAATCGAAGCTCCGCTTCCAGCAGCGCAGCCGGATCGTCTCTGGCATCCGCCGTTTCATGGAAGATGACGGCTTCATGGAAGTCGAGACGCCGATGCTGCATTCGGTCTATGGCGGTGCCACCGCCGAGCCGTTCAAGACGCATCACAACACGCTGAAGCTTGACATGTACCTGCGCATCGCTCCGGAGTTGTTCCTGAAGCGCACCCTGGTTTCGGCCCTCGCGGACAAAGTCTTCGAAATCAACCGCAATTTCCGTAACGAAGGCGTCTCCACCCGGCACAATCCAGAATTCACCATGATGGAGTGCTATTGGGCCTATGCCGACTACGAGGACATGATGGATCTCGTCGAGCGGCTGTTCTCGACGCTCGCCATGTCGATCCACGGCAGCACGGAATTCGCCTTCGGAGACAAGCAGATTTCCTTCAAGGGCCCGTTCCGCCGCGTGCCGATGCCCGATGCCGTCAAGGAAGCGACCGGTATCGATTTCCTGGCGATCAAGACCGACGAAGAAGCCCGCGACGCCGCCAAGGCTGCCGGCTTTACCGTCGAGAAGGATGCAACCTGGGGCGAATGCCTTGCCTTCATCTTCGAAGAGAAAGTCGAGGGCACGCTGATCCAGCCGGCGCACGTCACGCATTTCCCGAAGGACATCTCGCCCTTCGCCAAGGAAGTACCGGGCGAACCGCGCCTCGTCGAGCGCTTCGAGACCTATTGCAACGCCTGGGAACTCGGCAATGCCTTCTCGGAACTCAACGATCCGGAAGAGCAGCGCGCCCGCATGGTCGAGCAGCTCGAGCAGGCGCATGCGCGCGGTGAAAAGCAGAAGGAACTCGACGAGGAATTCCTTGATGCCATCGACCAGGGCATGCCGCCCGCAGGCGGCCTCGGCATCGGCGTGGACCGCCTCATCATGCTTCTGACCAACTCGCCGTCGATCCGCGACATCATCCTCTTCCCGGCCCGTCGCAACAAGGCCGATTGATCCGGCGATTTCAGACGCCAGAACAATTCAAGGAAAGCGCGTGGCGCTTTTTCGTCCGGAATTGCGCAAGAACAAACAGATTGGGCGTTTCAGCGTTTCGCGGAACCGCCCAATCTGCAACAGGGACGATGGCGTCAATTCGTGATGGGCGATCGGCGGTCCGCGGCACCCGTCATGGTCGGGTCCAGTCGCGGTGACGGAGTCTTTTCCTTGTCGCGGGCATCGGCGCCGATGAATTCGCCGTTGTCGTCATAACCGGGCCGCACATTGCCGGTCGATTTCGGCTCCGGCAGCGACGGCTTGGCATCATGCTGTTCTTCTTTTGCCGCTGCCTTTTCTTCCGCAGCGATCGCCGCTTTCATCTTGTCCTTCTTCGCGGTCGCGGCACCATTGTCGCTCGTCAGCGCGTTGTCGCAATCGCTATAGTCCTTCAATTCGGCAAGCGCGGCATCGATATCCTGCGGCAGCATGGTGACCTGCTCACCGTAGAACAGGCCGGCATTGCTGGCGCCGCCATCATAGTAGCGCGCCGTCACCGGCACCTCGGAGCTGCCGTCGACGAGCTTGTCCGGGTGCGGCACGTAGACCACGTCGGCGCCCAGCGCCCGGCCACGTATGTCGGAGCGCAGCGTCGGTCCGTTCTTGTCGAGAACCACAACCTGAACGAGATCCGGCTTCTGCTCCTGATACACAGCCTTGGCGACCCTGAGCGCGGTCCTGACCCGTGTCAGGCCATCGGTCGGTTCCGTGCGGATATATTTACGCACCCAGAAGCGGTTTTCCTTGCGGATGGTGACGAGATTGACATCCAGGCATTGAAGCCCGTTGGGGGAAGCCGACGCTAAATCGAGCAATTTGTCCTTGCCGATAGAAAGCGCCAAAACGCCGGAGGAGCCCACGAGCAGGGCCACTCCGCCGATCATGACGACAAACTTCCGGTGTGCCCGGAAAATATGCAGTAAGGCGCTCACGCCAACTGCTCCAGCATAGACCACTCCAAGCCGACAAAGATGATCAACCCTCACGTTAGGCAGAGGGCGTTTCGGAATACTTAAAACGGACGTGAAACTTGCAACTCTGGCGGCATTGCTACCAAAAAAGGTCCGAACTTTCACAGGATTGGCGGATGCTTGCCTTTCACGCCGCGAACATGCTCTAACCGGAGCATGGCTTTCACCCTGAGACAGCTGCAATACTTCGTCGCCGTAGCGGAACAAGGCTCCGTGACGCGCGCTGCACAGAACCTGTCCATCTCGCAATCATCCGTCACGGAAGCCCTCAAGGAGCTCGAAAGCGATCTGGGCGTCGAGCTGTTCGAGCGCCATCCGCGCGGTCTCTCCATCACCCATAACGGTCACCAGTTCCTGCGCCATGCGACGAAGATCCTCGCGACCGTTTCCGATGCCCGCACCAGCTTTTCCGGCAAGCGGAACGAGGCCGGCGGTACGCTGAATATCGGCGTGACATCGCTTGTCGCCGGCTATGTTCTGTCCGATCTTCTGGCGCGCTATCGCCGCGCCTGCCCCGGTGTCGAGGTCAGCGCCATCGAGGACAACGGCGGCTATCTGGAACATCTTCTGGTGGGCGGTGAACTAGACGTTGCCGTCATGGTCATCTCCAACCTTCGCGATCGCATGGCCCTGCAGGCGGAGATCCTTGAGACTTCGCCTTATCGTCTTTGGCTGCCAATGGGTCATCCCCTGGTCTCGGCCGACATCATCAGTGTCGCCGACATCAGCCGCGAGCCACTGATCATGCTGACCATCGACGAGATCGAGGAAAATACCGGCAAGCTGCTGACGGCGCTCGGCGCCCGCCCCCATGTTGCCTTCCGAACCCGTTCTGTCGAAGCAGTGCGCAGCCTGGTTGCGACAGGCGCGGGCGTCGCTCTCCTTCCGGATCTCGTCTATCGCCCCTGGTCGCTGGAAGGCGACCGCATCGAAAGCCGCGACGTCTCCGGCTCGCTGCCTGTGGTGCAGGTCGGCATGGTCTGGCGCAAGGGCTCGAGCCTGCCGCAGGCCGCCCGCGACTTCGTCGGCGTCGCAGAAAGCATGCGCTCGGGCCGGCAGCGGTAGCACGAGCTTATTCCTAGCTCACGCGTACGCGCCGGGAATCGGAATTTCCGATATCGCCTTTCTGATAAATGAATTTGCGAATGCGGTGAAATAGCGTCACCTTTTCTTCCGGGAACAGGAAGCCAGCCACTGGCTCCACGCCATCAAGGCTTAAAAACCGGGAGAGTCCGATGAAGCATCTGCTGAAATCATGCACGGCCGCACTCGCATGCTTAAGTTTCGCCACGCAGGTCATTGCCGCCGAACCGTTGAAGACGCTCGGCAAGGGCGAAGGTGCGGTGAGCATCGTCGCGTGGGCCGGCTATATCGAGCGCGGTGAAAGCGACAAGAATTACGATTGGGTTACCGGTTTCGAAAAGGAGACCGGCTGCAAGGTCAGCGTCAAGACCGCCGCGACCTCAGACGAAATGGTCGCGCTGATGAACGAAGGCGGCTTCGACCTCGTGACCGCTTCCGGTGATGCGTCGCTGAGACTCGTTGCCGGCAAGCGCGTCCAGCCGATCAACACCGATCTGATCCCGAGCTGGAAGAACCTCGACGAACGCCTGAAGAATGCCCCCTGGCACACGGTCAACGGCGTTCACTATGGCGTGCCCTATCTCTGGGGGCCGAACGTGCTGATGTACAACACGGACGCCTTCAAGGGTCAGGCGCCGAAGAGCTGGAATATCGTTTTCGAAGAAACAACGCTGCCTGATGGTAAGTCAAACAAGGGCCGCGTGCAGGCCTATGACGGGCCGATCTATATTGCCGATGCAGCCCTCTATCTCATGGCCCACAAGCCGGAGTTGGGCATCAAGGACCCCTACGAGCTCAACGAAGATCAGTACAAGGCCGCCCTCGAGCTGCTGCGTGGCCAGCGCAAGATCGTCAGCCGCTATTGGCATGATGCGATGATCCAGACCGACGACTTCAAGAACGAAGGCGTCGTCGCCTCCGGCTCCTGGCCGTTCCAGGTGAACCTGCTGCAAGCCGACAAGCAGAAGATCGCCTCCACCTTCCCGGATGAGGGGACTACGGGCTGGGCCGACACCACCATGCTGCATGCCGACAGCGAGCATCCGAACTGCGCCTATATGTGGATGGAGCACTCCCTGCAGGCCAAGGTTCAGGGCGATGCCGCCGCCTGGTTCGGCGCCGTACCCTCGGTTCCGGCAGCTTGCAAGGGCAACGAACTCCTGACCGACAGCGGCTGCGCCACCAACGGTTATGATCACTTCGACAAGATCAAGTTCTGGAAGACGCCCGTCGCGAAATGCAGCACGCAGGGCGAATGCGTGCCCTATCACCGCTGGGTCTCCGACTATATCGGCGTGATCGGCGGGCGGTAGGAACTTACCTTCTCCCCTCGGGGAGAAGGTGGCCCGAAGGGTCGGATGAGGGGGTGGCGCAGCATAGCAAAAGCTGCGTTTCGCTTGCCGCTCACCCTCCGCTTCACTCCGCTCTTCAGCCCCTCATCCGCCCTATCGGGCACCTTCTCCCCACTGGGGAGAAGGAAAACAAGTACCCCTGGAGCACCCCATGACCGCCGTTCGTTTTCAGCAGGTGTCGCGCCATTTCGGCCAGGTCCGCGCTGTGGACCGCGTCGATCTGGAGATCGCGCCCGGCGAATTCTTCGCCATGCTCGGCCCTTCCGGCTCCGGCAAGACTACCTGCCTCAGACTGATTGCCGGCTTCGAGCAGCCCACGGGTGGCCATATCGAAATCTTCGGCGAAACCGCCGAAGGCGTGCCGCCCTATAGGCGCAACGTCAACACGGTCTTCCAGGATTATGCGCTCTTTCCGCACCTCAATATCCTCGACAACGTCGCCTATGGGCTGATGGTCAAGGGTGTCGGCAAGGCCGAACGGCTGAAGGCAGCCGAGCAGGCGCTGGAACTGGTGAAGCTTCCGGGTTATGGCGCGCGTCGCCCCGGCCAGCTCTCCGGCGGTCAGCGCCAGCGTGTGGCGCTCGCCCGCGCGCTCGTCAACAAGCCGAAGGTACTGCTGCTCGATGAGCCGCTTGGCGCGCTCGACCTGAAACTGCGCGAGCAGATGCAGGAGGAACTGAAGAGCCTGCAGCGGGCGCTCGGCATCACCTTCGTCTTCGTCACCCACGATCAGGGCGAGGCCCTGTCCATGGCCGACCGCGTCGCTGTCTTCAACGACGGCCGCATCGTGCAGCAGGGCACGCCGCACGACATCTATCAGCGACCAAAGACCCGCTTCGTCGCCGATTTCGTCGGCTCCTCCAATGTCATCGCCCCCGAAACCATGTCGTCGCTCGGCGGCGAGCGGCGCTGGGCAAGCCTGCGCCCCGAGGCCATCCGGTTGACTGAGGGGAGCGGCGTGGTGGCCACCGTGAAAGCAACGAGCTTTCTCGGTGCCGCTACCCGCCTCTCGGTCGAGACGAATGGCGCCCGCCTGCATGTGACCGTACCCGCTGGCCAGCCGGCTCCGGATACCGGCGCCGCCATCCGCCTCGCCTGGTTGCCGGCGGATGTTCATTATATGGACGACGCCGCATGAACGCCGCCGCCTTCCCCGCCTCGTCGAGCCGGGCGCCGGCCTCGATCCTGCCGCGCCGCGGCGGCGTCTTCGGCCGCCTCTCGGATCTCTTCTGGCGCCGCCCGAAACTATTCCTCTTCCTGATGCTGACGCCGCCGCTGCTCTGGCTCGGCATCATCTATATCGGCTCGCTGATCGCGCTCTTGCTGCAGAGCTTCTTCTCGATCGACGACTTCTCGGGAATGGTGAACTACGAATTCACCCTCTCGACCTATGCCCAGCTGCTGAACTCGGCGAATTTCGATATCATCCTGCGCACGGTCGTGATGGCCGCCCTCGTGACCGTCGCATCCGCCTTCGTCGCCTTCCCTATCGCCTATTACGCCGCGCGCTATGCCCAGGGAAAATGGAAGGCGCTGTTCTATCTTGGCGTCATGCTGCCGCTCTGGTCGAGCTATCTCGTCAAGGTCTATGCCTGGAAGCTGATCCTCGCCAAGGAAGGCATCCTCACCTGGATCTTCGACAAACTGCATCTCGGCTGGCTGCTCGACGGCGTGCTTGCCTTGCCGATCATCGGCGGCAACTCGCTCTCCGTGAGCTACATCGGCACCTTTCTCGTTTTCGTCTATATCTGGCTGCCCTATATGATTCTGCCGACGCAGGCAGCACTTGAGCGCGTGCCGGCGAACCTGCTGGAAGCCTCCTCGGATCTCGGCGCGACGCCGAACCAGACCTTCCGCACGGTTCTGCTGCCGCTCGCTTTGCCGGGCGTCGTCGCCGGCTCCATCTTCACCTTCTCGCTGACATTAGGCGATTACATCATCCCGCAGATCATCGGCTCCTCGCGCCTCTTCATCGGCCAGGCCGTCTATACGCAGCAGGGAACTGCCGGCAACGTACCGCTGGCCGCCGCCTTCTCGGTCGTGCCGATCGTCATCATGGCCATCTATCTCTGGATCGCCAAAAAGCAGGGAGCTTTCGATGCGCTCTGATCGTGGCCAACGCGCCTCCTTGCCTTTGAAGATCGCAGCCGCTGGCGGCCTCCTCTTCCTGCATCTGCCGATCCTGCTGATCTTCGTCTATGCCTTCACGATAGAAGAAAAGAGCTATCAGTGGCCGCCGCCGGGGCTGACCCTGCAATGGTTCGGCATCGCCTGGAACAGGCCGGATGTCTGGTCGGCGCTGGCGCTGTCGGTGCAGGTCGCGACCATCGCCACCATCATCGCATTGATCCTCGGCACGCTCTGCGCCGCCGCCGTCAGCCAGACGAAATTCTTCGGCCGCGAGGCGATCTCGCTCTTGGTCATCCTGCCCATCGCGCTGCCCGGCATCATCACCGGCATTGCGCTGCGCTCCGCCTTCAGCCTGTTCGACATCCCCTTCTCGGTCTGGACGATCATTCTCGGCCATGCCACCTTCTGCGTCGTCGTGGTTTATAACAACGCCGTCGCCCGCTTCCGCCGCACCTCCGGCTCGCTGATCGAGGCCTCGATGGATCTCGGCGCCGATGGCTTCCAGACCTTCCGCCATGTCGTCCTGCCGAATATCGGCACGGCGCTGCTTGCGGGCGGCATGCTCGCCTTCGCGCTGTCCTTCGATGAAGTCATCGTCACCACCTTCACCGGTGGCCAGCAGATGACCCTGCCGATCTGGATGCTGGAGGAACTCATCCGTCCGCGCCAGCGACCGGTGACCAACGTCGTCGCCATGGTCGTCGTGCTCGTCACTTTCCTGCCGATCCTGGCAGCCTACTATCTCACCCGCGACGGCGATCAGATCGCCGGCGGCGGCAAATGAAAGGGAGAGAATAATGGATACCCAAATGCTGATCGGCTCCCGCTTCGAAGCCGGCACGGAAACGGAAGAACGCGTCCTCAACCCGAAGACAGGCGAGACGGTGCTCAACTTGCCCGAGGCGTCGCTCGGGCAGATCGATGCCGCCGTCGATGCCGCCGAAAAGGCGTTCACGAGCTGGTCGCAGACGACGCCAAGCCAGCGTTCGGCCTATCTCCTCAAGATCGCCGATGCCATCGAGCGCGATGCCGAAGGTTTCGCAGCCCTGGAGGCGCTGAACTGCGGCAAGCCGATCAACGCCGTGCTCAATGATGAGATCCCGGCGATTGTCGACTGCTACCGCTTCTTTGCCGGCGCGGTGCGCAACCTGCACGGCCCGGTCGCCGGCGAATATCTGCCCGGCCATACCTCGATGATCCGCCGCGATCCGATCGGCATCGTGGGCTCCATCGCGCCTTGGAACTATCCGCTGATGATGATGGCCTGGAAGCTGGCGCCAGCCATTGCCGGTGGCAACACCGTCGTCTTCAAGCCTTCCGAACAGACGCCTCTGACGGCGCTGAAGATGGCGAAGCTGCTGGCGGATATCCTTCCCGAGGGCGTCGTCAACGTCATCCTCGGCCGCGGCGAGAGCGTCGGCAATGCGCTGATCAACCATCCGAAGATCAGCATGGTTTCCATCACCGGCGATGTCGCTACCGGCAAGAAGGTCCTGCAGGCTGCGGCCAAGACGGTCAAGCGCACGCATCTCGAGCTCGGCGGCAAGGCTCCCGTCATCGTCTTCGACGATGCCGATATCGACGCCGTGGTCGCCGGCATCCGCACCTTCGGTTACTACAATGCCGGCCAGGACTGCACCGCTGCCTGCCGCATCTATGCCGACGCAAAAGTCTATGACAACTTCGTCGCGGATCTGACGTCAGCCGTGTCAAGCATCAAGTTCAACCTCGCTGACGACACCGAGAACGAGATCGGCCCGCTGATCTCCAAGCGCCAGCGCGACCGCGTCGAAAGCTTCGTCACCCGCGCCGCCGAACACAAGCACATGGAGATCACCACCGGCGGCAAGATTTCCGGCGAGCGCGGCTTCTTCTATGCCCCGACCGTCGTCGCCGGCGCTACGCAGGATGACGAGATCGTCCGCCGCGAAGTTTTCGGCCCTGTGGTCTCGGTGACGCGCTTCACCAATGCCGAGGATGCCGTCGCCTGGGCTAACGACAGCGACTACGGCCTGGCTTCCTCGGTCTGGACCAAGGACATCAGCCGCGGCATGCAGACGGCTGCCCGCCTGCAATATGGCTGCACCTGGATCAACACCCACTTCATGCTGGTCAACGAAATGCCGCATGGCGGGCTCAAGCAATCCGGCTACGGCAAGGATATGTCAGTCTACGCTATCGAAGACTATACAGCCGTCCGGCATGTGATGATCAATCATGGGTGACGGGAGGTTTGACGCAAACCAGCCTTCCTGAGTTTGGGGCCCCGCTGTACCCCCCTCTGTCCCTTTCGGGACATCTCCCCCACAAGGGGGGAGATCGTTGGAGCGCATCATTCAGTCCGTAAGATAAAGCATAATAGCCCAGCCGATACGATGCTCATTGTTTTGCAATGGCAGCGCTGCAAGTTACAATCTCCCCCCTTGTGGGAAGATGTCACGAAGTGACAGAGGGGGGTGCCACACTCCCCACAATTCCAGAGCCGTCGTCAAAACCCAACCGCCCTCGGAACAAATCACCCTCCTCCCGCGTCTTCAACAAGTACAACGCAGAGGAGATTGCTAAATGCTGAAATGGGCTCTCATTTTCTTTGTGATTTCGCTGATCAGCGGCTTTTTCGGTTTTTCAGGGGTATCGGCGGCAACCGCAACCATTGCGCGCGTTCTCTTCGCCATCTTCCTGATCATATTCCTGGTGTTCCTGATCCTGGCCGTGATGGCCGGTAACGCCGTCGTTTGACGACAGGGATCATCGATGCATCGGGGCGGGCCTAGATCAGGCTCGCCCCGACATTTATCGCAAGCGCCAGGATCGTCGTGTTGAACAGGAACGAGAGGATGGCGTGCAGAATCACGAGCTTACGCATCGAAACGGTGGAAACGCCGATATCGGCCGTCTGTGCAGCAACGCCGATGGTGAAGGAGAAATAGAGGAAATCCCAATAGATCGGTTCCTCCACCGGCTCGGCGAATTTCAATCCCTGCCCCTTGCCCGGAATGCTATAGAACCGATGCGCATAGTGGATGGTGAACAGGGTGTGCAGGAAGGTCCATGAAATCAGGATCGTCACGATCGCCATCATCACGCGGTAGAAAGCGACTTCGGGTGAGGCGTCCTTGACGCCAAGCAGATCCAGCGCAATGCCACCAATGCTGGCGATTGCCGCCGCGATCGACAGGAAAAGCAGGAATCCATCCGAAAAATCGAGGTCGGCCGAGCGCTTGCGGATGCTAAGCGCATTGGCCGTCAGCATCCGATAGAGGCTATAGACGATAAAGACGACGGCGGTCGTGTCCCAGGCGATCAACAGGTTGCTGGCATTGAGATCACGTGATGTCAGAAACAGGAAGACGGCGATACCGGCAAGCACGGAGATCACGATCACATGGTGCTTGCGCCACAGCACGAGACCTCTGGAACGATGCAAAAATCCGTTCGCATCCATGCCGCTCTCCTGATCGCAAATCGCCGTTACAAACCGATTCGCAAACGAGAGTGGCAAATAAAAGGAGGCCTCGCAACACGAGGTCTCCGATTGCGACAAGGAAGCCTCAGCCCGTCCAGCCGCCGTCGATGACGTGGATCTGACCCGTCGTGAAGCCCGCCTCATCACCGGCCAGATAGGTCACCAGAGCGGCGATCTCTTCGGCGGTCGCGATGCGGCCCATCGGCTGGCGGGCGATGAAATCCTTCATTGCCTTGTCATAGTCGCCGGTTGCCCTGAGCCGCTCATGCAGCGAGGGGCTGTCGACCGTGCCGGGGCATATCGCATTGGCGCGGATGCCCTTCGCAACGAAATCGGCAGCGATCGACTTGGTGAGCCCGATAACGGCAGCCTTCGAGGCACAATAGGCGAAGCGGTTGGGCACACCTTTCACGCTGGAAGCGACCGAAGCCATGTTGACGATCGAGCCCTTGCCCTTCTCCAGCATGCCCGGCAAGAAGGCCCGGCAGGTCGTGTACATCGCCTTGGCATTGAGGTTGAAGGAGAAATCCCAATCCTTCTCCTCGCAATCAAGGATCGTGCCGGCATGGACAAAGCCGGCACAGTTGAAGAGCACGTCGATAGGGCCGACCTCTTGCGAGAAAGCCTTGACGGCGGTGCCGTCAAGCACATTCAGCACATGCTTGCTGGCGCCTTCCAACGTCGAGAGCGTCTGCTCGTTGATGTCGGTGGCGTAGACATGCGCGCCAAGCGAGATGAAGCGCTCGGCCGAAGCCCGGCCGATCCCCTGCCCCGCCGCCGTGATGACGACCTTCTTGCCTTCCAACCCGTGACCCATAATCCTGATCCTTTCCTCCGGGATCATGACCTCATCCACTTCGCCGGCTCTGTAGCCGGCATTTCGGATAAGATCATGCAATAACAATCAGTTGGCGCAGCCTCACACTAAGCTTCGAAGGACTGCGCGAAACGGCGGTTCAGCTTGTCGATGAGGACTGTATGCCGCTCTCCGGTTCGCAGTCCATCGCTAATCACTGCGGATGCGTCGCTTTGAAATGCCATGTAGCCGTCGTGCCGCGGCCGCACATAGGCGCCTTCCAGCGTCGCACGCGTGTTGCGATAAAAATCGAGCGCCGGCGCATTGACCGCATCGCTGACCCAGCCGTCGGCATGGCCGGATTGACCGTTTCCACTCGCATAAACACCCGCCTGCACCGGCCCGCTCGCAATCCAGCGCGCAAAGGCCTTCGCCTCTTCAGGCGCTTGCGTGCGTGCCGACACGGCGATGCCGGTGCCGCCGAGTGCCGAGCCATTCGGCGCGCGTCCATCGGTCACGGGCATATCTGAAAAAGCGATCCGCGCCGGCCTGAATCCAGCAAAGGAATAGTTCACGTAGCCATAGATGAAAGGCGACGCCACATAGGGGCTGTCAGGCTGGCCCATCAGGTCGAGCACGGCGATCGGATCCATTTCGTAGCAGCTGGCATCCATGCCCGAAACGAGCTGCGCGATCCAGTCGAGCACCGCTTCGCCATCAGCCTTGGCAATGAAATCCGGCCCTTCGATGTTGCAGGGCGTGCCGAGATGGGCAGCCAGCGTGATGAAAGTCATCAGCGAATGCGGCGGCCGCATCGGCAGGATCGCTTTGCCTTCCTTGGCGAGCGTCACGAATTCGGCGAGATCCTTGACCGGCGCGCTCAGTCGGCTAGGCCGATAGGCCTGCACCTGTGTTGCTGCATCGAGCGGAAAGGCCCATTGCCGGCCTTGCCAGTTGTAGCTTTGATAGGAGCGCCCAACGGTGCCGGCCGCGATCGCCGCGATTTCATCCGCATGTTCAGCGTCGTCGAGCGGCAGCAGGCAGTTCTCGCGGGTGATCTGGCCAACATGCGGGTGATCGATGACGATGAGGTCGTATCGGGCGGCAAGTTCTTCCACCGGATAGGTCTCGAAATCCTGCAGCGACCGCTTTTCCCAGCCGATCTCGACGCCGGTCTTTTCCCGCCACACCTTCGAGCAGGCGATCATCGGATCGTAGCCGCGCGGATGCGACCAGGTCATTCCCTTCAGCGTCGCCATCATGCCTGCTCCGCTGCCGGTTTGCGTTCAACGACGAGGATGTGATCGGCGGCAAGCACGACTTCGTCGCGCTGGTTCAGCACTTCACAACGCTCGACCACACGACCGGACGCCGGACGCTTCGGATCATCCTCCTTCGCTGAAATGGTGACGCGGGTGCGGATCGTATCGCCGATATGTACCGGGCGGACGAAGCGGAGCCGGTCGTAGCCATAGGAAAAGGCGACGGGATTGATGAGCGAGGCCGTCAGTCCGACGCCGATCGCAAAGATCATCGTCCCATGCGCGATGCGCTGGCCGCCGGGCAACGTCTTGGCGAATTCCGCATCCATGTGATGCGGGAAGAAATCGCCGGTATGGCCGGCATGGACAACGAAATCGGTTTCGGTGATCGTCCGTCCGGTGGTCACCCTGACATGGCCGAGTTCATAGTCTTCTAAATAGATGGTTTGCTCTGCCATTGCTCAAACCTTTGGGAGTTCCGCGATCGGTGTCGCCGGCAAGGTGCTAGACTGATAGGCGGCCTCGACGAGCGCCATGGTCTGCCAGGCATCCTCGACCGAGCCGATCAGCTCCTGATCCTCACCGGATGCGAAGCGCTGCAGGTTGGCCATGCGATTGACGAAGGCATCCGGGAACCAGGCGCCCTCCAGCTTGACCTCGACCCAATCGCTGCCGCCGGCAGGGCGGATCCACAGCTCGTCCGGCTCGCCACTGGGATAGTCGAGATTGACGCCGAGCTTGACGTAGGCAGCGCCCTTGGTGCCGGAAATGCGAAACTCGCAGGCCTGGAACTTGCGGCCGAAATCATGGTCATGATTGACCGAGAGCACGCAGCGAACCTTGTCACCATAATCGAAGATCGCCGCCGTCCGCGTCTGCGCGACATCGTGATTGGGATGGCCGATGGTCTTGGCATGAACGCCTCGCGGATTGCCGAGCAAGCCGCGAATGAAATCGAGATAGTGGATCGAGTGCATGGCGATCTCGATCCGCGGCAGGCCTTTCAGGAACGGCCAGAGTCCCCAGGGTGTTGCAAGCGCCAGCCATGCGTCGAAATCGACGACCTCGCCGAGATAGCCCTTGTTCACCGCATCGTAGAGCGCCAGCATCATCGGCGCGAAGCGAAGCTGGAAGTTGACGGCCGCCTTGATATCCCGCTCGCGGCAGATCCGCAGGATTTCGGAGGCGCCGGCAAGATCACTGCCCATCGGCTTCTGGATCAGCGCGAAGGAACCGCGCGGCAATTTCGAAAGGATCGTCGCATGCGCTGCCGGCGGCGTCGCCAGATCGAAGATCGCGCCCTTGACAGCAAGGGCCTCCGCTTCGGAGGCGAAAACTCGAATGCCCCATCGAGCAGCCAGCGCCGCCGCCTTCTCGGCGTTCGGATCGTAAAGACCCGCGACCGGAAAGCCGGCTTGCTTATGAGCCGGAAGATGCGCGTCGCCGACGATGCTGCCGGCACCGAAGATCACGATGGAGCGAGGATGCGACGGCATCGGCCACCATTGGCGCAAGGATTTGGGATCGAAGGTCACGACACCCTCCCCTTGAGGGGGAGGGTCGGACCGAAGGTCCGGGGTGGGGTGATCCCTCCTCGTGCGAAAACGGCAGCGCTATGCGCCCGGAGCATCACCCCCACCCGCGCGTTCCGCGCGACCTCCCCCCTCAAGGGGGAGGTGACCGCTTCGCGGTCCGTTCCACTCCAATCCCTAATCATGATGAAACACCTCCTCCATCATGGCCCACCACTCGCCCTCTTTGCGGGTCTCGAAGGGCTTCTGGCAGGGTATGCAGAAGGACCACCACTCCTGGTTCTTCGGGTTGGCAGCCATCTTGGCCATATCGGCCTCGAAATCCGTGCCGACATATTCCCAATAGCCGAAGAGCAGGTTTTCCGGCTCCTTCAGGAAGATCGAATAGTTGGTGATGTTGCAGTCTGAGATCAGCGCCAGGATCTCGGGCCAGACGGCCACATGCAGTGCCTTGTATTCCGCCACCTTGGCCGGCTCCAGGCCGATCACCATTCCCATCCGCTGCATGGCAAGCTCCTCCTCAGCCGTGAATTTCCCGGGTGAATTCGCCGATCGAGCGCGCCTTCACCGCTTCCCAATCCCAGGCAATGCCGATGCCGGGCTCTGATGGGGCCACCGCCTTGCCATCGACGATGTCCATGCCCTTCGTCGTCAAGTCGTCGAGCTGCGGGATGTATTCGACATATTTGCCGTTCGGCACGGCGCAGGTGAGGCTGACATGCAGCTCCATCAGGAAATGCGGGCAGACGGGAATGTCGAAGGCTTCGGCCGCATGCGCCACCTTCAGCCAGGGCGTGACGCCGCCGATGCGGGCGACATCCACCTGCACGATCGAGCAGGCGCCCTTCTGCATGTATTCGCGGAAATGCCGGATCGAATACATGGATTCGCCCACCGCGATCGGCGTCGGCGTCGATCGGGTCAGCCGGATATGGCCATCGAGATCGTCGGCCGGCAGCGGCTCCTCGATCCAGGCAAGGTCCAGTTCCTTCAAGCGTGCCGCCCGCCGGATCGCCTCATCGACGGTGAAGCCCTGATTGCAGTCGGTCATGATCTCGAAGCCGGAGCCGAGTGCCAGACGCATCGCGGCCAGCCGGTCGTAATCCTCGGAGCCATGCGGCTTGCCGATCTTCACCTTCGAGCCGGAAAAGCCCTTGGCCTTCGCCTGCAGGGCGTCTTCGACCAGGGCTTCCTTCTCGATGTGCAGCCAGCCGCCTTCCGTGGTATAGAGCGGGCAACGATCCCTAGCGCCGCCGGCAAGCTTCCAGAGCGGCAGACCTTGCTTCTTGGCCCGCAGGTCCCAAAGCGCGGTATCGACAGCCGCAAGCGCCAGTGCCGTAATGGGACCGATCGTCGTAGCATGCGTGGCGAATTCCAGTCTGTGCCAAATCGCCTCGATGCAATCGGCATCCTCGCCGATCAGCAGCGGCACCAGATGGTCGGAAAGCAGCCGCATGACGGACGAGCCACCGGTGCCGATCGTATAGCTGTAGCCGGTGCCGACTGCCCCATCGCTGTCGGTGATGGTGACGATCGGCGTCTCTTGGCTGACGAAGCTCTGGATCGCATCCGTCCGCTTCACTTTCGGCGGCAGGTCGACCATGCGCAGTTCAATTTTCTCGATACGTGCCATGGGAGCTATTCCTCAGTTTGCCAGGCTCTTGCCGGTATCGGCGGAGAAGAGATGTGCCTGGCTAAGATCGAAGCTCATCTTCAGCCGTTCGCCGCTCTTCAGCGCGCGCGGATTGAGCATGCGCGTCACCCATTCGCGCCCGGCGAATTCGACAAAGACGAGCGTTTCATTGCCGAGCGGTTCGGTGATGGCAACCGGCAAGGTCAGCTCGTAGACAGCCGATTCCACGCCGGAATGCAGGCCGTGGCCGGTCGGGAAGATATCGTCGGGCCTGAGACCGAAGGCGACCTTTTCTCCTTCCCTGACCCTTCCGGCAAACTGGTTCGGCAGCGGCAGACGATCACCGTTCTTGAAGGTGAGTTCGCCTGCCTTCAGCGTCGCCTCTTCGATATTCATCGGTGGCGAGCCGATGAAACCGGCGACGAAGCGGGTGGCGGGCCGCTTGAACACTTCGTCCGGCGTGCCGACTTGTTCGATGTGGCCATCGCGCATGATGACGATGCGGTCCGCCAGCGTCATGGCCTCGACCTGATCGTGCGTCACGTAGACCACCGTCGACTGCACCTTCGCATGCAGTTTCTTGATCTCGGTGCGCATCTGCGTGCGCAGCTTGGCATCGAGGTTCGATAGCGGCTCGTCGAAGAGGAAGACCTCTGGCTGGCGCACGATGGCGCGGCCCATGGCAACGCGCTGACGCTGGCCGCCGGAAAGCTGCGCCGGGCGGCGATCCATCAGCGCTTCGAGGCTCAAAATAGCAGCGGCCTCGTTGACGCGCCGGTCGATCTCGGCCTGCGGCTGTTTGGCGATCTTCAGCGAGAAGCCCATGTTCTCGCGCACCGTCATATGTGGATAGAGCGCGTAGGACTGGAACACCATGGAGATGTTGCGGTCGCGCGGCGGCAGGTCGTTGACGACCGTATCGCCGATCTCGATCGTGCCGTCGGAGACATTCTCCAGGCCGGCGATCATGCGCAGCGTCGTCGACTTGCCACAGCCGGACGGGCCGACGAGCGCGATGAACTCCTTGTCCGCGATGTCGAGATCGATCCCGTGGACGATTTCCAGCGCGCCGTAGCGCTTGACGAGTTTTTTGAGGGAAACCTGAGCCATGGAGATCAACCTTTGACCGCACCGAATGTCAGACCCGACACCAGATGCTTCTGAATGATGAAAGTGAGAGCGAGCGCCGGAATGATCATCACGACCGCCAGTGCGCACATGCCGCGCCAGTCGATGGTGAACTCGGCCGTGTAGTCGAGCAGGCCCACAGGCAGCGTCTTGGAATCGACGGAACGCGTCAGCTGCGAGGCGAGAGCATATTCATTCCAGCAGGTAAGGAAGGCGAAGATGCCGGCCGATGCGATACCCGGGCCGGCAAGTGGAAATTCCACCTGCCAGAAAGCCTGCCAGCGGGTGCAGCCGTCGATCTGCGCGGCCTCGGCGAGATCTTTCGGCACCTGCCGGAAGAAGCCGTCGATCAGCCAGATGGTGAAGGGCACGTTCAGTGCGACATAGGTGAGGATCAGGCCGAAATGCGTGTCGATGATGCCGAGCCGCGCATAGACCATGAAGAGCGGCAGCGATAGCGCCACGCCGGGCACGGAACGCGTCAGCATCAGCCCGAGGAATACGGCCGACTTGCCTGCGAAACGAAAGCGAGCGAAGGCATAGCCGCCGGACATGCCGATGACGAGCGCAATGGCGGTCGAGGTGACGGAGATGATGAGCGAATTGCGGAAATAATCCCAGACGGGAATGCCGCCCTGCCCGACGCCGCTGAACATGGCGCGATAGGCTTCCAGCGACAGCTCCTGCGGGATCCAGACCGGCGGTTTCGCCATGATTTCCACGGTCGGCCGTAGCGAGCTGATGACGATCCAGAAACCGGGCAGGCAGATGATAAGCATCGCGAGGAAGAGGCCGATGAGATAGGCGACCTTCCAGAGGCGGCGCTGCAGGCGTTGTTGAGCGTTGCGATCCATGATTACCACTCCGCTCCGATCTGGGTGCGGGCAAGCGCCAGCTTACGGAAGAAATAGACGGTGAAGACGATCGACAGGATGATCGAGACATAGGCCATGGCATTGGCGAGCCCCATCTGCGCATCGGCATAAGCGGTGCGCCCGACCAGCGTCCAGATCAGCTCCGTGCGCCGCGCTGGCCCGCCATCGGTCATGATCTTGACGATGTCATAGGCGCGGGCGACGTCGAGCGAGCGGATCGTCATGGCGATGAAGGCAAACGGCATCAGGAATGGCCAGGTGACGTAGCGGAAGGTCTGCCAGCTGGTGCAGCCATCGACCTTGGCGGCCTCGACAGGCTCCTGCGGCATGGCAAGCAGACCGGCTAGGATCAGGATCGCGAAGACCGACGTCGACGACCAGACTTCGGCAATGACGATGGAAAACAATGCCAGATTGCCATCGATCAGCCAGGGAATGGCCGTCTCGGTAATGCCCAGGGATTGCAGGGCATTGTTGATAATGCCGACATTGTCGTTGAACATGAATTTGAACTGAAAGCCGACGAGAACGGGCGAAAACATCATCGGGAACATCATCAGCGTGCGCAGCACGCGCTTGCCGTAGGTCGCCTTGTTGACCAGCAAAGCCAATCCGAGGCCAAGCAGCATTTCCAGATTGAGCGCGATCGTCAAAAGCACCACGGTGCGCACGAAGGCGGCGAGGAACACCGGATCCGAAAGGATGCGCATGTAGTTGCGCAGACCGATGAAGGTGAAGAGTGTGGCCGGCCGCGTCAGGCGAAACGGCGTGAAGCTGGAATAGAAGGAGAGCAGCAGCGGAAACAGAACCACCGCCGCCAGGACGATGATCGCCGGAAGAAGAAGCAGGACCGGTGGAGATATTCTTTTGAGCATGGTTTGCACCTGTCGGCATTCCTCGGCAGCGTGGCCCGGACTGCGTGGAATGAATTGCTTGGGACGAGACCCGGCAGAAAACCGGCAACGCGGATGGCGCCTAGCGGTGCCGATCGAAAGCGATTCTCGAAGTCAGATTGCGGAAGCCCCGCGCTCTTGAAGGCGCGGGGCTTCAATTGCACCGCTTAGAGCGCGCCGGCGTCCTTCAGGACATCGGTTGCCTTCTGAGCAGCGGCATCGAGCGCTTCCTTCGAGCTCTTGTCGCCGAGGATCGCGGCCTGAAGCTCAGGATAAACGACGTTGGAAATCTCGATCCATTGTGGCGTGCGCGGAACCGGGAAGGCATATTTCATGGCTTCCTGGAAGGTGCTCAGCACTTCCTTCTTGTAAGGATCGGAAGCCGCCTGCTGGATATCCCAATCCCAGACCGCCTTGCGGGTCGGCAGCGTGCCGTTGGCGGCTTCGAGCTTTTGCGAATCGTCGTTCGTCAGGAACCAGACGAGCGAGGCGGCAGCATCCTTGTGGGCGCAGGCTTCGGTGACCGAGAAGCCGTGATGGCCGGACCAGCCGGTGTGCTTGCCGGAGGAACCGGCGGGCTGCACGACGACACCGACATTGCCGGCGATCTTCGAAGACTTCGGGTCATTGAAATAGGTTGCCCAGCCCGGCCAGTCGAGATCGAGGGCGATCGAACCGGAGGCGAAGCCGGCGCCGAGGTCGTCCCACAGATAGTTGGTCGTGCCGGCCGGAACGGCCTTGGCCTTGTACATGTTGACGAACCAGTCGAGCGCGCGCACGCCGGCTTCGGAATTGAAGGCAGGCTTGCCGTCCTTGTCGAGATATTCGCCGCCTTCGGCGACCAGCATTTCATAGAAGCGGCCGTTGATCGCCTCTTCCTTGCCGGGGAATTGCGTGCCGAAGAAGTTCGGCGGGTTGGAGAAGAAGATCGCCTGATCTGAGACTTCCTTCCAGGTCTTCGGGGGCGCCAGATCGTAGCCGTACTTCGCCTTGAACGCCGTCTTCTTGGCATCGTCCTTGTAGAGGCTCTTCTGATAGTAGAGCGCCGAAACGTCAAACTGCGCACGCGGCAGCATGATCAGGCGGCCGTCGATGGTCGAGGCCTGGATGGTCGAATCGACGAACTGGCTGATTTCTTCCTTCGGCAGCAGCTTGCCGAGGTCGGTGTAGAGGTCGGGATACTGCGGCGCGAAGGACGAATGGTTCGAGCCGACACACCAGGAGATGCTGCCCGATGCCATATCGGATTTGATTTCCTTGTCGAGTTCGAAGTGGTTCTTCTTGGAGAGAATGTTGACCTTGGCACCCGTCTCCTTCTCCCACTCGGCGATGCGCGCATAAAGCGGCTCATATTGCTGGCCGCCGATGAGCTTGGCGTCGATCGTCACACCCTTAAATTTGCCCGGCAGATCGGCGGCGAAGACCGAAGTACCCGCCAGCAATGCCATCATGCCGGCAGCAAGACCGGCCTTCCAATTCCTCATCGAAGTTCCTCCCCTGAGACCGGACCCTTGTCCGATTGTCCTCCCGACCCAAATATGGATCGATGATTTATAAGTAAACATCTTATTCATTGGCCGTCAAGCTGCGATCGCGCGCTTGTAAAATGTCTTCATTCATATATGAATGATGATTCATGTTTCTTCGCATAGGGGCTTGTTGATGAGCGTAGAAGACGACAGTGACCGCTACCGCGCGCCGGCGCTGGACAAGGGGCTCGACATTCTGGAGCTGCTGGCAAGGATCGATGGTGGCCTGACGCAGGCGGAAATCGCCAAGGCGCTCAACAAGAGCCCCAACGAATTCTATCGCATGCTCGATCGCCTTGTGCGGCGCGGCTACGTACAGCGTCAGGATGGCGATCGCTTCTATCTGACGCTGAAGCTCTTCGGGCTCGCGCATTATCATGCACCGGTGCGCCGCCTCGTCTCCTTCGCGACCCCGCTGATGCGTGAGTTCTCCAACCGTGCCGAGCAGGCCTGCCATCTGGCGATCTACGACCGCGGCTCGGTGATCGTCATTGCCCAGCAGGATTCTCCCACCTATTGGGGCATCTCCATCCGCGTCGGCGCGCAGATCAATCTCTACAATACCGGCTCCGGCCATATTCTTCTGGCATTCCGGGATGCAAAGCAGCGCCAGATGATGATCAACGAGCAGAGACGCCAGGAACAGGATCCGGAGGAGCCGCCCGCAGATCTCGAGGAAAAGCTCGCGGCAATCCGTGAAAAGGGCTTCGAAACCATGAGCAGCCTGCAGACGAGCGGCGTACACAATATTTCCGCGCCCGTGCTGGCGATGGACGGCAACGCGCTTGCCGCCCTCACCTGCCCCTATATCGAGCCAGTGAACCCGAAGGCGCCTACGCGCGAGCAGGTGGTCGAATATGTCCGCGAAGCGGCAAAAGAGATCTCCGAAACCGTGGCCGGCACGGTCGATAAGGCCGAGCTGTAATTTTTATTTGAATAAACTATTCTTCTGTGAGTATATGTTGAGCAAGCAGGTATGGGAGGATCACCATGCTCTTCGACAGCCATTTGCACATCGTCGACCGGAACCGTCTCGCCTATCCCTGGCTGGCCGGCGCCGGCACGCTCAATCGCGACAGCCTCTATGAAGACTATGCGCGCGAGGCCAAGCGCCTCGGGATCACCGATACGCTTCACATGGAGGTCGACGTCGCCGAGGATGATATCGAGCGGGAAACCGATTACGTCAAAGACCTCAGCCGTGAGCCCGGCAGCCTCCTCAGGGGTGCCATCGCCGCCTGCCGCCCTGAAAGCACGAACTTTCCCGCCTATCTCGAACGCGTACTCGCCGATCCCTTCGTCAAAGGTTTCCGTCGTGTACTGCATGTCGTGCCAGATGACGTCTCCGAGGGCGCCCTCTTCCGCGAGAACCTGAAACAGCTCGGTGGCACGCCGCTCACCTTCGATCTCTGTGTCCTACCGCATCAGATGTCCAAGGCGCTCGTACTCATCGACCTCAATCCCAACATCCGCTTCGTCCTCGACCATTGCGGCGTACCGGCGGTGAAGGATGGCTTCAGCGAAAGCTGGGCAGCGGGGATCACAGAAGCGGCAAAGCGCCCGAATGTCATCGTCAAGATTTCCGGCGTCGTCGCCTATGCCGATCCGGACAGCTGGACGCCGGAAACGCTGCGTCCCTTCGTCGAACATTGCATCGCAAGCTTCGGCTGGGATCGCGTCATCTGGGGCAGCGACTGGCCGGTCTGCACGCTCGGCGGCAATCTCTCCACCTGGGTCGCCGCCACCCACACTCTGATGCAAGGCGTAAGTAACGACGAACGCAATCGGCTCTATCATCTGAATGCCAAGCGCCTCTGGTCTCTCTGAGACCAGGCGCGTTTCTTCCGAAAGACGATGTCATGACCGCCACCGTCGGCGTCTCCAGCACCCATCCGAAAACCATGCCGGCCGATCACGCCGAAATCCCCGTTTGGAACGCGGAGAACTGGTTCTATGAGGATTTCGAGATAGGCCACAGGATACGCTCGCTGCGCCGCACGATCTCCGAAGGCGAGTCACAGCAGTTCAACGCGCTCGTCCTTGATATGCATCCTTACGTCAGCGATCAGATCTTCGCCGAAACCGAAGGCCTGTTCGGCAAGCGGCTCGTTGCCGGTGCCTTCGTCTTTTCCGCCGGCCTCGGGCTTGTCGCCACCAATTGCGTCAACGCCTTTTCCTATGGCTACGACAAGCTGCGCTTCATCAAGCCCACCTTCATCGGTGAGACGATATACACCATCCGCACCAATCTGGATAAGCAGCCGAATTATGCCGAGCTCGGCCTGATCCGCTCTTCTTACGAAGTTTTCAAGGGCGAAGGCGAGCTGGTACTCTATTGCGAGCACATCCAGACCGTGCGTTACAGGAACGGTCGGCCGGCGGACGCGCCGCCGCTGAAAGTCCGACATGAATAACGAGCACGAAGAGGGCCTGCTCTCCGGCATCATCGTACTGGATATGAGCCAGTTTCTTGCCGGCCCGATGGCGGCGCTCCGGCTCGGCGATCTCGGCGCGCGCGTCATCAAGATCGAGCGACCCGATGGCGGCGATCTCTGCCGCCGGCTTTATCTGAGCGACACCGAGATCGGCGGCGACTCCACGCTCTTTCACGCCATCAATCGCGGCAAGGAGAGCTTTGCGGTCAATATGAAGGATGAGGGCGATCTGCAGGAACTGCGCGCGCTGATCGCCAAGGCTGACGTCGTCATCCAGAACTTCCGCCCCGGCGTCATCGAAAGGCTTGGCCTCGACTATGCCGCCGTTGCCGCGATCAATCCCCGTGTCGTCTATGGCAGCATCACCGGATACGGCCCCGACAATGAATGGCGACATTTCCCCGGACAGGATCTCCTGGCCCAGGCCCGCTCCGGCGTCATGTGGCTGAATGGCGAGGCGGATGACGGGCCTGTGCCGTTCGGCCTTGCGATCGCCGACATGTTGGCCGGCAATCTCCTGGTCCAGGCCATCCTCGCCGGCCTTGTACGGCGCGGCGTCACCGGCCGCGGCGTACATGTAGAGACGAGCTTGCTGGAGGCGCTGGTCGACTTTCAGTTCGAAGTGCTGACCACGCACCTGAACGACGGAGGCCGCTTGCCGAAGAAATCCGCCGTGCGCAATGCGCACGCCTATCTCGCGGCGCCGTATGGCGTCTATCGCTGCGCCGACGGCTGGCTGGCGATCGCGATGATGCCACTCGCGAAACTCGCGCCGCTGCTCGATCTGCCCGCGCTTGCCGGTTACGCGCCGGATGATGCCTTCCAGCATCGGGACGAGATCAAGAGCATGATCGCCAGCCGCCTGCGCGAAAAGACGGTTCAGCAATGGCTCGCCATTCTGGAACCGGCCGATATCTGGGCGGCGGAGGTGCTGGATTGGCCGAAATTGCTGCAAAGTGCCGCCTTCCGCCAGCTCGATATACTGCAGACGGTAACCCGTGATGACGGCACTTCCCTGCGCACGACGGCTAGCCCCATCCGCGTGAATGGTGTTCGAGCCAAAAATGGGCTAGCGGCGCCGACGATCGGCGGGCAGTCGGAGAAGGTCAGGGCGGAGTTTCTTCGGTAGGCCATCGCGCATTTGTGTGCGCGGCACCTGTGCCGCAAGCGCGAAGTCCCTGACATATCTTCCAAAACAAAAAAGGGCACCGCATCCCTGCGGCACCCCTTCTCTAACAACGCATCTCATAAGAGGGGAAGCCAAGTCGCCTCAAGCGGCAGCGAGCTGCAGCTCCTTGCTGACCATGGTGCGCAGCGCGACCAGGTCCTTGGCGAAGGCGCGGATGCCTTCGGAGAGCTTCTCGGTCGCCATTGCGTCTTCGTTCATCATCCAACGGAAGGTCTTCTCGTCGACGGCGATCTTTTCGACCGACCCCTTGGGCTCCGGCGAGAGCTTGCGCTCCAGCTTGCCTTCGTCCTTGGAGAGCTCGTCGAGCAGGTTCGGGCTGATCGTCAGACGGTCGCAGCCGGCCAGCGCTTCGATTTCGCCGGTGTTGCGGAAGGAGGCGCCCATGACGATCGTCTTGATGTCGTTGGCCTTGTAGTAATGGTAGATGTCGCGCACCGAGATGACGCCCGGATCTTCCTCGGCCGTGTAGTCCTTGCCCGTCGACTTCTTGTACCAGTCGAGGATGCGGCCGACGAAGGGCGAGATCAGGAACGCCTTGGCGTCGGCGCAGGCAATCGCCTGGGCCTTGCTGAAGAGCAGCGTCAGATTGCAGTCGATGCCTTCCTTCTGCAGCACTTCGGCGGCGCGAATGCCTTCCCAGGTGGAGGCGAGCTTGATCAGGATGCGGTCACGCTCGATGCCGCGCTCCTTGTAGGCGGCGATGATGGCGCGGGCCTTGGCAAGCGATGCTTCCGTGTTGAAGGAGAGGTCGGCATCGACTTCGGTGGAGACGCGACCGGGAACGAGGCCGGAGAGCGCTGCGCCGACTGAGATCGCCAGACGGTCGGCAACTGCGGCAACGACGGCTTCGGAGGCGCCGCCCTGCTTCTTGCCCCAGGAAACGGCTTCCTTGATCGCGTCGGCGAACATCGGCGTGCCAAGCGCCTTCAGCACGATGGTCGGGTTGGTGGTGCAATCCACCGGCTTCAGGCGAGCGACTGCCTCGATATCGCCGGTATCGGCCACGACCGTCGTCATGGCGCGGAGTTGATCAAGCTTGGAAGTCATAACAGGTATCCTTGTTGAATGAGGCCCATTTGGATGGGAGATGTCGGGCAGCAGATCCGATCTTTTCGTCGGACGGACTTGAAGGCGTCAGGGATGCAGCCTTCCTTCTCCTATGTTTCGGTAACGGGATAAAAAGCGCGAAAGTTCCATTTCCGGTGAACGGCTGAGCGATGAGGAGACAACCTTCCGAAAACAGGCTTTTCGCCGGCACCGGGCGCCCTATATGGCTCCCTGTCCGGCCTGGCGCTTGCTCGGAGCAGCATCTGCACATTGTCCTCCTCGATTGGACAAGACCGAATTCCTCACCACCGACTATCAGCAATCCCGCACGGAAAAGTCAAGGACATTTGTGCAATTCGATTGACATAAGTTTCACGTCATAGAATATCGGCAGCAGAAGAGCCGATCTCGCCTGCTCCTGTCGTCCGCCATAACAATATTTCGCATTCTGGGCGGATCATGACGTTAAACGGCGCATGCGACAATCCTGCCGGAGGACCCGTGGCCAAACTGAGACGCGGAACCCATACCGCCTATTCGGAAACCTCGTCCCTGAGGCTTCGCGCCGCTTGGCTCTATTACAATCAGGGCCTGACGCAGAAGGACGTTGCCGAACAGCTGGGCATCAGCCGTACCACCGTCATCCGCCTGCTCGACGAGGCCATGCGCCGTGCCGAGGTGCAGATCTGGATCACCGAAGGCATCGATGATTGCGTCGAACTGGCAATCAAGCTCGAGCGCACCTATGGACTCGACGAGGCGATCGTCGTTCCAGAGCCTGCTGGCGGCAACGTGAACGCGCAGGCGAAGAGCGTCGGCCTGGCACTCGGCCAGTTCCTGACGGAGGCCATCCCCGACAATTATACGATCGGCGTCGGCTGGGGCCGGACGATGACGGCTTCGCTCGCAAGCTTCCGCCCGACCCGCCGCGACAATTGCAAGGTGGTTTCCCTGCTTGGCGGCATCGTCGCCGTCCACCAGACAAACCCGATCGACTATACGTGGCGCCTGGCAAGCCAGCTGGGTGCCGAATGCTATATGTTCCTGGCGCCGCTTCTCGTCGACTCCGTCGAGACCAAGCGCAATCTCATCGAGAAATGCGGCCTCGAAGCGATTTACCGGCTGGCGGAAAACCTCGATCTCGCCATCGTCAGCTGCGGCGATATCGGCCCGCAATCGACCTCCTTGTCGGAAGGCTTCATTTCGAAGCGGGAACTGGAAGAGCTGATCGACATGGGCTGCGTCTGCGACACCATGTTCAACTTCCTCGACGCCGAGGGCAATTCCGTCGATCACCCGATCAACAAGCGTGTCATGTCGGTCGATCTCGATACGCTGAAAAAGGCAAAGCACATCGTGATCTCCTCCGGCGGCGCCCACCGCGCCCAGGCGATCAGCGCCACCATCAAGCGCATCGGCTGCAATACGCTGATTACGGATGAGAGCGCTGCCAAGGCGCTGCTGCAGATGGCGATAGCGAAGGCGGCGTGAGCCATGGCATTTGAGTTCGCGGAGGGTGCATACCCCCCTCTGTCGCTGTCGGGACATCTCCCCCACAGGGGGAGATCGTTGGGAGTTTGTGGCTCGCGCTACCGAATGTTCAGCAATTGCAATTTCCGCAGGCGCAATATTTGCTTTGAAGCGAGAGGCCGCCGCGAATTACCAATCTCGCCCCTTGTGGGGGAGATGTCGCGATAGCGACAGAGGGGGGTAGCGCAGGCATGGTAAACTCAGGGCTTCCGAAGGCACACCCCCTCAAGCATCCCCCGCCTCCCATCCCAGCATCGCCCGCTTGCGCGTCAGCCCCCAGTGATATCCCGTGAGTTGACCGTTCTTTCCGAGCGCACGGTGGCAGGGCACGACGAAAGAGATCGGATTGCGGCCGACAGCTGCGCCCACGGCCCGCATCGCCGTCGGCTGGCCAATATCCTTGGCGATGTCGGAATAGGTCACCGCGCGGCCCATCGGGATCTTCAACAGGCTTTCCCAGACCCGAAGCTGGAAATCCGAGCCAATCAATACGACACGCAACGGCTGGTCGCTTGACCAGTTCGAGCGCTCGAAGATGCGGGCCGCATAAGGTGCCGTTGCGTTCGGATCCTCGATGAACTCGGCATTCGGCCAGCGGCAGGTCATGTCGGCGAGGCAAGCCTTCTCATTGCCGGAATCGCTGAAGGCGAGACCGGCAAGGCCGCGATCCGTGACCATGATCAAGGCGAGACCGAAGGGCGAGATGTGGAACGCATAGCGCATCACCAGGCCGCTGCCCCTCGCCTTCCATTCGCCCGGGGACATCGCCTCATGCGTGACGAAAAGATCGTGCAGTCGGCTGGGGCCGGACAAGCCGACCTCGAAGGACGTTTCGAGCAGCGGCAGATCCTCCTTGCGCAGGAGCCGCTTGGCATGATCGAGCGTAACGGCCTGGAGAAACGCCTTGGGCGACAGCCCAGCCCAGCGCGTAAACGTCTTCTGCAGCTGAGTCGGCGACTGGCCGAGCCTTTCGGCGAGCATCTCCAGCGACGGCTGGTCGCGATATTCCTCGGTGATGAGCTCGATAACCTCCCGCACGGTGTCGTAATCGTGACCTTCCGGGGTGATGTCTTTCTTCAGCTGTGCAATCGCATTCATGATCTTTCTCCTTGGAAAGGAGAAAACCACGGCAAGAGGGCTAAAACCACCCGTTTCTTGCCTAAGTGGTCTCTCTGCAAAAATGCGATATCGCCGGTTTGGGTAGGCCGCTCATATCCGTTGTGTCACGGTCGCCAAGGCACGCTTGAAGGCTTTGGCAAAACTCTCACGATCCTCCGGATTGAGGAAGGAGCCGACATCGGTATCGTGGCTCCTGTCGCGGACATGCATCGATACGACCCCGATCTCGCGGTGGCGGCGAACGAGGAAGCGCGTCCAGAACGGATTGAAATCGTGCTCCACCATGCGGCCCGTCGGCGAGAACTTGCGGATGGAAACATTGGTGCGCGATACCGTCACCTCTTCGCGCACGCGACCCGAACGGTAATTCAGCCAGAAGGCGCCATAGAGCAGGAAGAGATCGGCGCCGAAGAAGATGCCGATCGGCCAGGCGCCGCGAAGGATGAACAGGACGCTGTAGACGAGACAGAAGCCGCCCGCCAAGGCCAGCATGACCCTGAACCCCTTTCGCCCCAGCGAGCGATGAGGGAACAATTCGGCAGCGAAGACCGGCCTGTTGCCCTCTGCCGCCCTATCGGCGTTGCGTTCCGTCATAGGAGTTGAGTATAGGTCGTTCATGGCAAATCCCAAGATCAAATCCAGCGCCCAAACCGCGAAAAAGTCAAATGCGACCGCAGGCCGCAAGCCGACCGGAAAGAGCCTCTATTCCAAGGCAGACCTTGAAGAGATCTTCCGCCGCTTCTCCGTCCAGCGGCCGGAGCCGAAGGGCGAGCTGGAGCATGTCAACCCTTTCACGCTCGTCGTCGCCGTGGCGCTATCGGCACAGGCAACCGATGCCGGCGTCAACAAGGCGACGCGCGCCCTCTTCGCCATCGCTGATACGCCGCAGAAGATGCTCGACCTCGGCGAGGAGCGCATCCGCGAATACATCAAGACGATCGGCCTCTACCGTAACAAGGCCAAGAACGTCGTCGCCCTGTCCGAAAAGCTGATCACAGATTTCGGCGGCGAAGTGCCACGAACGCGCGAAGAGCTGATAACCCTGCCCGGCGTTGGCCGAAAGACCGCAAATGTCGTGCTCTCCATGGCTTTCGGCCAGGCGACGATGGCCGTCGATACGCATATTTTCCGCATCGCCAACCGGCTGCTACTGGCGCCCGGCAAGACCCCCGATGAAGTCGAACAGCGGCTGATGAAGATCATTCCTGATCAATATCTCTACCATGCCCACCATTGGCTGATCCTGCATGGCCGCTATGTCTGCAAGGCGCGCAAACCGGAATGCGAACGCTGCGTCATTGCCGACCTCTGTCGCTCGCCGGAAAAGACCTGCGACATACCCGCTCCTCTGATCGAACTTCCGCCCCAGGTCATCGGAGCGGAAGCGGCAGGCTAAGCCTGTCTTGACCGCAGGCCTGTCTCCCTGTGTGAGATCAGCTTGTGCAGGTGCACCATCATGCCCGCTGCAAACAGCGGCGTCAGCAGGTTGAGAAACGGGATCGCCAGAAAGGCGGCAATCACCAGGCCGGCAAGGAAGACCGTCAAAGCGTGCTTGACCCGGAATTCCCGCGCCTCGTCCGGCGAGCGGAAGCGCATGGCGGCGAATTCGAAAAACTCGCGGCCAAGCAAATAGCCGTTCACTAGGAAGAAGGCGACGAGGTTGACGCCCGGAATGAACAGCAGAAACAGCGCCACGATGTTGCCGACGATGACGACGCCGAGAAAACGCACGGAACTCTTCATCGCCGCAACGAGCGGCATCGCCGTTCCGAGCGCATCGCCGGGATAGTCGCGCTTTTCCACAACTTCGGCGACATCATCAAGAAACAGGCCGGCGATCAGTGCCGTCACCGGCGAAATCAGCAGCGCCATCGCCAGAGCCAATGCAATCCCCGCGAAAATGGCAAGGAAGAGCGTAAGCCAGCCCGTCCAGTCGGCCGTCGATGGCATGAAGCCCTGCAGCCAGGGCAGGATGAAGGAATTGAACGCGCCCCGCAGCGCAAACCACAGCGCGACCAGCGCCAGCAAAGTCAGGCCCAGGACCTTCCAGAAAACCTTGCGCGTCTCCGGCGCAAAGAGATTGGCAAGGGAAAGACGCGCAGCAAGAACAATCATTCGGTCGACCTCTTTTGATGGCAAGTGGACACCTAGGAAGTGGTTGCATCAATATCAATATCTCGCGTCGGTGTACGAAATACGTTCAATTAAAAATTTGAATTATTGTAATATATTTTACAGTAATATATCCTGTTCGCCACATTAAGAACAACAATCGAAACAAGACCAGCCGCTCGATTAGATTTGAATGAGCGATTGAACCAGGAATTGGCGCAACCGAACATCGGAAAGACCATCGACGAGGCGTGAAAAATTGGAAGACCTTAGCCAGAAACTTAGACAATATATCAAGATCGGCACTCCTGCCGAACGAAGAATTGCTAAGTATTTCTCAGAGCATCTAAATGAACTACCGTTCGAAACGGCCTCTTCGGTCGCCGACAGGCTGGAGCTCAGCCCAATGACGGTAGGGCGGTTCCTGCGGTCCCTTGGTTATCACGGCCTGGATGGGATCAAGGTGCATCTCAAGGAAAATGCGCCAACGCTTACGTCACAATTGCCTAACATTCTCGAACAGCTTCAGAGGGACGCCAGCGAAGGCCGTCCGCTTGCGGCCCAGATCGCCGAGCAGGTCGAAATGCTGCAGCATATCTACAACCTCGCCGGCCAGCCGCAGTGGCAGGAGGCGACCACGACCATCCTGTCCTCCGACAATGTCTTCGTCGCCGCCCATCCCAGCCTTGCGGGAATTGGGCGTCATTTCTCCGACCGCCTGGCCTTTGCCCGGGATCAGGTCCTGTTTCTCGACGGGGCCAATGGCAGCTATATCGAACTGTTCGGCGAGCGATCCAAAGACGGATTGCTCGTCATCATCGATTCACCGCGCTTTGTTTCGTCCCGCCTGCTCGCCCGCTCCGCGCGCCGGTCCGGATGCAAGGTACTGCTGGTGACAGGCCAGTTTACCGAATGGGCACATGAATTCGCAAACGTCACCCTGTCCCTGCCACCGCAGCGGGCTAACAGCCGCGAAAATCTCACGGCCATGATGTCGCTGCTCGAATATCTGGCCGTCGCCGTCATTCAGGCAGCTGGCGAGACCGCGGAAACCAGAACTCGCCGCATAGAAGAGCTACAAGGCATGTTTGCCCATGCGCCGCTCCGGTAAGCCATTCTATTCCATGGCGTCCAGTTCCGCACGGTGGCGGTACATGGCAAGGAAGCGCCGGTAATCGCGGTCGTAGAATGCCTTCTTTCCCGCGTTTGGAAGCCGTTCGTGACCGCCCGGATACATCGCAGCGCCCGCAGCCCCCAGGCTTTCATAGAGGCCGCAGGAGACGGAAGCGGCGATCGCCGTGCCCAAAAGCACGGTCTCGTTCATTTTCGGGATCACGACCTTGCAGCCCGTCACGTCGGAATAGAGTTCCATGAGCAGCGAATTCTTCACGTGGCCGCCGGCCACGTGCAGCGTGTCGGGCACATAGCCGTAGTCCCGCATCCGCTCCAGGATGTGACGAATGCCGAGCGCAATGCCGACGCTGGTACGCCAGTAGAGCCGGCAGAGACCATCAAAGGAAGCGTCCAGCGTCATGCCGCTGATGACGCCCAATGCATGCGGATCGGCAAGCGGTGACCGATTGCCGTGAAAATCGGGCAGCACATGGATGCGTCCGCCGAGCGAATCGCCCTCCTCCAGCCGCAGTTCGGCGATCCGCCGGACGATGCGGTCATGCAGCGCCGCCGTTGGCGGTCCGCCGGCCGCATGCATGCTGACGATATGATCGAGCAGCGCACCCGTTGCCGACTGTCCGGCCTCGGCAAGCCACATGCCTGGGAAGACCGCCTCGTAATAAGGACCCCACATGCCCGTGCTGCGCTTGCGCTCGCGTGCAAAGGAAACGACGCAGCTCGAGGTTCCGGCAATCAGCGCCAGCTGATGTTCCAACATGCGGGCATCGCCGGCATGGGCGGCAAGCGCACCCAGCGCGCCGGCATAGGCATCGATCAGGCCCGCGCCGACATGACAGGCGCGATCGAGCCCCAGCGCTTCAGCCGCGTCGGCCGTCAATGTGCCGATGCTTCCGCCCACTGCGACACTCTCTTCAGGCAGGCTACCGCGCTCGCACAGGTCGCCAAGGCCGATCACGTTGAGAAAATCGGCCTGCCAGCTCGGCTCGCGATGGGCGAGATAGTTCCATTTCGCCACCAGGGTGGAGCGCGACCGGGCAAGCGAGCCGGTTGCCTTCCATGTCATGAAATCCGCAAGGTCGAAGAAATAACCGGCCTCGGCCCAGCTTTCCGGCAGGTTCTCCTTCAGCCACATCAGTTTGGGCATTTCCATTTCGGGCGACATGAACTCGCCGGAATAATCGAGAACCTCGTGCTTCGTCGCCGTGCAATAATCCGCCTCGGCAAGCGCGCGGTGATCGAGCCAGACGATGGTATCGAATCTCTTCTCGCCACAGGTGGAAACGGTGAGTTGCCCGCCATCGCGATCGCGCACGACCAGCGAACAGGTCGCATCGAAGCCGATCGCTCCGATGGCGGATGCGGCAACGCCGGATGCTTTCACGGCTCCGCGAACCGCGGTGCAGACGGCGGCCCAAATATTTTCGGAATCATGCTCGGCGTGGTTTTCACGCGGGCGATTCATCAGGATCGGATGTTCGCTTTTACCCAGCAGTGAACCGCCCGCGGTGAAGACACCAGCGCGTGCGCTGCCTGTGCCGATATCGACCGCAACCACGTGATCACGCATGCAAAAGAGGTCCCGCCCACTTATGTCTTGTTGCGGACAAGTTGTATCAATTCCGGCATCGCGTCAAACACGACCTCGGGCGAGAGCTGCTCCAGTTCCGCCCGGTAACTCGGCGAATGAGCATGCGAACCACCAGTGAAGGCAAAGACCGTCATGCCGGCCGCGCGGGCTGCCGTGATCCCCGCCGGGCTGTCCTCCACGACGATGCAATCCTTCGGCGGCACGCCCATTTTTTCCGCCGCATAGAGAAAGAGATCCGGCGCGGGCTTGCCGCGCTTGACCATGCTGGCGCTGAAAATATTCGGCTCCAATCTGTCGAGAAGGCCGGTCACGCCGAGCGAGAGACGGATGCGCTCCAGCTGGCTCGATGAGGCGACGCAGCGCGGAAGCTTGAGCACATCCAGTGTCGCTGCAATGCCGTCGATCGGCTTCAGCTCGTGCTTGAAGCGCTCGTAAAGATCGTTGCGGATGCGATCGAGAAATGCCTGGTCGATGAAGACGTCGAACTCCGTCTGCATCGTGTCGACGAGCGTCGCCAGGCTCTTGCCGAGGAAGCGGCTGTAGACATCTTCCTCGCTCATCTCGATGCCGACATCATGCATCGCCTGGATGAGCACACTGACCGACAGCGGCTCGCTGTCGACAAGCACACCATCGCAGTCGAAGATTAGGAGCCCTGTTCCCGCATCCGCCATCACAGATCCAACCTGAATTCTGTTGCTGTCCCGCCGGCTGGAAACCCGGCACGGCAATGGAAAACGGCCGGAACAGGAGAAGTCCGGCCGCTTGAAAATCATTCCGCGAGTTTGTTGTCCAAGTATAGCTGCAGGGTGACGCGGGTACCCTTTTCCCACAGCGTTTTCAGTGCATGCGCGAAGCGCTTGCGGAAGAGATCGGATTTGGCGACATCGCCGAAAATATCATTGAAGACCAGGAAGGCATTCGGATCGTCTTTTGCCTTGAGGGCTGCTGCATGCAGCCGATCCGCGCTGGCATCGTTGAAGACGATCTCCTTGCCGCTGTCGCTCTTGCCGGCGAAATAGCGGCACCAGAGAGCGGAAACGAGTGCGAGACCGACGATATCCTCGCCGCGACGGAGACGGTCGGCTGTCGATGGCAGAATGAATTTCGGCTGGCGGTTGGAGCCGTCCTGCGCCAGACGCGGGATGGTATCGGCGATCTTCGGATTGGAGAAGCGCCGCTCGATCAGCTTGAAGTAATCCGCAAGCACCGTATTCGGTACCGGCGGGATGACGGGGATGATCTCGTCGTTTTCGAGCTTTGCGAGGAAGGCGCGGATCAGCGGCTCTTCCATGGCTTCATGCACGAAATGGATATCCATCAGCGCCGCCGGATAAGCAATCGCCGCATGGCCGCCGTTGAGAATGCGGATCTTCATGTGCTCATAGGGCGTCACGTCGGGAACGAAGGTCACGCCGACGTTTTCCAGCGCCGGACGTCCTGCCGGGAAGTTGTCTTCCAGCACCCATTGCTTGAACTCTTCGCAATACACCGGCCAGTTGTCCTCGATATCGAAGGCTTCTTTCAGCAGGTCGACTTCACGCGCGCCGGTCGCCGGCGTGATGCGGTCGACCATGCCGTTCGGGAAGGCGACGTTCGCGGCGATCCAGTCGGCAAAGGCCGGATCGGAAAGCCGCGCCGTACCGACCACGGCGGCTTTGGTGACGCCGCCATTGTGGGGGATGTTGTCGCAGGACATGACGGTGAAAGGCTGCAGGCCGACCGCGTGGCGCGCCTTGAGACCTGCGACGATCAGGCCGAACACCGTCTTCGGCGCATCCGGGTTCTGCCCGTCGGCCACGATCGCCGGATGGGCGGGATTGAACTTGCCCGAGGCGTCGATGAAGTAGCCGCCTTCGGTGATCGTCATCGAAACAATGCGGATCGTCGGATCGGCAAGCTTGGCGATGATGGCCTTGGCATCGCCGACCGGCAGGATGTCGATCATCGGCGCGGTCACGCGCGCGGCCGTGCGATTATTGTCCTGCTCGACGACGGTCGTCAGAAAATCCTGGGCTGCGAGCTTTTCCCGCATGGCCGCATCGGACGGCAGCACACCCGCACCGATGATCGCCCAGTCATGGGCTTCTCCGGCATTGAAAAGATCGTCGAGATAAACAGCCTGATGGGCGCGATGGAAATTACCGACACCGAAATGCACGATGCCCGCCGAAAGCGATTTCGGATCGTAAGCAGGAATGGCCGCCTTTGCAGCCGCCTGCTGAAGAGTTGCGAGCGATAATTTGCACGTCATGTCTCTGGTCCTTTTGAAGGTCTCTGGCTCCGGACGACTTGGGAAAGCCGCACCGGCTATAGGCTTGCCCGTCCGCGGAGATCGCAGGATGCGGCCCGGGAGAAATGCAATCGGCCATGCTCGCAAAAGCGCACACGGCCCTGACTCGGGTTCAGATCGAAAGCCCCTCGGCATTGAACCGGTGGATATGCGCCTTGTCCGGCGTTAGGTAGACGGTATCGCCAGCCCGAGCCGGAAAATCGCCCGAACCGCGTGCCGTCACCGTGCCGATCCCGTCGACGTCGATGTGCAGGAAGGTGTCGGAGCCGAGATGTTCCGCCACAAGTACCTTGCCCTGCCAGTCGCCAGAGCTGGTCGACAGCACGACATGCTCCGGACGAACGCCGATCGTGTCGCCGCCAAGGCTCTGGGCATAGGCGCCTTTGACGAAATTCATCTTCGGCGAGCCGATGAAGCCGGCGACGAAGAGGTTGCGCGGGCTGCGATAGAGCTCCAGCGGCGAGCCCACCTGCTCGATATTGCCGCGGTTGAGCACGACGATCTTGTCGGCCATGGTCATGGCTTCCACCTGATCGTGCGTCACGTAGACCATCGTCGTCTTCAGCTGCTGGTGCAGCTCGCTGATCTCGAGGCGCATGTTGACGCGCAGCGCTGCGTCCAGGTTCGACAAAGGCTCGTCGAAGAGGAAGGCCGCCGGCTGGCGCACGATGGCGCGGCCGATGGCGACGCGCTGGCGCTGGCCGCCGGAAAGCTGGCGCGGCTTGCGCTCCAGATAATCGGTCAGGTTGAGGACACGCGCGGCATCCGCCACCTTCTTGTCGATCTCCGCCTGCGGCATGCCCGCCATCTTCAGCGGAAAGGCGATGTTCTTGCGCACGCTCATATGCGGATAGAGCGCGTAGGACTGGAACACCATGGCAAGGCCTCGGTCGGATGGCTTCAGATTGGTGCCGTCCTTGCCGTCGATCATGATCTGGCCGCCGGAGACGTCTTCGAGGCCGGCAATCAGGCGCAGCAGCGTGGACTTGCCGCAGCCCGACGGGCCGACGAACACGACGAACTCGCCATTGTCGATCTCGAGGTCGATGGAAGGGATGACCTTGGCTTCGCCGAAGACCTTGGAAACTTGCTTGAGAACAATGCTACCCATGCTTGTCTTCCTTACTTAACCGCGCCGAAGGTGAGGCCGCGAACGAGTTGTTTCTGGCTGAACCAGCCGAGGATCAGGATCGGAGCGATCGCCATGGTCGATGCCGCCGAAAGCTTGGCATAGAACAGGCCCTCCGGACTGGAGTAGGAGGCGATGAAGGTGCTTAGCGGTGCGGCGTCGACCGCGGAGAGATTGAGCGTCCAGAAGGCTTCGTTCCAGGCGAGGATGATGTTGAGCAACATCGTCGAGGCAAGGCCGGGGATCGCCATCGGCGTCAGGACGTAGATGATTTCCTTTGCCAGCGTGGCACCGTCCATGCGGGCGGCTTCGAGGATCTCGCCGGGGATTTCCTTGAAGTAGGTATAGAGCATCCAGACGATGATCGGCAGGTTGATGAGCATCAGGACGATCACCATGCCCAGCCGGCTGGCGAACTGGTTGTTCAGGAGACCGAAGCTCTGGAACAGCAGATAGATCGGGATGAAGGCGCCGACCGGCGGCATCATCTTCGTCGACAGCATCCACATCAGGACATCCTTGGTCCGCTTGGTCGGCGAGAATGCCATGGCCCAGGCGGCAGGTACCGCGACGAGCAGGCCGAGAATGGTCGAACCGAAGGCGATGATGACCGAATTGCCGAAGTGGAGGAAGTAATCCGAGCGCGACTGCACCTCGAAATAATTCTCCAGCGTCCAGTGGAAGAAGAGGAATTGCGGCGGCGAGGCAATCGCATCGCCCTCCGTCTTGAAGCTCGTCAGGATCGTCCACAGGATCGGAAAGAAGATGAGGAGCGCCACGACCCAGGCGGCGAGCGATACGACGATCTTGCGTTGCGTGGTGATCTTGCGTGCCATCTCAAGCCTCCAGATTCTTGCCGACCGCACGCATCAGGAAGATCGCGACGATATTGGCGAGTATGACGGCGATGATGCCGCCCGCCGATGCGCCGCCGACGTCCTGCGACAGAACGATCTGCGAATAGACGAGATAAGTGAGGTTCGTCGTCGCCGTGCCCGGCCCGCCATTGGTGGTGACGAGGATCTCGGCGAAGGCCGACAGCATGAAGATCGTCTCGATCAGGATCACGACGGTGATGGCGCGGGCCAGATGCGGCAGGATGATGTAGATGAACTTCGAAACCGGCCCGGCGCCATCCATCTCGGCGGCTTCCTTCTGCTCCTCATCCAGCGACTGCAGGGCCGTCAGCAGGATAAGCGTCGCGAAAGGCAGCCATTGCCAGGCGATGATGATAATGATCGACAGCAGCGGAACCGTCTCCAGCCAGGTCAGCGGATCGAGCCCGAAAAATTTGAAGAGATGCGCCAGGAGCCCGTTCACCGGGTTCATGAACATGTGCTTCCAGATGAGGGCGGCGACGGTCGGCATCACGAAGAAGGGTGCGAGCACCAGCATGCGCACGATGCCCTGGCCGAAGATCGGCTGATCGAGAAGGAGCGCCAGCGCAATGCCGCCGATGACGGTAATGAGCAGCGCGCCGCCGACAAGCAGCAGCGTCACGATCAGAGAGCTCACAAAGGCCGGGTCGCTGATGAAATATTCGTAGTTGAGCCAGCCGATGAAATCATGCGTGCCGGGGTTCAGCAGATTGTAGTTCAGCGTCGAGAAATAGATCGTCATCACGAGCGGGACGATCATCCAAGCGAAGAGAAGCAGAACCGAAGGCGCCATCATGACGCGGGCGGTGGAACGGGTGTGCAACGTTGCCATGGCAAGTACCGACCTATCTTTTTAAGGAGGGGATGGCCGCGGACCGGCTGAAACAAAAGGGGCCGCCAAGGGCAGTTCGGCGCTCGGCGGCCTAGGGGAAAACAGCGCTCGAGAGGGGGCGCTGCTTTCCTTAGCTTCGAAGGCCCTTACTTCGGATAGCCGGCCTTCTTCATTTCGCGTTCCGTCAGCTGCTGGGCAGCCTTCAGCGCCTGATCGACGGAGATCTGGCCGGCGAGAGCAGCCGAGAACTGCTGGCCGACAGCCGTGCCGATGCCCTGGAATTCAGGAATGGCGACGAACTGGACGCCGACATAGGGAACCGGCTTGACGGTCGGATGCGTCGGATCAGCCGAGTTGATCGAGTCGAGCGTCATCTTCGCGAAAGGCGCGGCCTTCTGGTAGTCCGCATTCGCGTAGAGCGACGTGCGGGTGCCGGGAGGTGCGTTCAGCCAGCCTTCCTTCTGTGCCACAAGGTTGGTGTATTCCTTGCTGGTGGCCCAGGAAATGAACTTCTCCGCCGCTTCGGTCTTCTTCGAGGAAGCCGGAATGGCGAGGTTCCATGCCCAGAGCCAATTGCCGCGCTTGCCGAGGCCCTTATCCGGAGCCAGAGCGAAGCCGACCTTGTCGGCGACCTTCGATTCCTTCGGATCGGAAACGAAGGAGGCTGCAACCGTCGCGTCGATCCACATGCCGCATTTGCCGGACTGGAACAGGGCCAGGTTTTCGTTGAAGCCGTTGGAAGAAGCGCCCGGAGGGCCGGCATCCTTCATGAGCTTGACGTAGAAGCTCAGCGTGTCCTTCCATTCCGGCTGGTCGAACTGTGCCTTCCACTTCTCGTCGAACCAGCGGGCGCCGAACGAATTCGACATGGCCGTCAGGAACGCCATGTTCTCGCCCCAGCCTGCCTTGCCACGAAGGCAGATGCCGTAGACTTCATGGTCCTTGTCGGTGATCTTGCGGGCTGCATCGGCGACGAAGTCCCAGGTCGGGGCGTCCGGCATCTTGAGGCCGGCCTTCTCGAACAGGTCCTTGCGATACATCACCATCGAGCTTTCGCCATAGAACGGTGCTGCATAGAGCTTGCCGTCGGTGGTCAGACCACTGCGAATGGCCGGGAGAAGGTCATCCACCGCATAGTCCTTGTCGGCGGAAAGCTTGTCGAGCGCCGCGAGCCAGCCGAGCTTGCTCCAGATCGGCACTTCGTAGGTGCCGATGGTCAGCACGTCGTACTGGCCGGCCTTGGTAGCGATGTCGGTCGTAACCTTCTGGCGCAATACGTTTTCTTCGAGCGTGACCCATTGCAGGTCGATGCCGGGGTTCTTGGCTTTGAAATCGTCCGTAAGCTTCTGCATACGAACCATGTCGCCGTTATTGACCGTCGCAATGGTGAGGGTTTCTGCGGACGCCAGGCCGGCAAACATCAGCGCCGAGCAGGCGCTCAGCAATAAAGTTTTCAATTTCATATCTTCCTCCCAGAAGACTAAAAATGAGCATTCGCTTTGCTCGTGGGCAATTACTCGCTCATTGCGACAAAATGTCAATGCAGATTCGTTGCTGCATTGCCGAGCAAGAAACCCATCTCTTTGTTTTTATAGAAAAATTTTTTGCTCAATCCCTGAGCAAAAATTCAGCAACTGCCTCGTCGGTGATCAACCCGTTGATTTGCCGGCCAATAACCGCAGCCTTGATCGCCTCGAACTTGCGTCTTCCCTTGGCGATTCCAATGACGGAACAGGTGTCCCGGGACGGGATCGGCGCGCTGGCGACGCGATCGTTGACATCATCAGGCATGAGCTTGCCATCGCCATCGAAAAGCCAGCCGCAGATCTCGCCGGCAGCGCCGCGGTTCATGAGCGCCAGCATCTCCTCTCTCTCGAGGAAGCCATCGAGACAGAGCGGCGCTTCGATGCCCATCTCACCGATACCGACGAAGGTCACATCGGCCTGGGCGCTGATATCCAGCGTCGAGCGTACCAGCGCCTGCGCATGCAAGAGTTCGCGTTCTTCGGCCGACGATACCAGCACCGGCAGCGGCATCGGAAAATGTCGCGCCTTGACGACGTCGGCCATGCTGAAAATGACGTTGTAATAGGCGGCTGAACCATCCGGGCCGATATTGCCGGTCAACGACACCACCCGGTGCTGCAGACATTCGATGGCCGGCAGTTGGTCGACCGCGGCCTTCAGCGTGCGCCCCGTGCCGATCGCCAATACGATCGGATCGCTACGCCGCAGCCAGCGCTCGATTTCGGCTGCCCCGGCTTCGGCGATGCCGATGGTAGACGATGTGCTATCCGGATCGCTCGGCACGACATCGACATGACGAAGACCGAATTTTGCTTTCAGCGCCGCAGCATATTCCAGGCAGGCGGCGATCGGGTGATCCAGCCGCACCTTGATCAACCGTTCAGCAACGGCGAGCGATACCAGACGCTGCGCCGATTGGCGAGAGATTCCCATTGCGACCGCAATCTCGTCCTGAGTCCGGCCGGCAACGTAATAGAGCCATCCGGCTCGTGCCGCATCGTCAAGCCGCCCCTGGGAATCCAGCTTTCTCGCCATCGCATTCCTTTATCGAAACAGCGCCCGATCCTCGGCACTTATGCTCGCGATCCGGGCCAGGTGATCCGGACCGACCGTGCCGGATCACTCAGCTTCCGGCGGAATGACGCCCTTGGTCAAGGTGAAACAACCGTAGAAACGGCGTTCGCCGGTCTGAATGACGCAATAGGCATCCTTGGCGCGCTCATAGAAGGCGTAGCGTTCGACCGGCGTCAGCGGCCAATGCTTGCCCTCGGCCTTGTCGATCGCAGCCTGCACCTCGCGCTGCACCTGCGGCACCTCGTCGGGCGCACCGACCACTTCCATGCGCGTTGCGGCATCGTCGATGAACGTGTCGAGCGGCATCAATGACAATATCGCGGCAACCGCGTCGGCGGCCGGCACGTTGTCGATGCGCAGCAGCTCGCCCAGAACCGTCTGGCTTGCGATGGCTTCGGCGGGGAAATTCGTATCGACCACGACGAGCATGTCGCCATGTCCCATCGATTTCAGCGCATAGAGCACATCCGCATTCAACAGCGGCGAAATTCCCTTCAGCATGACCGAGCATCCTCCAATGACCTGTGCAGCCATCCTGCGGCCGCTTCGTTCTCCGCGCAAACAAGTAACCATCACGTTCCTGTCTGTCCATAGGCACCGGGACCGTTTTCGGCGGATGGATACCCGAAGAACTGTGCATCCAGGCTTGGCTTATTTCGGCCGTTATTGACCCGATAGCTTCGTCGGCATTAACTGAAGCGCGTTCAATGGTTGCGAGGTGCAAGTGCGCATTCTTCTGGTAGAGGACGATGACACGATCGGCAGCGCGGTTCGCGACCATATCGCGGCAGGCCCGCACGCTGTGGACTGGGTCAGGAATCTCACCGATGCCGATGAGGTTACCAGCGCCGTGCAGTATGGCCTTGTCCTTTTGGATCTGCAGCTTCCCGATGGCAGCGGCATCGATTTTCTGAAGCGGCTGCGCCGCAGGCCAGACGAAACGCCCGTCATCATCCTCACGGCGCGCGACCAGATTTCCGATCGCATCGAGGGATTGAACAGCGGCGCCGACGACTATCTCGTCAAGCCGTTCAATCTCGGCGAGCTCACGGCCCGCATCCTGGCGGTAGCCCGCCGCTATACCGGCAGCCCGCAGCCGACCATCCGCTTTGCCGATCTTGAAATCGACCAGCCGCAACGGCGCGTCCGGCTGGAGGGCAAGGATGTGGTGCTGACAGGGCGCGAATGGGCCGTGCTCGATCTGCTGGTTGCAAGGCCCGGCGCCATCGTCTCGAAAGACAAGATAGAGGAAGCACTCTATGCCTTCGGCTCCGAGATAGAAAGCAATACGGTGGAAGTCTATATCAGCCGTCTGCGCAAGAAGATCGGCAGGGACCGGATCCGGACGGCACGCGGCGTCGGCTATTGCCTGGGTGAGCGATGACACAGCAGAAAGGCCCAAGCCGCGCCAGCATCACCCGTCGCCTGATCGCGGCACTCACCGGGACCGTCGTCGTCTTCTGGCTGATTGCAGTCGGTATCGGCGTCTACGTGGTCAACAAGGAGCTTTCCGAGACCTTCGACGGCGCGCTGCAGGAAACCGCCGAACGGCTGATGCCCCTGGTGCTGGACGATCTCGCCAATCGCGACCATTCGGGCGACCCGCAAAGCCTGGAAGAGCTCAACAAGGGGCTGAACCGCGAATATCTGACCTATCAGGTGCTGGATGCGAACGGCAAGGTCATCCTTCATTCCCACGATGCCCCGGCAACCGCCTATGACGTACCGCTGAAAATCGGCTTCCACAATACGCCGCGATACCGGATCTATACGGAATCATCGGCCGACGGCACGATCTTCCTGCATGTCGCGGATGCCTTCAAGAATCGCCGCGAAGCATCCCGCGAAAGCGGCGTCGCATTGCTTTGGCCGCTGCTTGCCCTCATTCCCGCGAGCATCGTCGCCATCGGTTTCGTCGTCGGTCGGTCGCTGCGGCCCATCGACCGCCTGCGATCGCAGATTGCCACAAAGGACAGCGGCAACATGGCGCCATTGGACAGCGAGACGCTGCCGCGTGAGCTGCAGCCGATCGCGCGCTCCGTCAATCTCCTGCTCGACCGCCTGCGCCTGGCGCTCGAAGCCGAACGGGAATTCACCGCCAACAGCGCCCATGAGCTGCGCACCCCGATCGCGGGCGCGCTCGCCCAGACGCAGCGCCTGATCGCCGAACTGCCTGAGGGCCCTCTGACCGACCGCGCCGGCCGCATCGAGACATCGCTTTCCAATCTGGGGCGACTGGCGGAAAAGCTGCTGCAGCTCTCCCGCGCTCAAGCCGGCATCGGTACGGGCGATAAACCGGCCGATCTGGTGGCCATCATCGAAACCGTCATTGGCGATTATGACCGGGACACCGGCACGGCCGGCCGCGTCCAGCTGGAAAATGAAGCAAAGGCGAAACTGATCCGCAATGTCGATATCGACGCCTTTGCCATCGTCGTGCGCAATCTTATCGAAAATGCTTTGATCCATGGTTCGGACGATGACGACGTGACGGTCCAGGTCGATGATCGCGCCATTCGCGTCATCAATGGTGGCACCGTGCTTTCCGCCAATGAACTTGCTGGCCTGAAGAAGCGTTTTCGGCGCGGCAAGACGAAAGCGGCAGGCTCCGGCCTCGGCCTCTCGATCGTCGAGCGTATCGTCGAGCAGATCGGCGGACATCTCGACCTGCTGTCACCCGCGACAGGCAAGACCGATGGCTTCGAAGCCAGGATCACGCTGCCGGCCGATTGACGATGGCGCAGCCGGCAAGGATTGATCTTGCAAAGACCGGCAAAGGGTGCGAGCAAGGCCGCATGTTCCCAGCGGGTCGATATTCATGATCGTTTCCTTCGACATAGGCGGCAGCGCCATCAAGGGCGGCATCGCCCACTCGATGACGGATATCGTGCCGCTGGCGCGGCGGCCTACGCCCAGGCATGATTTTGCCGAATTCGTCGCAGTCCTGCGCGATGTCATCGCGGAAGCAGGCGAAAAACCGGATTGCCTCTCCTTTTCCATTGCCGGCGTGGTCGATCCCGATACGCAGGCGCTGACCTGCGCCAATATCCCTTGCATCCACACCCGGCACCTCGCCGCCGATCTGGAAGCGGAACTCGGCTATCCCGTGCTGATCGCCAATGATGCCGATTGCTTCGCCATGGCCGAGGCCATGTCCGGTGCCGGCCGCGGCCATCGCATCGTCTTCGGCGCCATTCTCGGCACCGGCGTCGGCGGCGGCCTGGTGGCCGACGGCCGGCTCGTCAACGCGGCCGGCGGCTTTGCCGGGGAATGGGGCCATGGTCCCATCATCGCATCCTTTGCCGGCAATCCGCCGGTCGCCATTCCCGCTTATCCCTGCGGCTGCGGCCAGAAGGGCTGCGTCGATACGGTCGGCGGCGCGCGCGGCATCGAACGCCTGCACAAGACGCTTCATGGCCAGGACCTTTCCAGCGAAGAAATCATCGACCAATGGCGGAAGGGCGATGAGCGTACGGAACGCACGATCGATGTCATGGTCGATCTGGTCGCCTCGCCGCTCGCTTTGACGGTCAACATAACAGGCGCAACCATCGTTCCGGTCGGCGGCGGTCTTTCCAATGTCGAACCGCTGCTTGCGCGCTTGGATGACGCGGTGCGGAGCCGCATCCTGCGCAAGTTCGGTCGGCCGCTCGTCGTGCCCAGTGAATGCAAGCTGGAACCGGGCCTCATCGGCGCCGCCCTCCTGGGCCTGCAATATGCCGGGGAGCGCGGCCATGCTGCTTGAGGTCTGCGTCGAGGATATTGCCGGACTGAAAGCCGCTGTCGCGGGCGGCGGCGACCGTATCGAGCTTTGCAGCGCGCTCGCCGTCGGCGGCTTGACGCCAAGCGCCGGGCTGATGGCAGAGGCTGCCAAGATGCCCATCCCCGCCTACGCCATCATCCGCCCGCGCGCTGGCAACTTCGTCTATTCGGCTGATGAACTCGACGTCATGAAGCGCGACATCGACGCAGCCCGCAATGCCGGACTGCGGGGCGTCGTGCTTGGCGCCTCCCTACCGGACGGGCACTTGGATTTCGATGCGCTTGCCATCCTCACCGCCCATGCGGAAGGTCTCGGCACGACGCTGCATCGCGCCTTCGATCTTGTCCCTGATATCGCCGAGGCCGTGGAAATGGCCGTCAAGCTCGGTTTCGAGCGCATCCTGACGTCGGGCGGCGCCAAGACCGCGGCGGAGGGCGTTGACATGCTCGAACAAGCGATTGCCGCAGCCGCCGGCCGCATCTCCATCATGCCCGGCTCCGGCGTCACGCTTGCAAACGTCGGCCGGCTATGGCCGCGATTGCAGATCAGCGAGATCCATGCCTCCTGTTCCGCGGCCTTTGCCGAGCCGGACGAGCGCGTCGTCGCCCTCGGCTTCTCGGCGCCGTCCGGGCGCCGCACGGATGCCGCGACCGTCAAGGCGCTCAAGACCTATTTTGCCTGAAGCGACGAAGCTGCGAAAAGCCAGGCCCGAAACGCGAGATATGAGCTGGAAGGAACCGCGACGCGCTCTGGGCAAGGTCATGAATTGACAAAGAAACATTAGAATGATCAATCGTTCATAAACGCATATGCTGTAGCCAGGTATTGGCTGCGCAACATACAGTTATCGCGGCCAACAGGTTTCCTCGGGAGTAGCTGAGATCTGAACCATGTCGGTGGCGCCACCTCGCAAGAAAAGCAGGGCTGTCTTCTGGATTGCGACGATCGTCATCGGCTCGATCATCCTGGCGACCGCGCTCCTTGCCAATGATATGCGTAACCTCAGGGTGCTGGACAGCCGCTATCATCTCAACCTGTTTCCCCAGCCGGAACAACAGCCGGCACCCTTACCGCCGAAGCCTGCCCAGGCGCAGCAGCCGGCACATGTCGCCACGGCAAGCACTCCAGCCGAACATCCGCCGACGGCAGCCGAAGCGCCGAGGCATGGCCGCATAAAACCGGCGAGCGATAAATCTTCGGCAAGGAGATCCCATCTGCTGGATGCCCCCGTCGACGCCCTGCTGAGCGCCTTCGTGCGCAGCTGGCGGATATCAGGCCAAGCGCTTTGCGCCGATCTCGAAAAATTCGGCCTGCCCGTGGGCGAGTGGCGGCAAAGCGAATTGGGCGGCGGCACATCGGAATGCAGCTACGCCGTCCAGAAGGGCGCCTACGGCAATGCGAACGCGGCGTCTTTCTTCATCATCGCACGCGGCAAGCCGACCGGCGAACTCGAGACGATCCGCATCAAGGTGATCATGCCCGACAACGACGATGGCAAGTCCATCGCCGGCACCTTCATCGACACTGTCGTCCTGCTGCTGAATGAGACCCATTGGCTGGATTTCCAGGCGGCGCTGAATGCGATCGGCACGCTTCAGGATGTGACGCTGCAGGCCTTCGGCGCCAAGCTCGCCTTTTTCAAGGAATTCCAGAGCAACAACAACTTCAACCTTCAACTCGAATTGCGCAGAACGACACCCGAACAGATCCGAACCGCCCTTGTCTTCGACAAGGCTCGCTGGACCCTTCCCTCTCCCTCCAAGTAGTTGCGTAGTCCCGTGGTACGATGCATTGATCCTCAGCCGTCAGGAAGACGATGCGCAGGTGAGCGACCATCAGCGCCGGCCCAAAAGCCGGTCATAGGCGAGTGGGATTTTACGCCGCTAGCGCCGAGGCGCGGGGATGGACGAGATGATCGCGAAGCACCGCGCCTGAGCGGTCGACTTCCTGCATCAGTACGTCGTAACTCCACAGATCGGCCAGGTGCTGCAGCACGCGCTTGGCATCCATATCGTCAAGCAGCGCACCGTTCAGCACCGTATGCCTGACCAGAAGCCGTCTGTCGCCGGCAAGATCGACATCGACGATCTCGATATGCGGATCGATCCAGCCGACATCATATTGCCGTGACAGTTCCCGCCGGATGCGGCGATAGCCCCGCTCGTCATGAATGGCGGCAACCCTCAAACCCTCTTCCTCTTCCGGATCGTCGGTCAGCTGGAACATGCGCATCTGACGCATCAGGTGCGGGCTTAGGAACTGCGCCACGAAACTCTCGTCGCGATAATTCGCCCAAAGATCGCGCAGCACCGCCATGGCATCGCCGGTGCCGGCGATTTCCGGGAACCACTGGCGATCCTCCGCTTCCGGCTTCGTCACGATGCGCTCGATATCCTGCATCATGGCAAAACCGATCGCGTAGGGGTTGAGACCGGAATAGCGGGGATCGTTGAAGGTCGGCTGGAAGACCACATTGGTATGCGATTTCAGAAACTCCAGAAAATCGCCGTCGCTGATGCCGCCAAGCTCGTGCAGCCGCGTCATGATGCGATAGTGCACATAGGTCGCCGTGCCCTCGTTCATGACCTTGGTCTGGCTCTGCGGATAGAAATACTGCGCCACATGCCTCACGATGCGGATGATCTCGCGCTGCCAGGGCTTCAGGCGCGGCGCCATCTTTTCCAGGAAATAGAGGATATTCTCCTGCGGCAGGCCCGCCAGCGAACGCCGCCGCTCCAGATCGAGATCATGGGTCTTCTTGCCAGATCCGGCCGGAACGGTGCGCCAGAGATCGTTGAAGATCTTCTCGTCATATTCGCGCCGCTCGCGCTCGCGCTTCTCCTCGTCGCGCAGATCTGGCGTCTTCTTGCCGGCATAGCGGTGCACGCCGTGCGACATCAGCGCATGGGCGGCATCCAGCGTGCGCTCGACGGCGGCGTGGCCGTAGCGCTCCTCGCAGCGTGCGACATAGCTCTTGGCAAAATTAAGGTAATCGAGAATGCCTTCGGCATCGGTCCAGAGCTTAAAGAGATAGTTGTTCTTGAAGAAGTGGTTATGGCCGAAGGCGGCATGCGCGATGACAAGCGCCTGCATCGTCGCGGTGTTCTCTTCCATCAGATAGGAGATGCAGGGCGAACTGTTGATGACGATCTCATAGGCGAGCCCGCGCAGCCCCTTGCGATAGAAGGCCTCGTGATGGGCGAAGTGCTTGCCGAAGGACCAGTGCTTGTAGAACAGCGGCATGCCGATCGAGGAATAGACGTCGAGCATCTGCTCGGCGGTGATGATCTCAATCTGATTGGGATAGACATCGAGACCAAGCTCGTTGACGGCGATCTTTTCGCAGGCATTGTGGATCCGCTGAATGGTGGCGAAATCCCAGTCCGCACCCTCGAAAAGCCGTTCCATCGATGCCTTGGCCATCATCCGCTCCTTGTTTCCGCCGTCCGGCGCTGGAAGAGATCGTGGAAGACCGGATAGATCTGGCTGCGATCGCTAACACGCCGCATGGAAAGCACCGGCCACCCCGCCTGCATCCGCTCGTAGAGCGACCAGATCGCCGAGCCTGAGGAGATCGCGACACTGCGCGATTCACCCACTTCGAGATAAGCAAAATACTGGCAGACGGGCAGAATCTCGCTCGTCATCAGCGCCGCCGTCGTCGCATTGTCGGAATAGGCATTGTCGCCGTCCGACGCTTGTGCCGCATAGATGTTCCAGTCGGACGCCGGGAAGCGGTCCCGCACGATCCGCCGCATGGCTTCGAGAGCGCTCGAAACCTGCGTGCCGCCCGTCGCCGGGCTGCGGAAGAAGGTCTCCTCGTCCACCTCCTCGGCGACGTCGGTATGGCGGATGAAGACGATCTCGACACGGCGATACTGTCGGGTCAGGAAGATGTAGAGCAGCATGTAGAAACGCTTGGCAAGGTCCTTCATGTGCTCGGTCATCGAGCCGGATACGTCCATCAGGCAGAACATGACGGCCTGCGCCACCGGCTTCGGCTCGTTCTCGAAACGGCGATAGCGAATGTCGATCGGATCGATATAGGGAATGCGCCGGACCTTCGATTCCAGCCTCTTGATTTCGGCTTCGAGCTGTGCGCGGCGCTTCTCGTCCGTGCACTCCTCCGCCTCCTCGATGAGCTTTTCGACTGTTTCCGGCTTCGGACGATGCAGCGCCACACGACGCATCATCGCCAGCCGCATTGTGCGGTTGATCGCAAGATTGGCGGGCGATCCCGTCACCGAGTAACCTGCCCGCACCGGGTTGATCTGGTCCGCCGACATCAGCCGCCGCTTGGCGAGGTCGGGCAGTTCAAGATCGTCAAGAAAGAGATCGAGAAATTCATCCCGCGTCAGGATGAAGCGGAAGGCATCCTCGCCGCTGCCGTCACCGCCGGCGCGCGGCCTGCCGTCGCCACCTTCCGGCCGCGGCAGGATATCGCCTTCGATGAAGTCCTTGTTACCGGGAAGAATATGCTCCTTGAGGCCCTCCGGGCCGCGATGGAACCGAGGCTCCTCGGTTCCATCCAGGGGAATGCTGATCTCGCCACCCTTCAGAATGTCCTGAATGTCGCGATTTTGAGAGGATTCATAGACCGCTCTCTGCACCAGCGCTTTTGCTCTACGCAAAAATCGTTGACGATTCTCCAGACTTTTACCGCCTGGGTTCAGGCGTCTGTCAACAATGTGCATTCCTTCTTCCTTGGTGGCTCATCCCGCCTGTTTCACACGCATGTACCATTCCACAAGCCGCCGGACCTGACGCTCGGTGTATCCCCGCGCCACCATCCGCTCGACGAATTCGCCATGTTTCTTCTCCGTCTCGCCGTCCTTCTTCGACCCGAACGAAATGACCGGCAGAAGGTCCTCGACCTGCGAGAACATCCGCTTTTCGATGACCTCGCGGATTTTCTCGTAGCTGGTCCAGGACGGGTTCTTGCCGCCATGGCTCGCTCGTGCCCGCAGGCAGAACTTGACTACCTCGTTGCGGAAGTCCTTCGGATTGGCGATGCCTGCCGGCTTTTCGATCTTGGTGAGCTCCTGGTTCAGGAGTTCGCGGTCGAGAAGCTGGCCCGTATCCGGATCCTTGAAGTCGACATCCTCGATCCAGGCGTCGGCGTAGTCGACATAGCGATCGAAAAGGTTCTGGCCGTAATCCGAATAGGATTCCAGATAGGCCTTCTGGATCTCGTTGCCGATGAACTCCGCATAGCGTGGTCCGAGTTCGCTCTTGATAAACTCGATATAGAGCTTCTCGGTTTCAAGCGGCAGCTGTTCCCGGCGGATTGCCTGCTCGAGCATGTACATCAGATGCACCGGATCGGCGCCGACCTCCGTCGTATCGTAGTTGAAGGTCGCCGCCAGCACCTTGAAGGCGAAGCGGGTGGAGGCTCCATCCATGCCTTCGTCGACACCGGCCGAGTCACGATATTCCTGCACGCTGCGCGCCCTCGGATCGGTTTCCTTCAGGCTCTCGCCGTCATAGACCCGAAGCTTGGAGAAGGCCGTCGAGTTTTCATGCTTGGAAAGCCGCGTCAGAACCGTGAAGCGGGCAAGCGTCTCCAATGTCGACGGCGCACACGGCGCCTCGCTGAGCTCGGATTCCTCGATCAGCTTTTCGTAGATTTTCTGCTCTTCGGTGACCCTCAGGCAATAAGGTACTTTCACGACGCAGATGCGGTCGATGAAGGCCTCGTTGTTCTTGTTGGACTTGAAGGTCTGCCATTCCGATTCGTTTGAGTGCGCCAGGATGATGCCGGAGAAGGGTATCGCACCGATATTTTCCGTACCGATGTAGTTGCCTTCCTGCGTCGCCGTCAGCAGCGGGTGCAGCATCTTGATCGGTGCCTTGAACATTTCGACGAATTCGAGAATGCCCTGGTTGGCACGGTTCAATGCACCGGAGTAGCTGTAGGCATCCGGATCGTTCTGCGCGAGGCTTTCGAGCTTGCGGATATCCACCTTCCCGACCAGCGATGAGATATCCTGGTTGTTCTCGTCGCCCGGCTCCGTCTTGGCGACGGCAATTTGCCGCAGCCGCGAAGGCTGGATCCGAACCACTTTGAAGCGGGAAATGTCACCCTCGAACTCCTCGAGCCGCTTGAGGCACCAGGGACTCATGAGCCCGGTCAGGCGCCGCCGCGGAATGCCGTAGCGTTCCTCGATCATCGGCCCCATGGTGACGGGATCGAACAGGCTGAGCGGGCTTTCAAAGACCGGACTGAGTTCGTTGCCGGCCTTCAGCACATAGATGGGATGCACCTCCATCAGCGACTTCAGCCGCTCGGCGAGCGAGGACTTGCCGCCGCCGACCGGCCCGAGCAGATAGAGGATCTGCTTGCGCTCCTCCAGGCCTTGAGCCGCATGGCGGAAGAAGGCGACGATGCGTTCGATCGTCTCTTCCATGCCGAAAAACCCGGAGAAAGCCGGATAGGTCCGGATGGTCCGGTTCATGAAGATACGCCCAAGCCTTGTATCCTTGGCCGTATCGATCAGCAGTGGTTCGCCCATGGCTGCCAGCAGCCGCTCTGCCGCATTTGCGTACATGAGCGGATCATCCCGGCACGCTTCCAGGTATTCTGAGAATGACATCTCGACTTCGCGCCGTGCTTCGAAAGAACGGGCGAACGTGTTAAATAGCACATCATTGTTTAACATGGCGCCTCGATAGCTTGCTATTGCAATAAACGCCGGCCTTTACGAGATCACTTTATCCCGCTGTATCTAAGGTGCGGTATGACTCGCTTCGAATCAATAGGTGATCTGTCAATAATTCGTACGCTTGATTCCGAATGTCATCAATATCTTGAAGGGATCATGCACCGAATTAATGAAACACAACCGCAGGATTGTTGCGACCAAAACACTACACGCAAGAAGTTTCTCTTCTCACAATCAGGCACGCCCCTCGGGCATCCATTCGAAAACCCGATCTGAACGAGAAGTTGCTCGAAGCCAGCGTCGCGCTTCATTGTCCGCATGATTGGGGAGAAAAGATGGTGCCCAGAGCCGGAATCGAACCAGCGACACGCGGATTTTCAATCCGCTGCTCTACCAACTGAGCTATCTGGGCATCCGTGCTTCACGCCTGAGAAGGAGCCTTGAGGGGCGCCGGGCGGTTGGTTCGCCCCGGAAGCGAGCGGGGTTATAGCATCTTGTTCGGCCATGTCCAGCAGCAAATGACTCTTTTTTGACAGGAAATCGAATTTTGGCAATTCGCGAACAAAATGAAGGGGTTCGTGAATGAAAGCGGCGTTGGAAAGCCACATTCATTCCTGGTCGGAGCCGTCGGCCTTCGTCTCGTCTTCAGTCACTGGGATGGCATAGGCGCCATTGAGCCATCGCGATAGATCGACGGAGCGGCATCGATCCGAGCAGAAAGGATAGTGTTCGCGCATCGATGGACGGCCGCATTCCGGGCAGGGTCGCGTCTTGCGCAGCGGCTCGACCTTGGAACCGACCTTGATCTCTTCAGCCTTCGTCATCAGCTCTATCCTTCCTGCCATCCGGCGTGGACATCGAATCCCTCGCCTGCGAGCAGGAGCATGGTCTCATAAAGCGGCAATCCGACGACATTGGTGTAGGAACCGACAAGTTTCTGCACGAAGGAGCCGGCAAGCCCCTGTATGCCGTAGGCTCCGGCCTTCCCCCGCCATTGCCCGGAGGCGAGATACATTTCGATGTCGCGGCCCGAGAGCCGCTTGAAGCGCACCTTGGTCTCGATAACCTTCTGGCGCAGCTTGCGGTCCGGCGTGATCAGGCAGATGCCGGTATAGACGACATGGCCGCGCCCGGAGAGCAGATGCAGCGCCGCGGACGCTTCATCGACGAATTCCGCCTTGGGCAGGATGCGCCGTCCGACAGCGACAACCGTATCGGCCGAGAGAATATAGCTGCCCTGCCAGGCGGCGTCGCTTTTGATTGCGGCATACGCCGCATCGCCCTTCTCCGCCGAAAGCCGGCGCGCCAGCGAGCGCGGATGTTCCGACTTCTTCGGCGTCTCGTCGATGTCCATGGGCATGAGACGCGCGGGCTCGATGCCTGACTGATGCAGGAGCTCGACGCGACGCGGCGATCCGGAGGCCAGTATCAGCTTGTGTTTCAACGCCATCAGATCTCGACCTGTCATGCGGGAATGAGAGCCGGCTCCGGAGCATGATGCCGAAAATGTCGGCGGCATCCGGCTCCAGCGAGCGGCGGACTACTTGAAACGGTAGGTGATGCGGCCCTTGGTCAGGTCGTAAGGGGTCATTTCCACCAGCACCTTGTCGCCGGCCAGAACGCGGATGCGGTTCTTGCGCATGCGGCCCGCGGTGTGGGCGATGATCTCGTGCTCGTTTTCCAGCTTCACGCGAAAGGTCGCGTTCGGCAGGAGTTCGGTGACGACACCGGGAAATTCGAGGACTTCTTCTTTCGGCATTAAAGCTTCTTTTCCTGTCGGTTGAGGCCGGCACCCCTGTTAAAAAGGCGGGGTCGCCGGAAATTTGCGCGGAAACTACACAATCGCCGCGGTTTTGTGAACCACGTTGATAAGGGTTTCTGCATTTGTTTCATCTGCGGCTCTAAAGCGAGCCGCGATGTTCCACAAGCCTGCTCTCTATGAGGCCGAGAAGATAGTCCCTCACCCCGCGATAGGCATCCAGAACCTGCTCGCGCGTTCCGTCCGTCGCCGAGGGGTCCATCGTCGGCCAATAGATGACGTCGATCGCATTGGCCCGTGTCAGTTCCAGCGCGGCGTGATGCGCCTCGGGAGAGAGCGTGATGATGACATCGAAGAAATCATCCTCCAGCTCCTCCATGGTCTGCGGCTGCCGCCGGCCGAGTGAAAGCCCCATCTCGGAAAGCACGACATCGACGAAGGGATTGCGCTCGCCGGCACGCACGCCGGCAGACGCGATATAGGTGCCTTGCGGCAGCATCTGCCGGGCGATCGCTTCGGCCATGGGCGAACGAATGGTATTCAGGCCGCACATGAAGAGGATGGCGCCGGGGGATTTGCCGATATGCTCGATCGCCTGCGGCTCTTCCATATCGGTCACCCGCGCCAATAGAGCACGCAGACGAGCGTGAACAGCCGCCGCGCCGTGTCGAAATCCACGGTGATCTTGCCGTTCAGCCGGTCCATCAGCGTCTGCGAGCCTTCGTTGTGGATGCCGCGCCGGCCCATGTCGATCGCTTCGATGCGGCTTGGCGTGGCGGAGCGGATCGCCTCGTAATAGCTCTCGCAGATCATGAAATAATCCTTCACGATCCGGCGAAACGGCGTCAGCGACAGGATATGGGTGGCGACAACGGCGCCGTCTTCCATGCGGATGTCGAAAACCAGCTTCTGGTCGACCAGCGACAGGTTCAGCAGATAGGGCCCGCCCTGATGCCCGATCGGCTCGAAGCTGTTTTCCTCGATCAGGTCGAAAATGGCGACGGCGCGCTCATGCTCGACATCGGGTGTCGAGCGGCCGATCGTGTCGTCCAGGACCACATCGCTCAGCCGGAAGACGCCCTTGGCCATGCCTTACCCCTCGAGATTGAGGCGGATCGCGACCGATCGCGCATGTGCATCCAGCCCCTCGGAATTGGCAAGCGCGATCGCCGCCGGCCCGAGTGCGCGAAGCTGCTCCGGCCCAAGCCTGAGGATCGAGGTGCGCTTGACGAAATCCAGCACCGAGAGCCCAGAGGAGAAGCGCGCTGAGCGGGCCGTCGGCAGCACATGGTTCGAGCCGCCGACATAATCGCCGATCACCTCGGGCGTGTGGCGGCCGACGAAGATCGCGCCGGCATTGCGCACACCGGCAAGCAATGGCTCGGGATCGTCGACAGCGAGTTCCAGATGCTCGGCCGCGATTCTGTTGGCAAGCGGAATGGCCTGCTTCAGATCGGAGACCAGGATAACGGCCCCGAAATCCCGCCAGCTGGCTGCCGCCGTCTGCGAGCGGCTGAGCCGCTTCAACTGCCGCTCGACCGCCGCTTCTACCGCCTTGCCGAATTCGGCATCGTCGGTGATCAGGATCGATTGCGCGCTTTCGTCATGCTCCGCCTGTGCCAGAAGGTCGGCGGCGATCCAATCCGGATCGTTGTTCTTGTCGGCGATGACGAGCACCTCCGAAGGGCCGGCGATCATGTCGATGCCGACGGTGCCGAACACCTGGCGCTTGGCGGCCGCCACATAGGCGTTGCCCGGGCCAGTGATCTTATAGACCGGCTTGATCGTCTCCGTGCCATAGGCAAGGGCCGCGATCGCCTGCGCGCCGCCGATGCGGTAGATCTCCTCGACGCCTGCCATGCGGGCGGCGGCAAGCACGGCCGGATTGACGGCACCATCCTTGGTCGGCACGGCGATGACGACGCGGTCCACACCGGCGACCTTGGCCGGCACGGCATTCATCAGCACTGAGCTCGGATAGCTCGCCGTGCCGCCGGGCACATAGAGGCCGACGGCTTCGATCGCCGTCCAGCGCGATCCCAGGCCGACGCCGAGATCGTCCTCGTAGATGTCGTCCTTCGGCAGCTGCCGGCGGTGATGCGATTCGATGCGGGTGGCGGCGACCTTCAATGCGCCGAGAACCTCGGCCGGAACGGCGGCAATGGCGGCATCGATCTCCGCTTCGCTGACGCGCATCGGTGTCGTGGCGAAATCGATGCCCTCGAATTTCCTGGAATAATGAGCAAGGGCTGCATCGCCACGCGCCCGCACATCATCGATAATGCCGCGCACGACGGCATTCACATCCTCGGAGACTTCCCGCTTCGTCGTCAGGAACGCGGCAAACTGCTGCTCGAACCCTTCCGACGCCTGATCCAGCCAGATAGCCAATGCTGATATTCCCTTCCATCAAGACCGACTTCAGCGGCCGTATCCAACCGTTACAAGCCTATACTCCCGCGTCGGGATGCCGGGGCTTATGCGCCGTTTCCCACGCGCCGCCGATATCTGCGAGCTGGGCCTCGATGCATTCGACATCGAGCGCGATCGTGGCCTTGCCGGCAAGGGTGAGTTCGATCGTGCCGTCAGGCCCCTCGCCTTTCTGTTCGAAGCGGATCGCAAGCAGTGACAGCACCTCGTCGCGGTTGCGCCGATCGATGCCGCTGGAGCGCACCGCCTGCACGCGCTTGAACACCAGCGCGGAACGATGGCGTTCGTAAGGCTTGCTGCGCTGATCCGATTGCTCCCAGCCGAAGCGGTTGGCCGCGAGCGAAAACTGCTCCTGCTTCGGCGCATAGGACATATCGCCGACCTTGAAGACGCTATCCTGCATATAGGCAGAGATGACATCCAGGTCCTCCGTGTCGAGTGCCATTAGCTTGAGATCGCTCATTCGTCCTTTATCCCCGATCGCGCCACCAGAAAAACGCCCGGCGAAACGCCGTTTCCAGCGTTTCCCTTCTGTGGACATAAGATGCGAGCGCAAAAGACGCAACCGAAGAAAACGGGCTTGCCCGCTCTCTTCGCGCCATCGGATGGAATTAAGGCATGCCGCGCAAATCCGTGTCGCGGTTTTGCGACAGCGGCGGGCACGAAAGCCGAAAACTATTCCGCAAAGACCGCGATAGGGCTTAGTCGCTGATGCGTTCGACGATGGCGCCGCAGCGCGTCAGCTTGTCTTCCAGCCGCTCGAAGCCGCGATCGAGGTGATAGATGCGCGACACCACCGTCTCGCCTTCGGCGGCAAGGCCGGCAATGACGAGCGAGACCGAAGCGCGAAGGTCGGTCGCCATCACGGGCGCGCCCTTCAGCTTCTCGACGCCCTCGATGCGGGCCGTCTGGCCTGACAGAGAGATCTTCGCGCCGAGGCGGGCCAGCTCCTGCACATGCATGAAGCGGTTTTCGAAGATGGTCTCGGTGATGTGCGAAATGCCGGAGGAGCGGGTCATCAGCGCCATGAACTGCGCCTGCAGGTCGGTCGGGAAGCCCGGGAATGGATCGGTGACCACATCGACCGGCTTGATGCCGCCGCCATTGCGCATGACACGGATGCCGTTATTGGTCGGCGAGATCGTAGCACCGGCGCGGCGCAGGCTTTCGAGCGCCGTGTCGAGCAGCGCCACATCGGTGTTTTCGAGCGTGACATCGCCGCCGGCCATGGCAACGGCCATGGCATAGGTGCCGGTCTCGATACGGTCGGGCAGGACGCGGTGGCGCGCGCCGGAGAGCGAGGTGACGCCCTCGATGGTGATCGTGCTGGTGCCGGCGCCGGAAATCTTGGCGCCCATGGCGATGAGGCAATTGGCGAGATCGACGATTTCGGGCTCGCGGGCCGCATTGCCGATGACGGTGGTGCCGCGGGCAAGCGTGGCCGCCATCATCATCACATGCGTCGCGCCGACGGAAACCTTGGGGAAGACATAGCGCGCGCCGATGAGGCCGCCCTTCGGCGCGGTGGCATTGATATAGCCGGCGTCGATTTCCATGGTGGCGCCGAGCGCCTCGAGACCCTCGATGAAGAGATCGACCGGGCGCGTGCCGATGGCGCAGCCGCCGGGCAGCGACACGCGCGCCTGACCCTCGCGGGCGAGCAGCGGCCCGATGACCCAGAAGCTCGCGCGCATCTTGGCGACGAGTTCGTAGGGCGCGGTCGTATCGACGATGGTGCGGCAGGTGAAATGGATCGTGCGGGAATAGCCGTCTTCCTGGCGCTCGCGCCGGCCGTTGACGGCGACATCGACGCCGTGATTGCCGAGGATTCGCATCAGGAGCTCGACATCGGCCAGATGCGGCACGTTTTCCAGCGTCAGGGTATCGCTTGTCAGAAGCGAGGCGATCATCAGCGGCAGGGCGGCATTCTTGGCGCCGGAGATCGGAATGATACCGTTGAGCTCATTGCCGCCGACAATCCTGATACGATCCATATAAGCAATACGGGCGAGGCCCGCCTTTCCTGATAGTCCCGGGCGCCTTGAGTGCCGGCGCCAGGTTTCGTGCACCTTGGTAAAAGGCGCTCTTTAGACGAAATAGATTAACGCATCAATTCGTTTGATGATGGGCAACATCAATCATTGCGATTCGTCCCTTTTTGCGGCGGCTTCAGCGCTATCCACAGGCTTTGCCGCCGGCAAACCATCCGTCTCGTCGGCCTGGCCGGCGCGCCGCGCCCGCACCTGCTGCTTGCGGCGGGACAGATTCTCCCGCAGCTTCTGCGCGGCACGCTCGCGCCGCCGATCCGCTTCCGTGACCTGCTTGCCGCCCACGGGCTCGCCCGCCTCGCCGCCGACCCCACCACTGGTCCCACCGGGCGCCGAACCGCCCTGCAAAGCCTGCCCACCATCGATTTTCGTCTTGTCCGCAGCCATGGCTTCCTCATAGCGGAAAACCTTAGGCGTCAAAAGACCGACACATTTTTTCCAGCGATCTTTCAAAGAACTTGCAATTTGCGGCTTGCACTCCGCCCCGACCTATGGCAATAGCCGCCTCGCCCAATACGGCGCACTTAAATCGCGCCACGGAATGCTGCTATAGCTCAGGGGTAGAGCACTCCCTTGGTAAGGGAGAGGCCGAGAGTTCAAATCTCTCTAGCAGCACCACTCAACCATCTGATTTCCCTTCTCTTTCTGAAACAAGCGCTCCCTGTTCCCCGGCAACTGAAGGCGGAACAAATCGCGATTGCACGAGCGAATACGGGGAAAATACGGGTACTTCGTTCACCGGACGTTCTGCCGTCATTGCGGAAGCATCGCATTGGTTGGCGACTCACCGCGACCAGTGCATCGGCAAAAGCATCCCCATTCTCAAAGAAAAGTTCGGGCTGTGTAACCTTGAAGCGATTGAGGCCACGAAGCGCGCCCATGCGATTGAATTCGGAGGGCGCAACTGATGGCGAAGAATGGACGCCTGCGCCGCAAGATCGCGCAAAAGCAGAAGACGGCAGCCGAAAAACAGCTTCAGGCCGAGCGCCTTATTCAGAATGCGGAGAAGCGCCTTCCGAAGGATAAGGCAGATCTCTATACCAAACTGAAGGCTCAGGGAGGCGCAGACAAGTGACCTCCTCAATTTCTGTTTCAGCAGCCTTGTTGCGCACGAGGCTGGTTTCTGGCGCGTGCCGTGACGAAGAGCTGGCTAAGGCCTATGAGACTGGTGAGGCGCATACGCGAAAGGCTGCGCCTCGTCGTGCCAGCTCCATCGGACGACTCTCCAATCGCTTCATTCCGAAAGGACCGCGTGCACGTCCTGTCTCGCCGGACAAAGAGGCATCACGCCGTCGCAAACGTATCGTAGGCGGCCCGAGTGAACTTCCCGAGAATATCCGTCAGCACTACACCCACGGCGAGCAGGCCGCTCTTGCTATCGTTGTGCGCGAGGTCATGGATAAAGGCTGCTGTGATCTGTGTATCGATCAGATCGCAGCTGAGGCAGGCATTAGTCGCACGACTGTGCAGAACGCTCTGCGCAGGGCAAGAGACGAGAATGCGCATGTTGACGTAGAGGTGCGGCCGGTTCCAGGCCAAAAGAACCTCACCAACGTTATCCGCATAATTTCGAAAGAGTGGGTGGACTGGCTGAAGCGGCGCATAGGGTTCAAAAAGCTGAGTACCACGAAGATATCGAGTGGAAGAATCTCTCTCTCTGAGTTTGCCGATAGTGCTCTTAGGGCTTTGGAGAAGGGTGAGGAGGCACGCGCCGTGCCCAACAGGCTCGATGTAGCGTTAGGGAAACCCGTTTCGAGTGGGAACGGGTCAAGCGAGCCGAAGCGTTCTGGTCTGGAACACTTTCGGACCTCGGTAGCCGTGGCCGGGGGGTGGGTCTGAACTTTCGGCCCTTTCCGGGGACCGGCGGGGGGACCTTCGCTCGATAATTTTCTCAATTAGAAGCATTTTCTTTTTGGAAGACAAAGGCTTAGCGGGATATCCACTGTCCGCAGTTGTCAAATTTCCAAATCAGAAAAAGTTCGGCATAAAATCGCAATGCTGAACTTCTTCCGTAAATCCGCGCCCGCAATTGAGCAAAAATCGCTTGGCAATCCGAGCGATGAGGAAATCGCTGTGCTGACAGCCGGGAACGGCGCGGCCGGCAGCATCGGCCTCGGCATGGCGTTGACGGTCCCCGCAGTCCAGTGCGCCATCCGCCTGATTTCGGAAGCCGCCGCGTCCCTCGACGTGAAGGTGATGAAGGCTGGCGCCGATGGTGAGGCCGAAGACAAGGATCACCCTGTCTCGATCCTCCTCAAGGATCAGCCCAACGAATGGAGCAGCTTTTACGACCTCATTCGCGATCTGGTTGCGACCGCCCTGACGAACGACAAGGGCGGACTGGCGTGGGTCAACCGTGTCGGCGACGATATCCGCGAGATCGTTCGCTACGAGCCGGCCTACTACACGGTGACCTATAGCGCCGATGGCCGTTCGGAGCCGTCCTTTGAGATCAACAATCGCGCCATCGAGATCGGCAACATCATCCATCTGCGCAGCCCTTTCAGCCGCTCGCCCCTGTCGCTGGCGCTGGACGCCATCAACGTCGCGAAGCTGATGGAGAAGCATGCTGGCGCTCTGTTCAAGAACGGCGCGCGGCCGTCCGGCGTCATCGAGTTCGAAAAGGGCCTTGGCGACGAAGGCCTGAAGAAGATGAAGGCCGGCTGGAAGGCCGCGCACGAGGGCGCCGACAACGCCGGCAAGACGGCCATTCTGTGGGATGGCGCCAAGTTCAGGGCCATGACGCTGAACAGCACCGACGCGCAGTTCCTTGAGCTGAGAACATTCCAGATCGTCGAGATTGCCCGCGCCTTCCGCGTTCCGCCGTCGATGCTTTACGACCTGACGCGCGCCACCTGGTCGAATGCCGAACAGATGGGCCGCGAATTCCTCGTCTACACGCTGGAGCCGTGGCTCAAATCGCTGGAAGGCGCTCTGCGCCGTGCCCTCTTCACGCCGGATGAGCGCAAGCTCTACCGCGTCGTCTTCGACCGCGACGACCTGACGCGCGCCGATATCGTACAGCGCGCCACGGCTTATTCCAGCCTGATCAGCGCCCGCGTGTTCAACCCTAACGAAATTCGCGGCTGGGAGGGCGCTGCCCCGTACGACGGCGGCAACGAGTTCAAAAATCCCAACATCGACCTTCGCCAGCCGGCGAAGCCAGCACCGGAGAATGCGCAGTGATGGACCTTTCCGACATCCTTTCCAACGTCGTCGATCAGGACAAGGGCCGGCGCATGGAGATCGTCAATCCCTGGACCGGCGACGGCACCGGGATTTTCTTCGTCGTGGCCGGTCCCGATAGCCAGGCGCAGCGCAACGCGCGCATCGCCATGATGGACGAGTTGGCGGAGATGGCTGACGACGAGGGCAAGGTTTCTTCGGAAGCCCGCGAGACGGCCCGCATCAATTCGCTCGCCCGTTGCTGCCTGCGCATGGAGATCGAGGAAGACGGCAAGCAGATCCCGTCCAACCACAAGAACATCGTCCGCGTGCTGAAGGCGGCCGCCTGGTTGCAGGCGCAGGTCGATACCTTCGCCGCAGATCGTCGCAAATTTGGTCCGGAGGCCGAATGATGGAGCGCTTTTACTTCGATACCAAGATGAACATTTCGGATACCGGCGAGATTTCCGGCGTGGCGTGGCAGTTCGGATCGCCGGATCGTATCGGCGATGTGATCCAGAAGGGCGCCTTCTCGGGCACGCGCCTGCCGCTGCCCATCCTGTTCTCGCACGATCAGAGCGACCCTATCGGGATCTGGACGGACGCTTCCGAGGACGCCAACGGCCTTAACGTCAAGGGCGCGCTGCTGATCAACGAGGTTGCCCGCGCCCGCGAGGTGCATGCGCTGGTCAAGGCCGGCGCGGTTCGCGGCCTGTCGATCGGCTTCATCAGCAAGAAATCGGCCGGACGCCGTGGCGTCGGCAGAACCATCTCGGACCTGCAGCTGATGGAAGTCAGCCTCGTCACGGTCCCGATGCATCCCGGCGCGCGCGTCACAAGCGCCAAGTCGGCAGTTCAGGCCATCGGCATTGCCGAGGCCATCAACCGGGCGGCAGCCCACTTCGCAGCGAGGTAATCATGCGACACGTAAGGAACCTGGCGGCGGTTGCCGCTCTCGGCGCATCTACCCTCATCCACAAGGGTGAGGAAGACGATCCGGCCGATATCGTCACCAAGGCGCTCGACGGCCTCACGAAAACCGTTGACGACAAGCTGAAGGAGATCGAGACCAAGACGGACACGTCGAAACTCGACGAACGCATCAAGGCGCTCGAAACTAAGGCGAACCGCCCTGGCGGCGGAGCAGGCAAAAAGGATGACGAGCAGGTCGAGATCGAAAAGAAGGCCTTCGGCACTTATCTCCGCCTCGGCAACCAGGCGCCGGTTGACGAGCTGAAGGCGCTCAGCGTGTCCAGCGACCCGCAGGGCGGCTATCTCGCCCCGACCGAGATGACTACGGAATTCATCCGTGACCTTACGCTGGTATCCCCTGTCCGCTCGGTTGCCAGCGTCCGCTCGACCAGCGCGCCTTCACAGACATACCCGAAGCGCACCGGCATCACCAATGCCAAGTGGAAGGGTGAAAAGCAGCCGCAGGAAGGGAGCGAACCCGCCTTCGGTCAGGCGGAGATCGTCGTCAAGGAAGCCAACACCTATGTCGATATCTCCAATCAGCTGCTGGCCGATTCGGCTGGACAGGCGGAGTCGGAAGTGCGCCTCGCGCTCTCCGAAGACTTCGGCCAGAAGGAAGGTGCTGCCTTCGTCAATGGCAACGGCGCGCTGGAACCGGAAGGCATCATGAAAAACGCCGATATCGGCGAGATGCTGAACGGCCATGCGACCATCCTGAACCCAGATCAGATGATCAAGCTGATGTATTCGCTGCCGGCGCTCTACCGCAACGCCGGCACCTGGGGCATGAACGGTACGACGCTCGGCATCATCCGCACCCTCAAGGATGCGCAGGATCGCTACATCTGGCAGCCGGCGTTCCAGCAGGGCCAGCCGGAAACCATCCTCGGCCGCCCTGTCATCGAGCTGCCGGACATGCCGGATCTCGCCGCCAACCAGTACCCGATCATCTTCGGCGACTGGAGCGGTTATCGCATCGTCGATCGTCTCGGCCTCTCCATCCTCGTCAACCCTTACCTGCTTGCCACCAACGGCATGACGCGCATCCACGCAACCCGCCGCGTCGGCGGCGGCGTGCTGCAGGCCGCGAAGTTCAAGAAGCTGAAGATGGCCGCCTGATTTCAGGTCGCCAACTTGGCGATTTGAAACTCATGGGTTCGCCACCCTGGCGAACCCTCTTCCTCAACCGGAGACTTCCTTATGCGTGATATCGTACACAACATAGCCGCAAGGCAGGCGATCGCGCCGGCCGTGCAGACTGCGGCGGCCGATGGTGTCAGCATCGATACGCTCGGCTTCAATTCCCTCGCCTTCGTCTTCACGACCGGCGCGATCGCCGGAGCCGGAGATTTCGGCGTCAAGCTGATGGACAGCGACGACAACGCCACGTTCACTGATGTTGACGACGGCGAGCTGCAGGGCGATATCCCTTCGACCCTTGCAGCCGCGACGACGTACAAGCTCGGCTATCTCGGCTTCAGGCGCTATGTCCGTCCGTCCGTCACCAAGGCAGGCGGAACCTCGATCGCGTTGGCGGCACTCGCCGTCCTCGGTGACGCATCCATCCGTCCGGTCGCATAGCCATGCCGGTCAAGGCTCCCCGCATATGTGGCTGCGGTCACCGGATCGCTTCCGGCGCAGCCTGCCCGTGCGAGGAGCGCCGCGCCCGCGAACGTAAGGCGCGTCACGACAAGACAAGGCCATCGGCCCGCGCGCGCGGCTACAACCGCGAGTGGGAGCGCGAAAGCAAGGCGTTCCTCGCCCTGCCAGAGAACCGCCATTGCGCCTGTGGCTGCGGCCGCGTCGCCGACATGGTGGATCACATCACCCCGCACAAGGGCAATGAACGCCTCTTTTGGGACCGGAGCAACTGGCAACCGATGGCAGCCATTCCCTGCCACGTATCGAAGAAACAGCGCCTTGAACGGCGGCAACATAAGGATTTTTGACATGCCTATTTTCGCAACGGCCGGCAGCAAGCTCTATATCGGCACTGCAATCGACCAGAAAAGCACTGATTTCGTCGCCGCTGATTTCACCAGCCAAGCCTGGGTAGAAGTCAAGGAACTGGACACGCTCGGCACGCTTGGCGACACCTCGCAGGCCATCACACAGTCCATCATCGGCGAAGGCCGAGACAAGACGCTGAAGGGCACGCGCAACGCCGGCACCATGGAAGTGGTCACTGCCATCGACTATGCCGATGCCGGTCAGCTGGCCGTCATCGCAGCGGAAAAGACGCCTTACGACTATGCCTTCAAGATCGTCCTCAACGATGCTCCGGCCACCGGCAGCGATCCGACGCCGAGCCAGCGTCTGTTCATCGCTAAGGTCATGAGCGCCGCCGAGGCTCTCGATCAGGCCAACAATGTCATGAAGATGAACATCAGCCTGGCGATCAACTCCAACATCGTCCGTGTGGCCGCAACGGCCGGCGCGTAACGCAGCAAACGACAGTTTGTCGCTTGCTGAATTCTTGAGGAGCCCGCCGCATGATCGTCGATCTCGAAACCGCAAAGCAGCACATGAACATCATCGGGGATGCCGACGATGCGCTCATCATGCAGAAGGTCGAGGCGGCCGAAAGCCACATCAACCGGCTGCTCGGTTTCGAGATGGCGACGGGTTTCGAACCGGGCGATGTGCCTTTCGACATCAAGAATGCCGTCCTGATGCTTGCCGCCCACTGGTACGAGAACCGCGAGGCGTCCGTGATCGGCGTGACGGCGCAGTCATTGCCGTTCGGCGTGCAGGATGTCGTGCGCGAATATCGCAACTGGAGCTTCTGACATGGCGAACGATGGCGGCCTCGCCCGGTTCCAGCAGCGCATGAAGGCCATACCGCAAGCGGTGCGGGAAGCCGTGCGGCCGGCGATCATCAAATCTGGCGATGAGCTTGTAGGCGTCATGCAGCAGCTGGCGCCGAGGGATACCGGCGATCTGGAAAAGAGCATCGTCGCCACGCCGCCGGGCGGAACGACGCCGCCATACTCGCAGCCGGGCGGCTCGCAGGTCGTTCCCGAAAACACGGTCATGGTGACGGCCGGCAACACGGACGTTCGCTATGCGCACCTTGAGGAATATGGAACGAAGAATGCCCCGGCGCAGCCCTTTTTCTGGCCGGCCGTGCGCCTCACCCGCAAGCGCATAACTAACCGTATCAAACGGTCCATCAGCAAGGCTGTGCGTGACAATTGGGGTGGACAATGAGCGCGGATCTCGCCCTTCAGAAAAGCATTCGCACGCGCCTGGTCGAAACGGCGGCGCTTACCATGCTTGTCCCGGCATCAAGCATTCTCGACCGCAACCAGCGTCCCGCGCCCGATCCCTCCATCATCATCGGCGAGGGACAGACGATCGACGAGGGAGACAGCGTGGCCCGCAAGCTACAGCGCGTCTTCATGGATCTGCATGTCTGGAAACGGGAACCGGGGCTGGGCGGTGTCAAGCTGATTGCAGCGACCATGCGATTCACGTTAGCCGGGCGCAGGCTCGCTCTCGGCGAAGGCTATAGCTGCGCAGATATCCGCATTTCCAATGTGAGATATTTGCGCGATCCGGACGGCGAGACGAGCCACGCCGTCGTCACGGTATCCGCCCTGGTGGAGGAAATCGCATGAGAGCGGGCCGTCTCGATCGAAGCATCGTCATTCAGCGCTCAGGCGATGTCATCGATGACACCGGCAACCCCATTTTCACATGGACTGACCTCACGACGCAGCGTGCCGAAATCATTCAGGCGTCCACGGAAGAGTTCATCCGCGCTTATGGCGCCGCCGATGAGACCGTGACGATTTTTCGGATCCGCTTTTTCGACGGCATCACGAACGCCGATCGCGTCATCTATGCCGGCATGGCCCACAACATCAAAGAGGTGAAGGAGATTGGCCGGCGTAAGGGCCTCGAAATCCGCACCGTAGCGATAGGTGGTGCATGAGCACTCGCGGCCGAAAGGCAGACCTGAAGGTGATCGAAGGCGGCATGACGGAAACGCCGGCCGTTCCCGCGCATATCCCCGATGCCATGCGATCCGAATGGCTTGCCGTCGTCGATGATCTGCGCGAGCGCCAGATGCTGACGGAAGCCATGTTCGGTACCGTAGACGCGTACGTGATGGCGCTGTGGAACATGCGCAAGGCGCAGGAGGCCATCGACCTGCATGGCCCGCTGATCGACGGCGGGAAGGGCATCCTCAAACAGAACCCCGCCGTTAGCCTGCTCGGCAAGGCGCAATCGACGGTGCTGCGTCTGGCGGCGGAACTCGGCCTGACGCCGGCCGCCAGATCCCGCCCGAAGATGAAGGGCGGCGACAAGGGCGGCTCGGTCTTTGACCGCCAGCAATCGGAGCTGTTCGATGGTCTCATGGATTTTTGATGACTCGGAGATCCCCGATCCGTTCGGCTACGGGGAGCGCGCCGTCCAGTTCCTGCGCATGCTCAAGCACCCGAAATCCACCCTGCCCGAAAAGGATTTCGACCTGTCTCACTGGCAGGAACGCGTCGTGCGCAAGATCTACGGCCCCCGGCATCCGGACGGGCGCCGTATAGTGCGCACCGTCGCGATGATGCTGCCGCGCGGCAATCGCAAGACCTCGCTCGGTGCTGCGCTGGCGCTGCTGCATACGATCGGGAAAGAGAGCATTCCGGGCGGCGAATGTATGGTTGCTGCCTCCGACCGGTCGCAGGCGCGCATCGCCTACAAGGAAGCCTACGACATCATCGAAGCCCATCCGCGCATGGAAGGCCGGCTGCATCTGACGGATTCGAAAAACCGTATCCGCAACCCGAAGAACGGCGCTTTCTTCGAGGCGATCTCCGCCGATGCCAGAACTGCTCACGGTCATACGCCGGTATTCGCGCTGGCCGACGAGCTGCACGCCTGGCCGAAACGCGACTTGTGGGAAGCGATCAAGTCCGGCCTCGTCAAGGTTCCCGGCTCGCTTCTCATGGTCATCAGCACGGCCGGACGCGGGCAGGAGAACGTCGCCTTCGAATTCTACGAATACGCCCGCAAGGTCCAGCGTGGCGAGATCGTAGATCCGACCTGGCTGCCGATCCTGTTCGAGACGCCGCGCGATGCGGACTGGCGCGACGAGGATGTCTGGTATGCCGCCAATCCCGGCCTCCCCTATGGCTATCCGGATATCGACGGCCTGCGCCAGCTCGCCCGCGAGGCGGAGGAAATCCCGGCACTGCGCTCGGCCTTTCAGCAGCTCAACCTCAATGTCTGGCTCGACTACAGCGCGGATCCCTTCGTTGACATGATGGTTTACGACGAAGGCAAGTTCCCCGTCGATCTCGACGATCTGGAAGGAAAGCCCTGCTGGCTTGGCGTCGATCTGTCCTCGACGAGCGATTTGACCGTAGTCGTGGCTGCCTGGCGCGATGGCGAGGATGGGTATGTTGTCCATCCCTGGTATTTCTGCCCGGCCGATAATCTGCGCGGCCGGCAGGATCGCGACGGAGTGCCCTATGTGGATTGGGCCGAAGACGAGCTGATCATTCCAACGCCGGGCAATGTCGTCGATTACCGCTATGTTGAGGATTATATCCGCGAGATCTGCGCCCGCTTCGAAGTTCGCGAGATCGCCTTCGATCCGCATATGGCGCAGGTCCTTAAGAACAACCTGCTCGATGACGGCTTTCCTTGCGTCGATATGCGGCAAGGCTGGGTGACTATGGCGCCGGCCGTCAAGGAACTGGAACGCGCCATCATCGGCCGCCGCTTCCGCCATGGCGGCAATCCTATCCTTCGCTGGAACTTCGAAAACATCGCCGTCGAGACCGACAAGGCCGGCAACAAGAGCTTTCACAAGGGCAAGAGCCGCGACCGCATCGACGGCGCGGTTGCATCCGCCATGGCGGTCGCGCGCTGCGCGGCCGGCGACAGCGGCATATCCATCTACGATTCCGACGACTGGTCGGAAGAGCACGCCTATTTCTAGGAGGGGTCATGCCTGACGATACGGAACGGCTCGTCGTATTGCTCGAGGCGCGTTTGCGCGATTTCGAGAAGAACATGCAGAAGGGCGCAGCGACGGGCACGCGCACCTATCAGCAGCTCACGGACGGCTCCGCACGCGCAACGCGCCAGATGGAGGCCGACATGGCGCGCGCCACGGCCCGCATCAACCAGGCGATGGCAACCACATCCTCGCGCGTCGGAACCTTCGGCAAGGCCTTCGCCGCGATCGGTGCCATTGCCGGGGTGAAGTCGTTTCAGGAATTGGCCGACTCCGCCACCAACATTACCAACGCGCTGAAGGTGGCCGGCCTCTCCGGCGACGGCCTAAAGACCACACTCGGTCAGCTCTATGAAGTCGCACTGCGCAACCACGCGCCGATCGAAAGCCTTGCTCAGCTGTACAGCCGCGTTTCGATCAGCCAGAAGGAGCTTGGGATTTCCAGCGAACAGCTGATCGGCTTTACCGATAATGTCGGCAAGGCGTTGCGCATCTCCGGCACGAGCGCCACGGAAGCGGCCGGCCCCATGCTGCAGCTCGCGCAAGCGCTCGGCAGCGGCACGGTCCATGCCGAGGAATTCAACTCTATCGTCGAAGGCATGCCGGCACTGGCGCAAGCCGCCGCCAAGGGCATCAAGCAGGCGAACGGCTCGGTCGCCGAGCTGAAGAACCTCGTCAACAACCAGCAGCTTTCCAGCCGCGCCCTCTTCGACGGCATCATCGCCGGATCGTCGGATCTCGACACGAAGCTCAAAGGATCTTCGACGACGATCGGGCAGGCCTTCACCGATCTCAAGACCTCTCTCACGCGCCTGGTCGGCGATTTCGATACGGCGACCGGAGCAGCCGAGAAAACCGCAAACTTGCTGGAAGGCATCGCGGGCGGCCTCGCCAACATCAAGTTCGATAACGCGATCGCCGGCATAAATGGCATCATCCAGTATCTCGACACGGCGATCGGCAAGGCCGGTACCCTATGGCAGACGCTGGAAGGTGCGCTGACTGCCATGAACAACGGCAATCCGCTGACCGATCTGGCGCCGCCCGGCAACACCGAAAAGGAAATCTACGGCCTTTACATGCAATCGCTCAGCGCCGGCAAAGAGCAGATTGCCAACTCCGAAAAGCTGCTGGATCTCGAACAGCAACGCGCCAAGATCATCGCTCAGTACGGCAAAGACAATCCGGTCGGCCGCAACATGCTGAAATCCGTCGAAGGGCAGATTTCTGCCATGCAGGACGCGACCACGAAGGGCAAGGATGATCTGCCACAGACAGTTGAGGCCAAGCGCTTCGCCACCCCTCACGGTCATGCGACCCCCACGATGCCGGCGCCGGAGATCGAGCAGATCGACATCACCGACAAGAAATATGCCACCACGAAAAAATCGAAGGATGGGTCAGGCAAGGCCGACAAGCTAGACAGCTACGATCGCGAGGCCGGCAAGATCCGGGAACGCACCGCTGCCCTTCAGGCCGAGACGGCGGCGCAGGCTGCCATCAATCCGCTCGTCAACGATTATGGCTATGCCGTCGAGAAAGCCGGCGCCGCGCAGGATCTGCTGTCGGCGGCGCAGAAGGCAGGGACTGCCGCCGGCAAGGAACTGAAGAGCGTCCAGCAGCTCCTCAGCGGCGATTTCGCCAACCTCTCACCTGCCGCCCGCCAGCAGGCGCAGGATATGCTCACCCTCGCGGACGGATATGCGAATGCCCGCGTCGGCGCCAGCAAGCTGCACGAGGAGCAGGAAAATCTGCGCGATGCCGTCAACGAATGGCGCGACGTTTCCAAGGATGCCACCAAGGGCTTCATCGATGATCTGCGCCAGGGCAAGTCCGCGGCCGAGGCCTTCAGCGGCGTCCTCGACAAGCTTATCAGCAAGCTTGAAGACAGCCTGCTCGATGGCATCTTCGGCACCAGCAAATCCGGAGGCATCTTCGACAGCCTGTTCAGCAGCATTCTCGGCGGCGGGTTATCTTCGTCGCTTGTGCCGGATATCTCCACCGTTCCTATTCCGACCCCACGGCCTGGCTTCGCGAAGGGAACGGATTTCGCGCCTGGCGGCACTGCCTGGGTGGGTGAGGAAGGTCCCGAGCTGGTCAACCTGCCGCGAGGCTCGCAGGTCATTCCCAACGATCGGCTGTCCAGCCTCAGCGTCGGTTCTGCGGTCAACGTTCATGTGACATCTGATGTCCGCGTGAGCGTCGATAACGACGGCAACCTTCAAGGCTTCGTCGAGAACACCGCAACCCGGATCACCAGGCAGGGCGTTCAGGAGCTGAACGACCAGTTGCCCGATCGCGTTGCGCAGATCAACTTACATCCGAGGCAGCGATGAAAAAGACGGACCGTCTCAAACATCACATGGTCACGGCCCTCAAGGAAAGCCTCGTTACGCGCAAGCGGCCGCGCGTCCCTTCTGGTGGCGCGCTGCTATGGCGCTGGTTCCTCGATCTCAGCCGCTCGCGCTGCTATCACATGAACGGCCCCAATCCCATCACCCACGCCGAGATTGAGGCCTATTGCCGCCTGTACCGCATCGCCATGCAGCCGCATCACATCGCCATCCTGCGCGCGATGGACGATGCCTATATCGATCAGCTCGCCGTGATGCGCAACCAGCGCGACGGCGTGAAAGTGCTGCCCCATACCGCAACCGGTAAGATCAGCGCCGGCCTGTTCGACACATTGTTCGGGTGACGATATGGGTCGCAGGCAACGCAACAGGTCACAATGGATCGAACAGCTGCATGTCGCTCCGCCTCCGCCCGAGATCTTCTCCGGCCGCGATCGCCTGCGCATCGTCAGTCGGCTGGCTCGCGAAATGAGAATCTGGATATCAAGCGCATTCGAGCGCGAGGGCGAGATGCGGGCTTTGATCCGCTCCAATCTATGCCGTCAGGGGCACGCCTGGCGCACAGCGGACCATGAGGCTGCGACGCTGGTCGCGCTGGCGCTGAAGCGCAATGGCGCCGTCAGGCCGAACTGGGACGAAGGCCAGCACGAATACACCCGCATCGACGGCCATTGCATCCAGTGTGGCGGCCCCGTCGAATTCGGCGAGACGACGCGGCGCGGCCGCTATTGCTCCGTCAAGTGCGCCACGAATGCCCGGGCGATGTGGCGGGGCGAAGGCCAGCGAGCTACCGGCGCAAGCGGCAAGAATGCGGCGCTCACGATCAGGCGCGAGAGTTTCGAGCGGATCGAATGCCACGTATGCGCAAAGCCTTTCCTGCCTTATGGGGCCGACCAGCGCGAACGAAAATACTGCTCCTTCATGTGTGCCGGCGTTGCTCGCCGCAGGCTGGAAGCCATCCCCTGCCCTCAATGCGGAACATCATTCCAGCCGCGCCGTGCTAAGCAGGTCCATTGCAGTCCCGAATGCCAGGGCCTCGCTCGCCGCCATCTCGACGAGCGCCAGTGCAAGGAATGCCAGACGCCGTTCCGTCCGAAGAAGGCGGGGACCCTCTATTGCTGCATGAAGTGCCGCAACAAGGCGATGCTCATCCACAAGGAGCGGGAATGTGCTCAATGCGGCGAGATGTTCAAGCCGCGCGGCAACGAGCAGACTCTCTGCGGTCGCACCTGCCGGGACGAAAAGCATCGCCAGCGTGCGATGGCAAGCTGCAAGCGTTGCGGAACGGCGTTCGTCGCGAAGCTGGAAAGTACCCTCTTCTGCAGCCGCGTCTGCTATAACGAGGAAATGAAGGAGCAGTTTCACCGCGCAATATGCGCCTGGTGCGGCGTGCCTTTCGAAGCCAAGCGCAAGACATCGCGCTTTTGCTCGGACAGCCATAGAGCTGCAGACAGCCAGAAGCGCCGAAAGAACAATCTCAACCGGCCAATCGATAACGTCATCTATCTCAGTGCCGAGCACTTCGACCGTATGTTCAAGGGCAGATCGTCGGAGCAGGAAACGGCGGCCGAGATGTTCGACAGGATGTTTGGATGATCAGAACGACACGTTGTCGCTTCGATCATCTTACGGACAAGTTGTCCGCAAGCTCGCACCAGTCAGTTATGCTCCCAGCTCTATTTCTTAACGTTAGCGCGGAACCGCTGTGCTGTCGCCACGGCTTCCGATTTCTTTACCAGTATATAGCCCTTCTGCGCCATACAGCCCTTTACCACATCGTTCAAAGCATTGCTCTTCTGTTGATTCACGCTAGCCGCGCTGATCTCACTTAGAAGGGAACCGTTGGAGTAGACGATGGGCGCACCTACAGCCGCTTTCTGTGCCTCGCCAATGCAAACTGTGCTGTCAATTTGGAACTGCTGTTGAAGATCCGGGCGTCCCACCTGTGAAATGCCATCGGTTCGGACGTAGACCGTGTCATCCTGCGGAGACGCCGTCTGGCAAGCGGTCAACGCAATAGATGCGCAAACTAGCACTAGAAAGCTTTTGGTCATTAAATCCCCCATACGTTGCGGAGAAAATGACTATGGCCTGGGGGCAAGTCAAGCGCCTAAGTCGCCTAATCCTTTCCGGAGATTTTATCTTCTTTGGGCTGTCCGCCATTCTTTAGGACATCGACAAGTTCATCAATTGTGAGATGTGCGAAGTCTGATGGACGTCCAAGCATTCTATTCCAAATTTCTGTATTGACCTCAATGTCGAGAAAAGCTTCTTCGATCTTCGACGGCATTCGCAATGTAATCATTGCATCCGAAAGCTCCTTTATTCGACCCGTCAGATCGCTAATCGCAAGAGCCGCCTCCTCGAAGGCGGCCGCAGCTGATTCAGGGCTTTTCCTCTTTTCATCGACTGAGCGCATAAGGGCTTCTGTCGCCCTGATAGAGTTCCATGCATTCGCAACAGCATTCTCTGTGTTGTCGGACGGCTCGTAACTTATCGCCTCCCCTAGCTGAGCGACGCTTCCTAACGCGCGAAGTCTATAATCAAACAGGCCTTCCATTCGCGCGTCGAGAATCAGAGCAAGCTTGCACAACCGGCGTATTGCTTCAGACCTCGTGGCGACCCGAGTTTTGAAACGCCAATCATCAATTGCTTCAAGCTCATCGTTCGAAAGCATCATCGGAACGCGGTTTTCGCGAGGCTTCACCATAACTCACCACAAAAAATCGGCACAAGAGGCTCAAATATCTATTGACCATCAAATGCAAAAGATCAATTAATAAAAAATCGGCACAAAAAGCGCCGATGGCGTCGATAACGGAGCAGCAAATGTCAGAAGCAAAGACGGAACGTGTTCCGATCATGTTCGAAAAGGGTTTGATCGAGCAGGTTGATGAATATCGCTTCGGCAACCGCATTAGCACGAGAGCCAAGGCGATTCGTGAATTAGTGAAAGAGGGTCTGAATGCGAAGCAAACGGAAAAGGGCGGAGCCCCGGCGTAGGAACCGGCTCCGCCCTTTATCACACCAATAAGGATATAAAGATGCAGGGAAAATCTACAGCACAAACGCCAAGCAATGCAAGCGCTGCCTTCGGGCCGCTCTCGCGCCGTTCGTTCCTATCGGCTGTCGGCATCAGCGCCGCAGTGCCGGCGACAGCGCTCGCCAGTGTCGCGCCGACCATCGAGATCCAGCAGCTTACCGACGAAGAACAGTTGGAAGCGTGCATGAAGCAGATCGAGGTAATTCTCCTGCGCATGCGTCCCGACCGTCAGGAAGTCTACGGCGGCCATGTATTCCACAATTCGGGCGACGTTACAGTCATGGTAGGCGTGCGCCGCGCGAGCGTCGAATGGAGCGGCGACGGCTATTATGAGGTCGACGACAGGCATAGCCGGAACGCTGTGCCTTTCTGGATTACGCGCGAATGGTCGGCCATGGATCGCCGCCATTATTTGATGGGAGCCGTCTACTTCGAGGGCGATCTTGTCGCGCCCCGTGAAGTGATCGATCCGGGCCGCATCCGCCGCAAGCTGGAGGGAGCGCCCGTATGAAGCCCACTTCCGAAGAGATTGAGACCGCTATCGATAAGTCCTTTGAGGCGCAGGCGATCGGCAAAATTCTGTCGAGCTACATGTCTCATATCGCCGAGTCGGAGAGCTACGACCAGAACATCCTGCATCAATTTGCGCGCGCGTTGGATGCGTCTAACCGCATGCTCGACGAGGTGGTCAACGTTCTCGACCGCTCGAACAATTAAGGCTCGGCAAATCTGCTGACCCGAAAAGCCGGCACCCGTTTAAACGGATGCCGGCATTCCGATTTCACGAGGGAATGTGGCAAAGATGAAAGACGATAGCCCGGTTGGCATCAAGGAAATCGCACATGCGCTCGGCTGCTCAACGCGAACTATTCGCCGGATGCATGCAAATGGTAGCATCAACAGCTATAAACTGAACGGCCCGACAAGCCCGATCAAAATGGGGCGTGCGGATCTGCGCCGTCTGGCGAAGAAGAAAGGCAGGGACTGATGTCTCTCCCTCAGCTTCACACCATGGATGACGTGGCGGTTGCGCTGCACGTCTCCCGCCGCACGCTTCAGGAAATACTCAAGGAGCGCCCATTCTTCCGACAAATCGGCCGCCGCAAGATTTTCACGGACGCCGATGTCAAAGCACTATTGGAGTCACTTTCATGCCCCTCAAGCTCGTCCAGCGTCACGGAGGAAAAAACTGGTACATCCGTGGCACCGTCAGAGGCATCGCAGTGGATGAAACTACAGGCACTGACGACAAAAAAAGGGCGGAAGAAATCCGCATCAAACGCGAAGCGGAACTGCTCGACCGTAGTATCCATGGCCGCAGCAAAACAGCGACGTTCCTTGAAGCCAGCGTGATGTATCTGGAACAAGGCGGCTCAAGCCGCTTTGTCGATAAGATCGCCAAACACTTCGGAACGAAGCCGCTACATGAGATTGATCAGCTCGCCATCGACCGCGCGGCCCGGAAGCTTTATCCAGACGCCTCGCCGTCAACCCTGAACCGCCAAGTTTACACGCCGATATCGGCCATTCTGAAACTGGCAGCAAAGTATCGTCTCTGCGCACCTTTCGACATAGCTCGCCCCAAGCAGCCTAAAGGGCGGGTGCGCTGGATCACAACTGACGAGGCAAATGCTCTCATTGGCGCTTGCTCACCGCACTTGAAGCCGTTGGTAACGTTCCTGCTGTACACGGGCGCGCGTCTCTCGGAAGCGCTGTATCTCGACTGGAAAGATGTCGATCTGATGCGCGCCCATGTCGCCTTCCTCGACACGAAAACCGGCATCGATCGCGGCGTGCCGCTGCATCCGCGTGTTGTCGTCGCCCTCGGCAACATGAAGCATCGTACCGGCGCCGTATTCCTCACGAACCGGGGAAAGCCTTATGAGGTCAAGGAAGACGATGAAGGCGGCGGACAGATCAAAACGGGCTTCAAAGGAGCGTGTCGCCGAGCTGGCATAAAGGACTTCACCCCCCATGATTGCCGCCACACATGGGCAACCTGGCACTACATAGCCAACCGGGATTTGATTGCCTTGAAGGAGCTTGGCGGATGGACCTCGGAAAAGATGGTGCTGCGCTACGCGCACATCAACGTATCCAATCTCGCCTCCTCAATAAACAACTTGCCATGGGGAAATATTGGGGAAGTTGAAACCGGCATCGGCGATAATGAAAGGAAAGCAAAGTGATAGTAGAAGACAAGAACATACTTGGTAAGGGAGAGGCCGAGAGTTCAAATCTCTCTAGCAGCACCAGTTTCTTGTTATTTCGCCAAAAACTATGACAATCGACGGATCGCTTACTTTTGCGTCAGTGGCCTCTTTCAATAAAGCGATGGCACGTGCATCGCCTTGTCGCACAATAAGCTAATGGGCTTTGCCCAATCTTATATACTGATAGAGCCGAGAAGTTAGACGCAAACTAATGTGGCGTTTGGGTCAGACGCTGTTCACGCTCCTCTTCTTCGGACTCAACAGCCGCCACTTTTCCTTTGTCCTCGATACCGAGAATGACCTTGGCAAGTCTATCAAATTCCGCTTTGGGTTCAAAAGGCAGCCGCTCCCAGAAATCGTCAGCGGCGACAAAAGCGATCAGCGATTCCAAATCTTTTGCTTTGTAGCCATCGGGCAAGTAGTCTTCTACGGCGTCGACTCATAAACTCTGGCACCATATTCTTGCAGCGACGAGCTTTACAGCGGCGAAGTAGTTTTCCAGACGCTTGTCATACCGGGTTGCGATGCCTCGAAACTGTTTGATCCTGTTGAAGAACCGTTCCACGAGATTGCGTTGTCGATAGACCCAGCGGGAGAACACGAAGGAGCCTTTCCGGTTTGTCTTCGGCGGAATATTGGCCCAGGCCTTTCGCTCGGCGGCCTTAGCCCGGATGGCATTGCTGTCATATCCCTTGTCGGCCAGCAGGATATCTCCTTCACCCAGTTCGTCCGTCAACGCGTCGGCCTGGGTACAGTCGGCGACCTGCCCACCGGTCAGACGAAGGTTGACGGGGCGACCTTCGGCATCGACGAGCGCGTGGATTTTGCTCGTAAGTCCGCCGCGGGAACGTCCCATGCCGCCATCATCTCCATCCCCTTTTTTCCCGTGGCCGCATGCTGATGAACGCGGACACAGGTCGAGTCGATCATGACGATGTCACCATCGTAGGCGGCCGAGACTGCTTCGAGAAGCCGATCCCATACTCCGGCTTTGCGCCAGCGCATGAAGCGGTTGTAGCAGGTGGTCGGCGGGCCATAGCGCTCCGGGACTTCCGCCCAGGGCGAACCTGTCCGGAACCGCCAAAGGATACCGTTCAGCACCCGCCGGTCATCCACGCGGGGAACACCGCGGGGCTTGTTGGGCAACAACGGCGATATGATCGACCATTCATGCTCGGTAAGTTCGTAGCGGCGACGCGTCATCAAAGGCCTCCGTAGTTGGAAGCCTTGAATCAGAGCCGACCATAAACGACAAGCAATTTTATGAGTTTACGCCGTAGTCCCGCTAACCTGTTCAACGACTTGCTTACAAAGCCCTGCCAGCACAACGCCAGCAAGGCTAATGAGATCGCGACAGACCTCAATCCCAAGACTTCACTCCGACGAAACAACGTGCTGGTTGAGGTCCGCCTTAAGGTCGAGAATGTCCTTATCGTCGTAACTGTCGAAGCGGACGAAGATGTTCTTCGTGAAAGGCGCCCTAAGCGTGATCCTCCCCAATTCCGCTGCAATCTCCCGTTTAAACCCTTCTCCCACCATCACCTCCAACCTGGCCCGGGAGAAAAGCCTCGATGTCGAAACTACGCGTCGCCGTTCTGTTTGGCGGTCAGTCCAGCGAGCATGAGGTTTCCGTCATGTCGGCCCGCAATGTCGTCAAGGCGATCGATGGCGGCAGATATGAGATCGTGCCGATCCTGATCGATCGCGCCGGGCGCTGGCTGCTGGTGGAGGAAAAGGGCGGCGCGCTGCCGGAGCCGGTTGCCTATGAGGGCCGGCAAGTCTGCCTGGTTCCGGGCGGCAAGGGCCGGCTGATGGCGCTGGAAGGGGCAGGCGCCCGCGAGCTGCCTGCGGTCGACGTGCTGTTTCCGGTGCTGCATGGGCTGAACGGCGAGGATGGCTCCATTCAGGGCCTTGCCCAGATCATCGGCCTGCCCCTCGTCGGCTGCGGCATTCTCGGCTCGGCCAATGCGATCGACAAGGATATGGCAAAGCGCCTGCTGCGCGAGGCCGGCCTGCCGGTGGCCCGCTCGGTCACACTGACGCGTGGCGACAAGCCAGATTTCGATGAGATCGCAGCCACGCTCGGCTCGCCCGTCTTCGTCAAACCCACGCGCCAGGGCTCGTCGGTCGGCGTCAGCAAGGTGCAGGATGCCAAAGGGTTCGAGAGCGCGCTCACCGAAGCCTTCCGGCATGACCGCAAGGTGCTGGTGGAAGAATTCGTGCGCGCCCGCGAGATCGAATGCGCCGTGCTGGAAGAGCCTGACGGCTCGCTCTTCGTCTCCGTGCCGGGCGAGATCGCGACGGCCGCGACGCACGGCTTCTATTCCTACGAGGCAAAATATCTCGACCAGAACGGCGCCGTCGTCACCGTGCCGGCGGATATTCCGGCTGATACGGCAGACATGCTGAAGCGCATGGCAGCGGATGGCTTTCGCGCGCTCGGATGCGAAGGGCTGGCGCGCGTCGATTTCTTTTTAGCGCCGGATGGCAGCGTCGTCATCAACGAGATCAACACCATGCCCGGCTTCACCAATATCAGCATGTATCCCAAGGCCATGGGAGCCTCGGGCATTTCCTATCCGGAGCTTGTCAGCCGGCTGATCGAGCACGGGCTTGCGCGGGCGCGGCAGGCCTGATCCATAGCGGCGGCAGGCTCCGATGCCGCCTGCCGTCAGACCTTTTCTTTTTTCCTGGTCTTCACCTTCGGCTCGGCGGGCGCATCCGGCGTCGGCGCGAGCAGCTTTCTGAGCGAAGCGATCTTGTCCTTCACCAGTGGACGGAAGCGGCTGGCGCGATAGGGCATGTCGGCGGCGCCATAGCCTTCCGGGCCGTCATCATTACCGCGATGGATCTCCTCGAGCTTCACGCCGATGAAGGTGCCGTCGACATAATGCGTGTACTCGCCGACCCAGCGGATGGTGTAGATCGTTCCCTTGCGGATCAGCTGATCGATGCTGACATGCTTGAACGTATCGTCGATGCAGACGACCTTCTGGCCCACATGGAAATCGTAGCTCACCCTGCCCTCCTTGACGCGACTGAAGCGATCCGCCGCGTGGTTGAGATACAAGCATAGCCGCATATGCACAGTCGAGTAAACGCGGGCCGGCGTCGCAGCCGCGATCAATGAAACGGCGGGGCAATTGCATATGGGGTGAGATCGTTGTCGCGCACCCTCCTTCTCCCCTCGGGGAGAAGGTCCCGACAGGGGGATGAGGGGGATTTGCCGGAAGCACGAAATTCTCGGATTCGGTTCAATCGCCCCCTCATCCGACCCTTCGGGCCACCTTCTCCCCGAGGGGAGAAGGTACATGCGGCACCTGCCTGCTCCATATGCCATGGCCCGACATGAAACGGTGACAAAGCAACCCGTTGACATCCCTAATGGAAGGCTGAAGATTGCGCTTCGTCCGAGCCGCCGCAAGGTCTCCCGTCCACTCCGATATCCGCTACCCGCAAGGCCGCTGAAGGCTCCTAAAGTTCATGCCCACTCTCCGCCTCATTGCTGATGACCTCACGGGCGCGCTCGATACCGCCGTCGAATTCGTCGGTGTCTACGGGCCAATCGCGGTCGAGCGCAGCGATGCGCTTTCCAACAAGCTGCCGGATTGCCTGGCGATCGATAGCGGCACCCGCGAGAAGACAGCCACCGAGGCGGAAGCAATCGTCGGCGGCATTGCACCGCTGCTGCAGGGGGCCGATCTCGCCTTCAAGAAGGTGGATAGCCTGTTTCGCGGCCCCTGGGCGGCGGAATTGGCTGCCTGCTTCCGGCTCGGCTATTGGCGGCATTGCATTCTGGCGCCAGCCTTCCCGCATCACGGACGGCACACGAAGGGCGGGCGGCAGGTGCTTTATGCCGGCAAGGACGCCTGGCGCGATGTCAGCGGCGATCTCGTGACCCATTTGCGCGCCGAGGGATTGCCGGCCTTCAACACGACGCTTGGTAGCCTCGAAGGCAAGCACATTCCGGATGGCATCCATGTTTTCGATGCGCATACGGATGACGATCTCGATGCCATCATCGCATGGGTGTCCTCGCGGCTGGAGGGGCCGGTTCTCTGGAGCGGCACCGGCGGGCTCGCCCGTGCTCTCGCACGCAATATCGAGTTGGCAACGCAGCTTCTGCCCCACGCCGAAAGAGACGCAGGCGAACGCCATCCGGCCCCCTCCGTTCCCATCTCGCGCCGGCTGCAACGGCCGGTGCTCGGCCTGTTCGGCTCGGACCAGCCGATCACCCTGGCGCAACTCCAGGCCTGCGGTCCCAACTGGCTGAAGCTTGGCGAAGATGCTGATGCCAAAACCGTCGATCATCAAATCCGGCAAAGCGGCGTCGCCATGGTCAGCCTCGACCTGCCGACAGGGCTTGAACGCGACGATGCTGCAAGGCGGATCGCGACCACCTTCGGCCGCATGGCCAGGGCATTGCCCGCCCCGGGCACATTGATCGTCGCCGGCGGCGAGACCCTGCGAAACCTGTGCTCGGCGCTCGACGTGTCAGCGCTCAGCATCACCGGCCAGGCAGCGCCGGGCCTGCCGCGCTCCACGATCGTCGACGGCCCCTGGCAAGGCACCACTGTCATCTCGAAATCAGGTGCATTCGGCGGCCCCACCCTGTGGCGCGATCTCTTAAGTGAAAACGGGCTGATTGCCGGAGGAGAAGAACCATGACGCGGCACTTAGCGATCACCATGGGCGATCCCGCCGGCATCGGCCCGGAAATCATCGTCAAGGCTGCAGCACGACTCAAAGATAGGCTCGATGAAGGTAAGCTGAAGCTGACCATTATCGGCAGCGGCCCTGCCCTGCGGCTTGCCGAGCAACAGCTTGGCCTCGATATCGAAATTCCGGACGTGCAGATGGAGGCCGATTGGCCGAACCTCTGCTTCATCCAGGCCGATGCCGAGGGAGAGCCGATCCTGCCGGGCCGGCTTTCCGCCGATGGCGGCCGCATGGCGTTCAAGGCGATCGAAAAGGGCGTTCAGCTGGCGCTGTCAGGCAAGGTCGGCGGCATCGTCACCGCGCCGCTCAACAAGGAAGCACTGAACAAGGCTGGCTTCCATTATGCCGGTCATACCGAGCTTTTGGCCGAGCTCACCGGCGCGCGCGGCTCCGTGATGATGCTCGCCCATGGCAATATGCGCGTCAGCCACGTCACCACCCATGTCGCACTCGAGGATGTGCCGAAGCGCCTGACGCCCGAGCGGCTGCGCCTCGTGATCGACCTCACCCACAAGGCGCTCAGGAATCTCGGCATAACCAGCCCGAAGATCGCGGTGGCGGCGCTCAATCCGCATGCCGGCGAAGGCGGCCTCTTCGGCCGGCAGGATATCGATATCTCCGCGCCCACCATCGCCAGGGCGGTGTCCGACGGGCTCGATATCGTCGGTCCCGTTCCCGGCGACACCGTCTTCGTCAAGCTGCGCGCCGGCCAGTATGACGCCGTCATCGCCATGTATCACGATCAGGGCCATATCCCGGTCAAGCTGCTCGGCTTCGAGATCGATCCCGCGACGGGCAAATGGATGGATCTTTCCGGCGTCAACATCACGCTCGGCCTGCCGATCGTGCGCACCTCGGTCGACCACGGCACCGCCTTCGACATCGCCGGCAAGGGCATCGCCAATGAGCGCAGCCTGATCGAGGCGATCGAATTCGCGGAGAGGCTGGCGACGAGCGATTGAGCTTGGTGTCGCATCGGCCAAATACCTTTCTCGCCTATCGCACCGCTAATACCCCCCTCTGTCCCTCTCGGGACATCTCCCCCACATGGGGGGAGATCGCTGGGAGTATGTCGCTCCGTTTCAGCTAAAACAACAGGAACACAGGAATCAGCAAGTTTAATGCTTGCTTGAGGCAGGAAGGTGCAGCGAGTGACCAATCTCCCCCCTTGTGGCAGGGCTATCGCATATGGAGGCGGACGAGCACCGTAAGCTCCTTCTCCCCTTGGGGAGAAGGTGGCCCGAAGGGTCGGATGAGGGGGTTATCTATTTGAATTCATGGATTTTAGTGGCCTTGGCGGGCACCCCCTCATCCGCCTGGCGGCACCTTCTCCCCGCTGGGGAGAAGGGGGACAGCGGCGCCCTCCGCGAGTTCACAATCGATATCTAAAAGACAATTCTACCCGCCCGCATCGCGTTGAAAGGCATTTTTCAAAGCTCGGTGTCGGCATCCTGTTTCCTCAGACGTCCTCCGGCAGCTTAGCTAGAGAAGTCCATTCGAGAGAGGAACACCCAATGTCCAAGATTGCCCCATGCCTGTGGTTTGCGCGGGAAGCCGAGGAAGCTGCGAATTTCTATGTCTCGCTCTTCCCCGATTCCCGGATCGATCATGTGCAGAAGAATATTGTCGACATGCCCTCCGGCAAACCCGATGAGGTTCTGGTCGTCACCTTCACGCTCGCCGGCCAGCGCTTCATGGCACTGAACGGCGGCGACCGCATCGAATATAATCATGCGATCTCGCTGGAGGTGGATTGCGCCGACCAGGCTGAGGTCGACCGCCTTTGGGACGGCCTTGTCGATGGCGGCGCGCCGGTGGAATGCGGTTGGGTGACGGATCGCTATGGCGTCTACTGGCAGGTCGTGCCGGCGGTGCTCCGCAAGTATATCGCCGATCCGGATCCGGCAAAGGCCGCTCGCGTCATGCGAGCCTGGATGGGCATGGTCAAACTCGACATTGCCGGGCTCGAGGCCGCCTATCGCGGTTGAGCGATCGTTCTGGAGATCGCGTCATGGGCGAGGTTTCCGACGGCGTTCTGAAATTCCCTGCAGTTTCAGCGGTTCAGACCAATGCCTGTGCTCGTAAGACTTGCGGCAGGTCCATGCTTGGAATACCGTCCTATAAGGACTCGCCGAAAGCGGGTTTCTCGACACTATTTCAGGCAATTGGACTGCCGCGGCCGTTCAGGCACGACCCGGCGGGGAACGGTCGATTTCATGCAGCAGCAACGGAACCGCATCGATCTCACGGGACGGGATTATACCGCGATCTATGCGCTGAGCGACATCCATGGCTGCCACGACGAGATGGCGGAGGCTGAAAGGCGTATCATTGCCGACGCCCGCACCCTTCCCGGCCGAAAGCTCCTGCTGTTTCTCGGCGATTATGTCGATCGCGGCCCGCGCTCCAGTGACGTGCTGGCCCATCTCAGCGCGCCGCCGCCGGAAGGCTTCGACCGCTATGCGCTTTGCGGCAATCACGACGATGTCTTCCTGCGCTTTCTCGATGATCCCGATACCAACATCCATTGGCTCGAATTCGGCGCGCTGCCGACGCTCGCCTCCTATGGCATCGATGCCCGGCATGTTCTTTTCGACCTTGGCTATAGCGTCCAGCAATTGCGCGACATGACGCTCAGCGCCATGCCGCCGGCGCATGTCGATCTGCTGCGTTCATTGGCGGTAGCCGTCACGTTCGGCTCGACGCTCTTCGTCCATGCCGGCATCAAGCCCGGCATTCCCTTAAGCTATCAGACGGATGAAGACCTGATGTGGATCCGCGAACCCTTCCTGTCGGAAGGACCGCAATTGCCGCTGCTGGTGGTCCACGGTCACACACCGCATTCGCGCCCCACGTTCGGCTCGGGCCGCATCGGCATCGACACGGCAGTCTCCATGGGCGGAAGCCTGACGATCCTGAAGATCGCCGAAGGTAAACACACGATCCTGCTATCGATCTGAACGGCTCAAACAAATATCCCGGCTCGAAAGCCGGGATATTTGTTTCTTTCAGATCTTTTACTCCGCGGCCACGGCCGGCGGCAGCTGGATCGTATTCTGCTCCTCCTCGTCGGCCCGCTCCTTGGCCGGCGGCTCGACCGACTTGCTCTTGGGCTCGCGACCGAAGAACAGGGCATAGCCGGCAGGCAGGACAAAGATCGTCAGCACGGTCGCGACCAGAATGCCGCCCATCATGGCGTAGGCGAGCGGTCCCCAGAAGACGCCGCGCGAAATCGGGATCAGCGCCAGCACGGCCGTCAGCGCCGTCAGCATGATCGGCCGGAAACGACGCACGGCCGAGCCGATGATCGCCTCCTTCCGATCCATGCCCGCCGCGATATCCTGGTCGATCTGGTCGACGAGGATGATCGAGTTGCGGATGATGATGCCGAGCAGCGCGATGACGCCGAGGATCGCGACGAAGCCGAAGGGCGCGCCGCTGATCAGGAGGGCACCGGCGGCACCGATGATGCCGAGCGGGCCGGTGGCGAGCACCAGCATCGCCTTGCCGAAGTGCTGCAGCTGCGCCATCAGGAGCACGACGATGATGACGAGCATGATCGGCGCCTTGGCGGCGATCGAGGCCTGGCTTTCGGCGCTGTCCTCGGCGCCGCCCTGGATCTCGATCTTGTAGCCGGCCGGCAGGCTGCTCCTCAGATCAGCCATGTCGTTGTAGAGCTTGGCCGTCACGTCGTTCGACTGCACATTGTCGGGCAGGGTCGCCCGCACGCTGATGGTCGGAAGGCGGTCACGGCGCCATTCTATGCCTTGCTCCATCACGGGCACGATCTTGGCGACCTGCGAGAGCGGCACGAAGCCGCCGCTATCGGTCGGGATATAGACCGAATTCACCGAGGTCAGCAGGTGACGGCTCGCGTCCGGCTCGCGGGCGACGATCCCGACAGTTTCTTCGCCTTCGCGATAATTGTCGAGCGTGACACCGGACATCGTGGCCTGCAGCATCTGGCGGATGCGCTGCGAGGTGACGCCGAGAGCGCGGGCGCGATCCTGATCGATCACCAGCTTCATGGCCGGCACAGGCTCGAGCCAGTCGTCATGGATGGCGCCGAGCAGCGGGTTCTGGGCAAAGCGCTGCTTCACCTCGTCGGCTATACGGCGAACCTCCTGCCGGTCGGGACCCATGACGCGCAGCTGCACGGGCCAGCCGGTGGGCGGACCGAGGAACAGGCGGTCGACCTTACCACGGACGGAGGGGAAATCCGCCGCCAGGATGCCGCGCATCTTGGCGATCAGCCGCTCGCGGGCCGGCTCGTCCTTGGCCATGACAAGCATCTGGGCATAGTTCGGGTTGGTGAGCTGCTGATCGAGCGGCAGGAAGAAGCGTGGCGCGCCCTGGCCGACATAGGTAGCGATGAAGCGCTTGTCCGGATCATCGGCCATGCGGGCTTCCAGCGCCTGCGCCTGCCGTTCGACTTCCTTGATGCTGGTGCCCTCGGGCAGCCACAGGTCGACGAGAATTTCCGGACGCGACGACTGCGGGAAGAAGTTCTGCGGAATGAACTGGAACGACCACAGGCTGCCGACGAAGGCGGCAAGCGTCAGGAGCAGCACGATGACGCGGTGGCGTACGGCCCAGGTGACCGACGACCGCAGGCGGCGATAGAAGCGCGTGTCGAACACATCATGATGCTCGCCGGCATGGTGGCGCTGCTTGAGGATCATGTAGCCGAGCCATGGCGTGAAATAGACGGCCACGAACCAGGAGACCACGAGCGCGATGCCGACGACGTAGAACAGCGTGCGGACATATTCCCCGGCCGTCGATGCCGCAAAGCCTACCGGGATGAAGCCGGCTGTGGTGATCAGCGTGCCCGTCAGCATCGGGAAGGCGGTCGAGGAATAGGCGAAGCTCGCGGCATCGAGCTTTACGAGCCCCTCTTCCAGCTTGCGCTCCATGAGCTCGACCACGATCATGGCGTCATCAACAAGCAGGCCGAGCGCGATGATGAGCGCGCCGAGCGAAATGCGCTGCAGGTCGATGCCGAACTCGTACATGATGGCGAAGGTCGCGGCCAGCACCAGCGGAATGGCGATGGCGATCACGAGGCCGGAACGCCAGCCGATCGAGAGGAACGAGACGATCAGCACGATGACGAGCGCTTCGCCCAGCGCATGCATGAATTCGCTGATCGCGTCGGTGACGACGTCTGGCTGGTTGGCGATCTGATCGACCTGAACGCCGACCGGCAGCGAGGCTTCGAAGCGCTTATAGGTTTCCTCAATGGATTTGCCGACATCGGTCACCTTGAAGCCAGGAGCCATGACGACGCCGAGCTGCACGCTTGGATGGCCGTTGAAGAGGAACTTGGCGGTATAGGGGTCCTGCAGCCCGGCGGTGACGGTGGCGATATCGCCGAGACGGGTCACCTGGCCGCCGGCGTTGAGCCGCAGGTTCTTGATATCCTCGATCTTGTTGACGTCACCCTCGACCGAGATGCGCACAGAGCGGGTGCTGGTATCGACGGTGCCGGCCGGATCGACATTATTCTGGCCGATAATGGCGTTCCTCAGGTCGTTGAGCGTCAATCCACGCTCGGCCAGGACCTTGGAGGAGACGTCGATATAGATCTGCTCCGCCTGGTCGCCGATGATGGTGGCCTTCTCGACGCCGGGCGTCGAGAGCAGCATGTCACGGGCCTGGATGGCGAATTTCTTCAGCTCCGGATAGGTGTAGCCGTCGCCGCTGATCGAATGCAGCGTGATGAAAGTATCGCCGAATTCATCGTTGAAATAGGGACCGAGCAGGCCGGACGGCAGCTCGTTGCCGATATCGCCCACCTTCTTGCGGATCTGGTAGAAGGCGTCCTTCACCTCGGCGGTGTTAGTGTCGCCCTTGATCTGGATGGTGGTGATGGCAAAGCCGGCGCGAGTGTAGGATTTGACCCAATCGAGATGCGGCGTTTCCTGCAGCTTGCGCTCGATCTTGTTGACCACCTGGTCTTCCATGTCCTGCAGCGAGGCGCCCGGCCAGACAGTCTGCACGACCATGACGCGGAAGGTGAAATCCGGATCTTCCTTCTGGCCCATATGGGTGAGACCGAGCGCGCCGGCGATGATGATGAGCCCGAACAGAAAACGAGCGATGCTTGGATGGGCGATCGCCCAGCGCGACAGGTTGAAACGCTTCCTCTCGCCGGAGGTGCTGTTGATGGACATGATCTCGTCCCCTCGATCCGGGTCAGCGTACGATATCCGCCGAGGCGGCTTTGGTGTCTGCGGAGGCCTGCTGAGCGCCAGCGCTCGGAAGCTTGACCTTCATGTTCTCGGTCATGAACTGCGTGCCGGCGGCAATGACGACATCGCCGGCCTTCAGGCCATCGGCAACCCTTACGCCGTCATCGGCGAAATCGACAACCTTGATGGCACGGGAATGGACCGTGCCTCCGCTCCGATCGACAATCCAGACGATCTGCTGTCCGTCCTTTTGCGCAAGCGCGCTCAGCGGAATGGACACATAGGGCTGCGTATTGCCGGCGAGCGCTTCGATGGTCGCGGTCATGCCGAGCAGCACGCGCGGATCGTTCGGCAGGCTCACGCGCACCGCGAAGGTGCGCGACTGGTCGGCGCTGCCCGATACTTCGCGCACCTTTCCATCCAGGACGAGAGCCGAGTCGGACCAGAAGCGTGCCTTGACGTCCTTGCCGACCTTGAATTGCGCGATATCCATTTCCGGCACGGCAACCTGCACTTCCTTCTCGCCATCGACAGCAACGGTGATGACGGGCGTGCCGGAACTGACCACCTGGCCAACATCGGCATTGATCGCAGTCACGATACCGCTCATGTCCGCGGTCAGGTCGGCATAGGCGACCTGGTTCTTCGCCTCGGTCAATGCCGAAGCCGCGGAATCCCGGGTCGAGACGGCCTGCTCATAGGAAAGCTCCGCCTGTTCGAGCTGCGACTTGGAGGTGACATTCTTGTCGAAGAGCGTCCGTGCACGCGTGCGGGCGAGCTCGGTCGTCTGCACCTGTTTTTCCGCCGCATCCAGATCGGCCTGCGAGCGGCGCACCGCAAGAATATAGTCGGTGGCGTCCATGCGGGCGATCACATCGCCGGGTTTTACCCTCTGGCCGATATCCACCTTGCGCTCGACGATCTTACCGTTGACGCGAAAGCCGAGATTCATGTCCGTCCGCGCGCGAACGACGCCGGAATAATCGAGTTTGCGCGTTGTATCAGCCTGAGCGATCTCGACGACCTTCACCGGCCGGATCACCTCCGCCGTCTCCTCTTTCTTCTCATTGCAGCCCGCAAGCCCAAGCCCGAAAGCGGCAAAAAGAGCCGCGCCGGCAATGGTCCGTAAAGTGTTGGTCGTCAGCGAAACCATGTCGCTCTCCTAAAGTCGAACAAAGAGTAAGAGCACGCCGGGCACCCGGATGCGCATTGTTATTTCTTCAAAGCCCTAATGACGAACGCGATGATATCTTCGGGATCCGCCTGGTAGGATTTGGCAAGGCACTGTGCCACCATCTGCGGATGACAGAGATCGACGGTCGTCGCAGCGAAGCATTTGGCGGCAAGATGCGGATCCTGTTCGGCGAATTCGCCGGCAGCGATGCCCTCGGCGATGATCTCGGCGACCAGCGCCTGCGTACGCTCGATATGCTTTTCGATGACATGCCAGTCGCGCTCGATGGCGACGATGACCATCTCGTGAACCTTCTGCTCATCCAGCATGGTCTCCAGTATCATCTTGTACTGGGATAGCGCGTAAGCCCGCAGCCGCTCGGTCGCGCTGATCGGCTGATTGCGGATACCAAGGGCCATCTGGTAGCTCTGGCCGAGCATCCGCCCACAGATAGCCTGATGGATTTCCGTCTTGGAACCGAAGAATCGGTAGATATTCGCCGTTGACATGCCGAGATCGCGCGCAATGTCGGCCACGTTCGTCTTGCTGTAGCCATAGTGGCGAAACAGCTTTTCGGCGGCATCGAGAATGCGGGTGATGTTTTCCTGGCGGGCAGGATCGGCGCTGACGTCGGAAAGGTCGAGCATGAGCAAGCCTGATGGTTTACGAGTGACGATTTTCAATTTTCGTCACTCGTAAACCATCAGAGCGCCGATGTCAAGAAAACCGCCTGCAACCCACAGGCGGTTTTCGGATGCTATTCAATAAACCGAGAATGCGCCGAACAACTTGAAACAAGAGTTAAATCATCGACAACGTTCCTCGCGGAACGCAGCGAAAGTGTCCGGCATTTTATCGCAGCGGCGAAAGTCGCCTGCTCAGGCGCCGATAAGCGTCGGATGAAAGCGGCGAAGGCTGAAAAAGCCGACGAACACGATCACCACCAGCAGCACCACCTGCGCGGCTAATATCGGCGGCTCGTTGCCATTCGGCGCCAGCGCGTTGAGCACCGGTATCTTCTGGAACGACTGAACGATCAGCACGAGACAGTTGAAGAAGAGCAGCACCAGAGCGCCGATCACGAAGACGGGACGCCAGATACCTGCAAGATGAAACCTGTAGCGCGCCAGCGCCGTCGGAATGAAGATGAGAAGACAGACAGTCCCGACGATGATCGCCGGCGTGACGCCGTGAAATGGAAATAGAAAACCCGTCAGACTGGTGAGAACGGTGGTCAGCATATAGACGAGCGTCGACCGATTGTGACGGTTGCCCACGAGAAATCCATAGGCCACGACAATGCCGCTCATGATGGCAATCAAGCTTATGACAACATGAATCAAGAGAATTCCAGACATTCGCCTCTCTCCGTGAGCACCGCATTTCAATGGAAATGACAGCCCAATGCCCGGATGCGGAATATATACGAAACGCGCCGCGCCAGCTAGCGCGACGCATAAACCTGAAATTGCGGCCTAGGCGGCGTGAACTTCCAGGGAAATCGGAACGGAGGCAAGCGCCTTGGAAACCGGGCAACCGGCTTTCGCCTTGTTGGCGAGCTCGGTGAAGGTCGCTTCGTCGGCGCCGGGAACCTTGCCCGTCAGCGTCAGATGGATCGCGGTGATGGCGAAGCCGCCTTCGACGCTTTCAAGCGTGACCTTCGCCGTCGTCTCCATGCTTTCGGCAGTGAAGCCGGCTTCATTGAGGATCAGCGACAAGGCCATGGTGAAGCAGCCGGCATGCGCAGCACCGATCAGCTCTTCCGGATTGGTGCCGGGAACGCCTTCGAAACGGCTGGCAAAGCCGTAGGGATAATGATTGAGCGCACCGCTTTGCGTCGAGATTTGACCCTTGCCGTCCTTCAAACCGCCTGACCATTGAGCCGAACCTGTACGATTGATCTGCATGTCGTCCTCCTTGTCGTTGAATGAAATTAGGGAGCGGAAGCCGCCTCCCCGTGATGATCGACGGCAAGCGGCTTGGCCACCTGCACCGCCACCATAACCCTTCTATCCGCTGAAGACGACGCCGCGGTAACAAAAGCGGCGTCGATCCCAAAAGGCAATACGAGTTTTCCAAATCATCATACAAGAATATTGCCAATGTATGATGATTATCGTATCATGATATCGACACGGCCGCGAAAGCTGGCCGGGCATCGCCTGCATGCAAGATCCGCCTGCCCTTGGCCGGGGAGATATTGGGAAAGCATGCGAAACGGTGTGGGGGAGATAGGGTGGAATCGCTGGAAAGACAGGGCCTAGCAAAACAAGGACATGGCTCCTCGACGCAGACGGCGCGCCGCCCGCGTGTGCGCAAAAACGTGACCGCCGCGATCGCCGAAGACATCTGCGCCGAACGTTATCCCTCCGGTTCGACTCTGCCGCGCGAAAACGACCTTTGCGAAATATACGGTGTCAGCCGCACGGTTATCCGCGAATCCCTCAAAGTGCTGGAGTCCAAGGGCCTCGTGCGCGGCAAACCGCGCATCGGCACCACGGTCTGCAACAAGGATGACTGGAACATTCTCGACCAGGATGTGCTGGAATGGATGGGTCCCTACATCGCCGATTTCGATATTCTCGGCTCGATCCTCGAAGCGCGGCGCACGATCGAACCGGCTGCCGCCGAATATGCAGCGGAAAGGGCGACAGCTCGCGAGATTGCCGATCTGGAAAACGCCTGGGAGCGCATGCGCGACAGCGGCGATGATCCGGAAGGCTTTACGGAGGCCGACGTGACCTTTCACAACGTACTTCTGAGTGCCAGCCACAATCAGGTCTTCCGGCGCCTGTCCAGCGCCATGCATGCCGGCCTCAAATATGCGCTCCATGCCTCCAACGTCGCCGCCCATAGCCGCGACGAGGCGATTGCGGTTCACGGCGAACTGGTAGAGGCGCTGCGCCTGCGTGACCGCGCCGCCGCGCGCGACTGCGCTCACCGCATGCTCGATCTTGCCGCCCGCGATCTCGCCGTCGAACGACGGCTGGACGAAGGCCGGAAAACAAATCCCGAAACCCCGAGATCCGCGGCCTCGCGCCGCTGACGCAACCCGAAGTCCAAACGGAATCATCCCCATGAAAATCACCAAGCTGACGACCTATATCGTTCCCCCGCGCTGGCTGTTCCTGAAGATCGAGACCGACGAAGGCATCGTCGGCTGGGGCGAGCCCGTGGTCGAAGGTCGCGCGCTCACCGTCCAGGCGGCCGTGCACGAGCTGGAAGACTATCTGATCGGCAAGGATCCGTTCCTGATCGAGGATCACTGGAACGTCATGTACCGCGCCGGCTTCTATCGCGGCGGCGCCGTCCACATGTCGGCGCTGGCCGGCATCGATCAGGCGCTGTGGGACATCAAGGGCAAAGCGCTCGGCCAGCCGATCCATTCGCTGCTCGGCGGCCAGGTGCGCGACAAGATCAAGGTCTATTCCTGGATCGGCGGCGACCGTCCCTCCGACGTCGCCAACAATGCCAAGGATGTGGTCGCCCGCGGCTTCAAGGCGATCAAGCTCAACGGCTGTGAGGAAATGCAGATCGTCGACACCTATGACAAGGTGGAAAAAGCTGTTGAGACCATCGCCACCATCCGCGAGGCGATCGGCCCCTACATCGGCATCGGCGTCGATTTCCACGGCCGCGTCCATCGTCCGATGGCCAAGGTGCTCGCCAAGGAGCTGGAACCCTACAAGCTGCTTTTCATCGAGGAGCCGGTGCTTTCGGAAAACCGCGAGGCGCTGAAGGAAATCGCCAACCATTGCTCGACGCCGATCGCGCTCGGCGAACGCCTTTATTCGCGCTGGGATTTCAAGTCAGTGCTGTCGGACGGCTATGTCGACATTCTCCAGCCCGACCTCAGCCATGCCGGTGGCATCACCGAATGCCGCAAGATCGCCGCCATGGCCGAGGCCTATGACGTGGCGCTCGCCCCGCACTGCCCGCTCGGCCCCATCGCGCTTGCCGCCTGCCTGCAGGTCGATGCCGTCAGCTACAATGCCTTTATCCAGGAACAGAGCCTCGGCATCCACTACAACAAGGGCAACGACATCCTCGACTACATCTCCAACAAGGAGGTGTTCCAATATGCCGACGGTTTCGTTTCGATCCCACAGGGTCCCGGCCTCGGCATCGAAGTCGACGAAGCCTATGTCATCGAACGCGCCAAGGAAGGCCACCGCTGGCGCAACCCCGTCTGGCGTCATGAGGACGGCAGCGTCGCCGAATGGTAAGACCACGCCCGTCACCTGACGGACGAGAAACCGCATATCTCCAATGATGAAAGGCCCGATGGCAGCAGATCTGCGCTATCGGGCCTTTTCTTTGGACGGTGCTCTCCTGGTCCGGCGCCTTCCCCTTGCCGCCCCGCGGCGAAGGTGATTTTGCGAGCGGTTCAGCCAAGTTGGCTCGCCCCCCAAAAAGGTTGCGCCTGCAGTATCGGCGCAGATACTGCAGGCGCGTCATGCGTCTCAACAAGCCCCCAGGGAGACGCATTCCCGGAGCATAATCACCGAAGGCGTGGAGTGCCCTTCAGCTCAGATCATGCTCAAGCGATTAATTCCAACTATTCCCGTTCACCCGTGAAGTTCAGCAGCAGTTGGAAGATGTTGACGAAGTTCAGGTAGAGCGACAGGGCACCGAAGACGGCGAGCTTCTGTTGCGATTCCTGATCATAGTTTTCGGCATACTGTTCCTTGATGTTCTGCGTATCCCAGGCGGTCAGGCCGACGAAGACGACGATGCCGATGATCGAGATGGCGAACTGCAGCGCGCTCGAACCCAGGAAGATATTGACGATGCTGGCGATGATGACGCCGAACAGGCCCATCATCAGGAATGAGCCGATGTTGGAGAGATCACGCTTCGTCGTATAGCCGTAGAGGCTGGTCGCGCCGAACATGGTCGCGGCGATGAAGAAGGTACGCGCGATGCTCGTGCCGGTGAAGACCAGGAAGACGGAGGCCAGCGACAGGCCCATGACCGCGCAGAACGCCCAGAACATCATCTGCGCCGTGCTGGCAGACATCGACTGGATGCGGAACGAGAAGAAGAATACGAAGGCAAGCGGCGCCAGCATGACGACCCACTTCAGCGGGCTCTGGAAGATCGGCACATAGAGCGCCGGCGTCGTGCCGACGATCAGCGCGACGATTCCCGTCACAACAAGGCCGATACCCATGTAGTTGTAGACGCGCAGCATATGCCGGCGCAGCCCCTCGTCGAAGAGCGCCTGCGAGCCGGCGGCGGCTCCGTAGCCGTATCGCGGATTGGTCGGGTTCATGGTCGTTCTCCTTTAATTCGAACTAGTAGAGGCTTCGGGCAAGCTGTTCGGCATCGCCGTCGAGCTGGCTCGCCTGGCCATTGCCGATCAGCGCATAGGCGACTTCACCGATCTGCCAATAGGCAGCCTGGACATCGTCACGCTTGACGTGACTGACGTCCTTGACGGCGAATGTGCCCGGGCGGACGGCAAACAGTGACAAATGCCCATCCTTGCCAGCATCGACCATCATTTCGACGCTTGGACCGAACTCGGACGGATAGATCTGCGCGTCGGTGACGCGCCAGCCACCCGGCAGCTCCGGCAGGACGATCGCCGTCGACGCGCGGATTTCCTCGGGATTGTAATTCGCGACCGACTGCTGCTTGATCTCTTCGCGTACCGCCGTTGTCTTGTAGGCGCGTACTGCGTCATCGACAAAAGCCGGCGGCCGTGTCGACGCGCTGACTTCGCTTGCCGTGAAGGCGCCGAAGGATGTATGCGCGACCCAGCCGGTCGTCACCAGTACGGCAATGGCCGCGACGCGCTGAAAAGAACTCAGCATGCGTCCATAGGCCAGCCCGCGCTCCAGCCGCCGGGCAGCTTCGCGCGTTTCGGCGCGGACGACATGGCCTTCTCCGGCCAACGCCATGCGCAATTCACCGCGGATACTCATATCGGCCATCACCTTGGCCGCGATCTCGGGGTGCTCGGAGAGATAGGATTCCACCTCGACACGGCGTGCGAGCGTCAGCTCGCCATCGACATAGGCGTCGAGATCGGCATCGATGATCGGATCAACGATTTTCATTGCCGCCTCCCTCGATAAGCCTGAGATGTGAAACTTTGGAGGTCGCCTCTTCGAAAGAGCGTAAGCTCGCCCTTGCCCGCGCGATGCGGGACATCAGCGTGCCGACGGGAATGCCAAGCGCTGATGCCGCCTCCTGATAGGAGAGATCCTCGATCGCCACGAGATGCAGCGCCTCGCGCTGCTCCTCAGGCAGACTGAAGAAGGCTTCGCGGACCTGGCTCAAGCGCACCGTATGATCCTGCGATGCCGGCAATACCGGCTCAAGTTCGGCCGCAGCCTCCTCGTGACGGCGGTTCTGCGATTTCGTCTGGCGCAGGCGGTCGATATGCACATTGTGCAGGATCGACAACAGCCAGGTGCGCAGATTGCCGTCGCGTCGGAAGGATGCCTTGCGCTCATAGGCCTTGACCAGCGCGTCATGCACCAGATCCTCGGCCTCGTCCGCATTGCGCACGAGCGAGCGGGCATAACGTCTCAGCGAACCGAGCTGCCCCAAAACATCGAATGTGCGTCCTTTGCGTTCCATACACCTATATACGGAAGCACTCCGGATTCTATTCCATCGCTCGACGAATATTTTTGCCGATTTTTTACATCAGCAGGAAATCTTTGGGTTGCGGCAGCGGCGGCAGGTCGGTTTCCCCAAGCGCTTCGCGCAGATTGATCTCGATCGTATCCGCAAGCGCGCCGATGGCGAGCGCATTGGGACGCTTGCCGAAAGGGTCTTCCAGCTCGTCGCCCAGCGCATCGAGACCGAAGAAGGTATAGGCGATAAGGGCCGTCACGAAGGGCGAGCCCCAGCCGAGCGTATCGACATAGCCGAAGGGAAGCAGGAAACAGAAGAGATAGGCGGTGCGATGCAAAAGCAGCGTATAGCCGAAGGGCAGCGGCGTGTTGCGCAGCCGCTCGCAAGCAGCCTGCACCGCCCCCATCTGGCCGATCGTGATATCCAGCATCTGATATTGGATATCGGAAATCACACCCGATGCTTTCAGCCGCGCGAGATCGGCGGACATCAGGCGCAGAATGAGATCAGGCTTGTTGCGGGCCGCATGGTAGAATTCCGCCTCGCTTGGAGCAAGCAAGCGCAGCACCTTGCCCTCGTCGCTGCCGGGCCGCAGAAGACAGACCAACGCCTGCGCGAAGGCCATGGTCAGGCGCAGCAGGTTTTTGCGCGCCTCGACACCCGCACCGCCTTCACTCTCCAGCACCAGCGTCTGCCGGGCGAAGCCGCGCGCGAGCTGGACGAGTTGTCCCCAGTCGCGCCTCCCCTCCCACCAGCGGTCGTAGCAGGCATTGTTGCGGAAACCGAGGAAGATCGAAAGCGCGATGCCGAGCAGCGAAAGCGCCGAACCGTTGAAAGAGACGATGAGGTTCGGTCGCTCCTCATGACCCCAGACGATCAGTGCCGATAGCAGAAAGATGGCGATGATCTGCGGCAGAATGCGCCGAATGATCGACCCACGAAGGATGAAGAAAAGCTGGAAGAGATTCGGCCGGTCGCGGACGATCATGACGAAACGCACTCTCGATGACTATCTGGTGAAGCAGAAATACACCAGACACACCGGGAGTAACGAGCATTTCTTGCAAGGCGGCCCTGACCGGCGGGCATCGCTCGCCGGTCAGGCAGACCATCATTTCGCGCTCACGCTTGCCGTGACCAAAACCGGGTCGGCGCGATAATCCCCAGGGAAGAGATGCTGCAGGTTCTTGATCTTCGGCAGGTCGTTGATGACAATATAGGGATAGCTCGGATGCGTCGTCAGGAAATCCTGATGATAGGCCTCGGCGGCATAGAATTGCCGAGCGGGCTCGATCTTGGTGACGATCGCGGCGTCGAAGACCTTGGCATGGTTGAGCTGGTCGATATAGGCCTTGGCGATATCGGCCTGTGACTGGCTGGTCGGGAAGATGGCTGAACGATATTGCGTGCCGGTATCCGGGCCCTGACGGTTCAGCTCCGTCGGATCATGCGCTACCGAGAAATAGATCTGCAGCAGATGGCCGTAGCTGATCTTATGGGGATCGAAAACGATTCGCACGGATTCGGCATGGCCGGTATCGCCCGAGCCTACCATTTCATAGTGCGCAGCATTCTTGCTGCCGCCGGTGTAGCCGGATGTGGCGCTGATCACGCCGTTGACGTGCTGGAAAACGCCCTGAACGCCCCAAAAGCAGCCGCCCGCAAGCACCGCGGTCTCCGTATTGGCGGAGGATGCCTTTTCATCCATGCTCGGCGCGGGAATGACACGGGCGTCCTCGGCAGAGGCGCGACCGACAAATTGCAGCGCAACGCCGCCAAGCAATATCGCCATCGCCGCAAAGCCAGCCAAGCGGGTGACGCGCGCTGAATAAATGCGAATCGTGTCTGTCGATAGAGTCTTCATGACGATTTCCTCTCGACCGCGATTATAAATGCTCCGGTCATAAGGAAATACGGGAAGACAGGGATTTTTGTTACACACGCCCGCGTGTAACACCGAAACGTGAACGAGGCCCTTAGTAATGCGGCGGCTTGGTAATGGCCGGCGCGTCGAGCGACTGTTCCTCCAGCGTCAGAAACCGCTCGGTCAGCCGATCAAGTTTCTGCCGCGTCTGCTCCACTACCTTCCATTGCTCGGCAATCTGATCGGAAAGTTCCTCGATCGTCTTGGCCTGGTAGGCGACGGTTTCCTCAAGTTTGATGATGCGGCTCTGTTCGTCTGACATGTCTGATCCCTTTCGCAACGATCTACAGCACCGGTACCGCCGCGTACAGTCCTTCCATTCCGCATGAGGCAAGCGGCAGCGTCATTTGACGGTGATGTGACAAAACTGAAAAACAGCTGAAAACACCTGTTACCTGACTGACATGGGGCCCCTCTAAAGAGAGCGCAGAGACGCGCCGGTTTGAGGGCAATCCCTTCCGCAGGCGCACCATTCTGAAGACTTCGGAGAAGCGCCTTGAAGATCATCCAGATCACCGACACGCATTTGAGCCCCAACAAGCCGCATTTCAACGGCAATTGGGAGCCGCTGGCGAAATGGATCGAGGCAAGCGGCGCCGATCTTGTCATTCATACCGGCGATCTCAGCGTCGATGGCGCCGACAAGGACGAAGATCTCCTCTTTTCCATGGATCTGATGCGCCAGATTTCCGTGCCGATGCTGATCGTGCCCGGCAACCACGATGTCGGCCACCTGCCCGGCTCCTATCAGCCCGTTAATCCCGAGCGGCTGGACCGCTGGCGCCGCCTCGTCGGTCCTGACTACTGGGCGAAGGATATCGGTAACTGGCGCCTGATCGGCCTCAACAGCCTGCTGATGGGCTTCGAGGATGCCGAAGAGCAGAAGCAGTTCGACTGGCTGCAGGAAAAGCTCGAAAGCCGTGGCGAGCGCCGCATCGCCCTCTTTGCCCACAAGCCGCTCTTCGTCGATGCGCCCGATGAGGGCGATACCGGCTACTGGAGCGTGCGCCCCGCCCAGCGCCGCCGGCTCTACGATCTGATCGCAACCCATGACGTCGCCCTCCTCGGCAGCGGCCACCTGCATTGGACCTGGGAAGGCCGCTTCAACGATACGAAGCTGGTCTGGGCACCACCCGCAGCCTTCATCCTCGGCGAGATGGAGCGCGAAATGCCGGGCGAACGGCTGATCGGCGCAGCGATCCATGAACTTGGCGAGACGGTCTCGACCGAGCTCGTCGCCGTACCCGGCATGACCGCCTACTTCCTCGATGATGTCGTCATGGAAGTCTATCCGCAGGCAGCACCGAAGGCAAAGAAGGAGCCGGCCGAATGAGTGCGCTCTCGCTTCGCGGCATCGCCAAATCCTTCGGCGGCAACGCCATCCTCAAAGGCGTCGATCTTGATGTTCAGCCCGGCGAGTTCATCGCCTTGGTCGGCCCGTCCGGCTGCGGCAAGAGCACGCTTTTGCGCATCCTCGCCGGCCTTGACCATGCCGACAGCGGCGAAATCATCCTCGGCGGCAGCGACGTTTCCGGCGTCGCCGCGGCGGATCGCAATATCGCGATGGTCTTTCAGTCCTACGCGCTCTATCCGCACCTGACGGCCTCGGAAAACATTGCCGTGCCGCTTGCCATGCGCCGCCTGTCGCGCGTGCAGCGCCTGCCTTTCATCGGCTCGCTGATCCCCGGCCAGCGCGCGACTCGCGCCGGCATCATCCGCGATGTCCGCGAAATGGCCGTCTCGCTGAAGATCGATCACCTGCTCGACCGCAAGCCTGGCCAGATGTCCGGTGGCCAGCGTCAGCGCGTGGCGCTCGCCCGCGCCATGGTGCGCCGCCCCGCCGTCTTCCTCATGGACGAGCCGCTTTCCAATCTCGACGCCAACCTGCGCGTCCATGCCCGCGGCGAGATCGTCGATCTGCATCGCCGCGCCGGAGTGCCGACGGTCTACGTCACGCATGACCAGGCCGAGGCGCTGTCGATGGCCGACCGCGTCGCCGTCATGATCGGCGGCCAGCTGCTGCAGCTCGCCTCGCCGCAGACGATCTATGACGACCCGGCCCATGTGGAAGTCGCCCGTTTTGTCGGTCAGCCGCGCATCAACCTTTTGCCGGCGCTCGCCGAAAACGGCATCGTCGCCTTCGGCGGCATCCGGCTGGCGCTCGAAGACAGTGCCTTTGCCGGCAGGAACGTGACCCTCGGCATTCGCCCGGAATTCGTGCAGCTCTCCCAGGGCCGTCAGGATGCGCTCGCCGCCCATATCGAGCGGATGGAATTCCTCGGCTCCGAAGTCATCCTCTATGCCAAGCTCGATGCCATCGGCGAAACCATGGTCGCCAAGCTCGCACCGGCGGAAGTCGCCGGCCTATCCGCCGGCATGCCGGTTGCGCTGACGCTCACGGCCGAGCAGGCCTTGGTCTTCGCCGAAGACGGCCGCCGCCTGCGCGCGAGCCCGACGACCGTCGACGCCACGCGGGAGAAGGCGCATGGCTAGCATTGCCCTCACCTCCTTGCCGATGCAGGCTGCCGCGGCCCGCGAGCGCAGCGAAGCCCGTACGGCTCTCCTCTTCGCCCTGCCCGCCATCGTCCTGATCGTGCTCTTCATCATCGTTCCGATCATTGCCGTCGTCGTGCTCGGCTTCACGGATTTCCAGCTCGGCGACAAGAGCCTGCGTTTCGTCGCCTTCGAGAACTACGCGCATCTGCTTCGCGACCGCGCCTTCATAAAGTCGCTCTGGAATACAGCGACCTATACCGCCATCGTCGCACCCGTCTCGATCGTGCTCGGCCTCGGGGTCGCATTGCTGATCGAAAGCGAAGGCATCGGCCGCAGCTTCTTCCGCACGGCCTACTTCCTGCCTGTTGCCTCGCTGATCGTCGCAATGGCGACCGTCTGGCAATATCTCTTCCATCCGACGATCGGTCCGATCAACGCGCTGCTCGGCGAGATCGGCGTGCGCGGACCGAACTGGCTCGGCGCCTCGGCGACCGCGCTCTACAGCCTGTCGATCATCGGCGTCTGGCAATCTGTCGGTTTCAACATGGTGCTGTTTCTCGCCGGCCTTACCGCCATCCCGCGAGAACTCTACGCCGCAGCTGAAGTGGATGGTGCAAAGTCGTCATTCGACCGTTTCTGGCTCGTCACCTGGCCGATGCTCGGACCGACGACGCTCTTCGTCACCACAATCAGCATCATCAATGCGGTGAAGGTCTTCGATACCGTCAAGGCCCTGACAGACGGCGGCCCGAACCATGCTTCGGAAGTGCTGCTTTTCACCATCTACCAGGAAGGCTTCGTCTATCTCCGCGTTGGTTATGCCTCGGCGATGACCACGGTGTTTCTCTCCATCCTCGTGGTGCTGACCTTCCTGCAATATCGCGTCCACGACCGGCAGGTGCATTACACATGACCTCGACAGGCTTCACTCCCGGCCGCATCCTGCGCCTCTCTCTGCTGATCCTGGGCTCGCTCATCTTCCTCGCGCCCTACATCTTCATGATCTCGACCGCCGGCAAGGCGCAGGACGATATCTTCACTTCGGCGCTAAAGCTGATCCCGACGCATTTCTATTACGTCGAGAACATCGCCAAGGCACTGAGCAAGGTTTCGATGGGCACGCTGCTGTTCAACGGCGTCTTCGTCTGCGGGCTGATCTTCTTCTTCCAAGTGCTGATCGCCATCCCCTGCGCCTATGCCATGGCGAAGCTGAAGTTTCCGGCCGCCCGCACGATGATGGTTCTCGTCATGCTTGGGCTGCTGGTTCCGATCCATGCGACGGCGCTGCCGCTCTATGTCGGCTTCAACAGCCTGTCGCTGCTGAACAGCTACGCCGCCCTGGTCGCGCCCTTCTCGATCTCGGTCTTCGCGATCTTCATGTTCCTGCAGTTCTTCCGTTCCATGCCCGACGATCTGATCCATGCCGCCCGACTCGACGGCATGTCTGAAATCGGGATCGTCGCCCGCGTCATCGTGCCGAATGCCTGGCCGGCGGTCACGGCTTTCGCGATCTTCTCGGTCGTCGCGCACTGGAACGACCTCTACTGGCCGCTGATCGTCATCACCAAGCAGGAATATTTCACGCCGCCGCTGGGCCTCATGTATTTCCGCGCCGCCGAAGCCGGCGACGACTACGGCGCGCTCATGGCGGCAACCCTCATCATCACCCTTCCCCTCGTCGCGGCATTCCTTCTGGCTCAGAAGCGTTTCGTCGAGGGCATCACCATGACCGGTCTCAAAGGATGACCGGTTCGAAATTTGAAAACGGAGAACGAGCGATGAAGCATATCACCCAGATTCTCGCCGCCGCGGCCATTTCGATGGTCGTGACGGTCCCGGCCTATGCCGAAACCACCCTGACGGTTCACTATCCCATGCCCGGCTTCTTCAAGAACGTGATGGACACGATCTCGAAGAAGTTCATGGAAGAAAATCCCGACATCAAGATCCAGTTCGCCGCTCCTTCGGCCACCTATGAGGAAGGCATCCAGACTATCCTGCGCCAGGCCGGCACCAGCGAGATGCCGGATGTCACCTTCATCGGCCTCAACCGCCTGCGCATGATCGACGAGCGCAATGTCGCCGTCGACCTCGGCCCTCTCGTCAAGAAAGAGGGCAACATGGCCGAGAAGGGCTTCTCGGACACGATCCTGAAGCTCGCCCAGGTCAAGGGCAAGCAGGTCGGCCTCGCCTTCGCGACGTCCAACCCGATCATGTATTACAACGCCGACCTGGTGAAGGCTGCCGGCGGCAATCCGGACAACCCGCCGAAGACCTGGGATGAGGTCATCACGCTTGCCGGCAAGATCAAGGCGCTCGGCAACGGTGTCGACGGCATGGACTTCCGCTGGCAGGGCGACGACTGGATGTTCTCCGCCCTCCTCTTCGGCGCCGGCGGCAAGATGCTGAGCGACGACGAGACGAAGGTCGCCTTCAACGGTCCCGAAGGCCAGAAGGCCGTCGAACTGATCCAGCGCTTCGTCAAGGAAGGCGGCATGCCGGTCTTCACCAAGGCTGCCGGCGAACAGGCTTTCGCTGCCGGCAAGGTCGGCTTCGAATTCCAGACGACCGGCGCGCTCGTCAACACCATCAAGAATGTCGGCGCCAAGTTCGACCTGCGCACCGCCAAGCTGCCGCTGATCGACCCGGTCAATGGTCGCCTGCCGACGGGCGGCAACGCCGTCGTCATCCTGACCCACGACCCGGTCAAGGAAGAAGCCGCCTGGAAATTCGCCAAGTTCGCCGCCGGCCCCTATGGCGCCTCGGTCGTTGTTCCCGGCACCGGCTATGTTCCGAACAATGAGCTTGCTGCCAAGTCGGCCGAATATCTTGGCGATTTCTACAAGAAGAACCCGCTGTTCCAGGCCGGCCTCAGCCAGATGTCGATCATGGTTCCCTGGTATGCCTTCCCGGGCTCCAACGGCGTCAAGGTTACGCAAACCATCGTCGACAACCTCTCACGCATCGTCGACGGCTCGGCCGCTCCGAAGGAAGCGCTCGACGACGCCGCTTCCGACGTCGAAGGCCTGCTGCCGCGCAGTTGATCTTTCGAACCCATCTGAACGATCCGCGCCGCCTCTTAACAAGAGGCGGCGTTTTCATATGCAAAGGGATGTCAGGATTGGAGAGTGAGATCGCGCACTGTGCCGCCCGCACGCAGCCGATAGGGTACACTCAGATGACGCGGCGGCGCGGCATTCTCAGCCATATCGAGCAGCAGCGAGGCGGCCGCCGCCCCGATCGTCCCATCCGGAATTTCGACGGTCGTCAGAGAAACTTCCCCTAGAAAACCAAGGGAAATCCCGTCGAAGCCGGCGACGGAAATATCGCGCGGGATCGAAAGACCCTGGCGCCGAAGCGCACCCATGACGCCGAGCGCCAGAAGATCGTTGGAAGCGATGATCGCCGTTGGGTTAAACCGCGAAATAGCATCAGAAAGATCGAGCTGCTCGAGGTTATTCACGAAGGAAATCTCCAGGGCATCGAGAGGCTGTTGCCCCGCCGCCGTCATCGCCCTGACATAGCCTTGATAGCGCAGTTTCGCCCGATCCGATGCCGAGAAATGCCCTGATATGAATAGGATGCGGCGGTGTCCCTTGCCCAGGAGATGCTCGGTCAGGTCCCGGCCCGCACCGAAATTGTCGGTCGCGACCGCAGCTGTGAAGCGGCTGGTCGGAAGATTTCCAAGCAGCACAGTCGGCGGCAGGGCGGATGACAGAACAAAACTGCGCTCGGGATCGCAGAGTGTCAGGATGAGGCCAGTCGGCTGCTGCTGGAGCAGCGAGACGACGGCATCGACCTCCTGTGCCGGATCGTAGTTCGATTGGGCGATCAGCACGCTATGCCCGGCATGCAGCGCCCTGTTCTGGATACTGGATAGAGATGCGGCGAACACGGGATTGGTGATGCTCGGAATAAGCACCCCGATCGCCGGCCGGCCGGTGCCGGTACGCCCACCCGCCCGATAGCCAAGCTCCGCCGCCGCCCGGCGCACGCGCCGCACCATCTCGTCGCTGACCGGACCACTGCGATTCATCACCCGGCTGGCGGTCGCGACGGAACAGCCGGCGCGAAAGGCGATCTGCTGGAGCGTCGACATGATATCAATCACCTCCGGCTTCGGTTTCAGCCCTATGGGACTATCGGGGATTTATATCAGGCCGATGACACTTATTTGACAGGTCTCCGCGCGCACCGCGACAATCCGGCCCTTGATCTTTGCTGCAGCGCAGCAGATGGTCGTTACGATCGCAGCGGCGAATGATGTTGTCATCAACCGATGCCATGATTGCCGCGCTGTGATCCGCAGATCCGCTCCCTTTGAAAGGATGCTCTCATGTCAGAAGCAGAAGCACGGACGCCTGCCACCACCGACCAGACCGAAAGACTGTTCTTCCTCGATATCAACGACGGACGAATTCTTTCCTCCGCCATCGACGGCACCGATCTCAAGCTCATCGTCCAGCGGCAAGGCCGCAGCCCCGACGGCATTCTCGTCGACAGCGAGAACGGCTGGATCTATTGGACGGAAATGGGCAGCGACTACAACGCCCATGACGGCTCCATCGAGCGCATGGACCTCGACGGCGGCAACCACATCACATTGATCCCGCCAGGCAGCACGCTCGTCACGCCGAAGCAGATCCAGCTCGACCGCGACAACGGCAAGCTTTATTGGTGCGACCGCGAAGGTATGCGGGTGATGCGTGCCAATATCGATGGCAGCGATATCGAAACCCTGGTGCAGAATGGCGACAGCCCGGAAGACAGCGCCGATATCGAACGCTGGTGTGTCGGCATCGCGCTCGATCTGCCGCTCGGCCAGATCTACTGGACCCAGAAGGGACCGCCTGATGCCGGCCTCGGCCGCATCTTCCGCGCCGGCATCAATATACCGGCCGGCGAAACCGCGACGAGCCGCAGCGGCATCGAAATCCTGCTGGACAAGCTACCGGAACCGATCGACCTCGAACTGGATCTTGCCACCCGCACGATCTACTGGACCGACCGCGGCAATCTCCCGCGCGGCAATACCGTTAATCGCGCCCAAATGGATGATCTCGCAGCAACCTCCGAAGTCGTCCTCGAAGGCCTCGACGAAGGTATCGGCCTCTCGCTCGATCTCCCCAACAACCGCATGTTCTTCACCGACATCGGCGGCAATCTCTATTCCGCCAGCCTCGACGGCTCGGGCGAGCGCGAACTTCTTCACCATGCCGGCTCATTTACCGGGATTGTTTACGCTGAGATTTGAGGTTTGAAATCGACTTCATGCCTGCCGTGGCGCGTTGGGGCCGACCCTCTTCCTTCGAGGGTCGCTCCTTCGCTAAGCTCGGTCACTCCCACCTCAGGATGGGGGCGGAAAAGGCCGCTCACTTGAAACGATTTGTACTTAGCTTCGCCTGAAAGAAAAGATTAGCCCTCACCCTGAGGAGAGTCCGAAGGACTCCTCGAAGGGCGAGGGCGGATGAGGCTCTGATCAGTTACTTGCGCACGCCATCCAGCAGATGCGGCAGCGACTTCACCCCATCGTCACGCAGCTCAGACGGCAGCAGTCCTTCCGGGAGATCCTGATAGGAGACCGGGCGCAGGAAGCGGCGGATGGCGAGTGTGCCGACCGAGGTGGTGCGGCTGTCCGAGGTCGCCGGGAAAGGCCCGCCATGCACCATGGCATGGGAGACTTCGACGCCGGTCGGCCAGCCATTGGCGAGAATACGCCCGGCCTTGCGTTCCAGCACCGGCACCAGCTTGGCGGCCGTGGCATAGTCATCCGCTTCGATCTGCAGCGTCGCGGTCAGCTGGCCCTCGAGTTTTTCCGCAACGGCGATCATCTGATCGACATCCTTGCAGCGCACGAGAAGGCTTGCCGCGCCGAAAACTTCGTGGCCCAAGCGCTCGTCGGCTAGGAACTCCTGCGCTTCTGTCTCGAAAAAGATACCCGGGCTGCGATTGACGCCTTCAGCCGGCGCGCCGTGAGCGACGGTCTTGACAGCCTCATGCTCGGCCAGCGCGGCAACGCCCTTGTCGAAGGCGGCGTGAATGCCTGGTGTCAGCATCGGCGCGGGCGCACGGCCGGTCAGGGCACCGCTGGCGGCCTGGACGAAGCGGTCGAGATCGGGGCTTTCGATTGCGAAAAGCAGGCCTGGATTGGTGCAGAACTGGCCGGCACCGAGCGTCAGGGAATCGATGAAGCCCGTACCGATCGCCTCGGCGCGTGCTGCAAGAGCGGCCGGGAACAGGAAAACGGGGTTGACGCTGCTCATCTCGGCATAAACAGGGATCGGCTCCGGCCGGGCCGCGGCAATGGCGCCAAGCGCCAGGCCGCCACCACGCGAGCCGGTGAAGCCGACGGCCTTGATGCGCGGATCGCGCACCAGCGCCGCACCGGTTTCGTTGGCACCGGTCAGCAGCGAGAAGGTGCCCTCCGGAAGACCGGATGCAGCGACGGCGGCGCGGATGGCGCGGCCGACCAGTTCGCCCGTGCCCGGATGGGCAAGATGGCCCTTGACGACGACCGGGCAACCGGCGGCAAGAGCCGAAGCCGTATCACCACCGGCAACCGAGAAGGCGAGCGGGAAGTTGCTGGCACCGAAGACGGCAACCGGGCCGAGCGGGATCTGGCGCAGGCGCAGGTCCGGCCGCGGCAACGGCTTACGCTCCGGCAGTGCCGGATCGACGCGCAGATCGAGCCACTCACCGGAGCGAACGACCTGGGCAAACAGCCGCAGTTGGCCGACGGTGCGGGCACGCTCGCCCTGCAGACGCGGCACCGGCAGGCCGGTCTCTTCCGTTGCCCGCTCGATCAGAGCATCGCCGATCTCCATGATGTTGTCGGCGATCTTTTCGAGGAATGCCGCACGCTGCTCGGGGCTGGTCGCACGGTAAACGTCAAACGCCTGCGCCGCCAATTCACACGCTTTGGCAACGTCGCTCTCGCCGGCGATCGCAAAGGCCGGCTCCAGGTTTGCGCCGGTTGCCGGGTTGATGGCACGCACGGTTCTATTGCCGCCGGTGGAATCTGAGCCGATCAGCAGATCGCCGCGAATCTCGAAAGACTGTGTCATGGGTATTCCTTAAGGATGTCAGAGCGCTGAGGATTGCGCGCCACGAGAGCAGATAGCAGGATGGGATGACAGTTATAAGATGATAATCGTCATCTAATTATCAAGGTACAAGTGCTGAGATCAAGGCATCAGCGTCAATTAATCATACTTTATCTGCATATGGTATTGCAGCCCCTTTCATGCCAATTTAGCAGCCATCCGAAAGACCGAGTGCGGCCAAGCCCATATGTCCATTGCACTTCTTGGTGATCCGATCGTCCAGTTCTGTATCCTGGTTGTCGTCGGCACATTCGTTAGCCGCGTCATGCTGCGTCACCAGCGCGCTGGGCGTCTGATCGGCCAGATCGCCTTCTTCGTCTGCCTGACCGTGCTTTTGCTTTATCATGGCATCGTACCCTATGAGCCGAGCCCGCCGCAGGATTCCGTGACGCTGCGCACCTTTGTCGGCTTTGCCAAGATCGTCTGGTGGATCAACGGCGCATGGGTGCTGATCGCCTTCGTGCGGCTCTTCCTGATCTTCGAGCGCAAACCGCGCGAAGGCCGCCTGCTACAGGATCTGATCGTCGGCATCATCTATCTGGGCGCCATTCTCTCCATTGTCGGTGATGTCTTCAGCGTTCCGATCGGGACACTGATCGCGACATCGGGCGTCTTCGCCATCATTCTCGGCCTTGCCTTGCAAAGCACGTTGAGCGACGTCTTTTCCGGCATCGCACTCAACCTTGGCCGCCCCTATACCGTCGGCGATTGGATCGTTGTCGACAATGATATTCAAGGCCGCGTCGTCGAAACGAACTGGCGGGCGACGTATCTCCTGAGCGGCACCAACGATCTGGTCGTTATTCCCAATAGCGTCCTCGCAAAGACACGGCTCACCAATCTTTCATCGCCCGATGAAAGTCACGGCGCCATCGTCACCGTGAGAATCCAGCCGACCACGCAGCCACGCGTCGTCGCAGACGTCATGCAGAATGTGCTGATCAGCTGCAATTCCATCCAGAAGACGCCCGAACCTTCGGTCGCCATCAGCTCGATCGATGAACAGGCCATTGAATTGCAGCTTTCCTTCCGCGTGCGCGAGATATCTCTGGCGACAGCAGCCAAGAACGAGATCTACGATCTCCTCTACCGCCATGCGAAAGCAGCAGGCCTGAAGCTCGCCGGCCCTCCCGGCACGATCACCGTTGCGGCGGAACACGCGGCGGAAACCGTCAAAGAACAACAGAACCCCGGCACGCCATGGCGATTGCTCAACAACATCCCGCTTTTCGCTTCGCTGACCGAGGACGAAAAGGAGCATCTGGCGACAAACATGCAGCGCCGCACCTACCACAAGGATGCCGTGATCGCCGAACAGGATGCTCGCCTACGCGCGCTCACCATCGTCCGTTCGGGCGTCGTCAGCATCACCCGTCGCGAAGGACATCGGCAAATCGAGCTGACGCGGCTCGCTCCGGGCGACTATTTCGGCGAAAACGGCCTGCTGATGGGCACGGGCGAAGTCGGGACGGTCCGAGCCCTGACCTTTGTCGTCACCTATGAAATCGGTGAGGATTGCCTGGCGCCCTTGCTGCATGACAGGCCCGCGCTCGCCGAGGAGCTCGGCGCCATCATGGCGAAACGCATCGAGGCCGAGCAGCATCTCTTCGCCAATGCCGATATGCTGGTCCATGGCACACCCGTCAGCACGCTGAGTTCGCGTATCAAGCATCTCTTTCAGCTACAGCAGCACGACTAATTCGACTTTGCCGATGGCGCCGCCTGAACCTGCCCGGCATAAAAGGCCTTGGCATCCATCGTGAACTGCTCGCGTGACGCCGGTCGCGTGTAGAACATGTGACCGCCGCGATAGAGCTTCAGCGCCACGCGATCGGCAAGGGCCTGCGGCATATGGTCGAGCACATATTTGTTGACGCCGAAGGGGATGACGAGATCGCTGTATCCCTGCCCCACCAGAACCCGGAAGGATGGCGACAGCGACAACAGCTCCTTGAGATCGTCGGTGGCACCGGCGGTTGATCGAGAGCCGCCGTTCCGCCCGCCCCATTTCCACTCCCTGTTCACTGCTCCCGACAGCAGCGTGTAGGTCATGTCCGTGTGGAAGCCTAGCTCATCGCGGGCATAGCTCGAAAAGGCACCGCCATAGGCACGGACGAAACCGTCTAGAACCGGATCGCCGCCATGCTCAGCCTCCGATTGCGGATAGGGATCCGGTGCCAGAAAGGAGGCGTCATAGGCACTCGCTATATCCCCACCGTTCCCATCGGAATGTTTGCGGTAGACCCCACTGAGAAAACCCTGGTTCCTGGCGACGACATCTTGCGGTATGCCGGTCAGCTTCGCTACCCGGCCATAGAAGGCTCGGCCGGCATCGCCCGATGGCGGCGGCCCGGCGAGCGCGGGCAGATAGTCATTCAAGGCGAAGGCCTGCGCATCCTGGATCGCTTTCTCGCTGAAGGCATTTTGCCGTTCCAGCTCGGCTGCCGCCAGCGAAGCCAGCTCCAAGGCCGCACTGAGCGCATCTCCACTATCACCAAAGACGAACCGGCCCTCCAGCAGAGGCGAGAGCATGACGATGCCGGAAATCAGGATGCCCTGATCCTCGCGCAGGCTGTTGGCGACCTTGACCGAGCGAAACCCGCCATAGCTTTCACCAAGAATATATTTCGGTGACGAGGCGCGGCCATTATGGCCAATGTAGAGCGCGATCGCTTTGGCCAGGCTTTCGGCATCGCTGTCGACGCTATAGAAATCATTCTGATCATCGGGCTTGGCAGTGCGGCTCCAGCCGGTACCGATCGGATCGATCAGCACGAGATCGGTAAATTCGAGCCAGCTTTGCGGATTGTCGACCAGCTTGGCATTGGCGCCATCGCGACCGTCCGGACCAAAATCGACGATGCGCGGGCCGACGAGCCCGAGATTGAGGAAGGCCGAAGCCGCGCCCGGCCCACCGTTGAAGATGAAGGTCACGGGCCGGTTCGCATCCCGGTTCTTGGCGACATAGGCGGTGTAGAAGACTGCCGCGCTACGCTGGCCATCCTGGCCGAAGAGGTCGAGTGTGCCCGCCGTTGCCGTATAGGGTATGGTCTTGCCATCCGCATTGAGCACATGGTCGCTCACGGCATCCGGCGGCAGGAGCGAAAGCACGCCACTGCCACCAGCGGCGGCATTACGGCCTTGCTCGGGCGGTGCGGCGGATGCGGTTGCCGATATCAGCGAAAAAGCCAGCACCAGGCCGGGAACCATCTGGCGAAAAGACATGAAATCGTATCCTCCGAGGGTTCGTCGCATAGAGGTTATTGCCGGCGATACTATGTCACAGACGACAACCACCGAAACTCAAGAGATGTTGATCGATGGATCATCGAGCGCGGCACTTTTGGAGAATGGCGCGCTTGGAAGCCTGCTGGCCGGCCGGCTGCAGGGTAAACCGCGGCGGATCAGAACCTGATCCGGTCGATGCTGGTCAGCGCCGTCTTCTGCGCGACGCCGGGTGCATTGACCATGTGCCAGGCCACATATTGCTCGCCGTAGAGCTCGGTCGACGACATGCCGTCGACGGGAAGCACGATATTCATGCCGTTGAGCGCTGCGTCCGTTGCGGTGTCCAGCACCGCACCCTCCGCGGCCGTGCCTGTCACGATGACGGTCTTGATGCCCTTGTCGGAAAGAATGCTGCGCAGGTTGGTGCCAATGAACTTGTCCGGCCCGGATTTGACGACCGGCTCGCTTGCCAAGGGCGCCAGCGCGGTCGCGATATCCTGTGCCTGGCCAACGCCCGCCAGACTGAAAACGACGAGCATCTCCTTGGCGCGGGCCTGATCGAGCAGGGTTTTCACCTTGGGCACGGAAGCGAGGCAGCGCGGCTTTGTATTCTTGTTGCAAGGCCCCTTGGTCGGATCCTGCGCGCCGTTGAAATCGAGGATCAGCAGCGCCGTCGTCTTCGGATCGACGGTAACGGTCTTCAGCTCCGGCGGCGCCGGCGGCTTCACAGTCTGCCATTCGTCGATGATCGTCTGCGCTGCCGCCGGCGACGGGAAGATGGCGCTGAGGCCTGCACAAAGAACTGCAAAACTGGCACATAAGACAAAACCTGCTCTGCCTATCGCGCCGCCTCCGTATCGAAGTCCATTGCTCCTGTGCATCAGCGTCCTCATGAGTTTGACGATGGTGCAGGATTGATAGGCGAGAAAACGCGCGGGCGTAACGAAACTCTTCGTGATGGTCTCGCGGTGTGTTCTGCCGACGCCATGAGCGGCGGGAGCCGCCTATGGGCCTGTATCGCCCATTGGGCCTTCGTCATTCCTGTCGCCGCCGCGCAGCTTTCCCAGCAGGCTCTGCAGGGCTTGCTTGAGCGCATCGATTTCTTCCGAACCAGCCATGTCAGACCAGCGCTGATCCACCAGCCGGCCGGCTGCCATTGCGACAGGCCGCACTCCCCTGCCGCGTTCGGTCAGGAAGACCAGCCGTGCACGTCGGTCGTTGGGATCTGGGCGTCGTTCGACGTAACCAAGCCGCTCCAGCTCCTCGACCGCCTGCGTCATCGTCTGCTTGCGGACATGCGCAAGCCGGGTGAGTTCGCTCACCTGGATTCCTTCCGGGCGCATGAAGGTGAAGACATTGGCATGCGATGGTCGGATATCGTCGAAGCCTGCTTTTTCGAGAGCTGCATCGACATCCTGCGCCCAATGCTGGTGAACGAGCCGCAGCAGCAAGCCCAGTGACAGATGTGTCGGAACGCGCTTTTCCATGAGATATAGACAGGTACCTGACCAATGTGATAAATAGTCAGCTACCTTACCATTTCTCATCAGGAAGGGATACCCGCGTGCCCTCACTCAATGTCCTGGACTCGACGATCTTCTACGAGGATGCCGGAACGGGGACACCCTTCGTCTTCCTGCATGGCAATCCCACCTCCTCCTACCTTTGGCGGCATGTAGCGCCCGCGATCGCCACGCCTGCCCGCCGTCTTGCCCCCGATCTCATCGGCATGGGCCGGTCCGGCAAGCCCGATATCGCCTATTCATTTGACGACCACGCGCGCTATATCGAGGCTTGGTTCGACGAACTCGCGCTCGATGATGTCGTATTGATCGGCCATGATTGGGGTGGCGCTCTCGCCTTCGACTGGGCGACCCGCCATGCCGAGCGCGTGCGCGGCATCGCCTTCATGGAAACGATCGTGAGGCCGATGACCTGGGAGAATCTCCCAAATGCGCGTCCTCGCTATGAAGCGCTGCGGACGGCCGGGGTCGGCGAAACCAAGGTGCTGGACGAGAATTTCTTCATTGAACAGGCTCTGAGGGCCACCGTTCTCAAAGGATTGAGCGAAGAGGATCACGCCGTTTATGCCGCCCCCTATCAAACGCGCGAAAGCCGCCGGCCGCTGCTGGCCTGGCCACGCTCGATGCCGATCGAAGGCGAGCCGGCCGATGTGATCAGGCGTATCGAGACCTACGACGCCTGGCTTGCCGAGAATGCCGATGTCCCCAAATTGCTGCTCACCTTCGAAGGTCCGCCCGAGACGCTGTTGATCGGCGAGCCTATGACAGCCTGGTGTCGCGCAAATATTGCCAATCTCGACGTTAGGAATTGCGGACCGGCCAGGCACAATGCACCGGAAGATCAACCTGAAGCCATTGCCGCCGCGATTTCCGACTGGGCGGATCGCCACGCCTTGTTCGGATAAACATCTGGCCTTCCGGCGCACCACAGTTTCCGCCACTCCTGCTCGACAGGAAAGACCGGGGACAATCCGCCGTTGACAAAAACCTGACAGCCCATAATCTGCGCCTAAGCCCTTGCGATTGCCTATTTTTCTTTTGGAGATCGGGATGATGCCGGCGAATTGCATGAGACGACTGGTTCTGGCAGGCATTCTCCTCGGCATATCTGCCTATACGGCAGCGGCAGCACAGACGCTCGACCGCATCGCCCAAAAAGGCACGATCCGCATTGGCTACATCAGCGACGAAGAACCCTTCTCCTTCAAGAAGAAGGACGGCAACCCGACGGGCTATGCCATCGACCTCTGCGGCAAGATTGCCGATGCCGTCGGACGCAAGGTCGCCAATCTGAAGCGCGACTATGTCGAAACCGCACTCGCCGATGGCTTCGACGCGGTGAAGAGCGGCCAGATCGACCTTCTCTGCGGCGCCCTCACCATCAATCTCGGACGGCGTCAGAGCGTCGACTTCTCGCAGCCGATCTTCATCACCGGCGCCAGCGCCCTGCTGCGCAAGGATTCGCCCGATTATCTGATGACTTTGTTCCTCGACAAGCGACTGGCGCAAGTCTCCGCCAAACCCGCCCCCGCAACGAGCACGATCGGCGTTCGCGCCAACACGACGACGGGCGCGACCCTGCGTGAAGCGCTAGGCTCCGACGTGCCGAAGACGCGGATCGCCGAGTTCGCCACGCATCAGGACGGCCTGGTCGCGCTCGAAAACCACAAGATCGATGCCTATTTCGCCGATCGCGCCCTGCTCTTCGATCTCGCTTCCCATGCCCGCAATCCGTCCACGCTCGCCATCGGCAACCGCCTCTTCACGCATGAGCCCTATGGCATAGCGCTCCGGCAAGACGATTCCGCCTTCCGCCTCCTCGTCGATCAGACGCTAACCGAGACCTACCAGTCGGATGATTTCGCCAACCTGCTGACGACCTATTTCGGCGAGGAAGGCCCGATCCTGCGTCGCGAGATCATGATGCAATCCATCCCGCAATAAACGCCCCCGAGGCGATGCCGTCGCCTTTGCGACATGATCACTTGTAACTACGGGCGCGATGTCTCGATGGGAAACGGCCTTGCAGTCGTCGTGCAAGCATCTTGAATATGTCGTAGACAGGCTCTGGTCGGCGTCGCACACATCATAAAATCCGTCTCCAGTATCAATCAGGGTCGCACGAAATGGCAGTATTTCCTCAAAAGGCGAAGGTCGTAATCATCGGGCTTGGCGGCATCGTCGGCGCATCGATCGCCCACCATCTGATCGAGCGCGGCTGGGACGATATTGTCGGCATCGACAAGTCCGGTATCCCGACGGATATCGGCTCGACGGCGCACGCCTCCGACTTCTGCTACACGACCAGCCATGATTTCCTTTCCTGCTGGACGACCCTCTACTCCATCGATTTCTACGATAACCTCGGCCACTATGCCCGCGTCGGCGGCCTGGAAGTCGCCCGCGTCGGCGATGACGACCGCATGGCGGAAATCAAGCGCAAGGTGACCTCGGGCAAGGCCTTCGGCACGCGCGTGAGCCTGGTCGACCCCGCAGAGATCAAGGAAAAATTCCCGCTGATCGAGGAAAGCATGGTCCAGGGCGGCATGTGGGACCCGGATGCCGGCCTCGTCATACCCCGTTCGCAGACCGTTGCCGGCAAGCTGATCGACCAGGGCGAAAAGAGCGGCAAGCTGCAATCCTTCGCCAATACGCCGGCCCAGTCGCTGATTGTCAAAGACGGCCGCATCAGTGGCGTCGTCACCCATCGCGGCACGATCGAAGCAGACTATGTCATCGTCTGCGCCGGTCTCTGGGGCCGCCTGATCGCCGAAATGGTCGGCGAAGACCTGCCGGTCATGCCGGTCGACCATCCGCTGACCTTCTTCGGCCCCTACAACGAGTTTGCCAACACCGGTAAGGAAATCGGTTTCCCGCTGATGCGCGACCAGGGCAACTCCGCCTATATGCGCGACACTGGCGACCCGAAGACCGCCGAAGGCGGCCAGATCGAATGGGGTTACTACGAAGAGAAGAACCCACGCCTCTGCCATCCGCGCGACCTCCTCGAAAAGCATGAGGCCCGTCTGTCGCCGTCGCAGCGCGACCTCGACATGGAACAGATCATCGAGCCGCTCGAACGCGCCATGGAACTGACGCCGATCCTCGGCGAACTCGGCTACAATGAAGGCCACTCCTTCAACGGCCTCCTGCAGGTCACGACCGATGGCGGCCCATCCGTCGGCGAAAGCCAGAAGATTCGCGGCCTCTGGTATTGCGTCGCCATCTGGGTGAAGGATGGCCCCGGCTTCGGCAAGCTGGTCGCCGACTGGATGACGGACGGCCGCACGCCGATCGACCACAACCGGATCGATTATTCCCGCTTCTACCCGCATATGCTTGAAGAGAAATTCATCGAAGGCCGCTGCACCGAGGCGGCCCAGAAGATCTATAACCCCGCCGTCCACCCACGCGAACCCTATGCCACCGGCCGCAACATCCGCCGCTCGCCCTTCTATGAGCGGGAAAAAGAGCTCGGCGGCTATTTCATGGAGCTTGGCGGCTGGGAGCGCGCGCATGGCTATGCCGCCAACGAGCACCTGCTCGAAAAATACGGCGACCGCATCCCGGTGCGCGAAAACGAATGGGACAACCGCCATTTCTGGCGCGTCTCCAATGCCGAGCACCTGGCGCTGAGCGAAGATTGCGGCATCATCAACCTCTCGCACTTCGCCATGTACGACATCGAGGGCCCCGATCATGTCGAGCTGCTGGAATGGCTCTGCGCGGCCAAGATCGGCGGAGAGGCCAATATCGGCAAGGGCATCTACACCCACTTCCTCGACGACGAGGGCATGGTGCGGGCCGATTTCACCGTCATCCGCATGGCCGACCGCTGCCGCCTGATCGACGGCGCCGACGCCGGCCCGCGCGATTTCCACTACATGCGCCGCGTTGCCCAGGATAAGGGTTTCGACGTCACCATCACCGATGTCACCGAACGCTATGTCACGATCGGCATCTGGGGACCGAATGCCCGCACCAACCTGCAGAAGGTGGTCGAGCACCCGGAAAGCCTCTCGCACGAAAACTTCCCCTTCGCCGCGATCAAGCAGATCCGCATCGCCGGCAAGAACGTCACGGCATTCCGCATCTCCTATGTCGGCGAACAGGGCTGGGAACTGCACATGGCCTATGGCGATGCGCTGGCCGTCTGGGATGCGCTGCGCTCGACCGGCGCCATCGCCGTCGGCGTCGAGACCTATGCCAACAGCCGCCGCATGGAAAAGAGCCTGCGCCTGCAGAATGCCGACCTGCTGACGGAATATAATCTTCTCGAAGCCGATCTCGGCCGCCCGAAGGTCAAGGAAGCCGATTTCCGCGGCAAGGCCAAGCACCTCGAATACCGCGCCCGCGAACACCAGCCGGCCATGCTCTGCACGCTTGTGATGACCGACAACATCGACTCCAACGGCGTTGCCCGCTACCCCGTCGGCATCCTGCCGGTCATGGATCCCGAAACCGGCGAAACCCTGGTCGATGAGCTCGGCCGCCGCTCCTTCACCACTTCGATCGCCTACGGCCCGACCATCGGCAAGAATATCGCACTCGCCTATCTCCCCTGGTCCTATGCGCAGGAAGGCCGCAAACTGAAGGTCGAATATTTCGGCGAAACCTACCCGGTCGAAGTCGCCGGCGTCGGCTACAAGCCGCTCTATGACGCAGAGAACCTGAAGCCGAGAAGCTGATCTTTAACGACCGGAAAGCGAGGTCATGCCTGGCTTTCCGGTTGTCTGTCGGGCCGTGTGATCGATGATGGCCTGCACGATCTCGTCAATGTCGCGCTCGTGGATTTCGTGCCCTCCACCCTCGATCCGGTGCAGCCGCACATTTCGCACGACCTTGGTGAAAGCCTCGCCATGCCCTATGGGAAACAGCGGATCGGCTGACCCGTGGATCGCAAGGACCGGCAGCTTGATATCGGAAGCGTGAAGCCTTGCTGGCCTTTCTTCGCTCACAAGCGTGAAATGGTTCGTAGCACTGGCAAATGACGGCGCCCGCGCCATGTCGCGGGCGATCAGGGCACTTGCGGCATCAGGATCGTGCGGATGCCGGGTGCCGGCAAGCATGGCCGTCTCGCGGCGCAGGAAATCGGCAATGGCCTCGAGTTTGGACCAATCGACTGCTTCGGCCGAACTGGAATGCTCCTGATAGGCCTTGGTCGAGGAAGGCAAGCCCTCGACGCCGAGCGGTGATGTGCTGATCAGCGTGAGGGTCCGCACACGCCGGGGATGGCGCAACACGACCTCCTGTGCAACGGCGCCGCCCATCGACATGCCCACCACATGCGCCGTTTCCAATCCGTAGCCGTCGAGAATGGCGATGGCATCGTCGGCCAAGTCGCTGAACGAATAATGGGGTTCGCCTTGCGGATAATGTGTCGAGAGGCCCGTATCGCGCTGGTCGTATCGGATCACATAGCGCTGGCGGGCGGCGAGCGCCTCGCAGAACCTGTCCGGCCACCACAGCATCGAAGCCATCATTCCCATGATCAATATGATGGGCGGGCTGGAGGGATCACCGAAAGCCTGGGTCTGCAGTTTCGCTCCCTTGACCTCGATTGACGTCTCGGTGGCTGCGAACGATCTCGTTTCTGCCATGACAAAACCCATCCGATTGCGAATTGCAACTGGATTCATATTGCATAACCGATTTTATTATGCAATCAGTTTTATGAGGCTGCAACACGGGGCATCGACGTCCGTCGGAGCAGTTCCAGAAAAGCGTCCAGCGGTTTTTCATCCGGAATTGTGTGAGAACAATGGATTGGAGTTGTTCGAGGGTCTTGCGAGAACTGCGCGCAATAGCGATCGAGACGAGATGAGGGAGGCTTGTAGTGCTGCAATGTGCTGATTTTTACGACGCTGAACTATCACGGCATAACCTGCATTTGCGAGCCGCCGCCCGCGTCCGGACGCATGACCGGATACTCGATATCGGCTGCGGCGCTGGACAAACCACTCGCGAAGCAGCTCTTGCCGCAACACAAGGCAGCGCGGTCGGCGTGGACACGTCCGCCGAGATGCTTGAGATTGCCCGCCAACGCAGCGCCGAAGCCGGATTGGGCAACATCAGCTTCGAACTGGGTGACGCACAAACTCACGACTTTCCAGCTGCCGGCTTCGACCTATGCATCAGCCGGTTCGGCGTCATGTTCTTTGCAGATCCGCCGGCGGCATTCACCAATATCGCCCATGCAATGCGCCCGGGTGGACGCATCGCCTGGATGGTATGGCAAAACCAGGAGCGCAACGAATGGTCTGGCGCAATTCGGAATGCGCTAGCTCCAGGGAGCAGAATTCCAGAAAATGCCGGCAAGCCGTTTTCGCTTGGCGATCCCACCATAGCCAAAGAGCTGTTAAGCACCGCCGGCTTCACCTCGATCGACTTCACCGAGGTGAAGGAACCGGTGTTCTATGGGGCTAATGTCGATGCCGCCCTTGATGCCCTTGCCGGTCTCTATATGGTCAAGGACGCGCTCATGCACACCGATGAGGCACCCGACCGGCCACTGCAGCGGCTGCGTGATCTACTGGAAGCGCATATGATCTTCGGAGGCGTGCTGTTCAACTCCCACGCATGGATCATCACCGCTGAGCGAGCCCGTTGACTGAGCAGCCCCTCGCCTCTCCCGGCGAAAGCACTACAACGCAAATCTAGGAACGCTCGCTTGTGCCTTTGCACCTTTGATATTGTGTGTATTGGGAACGCTTGGTTCCGTGTTGATGCTTTGTTTTGCGCGTTGCGTTGCGTGGTTTGGTTATGCTTGTTTTGGGGGCTGATTGGTTGGATGCTTTCGGCGTTGGCAGAACGCAAAAAGCCCGCTTGAAGCGGGCTTTTTTTGTAATTGGTTGCGGGGGCAGGATTTGAACCTGCGGCCTTCAGGTTATGAGCCTGACGAGCTACCGGGCTGCTCCACCCCGCGTCACCAGCGTAAACCCGAAGGGTTTATCGCGGTTGCGTGAACCGCTATGCGGTTCATGCTTCATCCGGGCAAATCTGCAGGATTTGTCCCTTGTTCCCAGCGTAAGCCGCGTTGTGGCTTATCGCGTTACCGACGCCAATCGCGGAGCGATTTGTCGTCTTATCCAGCGCAAATCGCGGAGCGATTTGTCGCGTATTCCCAGCGTAAGCCGCGTTTGGGCTTATCGCGGTTGCGCAAACCCGAAGGGTTTGCCGCGCCCTTGGCCCCGTATTTCGGGTACGTCGGGGTAATTTCCTGGCTCCAGAAGCGGCAAAGGCCGCATGAGCGGCCTATTGTAGCACGGCTTGGGCCGTCTGTGTGATGAGAAGATTTTATGAGGCATAGATTGCTTGAGCAATTTAGCCTGACGCATAAACCGCTGAAGCGGTTTAGCGTGACGCATAAATCGATTTCATCGATTTAGCGTGGAGTTGCGATTAGCAGACCTGGCAGCGACCTACTCTCCCGCGTCTTAAGACGAAGTACCATGGGCG
>NZ_JACHZO010000012.1:0-186164 GCF_014193575.1 Rhizobium sp. BK289
TGTGCCCGGTGATGGTGGCGGCCGTCACGCTGGCTGCGTTGATGTTGATAGTACCGGCGGCTTCCACCGTCGATGCAGAGAATCCGCCACTGAGCCGCGCAGCCAGATTCCCGGTCTGGCCAAGAACGATATTGCCACCGGATGCGTCCGTTGCGGCGAAGTCGATACCGGCGACGACAGACTGTGCCGACAGGCCTTGGCCGGTGATCAGGACATTGCCGGCCGCGAGAATCTGGCCGGTGATGCTGGTCACGCCATTCAGCGTGGCATCGCCATGGGCAGTGACGGCATCCGCGCTTACGGTCGTACCGCTGGCCGAAAAAGTGCCAGCCGAGAGCAATGTGCCGGTCTTGATCGCACCGGTCGAAGCAAGAGTCAGATTACCGCTTGTCGTCTGGACGATGTTCCCATTGGCGGCTGCCGTTGCTGCGAAATCGACGCCTGAGACAATGGCGCCGGCTTTGATGCTCGAGCCAGAGATACCGATGTTGCCGCCGCTAAGCATCTGCTGATTAACGGTGGTTGCCCCGGCGAAGGTGATGTCTTTATGACCTGTGACGGCATCTGTCGTCACAGTCGCGGCATTGACGTTGATGGCACCGGCGGCTTGCATCGTCGATGCCGAGAACCCACCACTCAACTGAGCTGTCAGATCCCCAGCGCGATTGCCTGCAATCGTCGCGGTCTGACCAACAACGATATTGCCGCCGGCGGCATTAGTTGCGCCGAAGTCGACGCCCGCAACGACGGTCTGCGCTGCCAGACTTTGGCCAGTGATCAGCACGTTACTGGCGCCCAGGATCTGGCCCGTAACGCTGGTGGCACCCCGGAGCGTCACATCGCCATGCGCCGTGACGCTCCCGGCCGTGATAGTAGACCCGGCCGCATTGAGGCTACCTGCCGAGAGTAGTGTGCCAGTGTCGATGTTGCCCGCGGCGGCAAGTGTCAGATTGCCGCTTGTCGTTTGGACGATACTTCCGTTTGCGGCTGCCGTTGCAGCGAAGTCTACACCCGAGACCGCGGTACCGACCTTAATGCTCGAGCCAGAGATGCCAAGGTTACCGCCGCCAAGCAACTGGTTGGTGATATCAACGCGACCGCTTGCGGTCGTCGTGGCGACACCGCCAGCTGCCGTGCCGGAAAGGCTGATATCCTCGTGACCGGTAATCGCATCTGCAGTGATGGACGCGCCGCTGACGTCGATGGCACCCGCAGCCTGTATGGTCGGCGCCGCAATGGCGCCATTGACGTTCACCGTCAAATTCCCGGCGTGGCCAAGGACGATATTGCCGCTGGCCGCATTGGTCGCATCGAAGTCGATGCCGGAAACGATGGTCCGAGCCTTCAAGCTCTGGCCGCTGATCGATACGTTGCCGGACGCAAGGATCTGGTCCGTCACGCTGATCGCGCCGCCGAGCAGCATGTTGCCATGGGCCGAGATATTGCCGGCCGTGACCGTCGCGGCACCGGCAGTGAGATTGCCGGCAGAGAGCAACGTTCCAGCGCTGAGCGCGCCAGTGGCCGTCAATGTCAGATTGCCGGTTCCGGCTGATGGTGCGCCAAGCACGACGCTGCCTCCGGCCGCATTGGTGGCGGCAATGTCGACGCCGGAGACAATAGCGTCCGCCTGGATGCCAGAGCCGGAAACGCGGACATTGCCGCCGCCGAGGACCTGACCGATGATATCAACACTGCCGCTTCCGGCTGCCGCACTGGTGGCGCCTGAAAGCACGATGTCCTTGTGGCCGGTGATCGTGTCGGCGGTGATGGTCTGGCCGGTGGTATTGATCGCGCCGGCTGCAAGCACAGTCCCTGCCTGTATGGCGCCAGCACTGTCATTGATCGTCAGATCACCGCCACCCGCACTGAGCACGATATCACCGCCATTGGCTTTGGTCGCGGCAAAGTCGACGCCGGAGGCGAGAAGATCGGCGCTGACACCATTGGCGTTGCCATTGATGGTGATATTGCCCGCGCCGAGCAATTGGTTGGCGACATTGACGCCGCCGGCGACGCCGACGGCTCCATGGCTCGTGATGTTATTTGCCTGCAAAAGAGCAGCGTGGGCCGTCAGGTCGCCGGCCGACAGCAACGTGCCGACGGCGATGGTGCCGGCGGCAGCTTTTAGATCGAGTGCGCCGGCCGAACCTAGGACGATGTTGCCACCGGCGGCGTTGGTCGAGGCAAAGTCGACGCCGGCCGCGATAGCGGTCGCCTCAATGCCAGCCCCGGAGATCAGGATATCGCCCGCCCCCAGAATCTGACCACTTGCGTTTATCGCAGCGTTGACGGTCAGCCCACCATGCGAAGTAACATTGGCGGCCGTGAGCGAAGTCGCGGTCGCGGTAAGATTGCCGGCTGATTGAATATTCCCCGCCGTGATATTACCGGTCGCACCGGTGTTGAGGCTTCCAGCCGACTGCAGATTGCCAGTGGCAATCGTGCCGCGAGTCGCCGTCAAGCTCAAGTTGCCTGCGGAGCCAAGAACGACATTCCCGCCAGGATCGGCACTGGTGGCAGCAATATTGATGCCGGAAACAACCATGCCGGTGGAGATTGACTGAGCAGTGGCGCTGACATTGCCCTGCGCCAGGACATTGCCGGAAACGGCAAGACTATTACCAGCGGTAAGAGCGAGATTGTTGTAGCTCAACAGCGAGGCGGCCGAGATCGAGCCGGCCGTGGCAGTCAGAGTAAGGTCGCCGGTGCTGCTGGCAGCACCACCGATCGCGATATCGCCGGAAGTGGCGACAAGCGTCGCAGCACCATTGCCAGCGGTGACGCTGCCGGCGGCAATGCCGCCGTCCGAACTCAGCTGCACGCTCGTGCCGCTGTTGACGTCGCCGGAGGCGCTCAAGAGACCGGTGCCGTTCGCAAGCACGATATCGCTATCCGCTGCGACTGATTGCAGGGTGATACCCTGGTCAGCCTGAACCGAAACCTTCTGTCTCGAGGTCACCTTGGCGGCCGTCGCCTTCTGTTTCGAGGTGATGGCAACGCCATCGCGGCCAGAGGCATTGCCGATCGAGATCTTGCCGTCGGCCGACAGCGTCAGTTCGCCGGCATTGGCGGCCATGTCACCGCTCATCTTGACGCCGGCGCCCTTCTCGGTGACGACGACCTTGATGCGGTCGGCCTGCATGGCGCCGAGTGCCGTGCCGTCGATCGCGTATTCCGGCGTGCCTGACGTGGCGGTCAGCGCCGTCGCTTCGCCGGTGGCATAATTGTATTGGCTGGCGCCGCCCGTCAGGCGGATGGTCTTGCCGTAGACCGGCGCATTGACATGGATATTGCGGGCAACGACGTCGAACAGGTCGACGGCGCCGGGGGCAGCCGCGAAGTTTCCGCCTGCCCCTTCGAAGGTGACGTCGCCGCCGTTGACGGTGAAGCCTGACAGGCTGCCGTCGGCGCCGATATTGGGCACGCCTGATGTCAGCGTCGCTCGCGGCGTGTTGATGAAGCCGCAGCCCGCGCAGGTGATCCCGTTTGGATTCGCGATGATGACGTCAGCCCTGCCGCCGAACACTTCGGTCGGGCCGTTCAGCGCGGAACGATTGCCCGACGTGACTTCGTTTAGGATGACCGAAGCCGGGCCGGAATTCCTCAAATTGGGATTGCCGGGGGTGGCGCCGCCCAGGTTCGAAGTGCCGACTTCACCGTTGAAGTTATTAAGGATGAGGCCGGGCGTGCCGACGTTGAAATTGTCGTATTTGTTATGCGACAGGCCCGTGCCATTCGGGGTGACGATATCGATCAACGGCACACCGTTCGGGGCAGCCCCGACACTCGGCTGGTTTGCGGCGGGTGCCGAGCCGGCAGCGGAGACGGATTGCGCATTGGCAATCGCTGGCTGCAGGAAGAGAAGCAAGCTCAGAGTGACGGCGAGCGACTGCCGCCCAAGACGCAGGAGCGGGCTTCGCAGATCAAACGCGACCTCCCTCTCGTTGGCCGCAAGCCGCGATCCAACCAATGCGATCTTCTTGCTCATCACACGCCCTCACTGGTGACTGTGCGGCAAGCTGAACTTGCCGCAATTGAAACTAAGCTTGCTGATCGATCGCGACATCCGGGGCCTCGCGAGCACCGCGATTTCGGCCCCTGGCTGACGCAATCTTTCTGGCCGGCATAGGCCGTTCACTCTGAACCCTCTCGGAAAGCCGACATCGCAGCCGGCCTCCCGCTATTTCTTCGTCAGCAACCACTGCTTGACCTGCTTGGTGAAGGCGTTCGACAGCCGTTGCGCCAGAATATCGTCAGGCCCTGCGGCCGAAGCTGCGTTGACGGCCATGGCCACAAATATGCCGAGCCCCTCTCCGCGCATGCCACTGTTACCCGCCGCAATGGGCTGCTCGGCAATGAGATGCCCTGTCTTGGCGTCTTCCAGCCTAGCTATTCCCGCAATCCGGCTGTCGCTGTGAATAAGAACACGTCCAGCCTTCGTGGCCAGATCGACCACATGGAGGCTGACGACCAACCGCGCTCGCGTTGGACCACCGGGTAACCCGATCAGCTCCTTCTCCATGGTCCCTTTCAACACGCGGACAACCGTGGCCAATTGCGGATCGGGTTTACCTTCCGTGAAAAGGCCTGTCATTTTGATATCGGGTGCTGTCTCGATGCGGATTTCGCGCACGGAGGTCTTTTGAAGAGCGGCCACAAGACGTGGGTCCGTTGTGACGCAGGACGCGAGTAACATCACGAGAACAAGGGCGATACCGCCGGAGATGTATCGCATCGCCTGAGCGCCCAAGGCACCTGCTACAAATATCAAGCGCAAATCCACCTTCGCCTCCTCAACCGCCTCTTGCGGCCGGCGCCGTCTTCCCGCCGCCGTCGAGTTTCTTGTAAAGTTCGCCCAATTGAGATTTCGGCGCCGGGCACTTTCGTGAACGGGCAAGGTCCGTCAGCACCTGATTGCGATTGCGCAATGCGTCGATCTCGACTTTTTCGGGTGACTTGGGGTCCATGAAGAACAGAGCTGGCCAGAAGAGAAGAACGCCGGTTGCACCAAGAATCACGTTCTTGCCCTGTGCCTGCGAGCGCTCCTTGACCGTCGAAAGGATCTGGCGTTCGTTCGCTGCAAATTCACGGTTGACGCCGCTGCAATCCAACCCGCCGTCACCGGCACTGGTCGATGCGATCGGATGTGCTTCACGACCGCCGCAACCGGAGAGTATGATTGTGCAGCAAACCAGCGCCGTGATCGCGAGCGGCATCAACGTGGCCCGATCATCTTTCTTTCCCAAAATCATGATTTCCCTCAAAATATGATCACCATTTCACCGACGTGCTGACGAACAGAAGTCCGGCCTCATGCCGATCGACCGTGCCGCCCAGCACATCCGAATAACCCATGTCAAAATTCACATGCCCGCCGGCGAGCTTGGCACCGACCGTCCAGCCGAGCATGTCGCCACCCTGGATGCGGTAGCGCGCCTGCGAAGCGATCCGGCCATAGTCCAGGCCGATGTAAGGCCGGAACTCGCCAAGGATCTTGGCAAGCTCGGCATTCTCGCCGAAAGGCTGCGTACGCCAGACGAGATCGTTGCGGATGAAGAAGCCGTTATTGCCGAACAGCATGGTTTCGCGCGTACCGCGCACGGAGGAATAACCGCCAGCCGATATCTGCTCGGCCCCGAACAGGTTGTCGGGCGAATATTGGCCAGTGACGAGCGAATTGAGTTCGAAGCGCTGATCGGCAAGCTCGAAAGGCCGTGTCATGGTGATCGTGCCAGTGAACTTCGAAAAGCGAGGATCCGCATCCCCTGCTCCGGCATCACCGGGAGCGACGGCGTCAAAGAGGTTGAGCCCCTGACTGTAGGAGAGATCAAAGACCCAAAGGCCGCCCAGCATACGGCGCGAATGCGAGATACCGAGATCACCGACCGTATATTTGCGGCTGCCGACCTCTATTCTGTTGCCGAGCAGGAAATTGTTGGTTTCCTTATAGGTCAGGCCGCTGTTGAAGGTGGTGATCGAATCCTTGTCGCGGAAGATCACGCGATCGGCGCCGATCCCAACCTGTTTGGAATCGCCCGAGGTGTTGAGCGGCCCAAAGTTCCCCGGAACCGAGCTGTTATATTCGTACCAGGAGCCGTTCGCCGAGAACGTCCAGTATCCGTAGGGCACGCTGACATTGCCGGAATAGCTGTTGCTCTTGCCCAGCCCGTCGTCCCGCCACGGATAATCCGGGCCGCTATGCTCGTATGAAAAGTTCCATTGGTCGTTCACGCCGAACAGATTGTCATAGCCGATCGAGGCCGAGGACTTGGAGTATCCCGTCTGCTCTTGACCGAGATTGCTGTTGCCGAAGGAAAGATGCCAGGGGTGATCCGGCTTGTTCTCGATATTGAGGATCGAGGTGCCATCCCTCTTTCCCGGCAGCATCGCGGTCTTGGCATTGTTGGAGGTCAGGCGGTTGATCTGGTCGAGGCCCTGTTCGATGTCGCGCAGATTGGTGATCTCGCCTTTCATGCCGGGAAAGGCCGTGGCGATCACAGCGGAATCCGGCGCCGGCTTGCCGTTGATGTAGATGTCGGCAAGCGTGCCTTCGACCGCGACCAGGCGCAGCACCTTGGTCCCGGCAATATCCTGCGCCGGCACGTAGACACGGGAGCTTACGAACCCCTTGTCGAGATAAAGATGCGTCAGGTCACGCAACAGCCCGTTGATCTCACCGACGCCGACACAGCGGTTCGCATAAGGTGCCGTGATTTTGCCTACGGTGTCGGCCGAAAACTGCCTGACGCCTTCGACCTCGACATGGGCGATCGCAAAACAGGGGCCGACCTTTTTGCCATTGGCAGCCGCAGGCTGCTGGCCTTCCGCCGGAGAAGACTTCGGCGTCATGTCACCCAGGGCTTTCAGGCGCTGCTGCTCGGTCTCCTGCGCCTGCCGGCGCGCGAAATCGTCATTGGGTGTCTGAGCCGCAGCCTCAGACACCATCAGAATTCCTGACAGCAATGCAACCGTTAACGAAGGGGTAGAAGACCACTTCTGAAAGCCTTGGCCGCACCGCGGAGCGGTGATCGGCCCCAACGCCGATATCATGGGGCTATTCCTGTCGTCCGGTTACTTGGAGACAGGCTTCTGCAGCGCATCCAGCGCCGCCGGCAATCCCTTCAGCGAGAACTTGATGTTGACCTTCTGGCCATTCATCATCTGGACATGGCCGGTGCCATCGGCGGCCTTGGTCAATGCCGCCACCATCTTGCCGTCCAGTTTCTGTTGTGCCCAGCAACCAGCCTGGTTGCAGTTGCGGTAGGCCAACTGCACCACGGGCTTGTCAGCCACGTCGATGCCAAGACCGGCTGGAATGTACATGTTCAGCGGCACCAGCGTCGTCAGCACGAGATCGCTGGCCGGCTGCTTTGCTGCCTTCTTGTTTGATGCGGCCGGCGCATCCGCCGCCTTGGCGAACGCCATCGTCAAGACGTTCACGTCCTGGTCGCCCTGCTTGATCGTGGCGATCTGCGCCACTTCGCAGTTCGTGATCGCCGATCCGTCCGCCCCCTTGCCGTCGACGCAGCGATAGTACCAGTCGTCGAACTTCTGCACCCGCGCCTGCGGTGCTGGCTGCTGTTCATTTGCCGCTGGAGCGGGAGTTTGAGCAGTGCTTGTATTGGAAGGGGGATTTGCGGCTGGTGCTGGCTGCTCCTGCGCCGTTGCGGAGGATGCAAGGAGCGCACTCGACAAAAGCATGACGGATGTCAGGATTTTGATGGAAAACGTCTTACTCGTGAGGGACATTCTAACTTTCCAAAGTCAAAGCCATTCGCTTGCGCAAGGCGCACCTTGCTCAATCGGCAAATCGTCAAAATTCATGAGAATGCACCTCATACGCGGCGCGGCCGATCATCGGTTAAGGCGTTACATAGCAGAATTCTAATCCATGCATCAGAAAGTAGCGGGCACTGCGCAATGATTCGTGCACGTTTCTGGGGAAGCGTGTCGATTCCGCAACATTGGCGGTTGCTATTCGCAGCAGCTGTGCATCGTGCGGCACAACACCTACAGCTAATGGGTGATTATTTAGGCCGGTCGCGATTGGTCAAGTGATCGGATCGCGGCTCAGGCGATCAGCCCTTTCATCGGCAGGACATGATCGGAGCCCGGAAAGACATCGCGCGCCAATATGGAAGGCGATGTGCCAAGCAGATCGACGGCGATCCCCTTGACGATGGCGCGCAGATCCGTTGTGGCGGCAAGATCGCGGCCATCGCGCAATTGCGCCTGTTTGAGCCCGGGCCAATCGGCAATCACCCGGCCGCCCCGAATGGCGCCGCCGGCGAGGAATGCCGCCGTTCCGGTGCCGTGATCCGTGCCCTGGGTGCCGTTGACCTGCGCCGTGCGGCCGAATTCGGTCGCGACCAGGATGGCGGTATCCTTCCATGCTGAGCCGAGTTCCTGCTGGAACGCGGCAAAGGAATTGTCGAGCCCGACCAGAAGCTTGTTGAGCCGATCCACTTCGCCGGCATGGGTATCCCACCCCTCGAAGGCCAGCGCCGCGACGCGGGGGCCGTCGTCCTGCGCCAATAGACGCGCGGCACCTCTCGCCATCTGTTCCATGCCTGTTGGATCGCCGGGGCCGCCTCTGGCCTTGACGTCGAGACCGGCGGCAATCTTGCCGGTCGAAATGCCCTCGGCGAGGATTTTCGCAAAGAGCGGATCGGTGTGGTTGTAAAGATCCATCAGCCTCGGCGGCAGGTCGTCGCTGACCGGCTGCAGATTGGATGGCGACCAGCCCAGCACCGGTGCCTTGCCGCGAATGACGAGTGGTGCATTGGCGCCGATGGACAGGCCGCGGATCTCCGAAGCTCCCGGCGAAACCTTGTCGCCCTTCGGCAATCCCTCCAGCATCCGGTTGAGCCAGCCGGAATCGACGCGGCCGGGCACCTCGTAGCCGGACTCCAGCACGTCCTGTCCGTCGAAATGCGACCGGTCGCGATAGGGCGTCGCACTGGCATGGACGACGGCCGCCTGCCCTGCGCGATAGAGCCGGTTGAAATTCGGCATCGACGGATGCAGCGCGAAAAAACTGTCGAGCGGGAGAGCGGCATCGGGGCCGCTGGTCGTCATGGCGATCGATTGCCGCAGCGTCTGATAATCGGGATCGCCGACGGGCGGCACGGCCGTTAGACCGTCGAGCGCGCCGCGCAGGATGATGGTGATGAAGCGCGGATCGCGCCCGCCGGCGGCATGGGCGAAGCGCGGGATGAAGGCCCAGGCGAACAAGGCGCCGGAAGCGCCGAGCACGGCACGACGAGTGGGGGTCATGAGTTCGCAGGTCATGGTCAGCGCCTTTGAAATTCGGGGGAAAGATATGCGATCGTCAGGCCCTGCTTGCGGGTCTCCGCACGCGATACGGCCTGCAGCGTTTCATTGGAAAGCAGCGGCCCCAGGCTGTCGGACACGAAACTGCGCGGGTCGACCTGCGGCGGCACCGCATTGGCGATCATATTGGCGACATCCATGCGCATGCTGAGGCTCTCGCTGGAAGCCCAGACATCGGCAGTATCGGCAAAGCCGTTCGGTCCGGCCGGCGCCCAGAAGGGTTGGCCCATCGCGGTCAACGCGCCGAGAATGACATTCGGTTTCGGGGTCTCGCCGCTTGCCCGCAAAAGTGCCGCCATGAATTCGAGCGGCGAGCGAACCTTCGATAATGTCGGGTTCCATGCATCCTCGGAGCCGACGAGCGCCCGATAGACGGCGGAAAGATCGCCATCCGTCTTGCTGAACGTCGCAGCGACGGTCTGGACAAGCCCTAGCGGAGGCGTATCGGCCACGAAATGACGGACGAGCTTGGTGGCGATATGCTGTGCTGTTGCCGGATGGCGGGCGAGATCGCGCAGCGCTTCGCGCCCCTGTCCGACGCCATTGTCGGCATAGGTGAGGCCAAGCAGCGTCTGATCACCGGGCTCATGCGCGCCCGCGTTGAAGACGAAGGTGCCGGGTGTCCCGAGCTTGCCCTCGGCGCGCGCCACCGTCCAGCCGGTAATGATCTTGGCAAGCGTCGTCACGTCGGCCTGGGTATAGCCACCATTGACGCCGAGTGTGTGCAATTCCAGCGTCTCGCGGGCAAGATTTTCATTGAGACCGCGCTTCCTGTTGGCATTGGCCTTGGAGTTCGGCCCGATCGACTGCTGATTGTCGAGATAGGCGAGCATGGCCGGATGGCTCTCGACGGCGAGCAGCATATCCGAGAAACGACCGAAGACATGCGGCCGGATGGCCTCGCGCTCGAAGGCACCGGCAACGATATGAACCTCTTCGCTCTTCGAGACGGCGACCGCGAAATGGTTTGCCCAGAACATGGCAAGCCGCTCGCCAAAGCCGATCAATGGCTGCCGGATGGTGCCGTTAAAGCGGGCATCCACTTCCGCCAGCAGGACCTGCTGCGGAAGGTAGGGCATTGCGGGTTTTTCCAGCTTCTCGACGGCTTTGCCGATGACAGCCGCCATGGCCTGATTGTTTGGCTGCATTCCCATGGTGCCCGATGGCTGCGCCTGAGGTTGTTGCGACTGCGGCTGCTGTGGCCCCTGCGCCGCCTTATCCGGCTGTGTCGCGGCCTGCTGCCTTGCCTCCTTGCGCTGCTCCTGGAAGGCATAGAGGGAAACGAGAAGATCGGCGGTGGATTGAAGCTGCGGCCCGACGGGTACCGGTACAAAGCGCTCGGTGATTTCCTCCATCAGCGCTCCGTGCGGATCCGATGCGATCGACGCAATGCCGTTATGATCCGCCCCTAGCCCAAATCGGGAAAGGGCGAGCGCGGCATAAACGTCATTCGATTGCTGAGCCATATTCCTGCCAACTCCTGCATCAAACATGCTCCTTAAACGCGAGGTTCGTTCCGATCCGTCGCTTGGCAAGTATGATCATTTTGTGGCAGCGGCCCTCGACGCGCTGCGGCGAACGAGGCTTTCGGCAAGCGCGCGGCGTTCGTCGTAGGAGAGCGTTGCGGCGAAGTCGACAGCGCGTTCCTCCAGCTTCGTTCTGAGGCCGATATCGGCATTTCGCGCCCGCGCCAAGGCAGCCAGAAGCGCTTCCTTGTCCAGCATCGGCTGACCCAGAATGGAAGCGGCGTCTACCTTGGCCTGCTGCGCCTCGAGAATGGCCTGCCGGTTGTCCTTACGCGCCTCGTTGAGTGCGGCACGCAAAGCTTTCTTCTGAACGGAAGGCAGTTGCTCGCCGGCAAGCGGCATCATCCCCGCACGTGCCTGCGTCTTGCGGATCCACGTCAGGCCGCCGCCCGCCAATGCTCCGATGAGGAACGTGTTCAGTACCAGTAGGGAAATGACCACTATTCTAAAACTGCGATCCGTCATTGGCTGTCCTGCACTATGCCCGCGTCCGGCCCGATGTCGCCGAACATGGTTGCGGTTCCGTCGGAGACGACCGAAGCATCGGAGGTCAGGCTGGGCGTGAGCACCGCGATAGCGATGCTGCCGGCGAGCGCGCCAGCAATGCCGACGCCGACAAGGCCGATGCCGGCGGAGCCGAAGCGGAACCAGCTTCTAACCGCCAGGCGGCGGACGAAGCCTTTAAGGATTCGGCGTTGCAGATCCACATGGCCCGGTCTGACGACATAGGTATCGAGCAGCGCATCCAGATCGGCGGCGCGCGCGAGAACTCCGGCGGCGGCCGGGTCTTTTGCGAATTCACGCGCGGCGGCGCGCTCGGTCTGCGGCCACCGAGCGATATCGCCACCATAGGCGGCGGTCAGTTCCTCGAACCGCCCGGCATTCATCGGACCTGCGATATTCTCAACCATCGCCCTGTTCCTTCAACAAAAGCAGCTGCAACGAGCGTCTTCCACGCGCAAGCAAGCTCTCCAATGCGTCGACGCTGACGTCCATGATCTCGGCCGCCTCGGCATTCGACAGCGCCTGATAATAGACCAGGATGATCGCCTCGCGCTGCCGGGGCGCGATCATCTGCATCGCCCGTTCCACACGCTTGGACGGATCGTCCTCGCTCATCAGGCCCGCATCCGGCGCCGGCCCTTCATATTCGATGTCGGGCGGATGCTCGGCAAGAACATCCTTGCGTCGGCGCAAGCGATCGTAGCAAAGGTTGATCGCCACGCGATGCACCCAGGTACTGAAGCGGGCATTGCGCTGGCGCCAGCCGCCGGCGTTGCGCCAGAGGCGTAGAAACGTCTCCTGCGCCACATCTTCGGCTTCGCTCGCATCGCCGAGCATGCGGGTTGCGACGGCCATGATGCGTGGCAGCTGCCTTGCCACCATCATACGCATTGCCGGAACGTCACCAGCGGCGATACGGCCGAGCAGATCCTCATCCGCATCGCCGCTCCCGGGCGTGCGATCCCACTTCATCGACAATCGCCACCGCTCCTGTTTCGCGCGATACCGGCGTGACGCGCCACCCGGTTCGGGCTTTTAGCAAGGAAGCTCGGCCTGGCCGTCAAATCCGGCAAGCGGCTTCCGTCAGATCGCAGCATCTCGGTCAGCGTATCATCCTTCGACATCAAGCATGGGTTCGCAAGAAGTATGGGGTCGCAGGGATTGAACGGCCTATCCGCCGAATTCCGTCGCTCTTACGTCGAGGATTTTTGGATTTTCCTCCCTTCCCCGGCAACTATCTATCGAGCGAATACAAAAAGAGCCGGCTCAGCCGGACGTGGAAGCCTCATCGATATGAGCGGATGGAGTTGCTAACGCCGGAGATCAAACATGCCCTGTGCCCCGATTTGACTGGCGCATCGTTTCCGGGACAGGCGAACTCGGCTTCGTACCGCCAATATATTGCCGCTATGGCTACATATTAGCATCCGAACATTTTCGACCTTTCACTCCCCAACGCGAGGAAACTGCACACGGAAACTTGCGCCTGGCTTTTAGGCGCTTGACGAAGCGCTCCCGTTGCGATTTCCTTCCTTAATTTTAGGGGATTATGTAATTGGGCCGCTTTCTTGTGCATTGCTGATGTGAGGAGTTTCCAGCGATAAGCGGCGATGGTGGGGTAAGAATGCCAAAAAAGAGGGGTACAGCTTGACTGATTTCTGTGGAGACATGAATGAGGCGCACTAAGGAGGAGGCGGCGGAAACGAGGAGCGAGATCTTGCACTCTGCAAAGGCTCTGTTTCTCGACAAGGGTTACGAGAATGTCAGCCTTGAGGAGATAGCCGCAGCGGCTGGTGTAACGCGGGGGGCGGTGCACTGGCATTTCAAGAACAAGCAGGGATTGATGTTTGCGATCCGCGATGAGGCCCAGCAGCCGTTTCAGGAGCTGGCTGAGCGGATGTCGAAGGAACTCCCGACAAATCCGCTTGATCTCGTGGCCGAGGCGATTGCCGGGATATTCGACGATGTCCAGGGCGACCCGCGCAAGAGAAGCATGCTGAAGGTGATGATGCACCTCGACATGGCCTTTTGTGACGGCACCACGAACCGCGCCAGCTCCTTCCGCCACGATATGCACGAGCATTTCGAACGCATATTCACCCTGATGAATGAAAAGACGAAGCTGCCCGCGCCATGGACGCCGGATACGGCCGCCTCCGCGCTGACGGCGGTCATCGGCGGGCTGATCACCGAATGGACGCTCGACAGGGGTAATTTCCAGCTCGTGCCTTGCGGACAGATGTTCATCAAGATGATCTTGAAGACATGGTTCCCGCAGGAGCGGACACATGAGGTAGAGACCTCGGCTGCATAAGGCGGGTCACGCGATATCAAAGCCTTGAACAAAAAAGGATCCGGAGGGAAAGCCGGATCCTTTACTTTGATCGGAGGTCAACCGATCGGTGAAAGAAGCCTGACGGATTGGAACATCAGGCTTCCCTATACCCGGCACGAGGCCGGGTAATTCAAAATTAGAAGCTACGCTCGAAGCGCAGGATACCAGCCCACTGATCTTCGTTCACAGAATCGAAGTTGGTGTAGGAGACTTCCGGCTCGATGAGCAGGTTCTTGACCGGGTTCCACTTGACGTTCGTGGTTGCGGCAAAGATCTTCGAGTCGGTGTAGGCGAGCTGCAGGTTCCACTTCAGCTTTTCGTTGATCGGAACGGCAACGCCACCCCAAACGGCCCAGTCACCCCAGCCGCACTTGGATGCATCGTCGATGGGGCAAGCCGAACGGTCGAGGTTGGTACCTGCATACTTGTTGAGCTTGTCGCCATCGGTGTTCCAGCCACCCATCAAGAAGGCCGAGAACGCGCCGAAGTCGGCATCGACACGAGCCTTGATAGCGCCTTCTTCGACGATCGAGTCGTAACCGCCAACGACCTTGAAGCCCCATGCGCCAGACTTGAAGCCGGCACCGGCGACGACGTCAGGAGCATAGTGATTGCCCTTGTCGTCGGACCACCAGCTTGAGCCGTAGGAGGCGTCGGAGCCGCTGGAGTTCGAGTCTTCAACCGAGATCACAGCCGTGAAGCCGTTGCCGGCATCGTAGCTGTAGGTCAACTGGTTGAGTTCGTACGGGCCGTCATAGATCACGTCGTCGTTGATGACGTCGCCGGCATAACCGATGTAGTAGTTATACTGGGAGTCGGCCTTACCGACGAGGAAGCCGCCGAGGCTGATATTGGCGAACAGCAGCTTGGTGGAGGTGGAGTTGCCGTCGTTCCAGTCCCAACGGACGACCGTGTTGGTCTTCAGCGGGCCGTATTCGGTGTCGGTCGCGGTGTCGATGCTCAGCTCTGCACGGGTGTGCCACAGCGTACCGTTCTTGCTGTTCGGGTTGTAGGCATCGTACCACTCGCCTTCGGTACGGACACGGCCGCCGATCTTGAGGCAGGTTTCAGTGCCCGGAATGAAGAAGTAACCAGCACCGTAAGCGTCGCAGATGCGGACGTATTCCAGCGGCTCCGGCTCTGCAGCAACGATAGCGTCAGCTGCTTGGGCACCGGAAACTGCTGCGAGCGCAGCAGCGGAGCCGAGAAGAAGGCTCTTGATATTCATATTAAACTCCTGGTTGTAATATGCATTTCTAATTTGCCACGAGTGCTGAGCTGGAAACCACCTTGAAGATCGACCCGGTCGAAAACGCGACCGCGCAGCCCGGCAAGTACGCACGTAATGTTGGCTTGAGTCCCCTCGAACCTCCATGATTGTCCCCGCGGCAAAGGTCTTGAAATGCCCCTACCGATCCGGCCGATCGCTCGACCGTAAGACAATTTCTGTCCTGCTTCTGACTTACAAACAGCCCGTATGTTTGTCAATTATGTGAAACCGTGGCGAGCGCCGGTCCAGCGTTAGTCTTGCCGGCTGTTGCTTAAATGCAACTGGGGACGGCAGGGCGAGGTTCGTTTCACCCGAGGAACGCGGGAAGACCGCCAAAGGCGCGAATGCACGACAAGGCTGAGAAACAAAACTCAACAAATCGCCACACACAGAAACGTCGAATCTTCCCAGATTCCAGCTATTCGGGCCATAGGAAGGGAAGAATCGCGCATGAATGAGAATCGGCTGATCTTCATAGCGCCCCCCCGTTCGGCGGCCTCGTCACCAGGGATTATATGCAATCCATCTTTTCCCTGATGCAGACCGGCGCGTAGGCCGGCGTGCAACTGACGCTCGCCCTTCTCGGCAATGACGCGCTGATTACCCGCAACGCAGTACGCTGGTGTCGTCCCCTACCGCTTTATCGGCAACACGGCGCCTCATTATTGAGGGAGCGCCATGCCGCGCCTCACGTGTAAACACGCTTAAATTGTGGATTCTCCAATGCGCCAAGCGCTGGCTCGCGGAAAAATGCAGTCATCATTGCAGGGTTGACAGAAGCCAAAGCAAGAGCATAGCCTTCCAGCATTCACCAGGGGGGTCCCGGCAAGGGGCTGAGATACTGCTGAACAATACGGCTTTGCCGATTGTGGGCGCAGTGACCCGTTGAACCTGATCCAGTTCATACTGGCGTAGGGACGGTGCGAGCGCTCGAAGACTTCGGATTCCCGCGTGGATTCCATGTCGGCGTCTTATCATCATTCCGGCTGATTGACTGGGTCTCCAACCGCAACTTGGAGCCTCAAACCATGACCATTGCCGCAAAGAACCTCATCCCGACGGTCACGACCGGTCCGCTGCCGGCCTCTCGAAAGATCTACGTCCCCGGGGATATCCATACCGACATCCGCGTACCGATGCGTGAGATCAGCGTCCATCCGACATCGGGTGAGCCGCCTGTTATCGTCTACGATTCCTCCGGCCCCTATACCATCGAGGGTGCCGATATCAGCATCGAACAGGGCCTGTCGCAGCTCCGCCGCAGCTGGGTGCTCGCACGCGGCGATGTCGAGGCCTATGAAGGCCGGCATGTGCGTCCCGAAGACAATGGCTTCGTCACCGGCGAACGGCTGACACCGGAATTTCCGGCCAAGCGCCAGCCGCTGCGCGCCAAGGATGGCAAGGCCGTCACCCAGCTTGCCTATGCGCGCGCCGGCATCATCACGCCCGAGATGGAATTCATCGCCATCCGCGAGAATCTCGGCCGCAAGGCGAAAGCCGAGACCCTGATTCGTGACGGCGAGAGCTTCGGCGCCCATATTCCGGATCATGTGACACCCGAATTCGTCCGCCAGGAAGTCGCGGCCGGCCGGGCCATCATCCCGGCCAACATCAATCACCCGGAAAGCGAACCGATGATCATCGGCCGGAACTTCCTGGTGAAGATCAACGCCAATATCGGCAATTCCGCCGTCACCTCCTCCATGGCGGAAGAAGTCGAGAAGATGGTCTGGGCCGCCCGCTGGGGTACCGATACCGTCATGGACCTTTCGACAGGCCGCAACATCCACAATATCCGCGAGTGGATCATCCGCAATTCGCCGCTGCCGATCGGCACCGTCCCGCTCTATCAGGCGCTGGAAAAGGTCGGCGGCATTGCCGAAGAGCTCACCTGGGAGATCTATCGCGACACGCTGATCGAGCAGGCCGAACAGGGCGTCGACTATTTCACCATCCATGCCGGCGTGCGGCTGCATTACATCCCGCTGACAGTCAATCGCGTTACCGGCATCGTTTCACGCGGCGGCTCGATCATGGCCAAGTGGTGTCTCCATCATCACCGCGAGAGCTTCCTTTACGAGCATTTCGAGGAAATCTGCGATATCTGCCGGGCCTATGACGTCTCCTTCTCGCTCGGCGACGGCCTGCGCCCCGGCTCGATCGCCGATGCCAATGATGCCGCGCAGTTTGCCGAGCTCGAAACGCTCGGCGAACTGACGAAGATCGCCTGGGCAAAAGACTGCCAGGTGATGATCGAAGGCCCCGGCCATGTTCCGATGCACAAGATCAAGGAGAACATGGACAAGCAGCTCGCCGTCTGCGGCGAGGCGCCCTTCTACACGCTCGGACCGCTGACGACGGATATCGCGCCGGGCTACGATCACATCACCTCGGGCATCGGCGCTGCCATGATCGGATGGTTCGGGACGGCGATGCTCTGCTATGTCACGCCGAAGGAGCATCTCGGCCTGCCCGACCGCAACGACGTCAAGACAGGCGTCATCACCTATAAGATCGCCGCCCATGCGGCCGACCTCGCCAAGGGACACCCAGCAGCGCAAGTCCGCGACGACGCATTGTCGCGCGCCCGCTTCGAATTCCGCTGGGAGGACCAGTTCAACCTCTCGCTCGATCCGGATACCGCCCGCAGCTTCCATGACGAGACCCTGCCGAAGGAAGCTCACAAGGTTGCGCATTTCTGCTCGATGTGCGGGCCGAAATTCTGCTCCATGCGGATTTCACACGACATCCGCGCCGAGGCGCAGAAGGAAGGACTGGAAGCGATGGCGGCGAAATATCGCGAGGGCGGCGATCTCTATATGCCGGTGGAAACCTCCACCCAGCCGGCCGAGTGACATGCGCATCCTCGTCAAGGGGGCCGGCGTTGCCGGCCTCACCGTCGCCCACGAACTGCATGCCCGCGGTGCCGAGGTGACGGTTGCCGACCCCCATGCGAATTTCCGCCGAGCAGCCTCATGGCTTGCCGGCGGAATGCTGGCGCCATGGTGCGAACGGGAAAGTGCCGATGAGCCCGTGCTGGAGCGCGGACGCGATTCCGCCGATCGTTGGGACGCGATTCTGCCCGGCAAGGTCGTCCGCAACGGGACGCTCGTCGTCGCGCCGAACCGAGATCAAAACGAGCTGAAGCGATTCGCCAGCCGCACGACAGGCTATCGCTGGATCGATGAGCGCGAAATTGCCGCCCTCGAACCCTTCCTTGCCGGTCGCTTCAGGCATGGCCTGTTCTTCCCCCAGGAAGCACATCTCGATCCTCGCGACGTCTTGCAGTCGTTGAAGGGCACTCTTTCGGCGAAGGGTGTGACCTTTGTCGATCGCATCGCGAATGATGCCGGATTTTCCGGCGTCATGGACTGCACGGGCGCTGCAAATGTCGGCGAGAGCAGGGAATTGCGGGGTGTGCGCGGCGAAATGCTCTATCTACAGACGCAGGAGGTCGCCCTTGCGCGGCCCGTCCGGCTGCTGCATCCGCGATTTCCCGTTTATATCGTGCCGCGCGGCGAAGGTCTGTTCATGATCGGCGCGACGATGATCGAGACGGATTTCGAGGGACCGATCACCGCCCGCTCGCTGATGGAACTTTTGAACGCCGCCTATGCGCTGCATCCCGCCTTTGCCGACGCCGCCATCGTCGAAACGGGGGCCGGCATTCGTCCCGCCTTTCCAGACAATCTTCCGCGCGTGACGCGGGAGGGCAAGACCATTCTTATCAACGGCCTTTATCGCCACGGCTTCCTTCTCGCGCCGGCGATGGCGGCAGAGGCCGCGGATCTCCTCTTTTCCGGACACAACAACGACAGGAGCCGCCAATGCGCCTGATCATCAATGGCGAAACACAGATCGTCGAGGCAGCCACGCTTTCGCAGCTTCTCGCCGCGCTCGAATACGAAGGCGAGTGGCTGGCAACCGCCGTCAATGGCGAACTCATCCATCGCGAAGAACGCGACGACCACGCCTTGGCCGACAATGACAGGATCGAGATCCTGACGCCAATGCAGGGAGGCTGACCATGATCGAACTCTACGGAACCCGTATCACATCGCATCTTCTTCTCGGCACGGCGCGCTATCCCTCTCCGGCCGTGCTGGCGGAGGCCGTCAAGCGCTCGGCAACCGAAATCGTCACCGTATCGCTGCGCCGGGAAACGGCAGGCGGCCGCAATGGCGGTGCGTTCTTCGAGATGATTCGTGGACTTGGCGTTCGCATTCTGCCCAATACCGCCGGCTGCCACGGCGTCTCCGAGGCGGTGCTGACAGCGAAGATGGCACGTGAGGTCTTCCGGACCAACTGGATCAAGCTCGAAGTCATCGGCAACCACGACACGCTGCAGCCGGATGTCTTCGCGCTGGTGGAGGCGGCGAGAATCCTTGCCGACGAGGGTTTCGAGGTCTTTCCCTATACGACGGACGACCTCGTCGTCGCCGAACGACTGCTGGAGGCGGGATGCAAGGTGCTGATGCCCTGGTGTGCGCCGATCGGAACGGCGGCCGGTCCTCTCAATCTTTCCGCCCTGCGATCGATGCGAGCACATTTTCCGGAAATACCGTTGATCGTGGATGCCGGCATCGGCAGGCCCTCGCACGCGGCCACCGTCATGGAACTCGGCTTCGATGCCGTGCTGCTCAATACGGCCGTCGCCGGCGCCGGCGATCCGGCCATGATGGCGGAAGCCTTTGCCAAGGCGATCGATGCCGGCAGACAGGCGTTCGCCGCTGGCATGCTCGAGCCGCGCGATATGGCGGTGCCATCGACACCGGTCATCGGAAAGGCGGTTTTCTCATGATACTCGATCCCTTCTATCTGATCGTCGACAGCGCCGCCTGGATAAAGAGGCTGGTGCCGCTCGGCGTCAAACTGGTGCAGCTACGCATCAAGGATCGTATGCCGGCGGAAATCCGCGCCGATATACGCGAATCGAAGGCAATTTGTGCCGCATATGGATGCCAGTTGATCATTAACGACTATTGGCAGCTCGCGATCGAAGAAGGCTGCGATTTCATCCATCTCGGCCAGGAGGATCTTGCCGACGCCGATCTCGCTGCCATTCGCGCCGCCGGATTGAAGCTGGGGCTCTCGACTCACGACGAGGCGGAGCTGGCAACGGCACTGGCTGCCGGGCCCGATTACATCGCGCTTGGACCGATCTATCCGACCATTCTCAAAGCCATGGCCTGGGCGCCGCAGGGTCTTGCGCGTATCGGCCAATGGAAAAGCTGCATCGGCAATCTCCCACTTGTCGCGATCGGCGGATTGACCGTCGAGCGCCTTGCCGGCGTCTTCGGGCATGGCGCCGACAGCGCGGCTGTCGTGACGGATATCACCCGCAATAGCGACCCCGAATCGCGGGCCCTTGAGTGGATAGGAGCGACGCGACGGCTGCCTCCGCACTGAGCTCGTACCGGCACCGCTGTTCTGGCCTCGATTTCCCAATCCTTTGCCCGATGAACGGCACATTCATGATATATTCAGCTGAACATAATCATGCTCGGGACGTTGATTAATTGACTCGCGCATTCGCTGAGCAAGAAGACTGCTTTGGAGGTAGTCATGATAAAGAAGAAGATTCTCACGGTTTTGCTGGCTGCCACGGTCGTCGGCGGTGCGTTGGCGCCGGTCAGCAGCGCACAGGCGCAGTATTACGACGGTCGCCCGCCCTATCGCGGCGACTGGCGTGGCGATGGTGACTGGCGCCGCCACCATCATCACCACAATGGTGGCGCGATCGCAGGCGGCGTCGCCGCAGGTCTCCTCGGCGGCCTGATCGTCGGTGGCGCCCTTGCCAACAGAGGCCCGGTGTACGAAGCGCCTCCGCCGAGGTGCTGGTACGAGGATCGTCAGGTCGACAACGCCTATGACGACGGTTGGCACTACGAACGCGTTCGCGTGTGCAACTAAGCAATCCGCTGAGCATCTGCCTTCTGACGGATGCTTGGCTTGACGGACGATTTTGGGATTGCCGGCGGACGAAACCGCCGGCAAATGTTTTTTTGAAGCCTTTCGGACGATCGGATTACAGGCCGTGTGTCCGGGGATAGGCGTTGCGCTCCGGAAAAACCCTGCCGGCAAGGCGTGCAGGCTCGGGACGCCAGATCTCCACCCGCAATGGATAGCAGGGCACCGTATCGCTCGAATGCTCGCTGCCGCAATCGCCGCCCGGGCAGGCCGAAAGCGCGCCGAGAAGATCGATCTCGGCGAAGAACTCGATGAAATCGCCCGGCCGCACCGGACTTGCCTTCATGAAATATTGATAGGTGTCGCGCGTGAAACCGGTGCACATGAAGACATTCAGCACATCGTGGACGTGAAACTCGGCGTCCTGGACGGAAATATTCAGCTCCTTGGCGAGAGCACGCGACAGGTTGGAATGGCAGCAACGGTGATAATCGCCGCCGTTCAGCAGCCGGTTCGTATAGGGATCGCAACGCGTGCCGATGACATCGTGGATACCGGCTCCATCCGCATCAAAACCGTACCAGCCGAGCGTATCGTGCGTGATCGTCGCCATCGGCCGCAGGTAGGGCAGATTGCTCCATAACCTGTCCCCGACGCCGACATGCGTGCCGTGCAGCGCACGGGTCTTGCCGCTGAAGAACCGTTCGGAAAGATCATCGGCATTCCACAGATTGAGATCGCCGACCTGCGAGCCCTCCATGCCGACGATGCGAAAGAAATGCCCCTTCGGCACACGAAAGCTGCCGCCATCGCGCGGCGGCACGATGATGTCCTCTATCTTGGCCATGTCTTGGCGGGCCGCACGCAGCACATCCATGTCGGCCGGCGGCAGCGTCCCGTTCGGATAGACGACGACGGGCGGCTTGCGGCGACGCTCCTCGGCATCCGCGGGAACAGGCGTATCAAAAAGATTGTCCATAGCGACGTTTCATTCCTTACCGATTGAGAGCCGAACCACTGGTTTGCCTGCAATGTAAGGATATAAAGCTTCCGCGCAACGTTGATTGCGCTTGTGCTTTGGCTAAGTTTTACTTAGCCTTGAACGATGCAACATGTCCCGCTTGCCTCCCTTCGCGCCTTCGAGGCAGCCGTCCGTCACGAGAGCTTCGCCAAGGCGGCGAGCGAACTCAATCTCACGGCTGCGGGAGTGAGCCAGCATGTGCGCACAGTGGAGGGATGGCTGGGTGTCAAGCTCTTTACGCGTCATGCCCGCGGCGTGACGGCGACGATGGCGGGCCGCGATTTCGGGACGGCAGTCGCAAATGGTCTCGGACATATCGAGATCGCCGCTCGGCAGCTGCGGCTGAATGGCAATGAGAGGCCAGTCAGCATCGCATGTATTGCTTCCGTCGCCACCCGCTGGCTGATACCGCGATTGCCTGAATTCAGGAAGAAACATCCCGAGATCCATATCAATATCGTCTATGCACTTGATGCGGTGACGCCGGAAGCGGCAAGCGTCGATCTGCTGATACGCCATGGCCCGAAACCCGGTGCAAACGCCATCTCGCTTCTGACTGCGGAAACGAGGCCGACCTGCGCGGCAGAATACGAGCGTCGTCGTGGCCCGATCAGGAAGCCGGCCGATCTTCTCGATCTGGATCTGCTGCACGATGAAACGACAGCAGCCTGGACACGCTGGTTCGCCCTTGAGGGCATCCACCGGCCTCCGAAACCCGGCCCGATCTTTGCCGATTTCAGCCTGATGATCGGTTCCGTCGTCGGGGGACAGGGCGTTGGTCTTTGCCCGACCGCACTCATTGCCGAGGAACTGGCCAATGGGACATTGGTCACCCTGTTCAATACGCCGTCGGACACGGAGAAATCCTACTGGCTGCTCGAGGCCAGCCGACTTTCCGATGAGGCGCGGATCTTTCGCGAATGGCTGATTGCCGCGACCGGCGAAGCCGTTGCGGCGACGGATCTGTAAATAGACCGATTAGACGAATTGCAGGGGTCAGGCCTTTCGCTGTTTGCAGGAAGGCCATTGCGTTCGCGGCGATGGTTACACCCAATTCTCCACCCGGAGGCCGGGCATGCGGACGAACTCCTTGATGTTGTTCGTCACCACGATCAGTCCCTCGCTGCGGGCATGGGCGCCGATCTGCATATCATGCGGACCACAAGGAGTTCCGGCGCCTTCCAGCTCGGCCCGGACCTGTCCATAATGCGCAGCTGCCCTAGCGTCGAAAGGCAGAACTTCCAGCCGCGCCACGAAATGCTCGATGGCAGTCAGGTTTTCCGTGCGCCGGGCTGACTTCTCGGCGCCGTAGTGCAACTCACCAAGTGTTATGCTCGATATGCAAAGCTGTTCTGCTACCGCGTTGAACTTCTCCCGGACGGCGGGCGGATAGGTCTTCATCACATAAATGCAAATATTGGTATCGAGCATATAGGCCAGCATCAAAAGGACTCGCGCTCTTCCGCCACCGGCTGTTCTCGCTCACCCAGGAAATCGTCGCTGGCACGGGGACCATGCAGGAAGAGATCATCCCAGCGCTTGCCCTGCGGGACGATCATACGGCTGCGGCCGATCTTCAGGATATCGACCTGATGCACGTCTTCAGGGAATGCGACAGCTTTGGGCAGGCGCACCGCCTGGCTTCGATTGCTGATGAATACAGTCGAACTCGCCATGTTCCGCCTCCCGATGCTGGGATATGCAACTGGGATATACTTAACTCCGCAAACTTCAAAAATCAAGGTGCCGCCATCCGGACCATTGCTATCGGCAGCCGGCGAAAGAGGATCGGCCGTCAACCGAAGCGGGCCACGAGAAAATCGATGACGCTACGCAGCATGGCCGTCGGACGCCGATCCGGCGCATAGACCAGATGCATCGGTGTCGGCTTGTAAGACCATTGCGGCAGCACCGGCTCAAGCCGGCCGGCATCGAGATCGGCTGCGAGCAGCAATTCCGGCTGCAGCACGATACCGGCTCCATGCAGGGCGGCAACGCGCAGAGCCCCGCCCTGGTTCGTGGTGAACCGGCCCTTTATGGCGATTTCGCGGACTTCTCCCTCCGGGCCGACGAGATGCCAGCGGCCCTGCAGGCGCCAATAGGAATGGCCGAGGCACATATGATTGGCGAGATCCTCGGGGGTTTGCGGCCTGCCGCAACGATCCAGATAATCCGGCGACGCCGCGAGAATGCGCCGGTAGGGCCTCAGCGGGCGAGCGACCAGATTGGTATCCGTTAGCTCGCCGATATGGAAGCCGAGTTCATATCCCTCGCCGATCAGATCATGCGGATTGTTGTCGAGCGCCAGGTCGACACTGACCTCGAGATTCTCACGCAGATAGTCGACAAGCGCCGGCACGAGGCTTTGCGTTCCGAAACTGACAGGCGCGACGAGCCGCAAGCGCCCGCGCGGCACCGATTGCAGTTCGGATGCCGAAGATTCGGCAAGCTCGACTTCCGCCAGCACCGTCTTGCAGCGCTCATAATAGAGCTTGCCGACCTCGGTCAGTTGATGACGACGCGTCGTGCGGTGTAGCAGGCGCGCGCCGAGCCGCTGCTCGATCGTCTTGATATGTTTGGCCACCATGGCTGACGACACCTGGCTGATGTCGGCCGCGGCGGCGAAGCTGCCATGCTCGACCACCCTGACGAACATCGCCATGCCGGCCAATTTATCCACGATTGCATACCTATAAGTTTGGAGTGAAGCAAATGCGGGCGTATTTATCACTCACCGGTTTTGCAAGATAGTCCGTGGTGCTTGAGGTCAAGCGCCATAATCTATCGCCCCAATCCATCAGGAGTCACCATGCCCATCCTTCGCTTGGAAATGCACCCCGGACGCACACAGGACCAGAAACGCGCCTTTGTTCGCGAAGCGACCAGGGTCGCCGTCGAAACGCTCGTCTGCCCGCCGGAATCGGTGGAAATCGTCATCACCGAGATTTCGAAGGAGTCCTGGGCGACGGCGGGCAAACTGAAATCCGATAATTGATCCGATTTCACGATGATGGCCTGGCGATCGTAGCTGACCGTCAGGCCTCGTCCGGTATCAGATTCCGGCGTCCCCAGGCTTCGGCCCAATCCATCAAGCGCACCATCTCCTGCTTGAGAGCGTGGGAACGGATGATGTCGGCTGCATGGTTCGGATTGGTGCGCGGATTGTAGAATGTGCCGATCTCTTCGCCACTCTCTTGCCTTGCCGCCTCCAGGCGGGATTTCACGTCCTCGACCTCGGCCTTGACAGCAAAGTACCGCTTCATGACTTCGACAAGGTCGCGATCGCCGGCATTGATCTCCATGCCCACTCCATCTCAACTATTCTGGCTTACTTATTTTAGCACCTCGCAATGATCCGATTCGGATGGCAAAATCTAGACCATTGTTTAGCCAGCAAGATGAGTTGGCTGATGGGGGGCTCATCCAGCGCGTGAGAACGCGCACGACGGGCAAAGCGGCTTCACGACCAGTTTTCCTTGACCGACTGCATCACCACATTGGTGGATGTGCTAGCCACGAAAGGCAGGCTGGAAATTTTCTCGCCGAGAACGATGCGGTAGCGGCGGATATCCGAGGTCCGCACCTTGAGGAGATAGTCGAAGCGGCCGGCGATCATGTGGCACTCCTCGATTTCCTTGATCTTCTTGACGGCGTTGTTGAAGCTGAGCAAAGCTTCCTCGCGGGTATCGGTCAGCTTCACCTCGGCAAAGGCGACGTGATCGAGGCCGAGCTTGATCGGATTGAGTATGGCCTTGAAGCCATCGATATAGCCGGAATCGATCAGTTTTTTCAGGCGCGCCTGGCAGGGAGTCTTGGAAAGGCCGACCCGCTCTGAAAGCTCCGTGATCGACATACGGCCGTCTTCGACGAGTGCATCGAGGATCTTTTGGTCGAACTGGTCAATTTCACTGGATTTGGTCATTTTTGCAGGCATTCCTATTTGAAATAAGCGCTATTGAAGTTCAATATGACTGGAAAGCCGCGGTTTCAAGGCGGAATGCTTTTCTGGAATGAAGTATGTTCGCGTCGAAGCAACGGGAGGGCTGCGTGGGCGATATCGCCGACGCCCACAAGCCATCGGGACCCTTGCACCTTGAGGTTATCATGACTGTCTCTGCCAAGCTCGCCACTGAAGAACCAGCTCCGGACGCTGCCCCATTTTCGCATTTCGCACCGCCCATTCGTGAGCAGAGCCCGCTTCGCCAGGCGATCACTGCCGCCTACAGGCGCCCCGAGACCGAGTGCCTGCCCTTCCTCGTCGAAGCGGCGACCTTGCCGGACGCGACGCGCGAAGCGGCGAAGAAGACAGCCAGGAAGCTGATCGAAGTGCTGCGCGCCAAACACAAGGGCGACGGCGTCGAGGGATTGGTGCAGGAATATTCCCTCTCCAGCCAGGAAGGCGTCGCACTGATGTGCCTTGCCGAGGCGCTGCTGCGCATTCCCGACACGGCGACGCGCGATGCGCTGATCCGAGACAAGATCGCCGGCGGTGACTGGAGGTCGCATCTGGGCGGCGGCCGTTCGATGTTCGTCAATGCCGCGACTTGGGGCCTCGTCGTCACCGGCAAACTGACCTCCACCGTCAACGAAGGCGGCCTTTCTGCCGCGCTGACAAAGCTGATCGCCCGCGCCGGCGAGCCCGTCATCCGCCGCGGCGTCGACATGGCCATGCGCATGATGGGCGAACAGTTCGTCACCGGCGAGACCATCGATGAAGCATTGAAACGAGCACGTGCGCTCGAAGCGAAGGGCTTCCGCTATTCCTACGACATGCTCGGCGAAGCCGCGACGACCCACGCCGATGCCGAGCGCTATTATCGCGACTATGAAAACGCCATCCATGCGATCGGCAAGGCCTCGGCCGGCCGCGGCATCTATGAAGGCCCCGGCATCTCCATCAAGCTCTCCGCGCTGCACCCGCGCTATTCGCGTTCGCAGGCCGACAGGGTGATGGGCGAGCTTCTACCGAAGGTAAAGGCGCTGGCGCTGCTCGCCAAGCGCTACAATATCGGCCTGAACATCGATGCCGAGGAGGCGGATCGGCTGGAACTCTCGCTCGATCTGCTGGAAGAGCTGTGCCTCGATCCGGATCTTTCCGGCTGGGACGGCATCGGCTTCGTCGTCCAGGCCTATGGCAAGCGCTGCCCGTTCGTCCTCGATTTCATCATCGATCTTGCCCGCCGCTCGGGGCATCGCCTCATGGTCCGCCTCGTCAAGGGCGCCTATTGGGACGCCGAGATCAAGCGCGCGCAGCTGGATGGCCTCGAAGGCTTCCCTGTCTATACCCGCAAGATCTACACAGATGTCTCCTATATTGCCTGCGCCAAAAAGCTGCTGGCCGCGACCGACGTGGTCTTCCCGCAGTTCGCCACCCATAATGCGCAGAGCCTGGCCACAATCTACCATATGGCTGGGGACGATTTTGCGGTCGGCAAATACGAATTCCAGTGCCTGCACGGCATGGGCGAGCCACTCTATGAAGAGGTGGTTGGCGCCGAAAATCTCAATCGCCCCTGCCGGATCTACGCGCCGGTCGGCACCCATGAAACGCTGCTCGCCTATCTTGTCCGCCGCCTGCTCGAAAACGGCGCCAACTCCTCTTTCGTCAACAAGATCGCCGATCCAGCCGTGTCCGTTTCCGAGCTGATTGCCGATCCCGTCGAGATCGTGCGCGCCATGAGCGTAGTCGGCGCGCAGCACGACAAGATCGCTCTCCCGGCCGATCTGTTCGGCGGCGCGCGACGGAATTCCGCCGGCGTCGATCTCTCGAATGAAGCAGCGCTCACCGACCTATCCGCGCAGCTACAAGCCTCGGCAGCCAGAGACTGGACCGCCAAGCCGCTTCTCGCCGATGGCTCCGAACGCGGCGTGGGCCGCGCCGTCCTCAATCCTGCCGACCACGCCGATATTGTTGGCCATGTCACAGAACTGGAGCCGGAGGATGCACCCGACGTCATGCGGTTTGCGGCCGCGGCTACCGAGCGTTGGGCAGCCGTGCACCCTAATGAGCGCGCCGCGATCCTTGAGCGTGCTGCCGATCTCATGCAGAGCGAGATGCCTGTTCTCGTCGGCCTGACCATCCGCGAAGCCGGCAAATCGGCCGCAAACGCGGTCGGCGAAATTAGGGAGGCGATCGATTTCCTTCGCTATTACGCCGCTCAGGCACGCCAAATACTGAAGCCGGAGAGCGTGCCCCTTGGCCCCGTCGTCTGCATCAGCCCATGGAACTTCCCATTGGCGATCTTTACCGGCCAGATCGCGGCCGCTTTGGTCGCGGGCAATCCAGTCGTTGCGAAGCCGGCCGGCAATACACCGCTGATCGCAGCCCAAGGCGTCCGCATCCTACATGAGGCCGGTATTCCGCGCGATGTTCTGCAATTTGTCCCGGGCGGCGGACAAATGGGGGCCGCCCTCGTTGGCGCTCCCGAAACCGCCGGCGTCATGTTCACCGGTTCCACGGAAGTTGCCTGCCTGATCCAGGCGCAGCTGGCCGAGCGGCTTTCCAAATTCGGCAAGCCGATCCCGTTGATCGCCGAAACCGGCGGGCAGAACGGCATGATCGTCGATTCCTCTGCCCTCGCCGAACAGGTGGTCGGCGACGTCATCGCCTCGGCCTTCGACAGCGCCGGTCAGCGCTGCTCGGCCCTGCGCGTCCTCTGCCTGCAGGAGGAAGTCGCCGACCGCACGTTGGCCATGCTGCGCGGCGCGCTTCGCGAGCTCTCCGTCGGCAAGACCGACCAGCTCGCCGTCGATATCGGCCCCGTCATCGACGACAACGCCAAGCGTCGCATCGACGAGCATATCGAACGCATGCGCAAGCTTGGCTGCAACGTCGAACAGCTCGACCTTCCCGAAAGCGCTGAGAAGGGCACGTTCGTTGCTCCGACCATTATCGAGCTGAAGAAGCTGAGCGATCTGAAGCGCGAGGTGTTCGGCCCGGTCCTTCACATCATGCGCTATCAGCGTAAGGGGCTGGATAAGCTCATCGCCGCCATCAATGCATCCGGCTACGGCCTGACCTTCGGCCTGCACACCCGGCTTGACGATACGATCGCCCATGTCACGGAGCGCGTCCGCGCCGGCAATCTCTACGTCAACCGCAACATCATCGGCGCTGTCGTCGGCGTCCAGCCTTTTGGCGGCCGCGGCCTCTCAGGCACAGGCCCGAAGGCTGGTGGCCCGATGTATTTGCGCCGTCTGGTAGCTTCCCCGACAGAACCGTTGCGCGATGCCTCCGTGCAGGCTGATCCGGCTGCACAGCAGTTCATCGCCTGGCTCGAAAGCAAGGGCGCTGCGGATGCGGCCAAACAGGCGCGCGCCGTCACCGCCCAGTCGTCGCTCGGCTTCAATACCGAGCTGCAAGGCCCGGTCGGCGAGATGAACCTCTATGCGCTGCATCCGCGAGGGAGAATCCTGCTCGCTCCACAGACAGCACTTGGCCTGCATGTCCAAATCGCCGCAGGCCTTGCAACAGGCAATTCGATCGTCATCGATGCAGCATCCGGCTTGCATAAAGAGCTCGATGGCCTGCCGGCGCAGATCGCAAACCGCATTTCCTGGACGAAAGACTGGACAGCGGATGGACCGTTTGCCGGCGCTCTCATCGAAGGTGATGCAGCACGCGTCCAGCAGGCGATCAAGACGATCTCGGCTATCCCCGGTCCGCTGGTTCTCACACAGGCTGCGTCGAGCGAGGAAATTGCCAAGAACACCGATGCCTATTGCCTCAACTGGCTGCTCGAAGAGGTGACGACATCGATCAACACCGCGGCTGCCGGCGGCAATGCCAGCCTGATGACGATCGGCTAAAGCTGACAGCGATCTAGAACTTACGCGGCGGCCGGACCGACAGTGTCTCAGCCGCCGCTTCGTTTTCATGGCGCACATCTGCAGTGACCTGCAAATTCGCTACGGCCCACATCCAGCTTCCGGACCTCCTTCTCTTCTGTACAGAAATTTTTGAGAAAAGCTTTTCTCATATTGACTCTCGCCTAGAGAAAAGCTTTTCTCATGAAAACTGACTGGGAGAAGACATCTGGAAAATCAGCGTGCGAAAAGCGGACGCGCAACGATTCACGACGTTGCGGCGGCTGCAGGTGTGAGCATTTCAACGGCATCCAAGGCTTTGAACAATACCGGCCGCATGGGCGACGAGACGCGCGAGAGGGTCAAGCGCGCTGCCGCCGACATAGGCTTCCGTCCGAATGCCTTGGCCAGGGGCTTGCTCAGCAATCGCACCTTTACGATCGGTCTTCTGACAAATGATACATACGGTCGCTTCACGCTGCCGGTCATGGCCGGCATCACGGAAGCACTTGTCGATCACGGCGTCTCGGTCTTTCTTTGCACGATCGAGGACGATCCGGCGCTTGGAAAGGTTCATGTGGACGCCATGTTGGATAAGCATGTGGATGGTATCATCGCCTCGGGAAAGCGGATCGACCGCCGCCTGCCTGTCGATCTCTCCAACCTGCCGGTTCCGGTGATCTACGCATTCACCGAAGGCGCACCGGGAAGCGTCACCTTCTGTGCGGATGACTATCAGGGGGCTGCGCTTGCTGTTGAATGGTTGCAGGGGCTCGGCCGACGCCGGATCGCCCATGTGACCGGCCCTGAAAGCTTCGTCTCGGTGCGTGAGCGCGCCAAGGCCTATCGCGACCTCGCCGGAGACCGGCTGCCGGTCATGTACGGAATGTGGTCCGAGGCCTGGGGACACGAGGCCGTCGCGCAGCTCTGGAGCGCGGCCGGAGCAAAGCCGGACGCGATCTTCTGCGGCAACGACCAGATCGCCCGCGCCGTCGTCGATGCGCTGCGCGAGCGCGGCGTGCGGGTGCCGGAGGACGTCTCGGTGGTGGGTTTCGACAATTGGGACATCGTCGCCGCCCAGACACGGCCGCCGCTGACGACGGTCGACATGAATCTCAAGGCGCTTGGCCGCGAGGCCGGGCTGACGGTTCTCGCGCTTGCGGAAGGGCGCAGCGTCGAACCTGGCATCAGAACTTTGCCCTGCGAGCTTGTCGTGCGGCAATCATGCGGGGGAAGCCCCGATCGTTGATAGAGGAAAAAGGGGCTGACGGGAGTACCCCTATGGGAGGAGAACATGATGAAGCGATTTCTGGCCGCAACCGGCCTCATATCCTTGTGCCTTGCATCCGCCGCATCTGCCGAAAACATCTCCATGTGGGTGCGAAGCGGCATTGGCGATTCCTTCAAAAAGGTCGTGGAGGCCTATAATGCCGGCCATGACGACAAGGTCACGCTGACGGAAGTGCCTTTTGCCGAACTCGTGCAGAAATATGCCACGGCCATTGCCGGCGGCCAGGCGCCCGACGCCCTGTCGATGGACCTCATCTATACGCCGGCCTTCGCTGCGGCCGGCCAGCTGGAGGATCTGACGGACTGGGCCAAGAGCCTGCCCTATTTCAATTCGCTTTCGCCCTCGCATGTGAAGCTCGGCACCTATGACGGCCACATCTATGGCCTGCCGCTCTCCGTCGAGACCTCGGTCTTTGCGTGGAACAAGGATCTCTATAAAAAGGCGGGCCTCGACCCTGAAAAGGCGCCGACCAGCTGGGACGAGATCACGAGCAATGCCGAAAAGATCCGCGCGCTCGGAAGCGATACCTACGGCTTCTACTTCTCTGGCGGCGGCTGCGGCGGGTGCATGATCTTCACCTTTACGCCGCTCGTCTGGGGTGCCGGCGCCGACATTCTCTCGGAAGATGGCAAGAAGGCGACGCTCGACACGCCGCAAATGCGCAAGGCGGTCGACATCTACCGCAATTTGGTGAAGAAGGATCTGGTGCCGGCGGGAGCCGCAAGCGACACCGGCGCCAACTTCCTCAGCATCAGCAACGGCAAGATCGGTCAGCAGAGCATCGGCGCCTTCTCGATCGGCACGCTGATCACGCAATATCCCGATATCCATTTCGGCGTGACGCTGATCCCCGGCGTCGACGGCAAGCCGTCCTCCTTTGCCGGCGGCGACAATTTCGTCATCTCCAAAGGCACGAAGAAGCTCGATGCCGTGAAGAAGTTCCTCGAATACACCTATTCGCTCGAGGGACAGAAGATCATGGCGAAATACGGTAGCCTTCCGACACGCGGCGATATCGCCGACCAGGTGCTGCAGGGTCTCGATCCCCGTATGCAGGTCGGCCTGAAGGCGATCGCCGTCGCCAAGACGCCCTATACGCTGCAATTCAATGACCTGATCAACAGCGCCAACGGTCCCTGGGCGGGCTTCACCAACGCAGCCATCTTCGGAAGCGATGTCGATGGTGCATTCTCCAATGCCCAATCGGAGATGCAGTCGATCATCGACAACGCGCAACAATAATCGACCCATGAACGCCGGGGGGCTTCGACACTCCCCGGTCCCTCCATCGCAACATCGGGAGCATTCCATGGCTGGCCCTGGAGCTATCGCAACCGCGCGTCCGCGAAAACGGCGAAAGCGTGCCGGCTGGCATGGGTTTCTGTACATAGCGCCGGCCATGGCGCTCGTTATCGTCTTCTTCGTGCTGCCCGTGGTCTTTACTTTCTGGATGAGCTTCCACAACTGGCCATTGCTCGGCAATCCCCGCTGGATCGGCTTCGGCAATTATGTCCGCATGATCTCGGACGTGCGTTTCATGGGGGCGCTGCGCTTTACCGCCTATTACACCGTCGTCGTCACCATCGCGATCTTCGCCGTCGCCTTTCCGCTCGCCTTCTTCGTCGAAAAGCACAAGCCCTTCGTCGGCTTCTACCGAACGATCATCTTCCTTCCCGTCGTCGTCGGGCTCGCGACGGCCTCGCTGCTCTGGGTCTGGCTCGCCAATGTCGACGCCGGCTTCTTCGCACCCGTGGCAATGGCGCTTGGTCTTGTCGACAAGCGACCGAACCTGCTTGCCGATTTCGACATGGCCTTCGCAACCATCATCGTCATGGTGGTCTGGAAGATCGCTGGCTTCACCATGATCATTCTGCTGACCGGCCTGCAGGCAATCCCCTCCGAACTGACTGAGGCCGCTCGCATCGATGGCGCCAAGCGCTGGCAGCGCTTCCGGCATCTGACCCTGCCGCTGATGCGCCGCACGATCGCGCTGGCGCTGATCATTTCCATCACCGGCTCGGTGCTTGCCTTCGATCAATTCTACATCATGACATCAGGCGGCCCGCAGAACCGGATGATCTCGGTCGTCTACTACATCTTCAACCAGTCCTTCGTGTCCTTCAATCTCGGCTATGGCGCGGCACTCTCGATCGCGCTCCTCGTCATCCTGGTGCTGATCAGCATCGTCCAGCTCTGGCTGCTGCGTGTCGGGGAGGACAAGCAATGATCCAGGCCATGACCACCGCAAAGGAACGCCGCGCAAGGCGCAAGCTCTTAAATGGCATCGGCTATCACGGCATCGGCGTTGTCATCGTTATCTTCTTCTTCGCGCCGTTCGCCATCGCACTGCTGTCGTCATTCCGGCATGGAACCGAAGCCAGCCTTCCGCCCTTGCCGCCGTGGCCGACGACCGGCTTCAGCTTCGACGCCTATCGCTCGCTCGATGGCTTCGGCGCCGGGGTCATTCAGCACACGCTGAATTCGCTCTTCGTCTCCGTCACAACCGTGCTTCTGACCGTCATCGTCAGCCTGCTCGCCGGCTATGGCTTTTCGCGCTATCGCTTTCCCTTCAAGGGCGCGCTCTTCATCCTGATCATCGCAACGCTGATGATCCCCTTCCAGTCAATCCTGACACCGCTCTTCATCATCCTGGCACGGCTCGGCCTCAACAATTCGCTGATCGGGCTGACGCTCGTCTATGTGACGCTGCAGCTTCCCTTCTCGGTCTTCATGATGCGCAACGCCTTCGACGCCGTGCCGAAGGAAATCGAGGAAGCGGCACGCATCGACGGCGCACGCGATCTGAAGCTTCTCTTTCGCGTCCTCTTCCCCTTGGTGCTGCCGGGTGTCGCGACCGTTGCGATCTTCGCCTTCCTCAATGCCTGGAACGAGTTCCTGGCCGCGTTGGTGCTCTTGTCGAGCAATGAGAAATTCACCCTGCCGGTGCTGATGATCGCCGTTAGGACCGGTCGCCTCGGTGCCGTCAACTGGGGTGCGGTCCAGGCCGGCATCGCCGTCATGACCATCCCCTGCGTCATCGTCTTCCTGCTTCTGCAACGCTACTACATGCGCGGGCTCATGGCCGGCGCGGTGAAATAACCCTTTCAACAACGGATCAAAGCCATGTCTGACAAGCAAAGCCGCCAGTTTCGCCCCCTGCCCGTTCCGAATGTCGAGCTTGCTGGCCTTTTCGGCGCTCGCCAGGATGCCATCTGCAATTCCACCGCAGCAACCTTGCTCGACCGCTGCGTCGAGGCCGGCATGATCAAGGCCATCGACGTCGACCAACCAAGCCCTGGCATCGTCATTCCCTTGCAGACCTGGTCAGGCTCGACGCAGATGTTCTGGGACAGCGATCTCGGCAAGTCGATCGAAACCATCGCCTATTCCCTCTATCGCCGCCCCAATACCGAATTGGAGGCGCGTGCGGACGCCATCATCGACATGTATGAGAAGCTGCAGCAGGAGGACGGCTATCTGAACGCCTGGTTCCAGCGCGTTCAGCCGGGCCGTCGCTGGACCAACCTGCGCGATCATCACGAACTCTATTGCGCCGGCCATCTGATCGAGGCGGCCGTCGCCTATTACCAGGCGACGGGCAAGCGCAAGCTGCTCGACATCATGAGCCGTTTTGCCGATTACATGATCACCGTTTTCGGCCATGGCGAAGGCCAGCTGCGCGGCTATTGCGGCCATGAAGAGGTGGAACTCGCACTGGTCAAGCTCGGCCGCGTCACCGGTGAGAAGAAGTATCTCGATCTCGCCAAATACTTCATCGACGAGCGCGGCCAGGAACCGCATTTCTTCACCGAGGAAGCGCTTCGCGACGGCCGCGATCCGAAGAATTTCGTGCAGAAGACCTACGAATACAGCCAGTCGCACCTGCCGGTGCGCCAACAGACCAAGGTCGTCGGCCATGCCGTGCGCGCCATGTATCTCTATTCCGGCATGGCCGATATTGCTACGGAATATAACGACGATACGCTGACTGCAGCACTCGAGACGCTTTGGGACGATCTGACGACCAAGCAGATGTATGTGACCGGCGGCATCGGGCCGGCTGCCTCGAACGAAGGCTTCACCGACTATTACGATCTGCCGAACGAAAGCGCCTATGCCGAGACCTGCGCCTCCGTCGGCCTGGTCTTCTGGGCCAGCCGCATGCTCGGTCGCGGCCCGAACCGCCGCTATGCCGATATCATGGAAGTGGCGCTCTATAACGGTGCCATGGCGGGTCTGTCGCAGGACGGCAAGACCTTCTTCTACGAAAACCCGCTGGAGAGCGCCGGCAAGCATCATCGCTGGACCTGGCACCATTGCCCCTGCTGCCCGCCCAATATCGCGCGCCTGCTCGCCTCCGTCGGCTCCTATATGTATGCCGCGGCCGACAATGAGATCGCCGTCCACCTCTACGGCGAGAGCAAGGCCCGCGTGCCACTCGCTGGCGGCGTGAACGTGCAGCTTTCCCAGACGACGCGCTATCCATGGGACGGCGCCATTCGCTTCGAGGTCAATCCAGATCGCGCAGCCAAATTCGCACTATCGCTGCGCATTCCCGAATGGGCCGAGGGCGCGACGCTCGCAATCCATGGTGCACCGGTCGATTTGGCAGCGATCACCGTCGATGGCTATGCCCGCATCGAGCGCGAGTGGAAGGCGGGCGACAGCGTCGACCTCACCCTTCCGCTGATCCCGCGCACGCTGTTTGCCAATCCAAAAGTCCGCCAGGATGCCGGACGCGCGGCCCTGATGCGGGGTCCGCTCGTCTATTGCGTCGAAACCACCGACAATGGCCATGACCTCAACGGCATTTCGCTTTCGAGTGATCCGGCCACCGCCAAGACAACGGAAATTGCCGCACTGGAGGGGGCGGTGGCGCTCGATGTTTCGGTCATGCGCGATGAGGCGGACTGGGGCTCCGACCTTTACCGGACCACATCACCGAAAAGGACCGCCTCCACTGCGCGTTTCGTGCCCTATCATCTCTGGGATAATCGCGATCCGGGCGAGATGCTGGTCTGGATCCGCGCCGATCAGCTGCAGCGCGGAGCCTGACATGACGAAGAACGGCATGCGCCTGACCGGCGTCCGCAAGAGTTTCGGCGGGCTGGAGGTCATTCATGGCATCGATCTCGACATACCGGAAGGCGCTTTCGTCGTCTTCGTCGGCCCCTCCGGCTGTGGCAAATCCACGCTGCTGCGCATGATTGCCGGGCTGGAGGAAGTGACCGACGGCGAGATCGCCATCAAGGGCCGAGATGTCACCGATCTCGATCCGTCCGAGCGCGGCATCGCCATGGTCTTCCAGTCCTATGCGCTCTACCCACATATGAGCGTTCGTGACAATCTCGGTTTCGGGCTGAAAATGGCCCGGACCGATGCATCCGAAATCGAAAGACGCGTGCGCTCCGCCGCCGCGATCCTCAAGATCGACCATCTATTGGACCGCCGCCCGGGACAGCTTTCCGGCGGCCAGCGTCAGCGCGTCGCCATCGGACGCGCCATCGTTCGCGAACCGGATGTCTTTCTCTTCGACGAGCCGCTCTCTAACCTCGACGCGGAACTTCGCGTCTCCATGCGCATCGAAATTGCCCGGCTGCATCGCGAACTCGGCAATACGATGATCTATGTCACCCATGACCAGACCGAGGCCATGACGCTCGCCGACAGGATCGTCGTGCTGAGGGACGGCCGGATCGAGCAGGTGGGCAGTCCGCGCGAGGTCTATGAGGATCCGGCCAACAGTTTCGTGGCCGGCTTCATCGGCTCGCCAAGGATGAACATGATCGAAGCAACGTGGTCCGGCGACGGGACAGCGACGGTCGGAAACGGCAGCATGAAGGTCGACCTTTCACAGACTAAGCCCTCAGCGGGCGAAAAGATCCTGCTTGGCATGCGCCCCGAACATTTCGTCGTCGCGCCAAATGCGGCCGACGCCGTGCGGGTAACAGTCGACGTCACCGAATATCTGGGCGGCACCCGCTATCTCTACTGTCAGACAGAGGACGGCCAGGCGATCATCGCCGAATATCGCGACGGACCGGAGATCGAGCGCGGCGATATGCTCCATCTGCATTGCCCGCCCGAACGTCGACGCTATTTCGACAAGCAGGGAGGACGGCTGCGGTAGAATCTCGTCTGTTTAATCCGCTAACTCATCGGGCTGCCATTGAGACAGCCGCTGATGGTTGAATGTCTGTGAGAGGTTCAAGCCGCCTTGCTGACCCGCACCGGAACGGACTTATACGACGGCGTGCCGCTTTCCTTGTCCTGGTAGTCGATCGGGATCAGGCAATTTGCCTCCGGGTAATAGGCAGCGACGGAGCCCTCGGAAATATCGTAGGAAATCGCCGTCAGCTTCAAGAGCCGCTTGCCGCCTGAGGGAAGCGCGGTCTCGATCTCGACGAGATCACCGTGTTCCAGCCCTTTCGCCTTCAAATCCCTATCGTTCATGAACAGAACGTCGCGGCGGCCGAAGACGCCGCGATAGCGGTCGTCGAGGCCATAGATCGTCGTATTGTACTGGTCGTGGCTGCGGATCGTTGCCAGCTTGAGGATCGTCCCGTCCGAGAGCGAAATATCTTCGTTGAGGCCGGAAAACAGCTTGAATTCCGCCTTGCCGGAAGGCGTCTTCCAGACCCGCTCCGTCGGACCGATCGGCAGGCGGAAGCCACCCGGCACGCGGATGCGCTCGTTATAGTCGGCGAAATCCGGATAGACCACTTCGATCTTGTCGCGGATCAGATCGTAGTCGGTGATGAGCTCCATCCAGGCGACCTTGCTGTTCGGCAGGGTCGCCTGCGCTATTCCAGCGACGATCGCAGGTTCCGAGCGCAGCTGATCGGAGGCCGGCTTCAGCCGCCCGCGCGACGCATGCACCATCGACATGGAATCCTCGATCGTCACCGATTGAGCGCCGGTCGCCTGAACGTCCTGCTCGGTGCGGCCAAGCACGGGGAACAGGAAGGATTCCTTGCCAATAAGCAGATTGGAGCGGTTGAGCTTGGTGTTCATATGAACGGCAAGATCGAGCTTGCGCATAGCCTCGGCACACAAGTCCGGATCGGGAAGCGCGATCGAGAAATTGCCGCCGAGGCAGATGAGCACCTTGGAGCGCCCCTCCGCCATCGCCTGCATGGCGGCGACGGCATCGTGACCATGATGAGCCGGCGCGGTGAAACCGAATGCCCGTTCGATGCCCTCGATCAATGCGGGCGTCGGCTTCTCGGTGATCCCGACGGTACGATTGCCCTGCACGTTGGAATGGCCGCGCAGCGGGCAGATGCCGGCACCGGACCTGCCGAAATTGCCGCGCAGCAGCAAGAGATTGGCGATCTGCTGGACATTCGCCGTCCCCTTGGCATGTTGCGTGATGCCCATGCCATAAGCAACGATCGTTGCCTTCGACTTGGCATAGATCTCCGCTACCCTTTCCAGATCGGCGCGGGCAAGACCCGAAACCCGCTCGATATCGGCCCACTCCGTCTGGCTGATATCGGCAACAAGGGCGTCGAAGCCGGCGGTGTGTTCGGCAATGAAGGCGTGATCGAGAACGTCAGGAGAGGTTTCGGCCAGCGCCAGGACTGCCTTCATGACGCCCTTGAGCGCGGCGGCATCGCCGCCGATCTTCACCTGATAATAGGACGAGGCGATCCGGGTCGAGCTGAAGGTTCCCATCTCGATCGGATCCTGCGGATCGGCAAAACGCTCCAGCGCCCGCTCCTTCAAAGGGTTGAAGACGATGATCGGCACGCCTCGCCGCGAGCATTCATGAAGCGTGCCCATCATGCGCGGATGGTTGGTGCCGGGATTGTGCCCCATGGAGATGATCAGATCGCATTCGTCGAAATCGTCGAGCGATACGGTGCCCTTGCCGATGCCGATCGATTGCGGCAGACCGACGCTGGTCGCCTCGTGACACATGTTCGAGCAATCGGGGAAATTGTTGGTGCCGTATTCGCGCGCGAAGATCTGGAAGAGGAAGGCCGCCTCGTTGGAAGCGCGGCCGGATGTATAGAATTCGACCATGTCGGGATCGGGCTGGCTGCGCATGACTTCGCCGATGCGGGCAAAAGCATCTTCCCAGGCAATCGGCCGGTAGGTGTCGGATGCCCGATCATAGACCATCGGATGGGTCAATCGGCCGGCATTCTCGAGCTCGTAGTCGCTCCAGGTCAGAAGTTCGCTGACCGTGTGTTCGGCGAAGAATTCCGGCGTTACACGCTTGTTCGTCGCTTCCCAGGTAACCGCTTTGGCACCGTTTTCACAGAATTGGAAGGTGGAGGTGTGCTCTTTGTCGGGCCATGCGCACCCCGGGCAATCGAAGCCTGTGGGCTTGTTGGTGCGCAGGAGAAGGCCCGGCGCCTCGGTGATGTCCATCTGCTGGCGCACCGCCTTGGCCGTGGCCTTCAATGCACCCCAACCGCCGGCAGGGCTGTTGTAGGGACGAATACCGGGGACTTCACGCTTCTGCGCCATCATACGCTCCTTCGGCTACCCAAACGGCTTCCTCCCAAAGGTCGGGCCTACAAGAAATAAGCTTGCGACATCAGGGAGTAAAGCACAATCAAGCGGTGATGGATCGAACAATCGCCACGGGCGATGAACCCATGCAAAGCGCTAGTTCCTGAAGACCAGGCAGGAGCCGCCTTGCTGCCGGATCTGAGTGCATACGGCATCCGCTTCTTCCCGTGTTTGCCGCCCTATGCGCGCCGCATAGCGGACTCGGCGGCCGAAATCGGCATTGCGCTGACGTACGATCAAGGGCTTTTCGGCATTCAGCGGAGACGGCAACTTGCGGATATTCGCGGTAAATAGGCGCCGCGCGGCATCCAGCTGAAAATGCTCGGCCAATTGCGCGCCCCATGGCGCCCAGGGCCGCTCCTGCTCAAAAGGCGTCGGTTTCAGGCGCCGGCTCTGAGCAAGCGCGACGCAGGAATCGACGAACGGCTTGCTCTTATCCAGCACCGGGGCTGCGATATCGGGCGGATCGTCGCGCCATTCTTCGACACTGTGAGCAGTGATCGCGCTCACATAGTTACGCGTCTCATAGGGAAGCCCGCCGGCATTGAGGAAATTGGCAAGACCGCCCTCACCGGCATTATACGCAGCAGCAGCAAGACCGAGATTGCCGAAACGGTCGCGCAACTCATCAAGATAGGTCGCCGCCTTGCCGAGCGCTTCAAGCGCATCATAGCTGTCGCGAACGCCGCGCAGCTTCGCCGTTCCCGGCATGAATTGCGCGATGCCTCGCGCCCCCTTGGGGCTGATGGCATCGGAGCGAAACAGGCTTTCGCGCCAGACGAGCCGTGCGAGATAATCCGGCGGCAGATGGTTGGTATGAGCGAAATATTCGATGGCCGTGCACAGATCGCGATTGTAGCTGTCCTTGCGCAGGCACAGCGTTTCGCCCGTCTTCGTCGTCATCGGTCCGGAAATGCAGACGGGAGGCGCAACTCGCCATTCCGGCTGAGCGATTGCGGGGCTGTAAGCAAGGGCACTAATGGCAAATGCGACCGCAAAAGCGACGATGATGCCGACGAAGCCTGCCCGATACTGCCTGCCTGCCATATAAGCGATATCCGTCCGAGACCAACCGATCGCAACTTCGCGGCCTCTTCATATCATCGATCGACGGAAGCGAAAACCTCTCACGCGACAGCCAGCGCTAAGGCCTGTTACTCCGCGAGGCGGCCGCCGCGCATCGGCGCCGGCACGCCCGTCGTGCCGGGAAAGCTGATCGGCAGGCCACGCAGAACGCGCACCGCGAGAAACGCAAAGCACTCCGCCTCGACAGCATCGCCGCGCCAGCCGAGATCTTCGGCAAAGATCGGCTCGACTCCGGCCCGGCTTTTCAGCATCGACATGATCGTCGGATTGTGCCGGCCGCCGCCGCTGACGACGACCTTGGTGGGCCTGCGCGGCAGCAGGTCCAGCGCCTTGCCGACGGCGCTTGCCGTGAAGGCTGAAAGCGTGGCGGCGCCATCTTCCGGGCTGAGGCCATCCGCCATGGCGGCGCCGAAATCGAACCGATCCAGCGACTTCGGATAGGGTGCAGTCAGATAGGGATGCTGCAGCAGCCGCTCGAGCCGCGCCTCATCGACCTTGCCGGCAGCTCCAAGCGCACCGTCACGGTCCATTTCGCCGAGCCCGCGGGACTTGATGAAATCATTGAGCGGCGCATTGGCGGGACCGGTATCAAAGGCAACGAAATTGCCCTCGCCATCCCACCAGGTGACATTGGCAACGCCGCCGAGATTGAGAATGGCCGCCTCTCCTGCTGCACCCGCCCCGCGCAGCAGCGCGGTATGATAGGCAGCAGCAAGCGGCGCGCCCTGCCCGCCGGCACGCATGTCGGCCGAGCGGAAATCATAGGCGACCTTGGTGCCGAGAATAGAACGCATCAGCTCGCCGTCCCCAAGCTGGCGCGTCTGCCCAAGCCGGTCCTTCTGCGGCGCGCGATGCAGCACGGTCTGGCCATGAAAGCCGACGACGCCGATGTCTGCCATCGCCATACCGTTGCTTTCGACGAGCTCCCGCACCGCCTCCGACTGCGCTCGCGTCAAGGCTTCCTCGGCCGCCTTGAAGATCGCCGGTTCGGCTCCCTCGAAATTCCATGCGCGCGCCTGCCGCAACGTCTCTTCCAGCAGCTCTCGAATCCAGCTGGGATAAGGAGCCAGAACATAGGGGCCGAACTCCTCGATGCGCTCGCCGTCGGTCTTCAGCATGGCGACATCGATATTGCCGTCGAGGACGGTTCCGGTCATCAGACCGACTGCCCAGATTGGTTCCATAGTCAGGCTCCTATGCTGCGTTGACGAGATCGCTGACGGTCTGACGAAGCGCCAGGATGCCGCTGTCGAAGTGGCGCGTCGGATGGATGCGGTTGGTAAGGAGGGTCCAGGCTCGGCCTTGGTCGAAATCGACCCAGAGAGCCACGCCGGTAAATCCCGTATGGCCGATCGTGCCGGGCGAGCAGAGAGCGCCGCCATGCCAACCGTCATGGGGCCGTTCCCAGCCATGGGTGCGCGTCGCCGAAAGCGGCTGGCGCATCAGGGCGATCGACTGTGCAGATGCGCCGCTACCATCGAGTAGGCCTTTGGCGAAATCGAGGATTGCGTCAGCCGTTCCAAAGAGCCCGGCATGACCGGCACCCTGCAGCGCGGAGCAGTTGTCGTCATGGACTTCGCCCGACAGGACGCGATGGCGCCAGGTGCAGTCCTCCGTAGCCGCCGATGATTCTGGCGGCGCGGAAAAAGCAAATCCCGGGCCTGCATCCATGGCGCGGATCGTCTTCCCATTCAGCCGCTCCAGCGCAAGGCCAAGCAAAATGAAATTGATATCGGAATAGACGGGCGGCCCGGCGCGCCATTCGCGCTGCAGGATGAAGGCGCGCAGAAGCTCTGGATCCCGGCCATAGGTGTAGATTGGCTCGACTGCCGGAAACGGCGTCTGATGACCGAGACATTGGCGGAACGTCACCTTCCGCTCCCAGGCTTCGGCACTATACTGGCGCAGATCGGGCAGAAGTTCTGTAAGCGGCGCGTCGAGATCGATCGTGCCAGCCTCGGCCAGGGCCAGGATGCGCGGCGTGGTGAAAATGACCTTGGTGAGCGACGCAAGGTCGAACCAGGTGTCGACCAGCATCGGCCTGGCGCTCGGCACCTTCTGTGCCGAACCGACGGCGCGGACCTGCCTGATACCGTCGAGATCGATCATGCCAAGCACACCGCCGGGGATGCGGGACGTTGCAACCGATTGTTCGAGCGGTACAAAGGCCCGGTCGAAACGCTCCTGAAACTGCATCCTCGTCCCTGCCATCCCAGCTCCTTGCGACTTCGTTCAGGCTTCCACGAGAGCGATATGATCCGCCGCGAAGCGACGCCACTCCGGTACAGTCGGCTCGAAGCCCAAGGGGCGCACCAGCGACGGAACCTGGCGGGTGTCGAGCGTGAAGTTTTCCTTGCGCCGCGCCACCGTCGGAACCGCCGCGATCAACCGCCTGGTATAGGAATGCTTGGGTTCCGACAAGACCGAGGCGGCATCGCCAATCTCGACGATCTGCCCGGCATAGATCACCGCGATGCGATGGGCGATGCGTTCCACAACAGCCATGTCATGCGAGATGAAGAGATAGGCAAGACCATATTCGCGCTGCAGCTCGATCAACAAGCTTAAAACCTGGGCCTGGACCGAGACGTCAAGCGCGGAAACCGCCTCATCAAGCACCAGCACTGAGGGATTCAGCATCAGGGCACGAGCGATGCACAGCCTTTGCCGCTGGCCGCCGGAAAATTCGTGCGGATAGCGTTCGAGAGCGTTTTCTGGCAATCCCACGCGCTTCAAAAGCATGACCATGCGGTCTCGCGTCTCGACTGAGATGCGGCCGCCCGCGGCGATCACCGGTTCGGCAAGGATGCTATCGATGCGCAGTCTCGGATTGAGCGAAGCGTATGGGTTCTGGAAGACCATCTGCACCGCGCTGGTGCGATCCGCCGCCTTGCCGCTATTCGTCGTAAAGGTGCCGCGGGTCGATTTCACCAATCCGAGGATCGCGCGGGCCGTGGTGGATTTACCCGATCCGCTCTCGCCGACGATTGCCAGCGTCTCGCCCGGCATCAGGTCGAAACCGACGCCTTCGACGGCATGAACGGCGCCGCTCGACTGCCGAAGGAGGCCGCCCTTGACCGGAAAACGGACGGTCAAGCCATCGACCTTCAATGCCGGCTGGGACGACACCTCGTCCCGTTGAAAATCGGTGCGTGCAGCCTGTCCCGAGGCAAAATGCGGAACGGAATGCAATAGATGCTGCGTATAGGGATGGGTTGGATGATCGAGGATCTGATTAAGCTCGCCCTGCTCCACCGCTTCGCCCGCCTGCATCACCATCACCTTGTCGGCAATGCCGGCGACAAGCCCGATATCGTGGGTGATGAAGATCATCGACATGCCGGTCTCGCGCTTCAATTCGGCGAGCAGCGCCATGATCTGCGCCTGCACGGTGACATCGAGCGCTGTCGTCGGCTCATCGGCAATCAATAGACGAGGATTGCAGGCAAGCGCCGTTGCGATCATTACGCGCTGCAGCATGCCGCCGGAAAGCTGGTTCGGGCAATAGGTCAGCCGCCGCGCCGCGTCCGGAATACGCACGCGATCCAGCGCGTCCTTGGCAGCAGCCTTTGCCTGCTTGCCGGTCAGGCCGCGGTGCAGCCGGAAGGATTCTTCAATCTGCGTGCCGATGGTCAAAACCGGATTGAGGGAGGTCATCGGCTCCTGGAAGATCATGCCGATCTCGGCACCACGGATCTTCGTCAGTTCCGCTTCGCCCGCCTTGGTGAGATCGAGGATACTGTTGTCGCCACGCTTGAGCCGGATCGAGCCGCCGATAATGCGGCCACCGCCGAAATCGACGAGGCGATTGATTGACAGTGCCGTTACCGACTTGCCCGAGCCGCTCTCGCCGACGATCGCCAGCGTCTCGCCCGCTTCGAGATCGAAGCTGACACCGCGGACAATGGGATGGGCCTCCGCATTGCGCCCGAAGCCGACGCTGAGATCGGAGACGGAAAGAAGCGGTGTCATACCGTCGACCTCCGCATCTTCGGATCAAGGATATCGCGCAGAGCATCGCCGAGCAGGTTGAAGCCGAGAATGGAAATCATGATGGTCACGCCGGGGAAGATCAGCAGCCAAGGCGCCGTTTCCATAAGATTGCGACTGTCGCTCAGCATCAGACCTAGCGACGAGGCCGGCGGCTGCGTTCCCAGGCCGAGGAAGCTGAGACCCGCCTCCGTCAGCAGCGACCAGGCGAGCGCCAGTGTTACCTGCACCGTCAAGGGTGCGACGAGATTGAGCAGGAGATGCCGCGTCAGAATATAGGACCTGCTGCTGCCGAAGGTACGGGCGGCATCGACAAAATCGCGTGCCTTCAGAGAAAGGGCCGGGCCGCGCACGACGCGGGTGAAGATCGGCGTATAAACGATCGCGATCGCGGCGACGCTGGTCCAGGTACCAGGGCCGACAATGGCGATGATCAGCAGCGCCAGCAGGATCGCCGGGAAGGCTAAAAGCACATCCATCGCGCGCATGATAACGCCATCCCAGCGTTTGCCCGACCATGCCGCCGTCAGGCCAAGCACGGTGCCGATCAGGGTAGCGACGGCGACGGAAAAGAAGGCGACTGTGAAGGATTCACCGATGCCGTGCATCAGGCGGCTCGCGACATCGCGGCCGAAGAGGTCCGTGCCCATCCAATATGTGAGGCTCGGCGCATGCAAGCGGTCGATGCGGTTCTGCATCAGCGGATCGTGCGGGGTCACACCGAGCGTGCCGAGAATGGCAAGCAGGATATAGATGAGGACGATGACGCCGCCGATCCGGCCGCTCATATGTCCGAAGATGGCTCTGACGATCCGCATCAGCCTTCCCCCAGGCGAACGCGCGGATCGAGTGCGACATAGGCGAGATCGACGAGCAGATTGACGATCATGAAATTGAAGGCAATGAACAGCACGCTGCCCTGCACCAGCGCGTAATCGCGCTGCAGGATGGCATCGAGCACCATTCGGCCGAGCCCCGGCAGGGCATAGATCTGCTCGACCAGCACGGCACCACCGAGCAGGTAGCCGAATTCGACACCGCTCAGCGTAACGACGGGGATCAGCGCATTCGGTAGCGCATGCCGCCAGATGACGCCACGCGCCGGCACGCCACGGCTGCGGGCGGTGCGCACATAGTCATCGCTCAGGACATCGAGCATCGCCGAGCGCACGACGCGCGTCACCGACGCGGCGAAAGCAAAACCGAGGGTCAATGCGGGCAGGATCATCTGGCCGAGATTTTCAAGCGGGTTCTCCCAAAGGGGTGTGAAGGCGCCCATGGTCGGCAATACGCGAAATCCCGCCGACAAGGCATAGATCAGCAGCAGTCCGAGAACGAAGTTTGGCGTGGACTGCCCGATCATGGCGACGATGCGCACGGCAAGATCGGACAGTTTTTCATTGCGCGTGGCGGCAAAGACGCCCGCCGGCAGGCCGATGGCAAGCGCGATCACCATGGAAAGCAAGGCAAGCTCGAGCGTCAGCGGAAAGCGTTCCAGGATGATGTCGAGCACCGGCTTCCCGTAGGTGACGGAAATGCCGAGATTGCCCTGGAATACACCGAGCAGCCAGTGCCAGTACTGGATCGGCCAGGACTGATCGATGCCGAAATAGGCGGCAAGAGCCTCTCGCTGCTCCGGCGTCAGCAGGCCCGCATTGGTTCCGAGCATTGCCGTAATCGCATCGCCCGGCACCAGCCGGATGGCGACGAAGACGAAGATGGACACGCCCAGCATGATCAGCGGGAATGTCATCAGCCGGCGCGTCAGATACGACATTATAATTCCTCTAAAACAATTTCAGCTGAACCAAGACGTGAACTTACGGCCGAAATTGCGTAAAAACAAAGAGATAGAGCACTTCCATAACGTCATTTGAAAGGGAAATGCTCTAGCTCCCGATCGTCGTTACTTGATCGTGACTTTGCTCAGGCCGAACAACGAGCCGGTCGGCGTCGGCACGAAGCCCTCGACGTTCTTCTGCTCGGCGGTGTAGCCGTAGGCCGTGTAGAGCCAGATCCAGGGTGAGACCTCGACAAGATGCTTTTCAAATTCGGCGAAGATCTCCTTGCGCTTGGCCGGATCGGTTTCGGCGCGGCCCTTCTGCATCAGGCTGTCGAGCGTATCGTCGATATAGTTGGCGACCTTCTGCAGGTTGCCGGTCTTGGTCCAGTAACGGTTATACATCGAATAGGGGTCGGCACTGCCGCCATTGAGCGCCACGGCCATGTCGAAATTGCCCTTCAGCCAGGTGTCGACATAGACGTTGAGTTCCATCACCTTGATGTCGAGCTTGATGCCGATTTCGGCGAGCTGCGACTGAATGACCTGCGCTTCGGCCGTGGCTGTCGGCGGCTCGCCGGTTGCGGCGATCACGGTCGCCGAGAAGCCGTTGGCAAAGCCGGCATCGGCCATCAACTTCTTCGCTTTGGCGACATCGCGCGTGTAGCAGAAGAGCTTGCTGGGATCGGTGGCGTAGAGCGGCATCGTCAGCGGGCCGGTCACCTTGCCCTCGCCGAGTGCTGCCGTATCCATCACGTCCTTGCGGTCGATGGCGCAGGAGATCGCCTGGCGCACGGCCAGCTGATCCATGGGTTTACGCAACGGATTGAGCTGCAGAACGTTGTAGGAGAGCACCGGCGTGCGGGTGAGCTGCAGCTTCGGCTCCTTCGGCACCAGCGTTGCCACGAGCGGATCGTTCAGCAGCGCGAAATCGATCTGGCCGGTGCGGAGCGACGCAAGGATCGCGGTTTCATCCGGCAGCACGCTGATGTTGATGCCATCGACGCCGGTGGCGCCGCCCGCCCAATCCTTGTTGGCGCTCAAGACTTCCTTGGAGTTCGGAACCCAACTGTCGAGCTTGAAGGGGCCGGAGCCAATCGCCTTCGTGCCGATGGTGCCGGCTGCGATTTCGCTGGCCGGCACGACGGCAGCATTGAGGCTCGTCATGGCAGTCAGAAGCGGAACGTCGGGCTGCGACAGGTTGAAAACGACGGTATTGGCATCGGGCGTATCGATGCTCGCGATCGACAGGAAGTTCGCGCGGGCGACAGCGCCGGTCGCCTGATCGAGAATGCGCTGGAAGGAGGCCTTGACGTCGGCCGACGTGACAGCTGCGCCGTTCTGGAATTTGGCCTTTGCATTGAGTTTGAAGGTCAACTGCTTGCCGTCGGGCGAGAACTGCCAGCTCTCGGCGACACCGGGCACGATCTGCAGATTGCCATCGAGGCGAACGAGGGGCTCATAGATCAGTTCCAGCAGGCGGATGGAGGAGAAGGCGGTCTGCTTATGCGGATCAAGGCCGGTTGCGTCCTGCGACCATGCCATGCGCAACGTCGCTGCCTCTACGGGCATAGCAACCGTCGCCAGACCGATCCCCACGGCCAGCGCCACACCCGAAATCAGCTTCTTTCCAAAATTCCCTTCCACTTTCAGTCCTCCAAATTTTTTAAATGTCCCCGACCGATTTTGGCCCATTGATTGCCGTCGCGGCATGCCGCGATGGTTGTCTCAAGCAGTCCTGGCGTTGATGGCCTTGCGCAGGAATCCATCAGCGTTTTGCAATGCCGTGCGGGCTTCTTCAATGCCCATCCCGGTAATTTCCATGAGAATGGCTAGCTTGACGTCATTGCCGGTGAGATCAAGCACCCGGCGGGCCTCCTGCTGGGTGCAACCGGTCGCTTGCATGACGATGCGCGAGGCGCGCGCCACCAGCTTCTTGTTGCTGGCGCTGACGTCGACCATCAGGTTCTGATAGCTCTTGCCGATGCGGATCATGCTTGCTGTCGTCAGCATGTTGAGAATGAGTTTCTGCGCCGTGCCGGATTTCAGCCGGGTCGAACCGGTCAGGATTTCCGGGCCGACAACGGGCGAGATCGCCAGATCGGCAATGCCGGCGATGATGGAATTGGGATTGCAGGAGAGCGCGACGGTAAAGGCACCGATACTCTTGGCGTAGTTCAGGCCACCGATCACATAGGGCGTGCGGCCACTGACGGCGATGCCGACGACGACATCATCCTTGCTCAGCTTGATCTCTTCCAATGCCTGGCGCCCTTGGGCCGGATCATCCTCCGCACCCTCGATCGAGCGCCGCAGCGCATCCGGGCCGCCAGCGATCAGGCCGATGACCATATCCGGCGGCACGCTGAAAGTGGGCGGGCATTCGGAGGCGTCGAGAACGCCGAGACGGCCGCTGGTGCCGGCCCCCATATAGATCAGCCGTCCGCCCTTCTGGAAGGTGGCGACGATCTGATTGACGGCGGCGGCAATCGCTGGGATCACCTTCTCGACGGCGAGGGGCACCGTCTGATCTTCGTAGTTGATTTCACGCAGGATATCGAAGGTCGGCAACAGATCGATATGCATCGTATTCGGATTGCGCCCTTCGGAAACCAATTGTTCCAGTTCGGATATCAACGTCTGTTCTGTCATGGGCCTGCTCGCGAAATAACGCTTCGATATCAACAGCTCGCAGTGGCAAGTTCGATCACTTTAATATCGAACACGCCACAGCAAGGATCGGTTTTCAGTCAGACGGCCGATCAAAATCAGCCAGGGCTCGGGCGGCCTTTTCGGCTCCGCTTCCTGCCCACTCCCTGTTTACCTTGGTTAACACTATGTCTGATTATTCCTTTCGTCAATCTATAAAGGAATAAAATATTCCAATTCTGCCGCGCAAATTCACCACTGCGATTATGCGGCGACAGCACACAGCGGGTAAGTGTGATTTACCGACCGACGCCAGCTAACGCTTCGACTCCAGATCAGTCAGCTTGATCGTAGACGTCGCCATCATCGCGCTGGTTGCCATTCATTGTGGAGATAGCGATCATTCCGATCTGAAAACCGCCGGAAGATCAGCCGATACGTCGAGCGGCTGAAAATGCCGCAAGTTCTCGGTGATGACCGTCAGGTCATAAGCCCGCGCCGTCGCTGCAATGATAATGTCGCCGAGGCCAGGATTGTGGCCCTTGCTCAGGGCGTCGTCTTCCAGAGCACCGGCGATCCGCGCAACCACCGCATCCATGGGTAGGATACGATCGCTGAAACTGTGCGTGATGAAATCGAGCCAGTCAGAGAGACGCTTGGCTCGCTCAGTTCCGCCACGACGATGAAGGGAGCGTATTCCCTTTTCGATCTCCGACACGGACATGGCCGACAGAAAGAGCGCATCGGCTTCGCCCTGATTGTGGAACCAGATCCGGATGGCATCGGAGGGCGGCACCTTATCCGGCGCAAACCTGCTGATAATAGTCGTATCGAGCAGGTACTCCGTCACAGATCAACGTCCCTCATTTTTGAGGAGTTTCGATCCAGATCGACACCACCGGGGAAGGTGAGCAGGAAATCCCCGAAATTCGGCCTTGGCTTCTTCAGAGCCTTCTTCGCGGCCTCTGCCGCTTCGACCGACACAAGTACGGCAGCGGGCTTCCCGTGGCGCGTAATGGTGACAAAATCACCGTTGGCGGCCTCATCGACCAGATTGGCAAAGCCTGCCTTTGCCTCTGCTACGCTAATTGTTGACATCACGGCCCTCAATCTAAAATGACCATATATAGTCAAAATAGGGCCTACCGTCGTTGGAATCAAGGGGAAAGAGAAAGACGTCTATTGCATCCCAGGTCATTCGGTTCGAGAGCCGCAAATTGCCTGTCTTGCCAAAATGATCGCACCGGATACCGCGTCACCATCGCTGGGTTTCAATCGACGGCGTACATCGGGCGAGAGCCAGGGCTCGAGCGGGCTTGCGAGACCGCCGAGCAGGCAGACGCGCGGCGCACCTTTTTCGAACAGGGTGCGAACCAGAGTATCGATATGGCCGGCCGCGCTTTGCACGATCCGCCGCGCGGCAGCATCGCCCTGATCGGCATGCCTAAGGACCATGGGCGCAAGAGCGGCATAATCCGTCGCCGATGCCCGGTCCATCCAAGCGACCGCCTCCATCGGATCGTTCTGAAAGCGTTGCATGATTTCGGCCAGCAATGCGGTCTTCTGTTCACGGCCGTCATGGGCACGCAATACAAGCTGCACGGCCTTCAGCCCGAGATAGGCGCCGCTGCCTTCATCCGAAATGGGAAAACCATAGCCGCCGACCCGCAATTGCCGTCCTTCGACAAGGCCGAGGCCGATCGAGCCCGTCCCAGCAATGACAATGGCACCATCGCGACCGGAATGCGCGCCGAGGCAGGCGCCCTCGCCGTCGCTGATAAAATGGATACTGGCAAAGGGATGTTCGATCGCCTTCAGTGCGGCAAGGGCGCCCTTGCGGCCGATCCCGGCCAAACCGACACCGACATGGACGCGCCCAAGATCGGAGGCATTCAGCCCCGCCTCCTCGATAGCGGCATCGAAGGCACGCGAAATCGATGCCCATGCTTCAGTGATCCCGAACCGGGTCGTTGCCGGCCCGGACAATCCCTGCCCCAAGACCGTGCCTTCAGCATCCTCGATGCGAGCCCGGCAGCCGGTGCCACCGCCGTCAATGCCGAGGAAATAGGGAGCGTTTTCCGATGCGGCCGTCATGATGTCAGCCGTTCGATATCGGCGCCGCAGAGGCGCAGCTTGCGATCGAGCTGCTCGTAACCGCGGTCGAGATGATAGACACGGTTGACGATGGTTTCGCCCTTGGACACGAGGGCGGCGAGAACCAGCGACACGGATGCCCTGAGGTCCGTCGCCATCACCTGCGCGCCCTTGAGCGGCGCACCGCCGCGCACCAGTGCCGTCGTGCCCTGCAGGGTGATGTTGGCGCCCAGCCGCGTCAGCTCCGGTACATGCATGAAGCGGTTTTCGAATACCGTTTCGCGGATCAGCGACGCGCCTTCCGCACAGCAGGCCAGAGCCATGAACTGTGCCTGCAGATCCGTCGGGAAGCCGGGATAGGGTTCGGTGGTGATATCGGCTCCCTTGAGCGGACCGTCTCGCGAGACAACGAGACCCCGATCGCTCGGCCAGACACTCACTCCCATAGCCTCAAGCGCCTGGACGACCGAAGCCAGATTTTCCAGCCGTGCATGGATAAGTTCGAGCTGACCGCCGGTGATCGCGGCTGCTATGGCATAGGTGCCGGCTTCGATGCGGTCAGGGATACCGTGATGCTTGGCGAACCGCCAATCGGTGTCACCATCGATGAAGATGCGATGGGTTCCCGCTCCTTCGATCCGTGCACCCATGGCGCAAAGACAAGCCGCGAGATCAGCCACCTCCGGCTCACGGGCGGCATTCAGGATCTCGGTTTCGCCCTTGGCCGCGCAGGCGGCCATCATGGCCGTCTCCGTCGCGCCGACGGATGGCGAGCTCAGCACGATCCGTGCGCCCTTCAGCCCGCTCGGCGCCGAGGCGACGATCAGGCCGCTTTCGATCGCGATATCGGCGCCCAAAGTCGCCAGGGCCTTGATATGCATATCGACGGGCCGGGCGCCAATGGCACAGCCGCCCGGAAGCGAAACACGCGCATGGCCGAAGCGGGCAAGCAGCGGCGCCAGCACCAGCACAGTCGCCCGCATGCGCCGGACCGTATCATAGGAGGTCTCCTTCGAGACGATCTCGCTCGCATCGACCGTCGTGCCATGCGGCCCGCGTGCGATCTTGGCGCCGTGCAGCGCAATAACGCCGAGCATGTTCTCGACGTCGCTGACGGCGGGCAGGTTCGTGAGCTCCAGCGGATGTGGGCTCAAGAGCGCTGCGGCGATCTGCGGCAAGGCGGCGTTCTTGGCGCCGGCGATGGTCACCGCGCCCTGCAACCTTTTGCCGCCGGAGATGCGAAGTCTGTCCATGATGAAAATCCGTCGAGGAAAAGGTGAGGACGCCACGAGTCCTTCACGCGTCTCCTCCAAAGACTAATCGGCCATTCCAGAGTGTCAACCGGATTTGGAATTTTTTATTCCAACCTGCTGTGATAATGTCCGATCGCACGAAGCGAGATTGCCGAGCTTGAACCGGATGCTATTTTCGATGCGCTCGTGTCAGTGGGTAAAGCGGCCTTGATGGCTTGAAGGGACAAATGTCGATCTTAAAGAAAATCAGCGCGCAGCTGGAAAGCATGGCCCCCGCCGATCGTCAGATCGGACAGTTCATCATCGACAATCCCGATCAGATGCTGCGCCTCTCCTCCGCCGCTCTCGCGGCGGAAACCGGCCGCAGCCAGTCGAGTGTCGTGAAATTCAGCCAGAAGCTCGGCTATGCCGGTTATCAGGAAATGAAGCTTGCCGTCAGCGAGGCGAAAGCGCAGGAATGGCAGGCGCCGGCCGGCATGATCCATGGCACGATCGAGGTGGGCGACGGCTATCTCACAATCCTGCAGAAGCTGCTCGGCAGCAAGATGCAGGCCATGCAGCAGACCATTTCCGTCAACAACGAAGCCGATATCGAAAAGGCGCTCGAAGCGCTGCATGATGCCCGGCGCATCCATCTGGCCGGCGTCGGCGCCTCGTCGCTGGTGGCGCGCGATTTTTCCTACAAGCTGATGAAGCTCGGCCGTAACGTGCTGCATGATAGCGACAGCCATGTGCAGATGGCCAACGCATCGACGCTTGGGCCTGACGACCTGCTCTTTGCGCTGTCCTATTCCGGCGCCAGCATCGAGACGCTGCGGATTGCAGAGCTGGCAAGCCAGCGCCAGGCGACCGTCATTGCCGTCACCGGGTTGCAGGACAACCCGCTTGCCCGCGTCGCCGATATCTGCCTCCATACCGTCGGCGACGAGGATCGCGTGCGGTCGTCGGCGATCACCGCCCGCGACGCACAGTTGATGCTGACCGACCTGCTGTTCATTCTCCTGGTGCAGCGTCAGCCTGACGCCAACGACTATGTCCATAACAGCGAGACGGCCGTTTCCGTGCTGAAGGCCAAGCGTCTTTCGTAAGATCGCGCTCCGGTAACCAAGCTGTGACGACCGCAACCCTGTACGATGGTGATTTCGGGACGTAGCTTGGCGATCCAAGCAAATCATACCGGAGACATTCCATGGACCTTGGCCTCAAGGATAAAATCGTTCTGATCACGGGCGGCTCGAAGGGCATCGGTTTTGCCTGCGCCGAGCTCTTCCTGCAGGAAGGCGCACGGGTTGCGATCTGCTCGCGCTCGCAGTCCAATATCGATGCCGCCCTCTCCAGGCTTCCCGGCACACGCGGCTACGCCGCCGACCTGGTCTCCGACGAGCAGGCACTTGCCGTGGTGAACAAGGTCGAGTCCGATGTCGGCCCGATCGATATCCTCGTCAACAGCGCAGGTGCCGCGGCACGCACGCCGGCGGATGAGCTGACGCCTGCCATCTGGCGGGCTGCGATGGATGCGAAGTATTTTTCCTACATCAACGTGATCGATCCCGTCATCAAACGCATGGGCGCGCGCGGCTCAGGTGCCGTCATCAATATCATCGGTAATGGCGGCAAGATCGCCTCGCCCGTCCACCTGGCCGGTGGATCGGCCAATGCCGCCCTGATGCTCGCAAGCGTCGGCCTTGCCAACGCCTATGCCGGCAAAGGTGTGCGTGTCGTCGGCCTCAATCCTGGCCTCACCGAGACGGACCGTGTCGCCGAGGGCCTGAAGGCGGCCGTGAAGGCTTCCGGCTTGACCGAGAAGGAAGCGCTAGCGGATGCCCTTAAGCGCATCCCGATCGGCCGCATGGCCGATCCAGGCGACATCGCCAATGTCGTTGCTTTCCTGAGTTCGGCCAAGGCCGGCTATGTCACCGGCGTCGTGATCAGCATGGACGGCGCGCAGGTGCCGGTCGTGGTGTGAAAGCTGAGCAGCGACTTGGTCGCATCAGAATCAAGGAGTAAATTTGGCTTACGTGTTCACCGGGATCAACTTGATCGAGACCCTTTTGCATTGAAGAAGCGATATACACGTGCTATCTAGATCGTTCATCTAGAAAGGCAGCGATCATGGCGTTGAGCATCAAGACTGAAGAGGCGGATCGGCTGGCGCGGGAATTATCCCGCCTGACCGGCGAAACCATGACCGACGCCATTACCCAGGCCATGCGCGAGCGGCTTGAACGGCTGCGTGCCGAGCAGGAGACACAGGGCGACTATGCTGCCCGTATGAAAGCTTTCGTCCGCCGGCGCGCCGGCCGCTACGATCGGCGACCCGTCACGAAACAGGAATGGGATGAAGCGGTCGGCGACACAGCTGAAGAACTCGATTTCCCCCGATGATGATCGTTGATGCGTCTGCCATCATAGCGATCATGTTCGAGGAGGCGGAAGCTTCAGACTGCGTGATGGCCCTCCAGACGGACGCTCAGCGTCTCATATCGGCTGTGAATTACGTCGAAGCCGGCACGGTCATGGCGGGCAGGATCAAAGAAGGAGACCGGTATGAGGCGATTGCCGATCTAGACGAGTTTTTGACCGAATTCCGCATCGGGATTGCCTCGATAGACGAAAATCTCGCGCGAGCCGCGATGAAGGCCCGTGTGAAATACGGTAAGGGTTTCGGCACGCGAGGCGGCCTGAATTTCGGCGATTGCTTCGCCTATGCCCTTGCCAAACGACATTCAGCCCCTTTGCTCTATGTCGGAGATGATTTTGCGTTGACCGACGTGCAATCCGCATTGACGAAATAAATGACCAACTGGAAGCTGGGCTGCCAGCAACCTTGCGTTGCCGACAGCCCAAAATGTAGAAGCTCGCTCTGCCTCAGGCCGCAGCCTTCCAGTCCAGCCCGATATCGAGCGTCGGCGCACTATGCGTCAGCCAGCCGACGGAGATGAGATCGACGCCGGTAGCGGCGATTGCGGAAGCCGTTGCCGGCGTAATGCGGCCGGAGGCTTCCGTGATGGCCCGGCCGCCGACAATATCAACTGCCTCGCGCAGTTGATCCGGTGTCATGTTGTCGAGCAGCACGGCGTCGACACCCTCCTGCATCGCTTCGCGAAGCTGCGCGAGCGTATCCACTTCGACTTCGATCTTGACCATATGACCGACGCCCGCCTTGGCGCGGCGGATGGCTTCGGCGATACCCCCGGCAATGGCGACATGATTATCCTTGATCAACACGGCGTCATAGAGCGCGAAGCGATGGTTCATGCCGCCGCCGGCGCGCACGGCGTATTTTTCCAGGGCCCTGAGGCCCGGCGTCGTCTTGCGCGTGCAGACGATCGATGCCTTCGTGCCGGCGATCGCCTCGACGATGCTGCCGGTCACGGAGGCAATACCGGAGAGATGGCCGAGGAAATTGAGCGCGGTGCGTTCCGCTGTCAGCAGGCCGCGGGATGGTCCTTCGATCGTCGCGATGACCTCACCGACATCAACCTTCGTACCGTCGGGCACATGACGGGTCATGGCGATGGCGGGATCGACCAGCTGGAAGGCCAGCTCGGAGGCATCGAGGCCCGCGACCACGCCCGGCTCGCGGGGTACCATAGCAACGCGGGACCGATGTTCCGCCGGAATGACGGCGGTGGACGTTACGTCGCCGGCAAGGCCGAGATCTTCGACAAGCGCATTGCGCACAAGCGGCTCAACGATCACGCGCGGGAGGGGAGCAAGCGTCATGTCAGGCACTCCTTGCCATCGAATAGGGAACGACGGACCGGGCGATATCGAGGGCGTCGGTGAGATACATCATGCGGCGCTGCGCGTATTGCAGTTTCAGCGGAAAATCCGTGCGCGCATGGGCGCCGCGTGATTCCATCCGGAGACTTGCGAAGACGGCGATCAGCAAGGCCACCAGCGCAGGGTTAGTTGCCGTGCTTTCGTTCTCACAAAGCGGCAGAAGGGCCGCGATCGCGCCATGGATGGCACCGGCATTGCGCAACACGCCGAGATGCCGCGACACAATCGGCCGGACGGTCGTCGGGTCTGGCGCGAATGTCTCGGGATGTTGCTTCGGCAATCTTGCGAGGCTTGCATCCGTGCCAGCGATATCGCGCGCCGCCCGCATGCCCATGACCGCGGCCTCGAGCAGGGAGTTGCTGGCAAGGCGGTTGGCGCCGTGCAAGCCGGTGGAAGCCGCCTCGCCGACAACCCATAGGCCGGGAACCGAACTGCGGCCGCTCTCGTCGGTCGCAACGCCGCCCATGTGATAGTGAACGGCCGGACGCACCGGGATGAGATCGCTCGACGGATCAACGCCCGCCTCGTGGCAAAGGGCCTCGATGACTGGAAAGCGCGCGGCGAAACGATTGCCGAGCGCGCCTCGCGCATCGAGGAAGACCCGACCGCCGCGGGCGATTTCCGCGCTGATGGCACGGGCAACCACATCGCGCGGTGCAAGCTCGGCACCTTCGACACCGGCCATGAAGCGCTCGCCGCTTTCATTGACGAGCAGCGCGCCCTCGCCGCGAACCGCCTCGCTGACAAGCGCCAGGGGGCGACGGCGGCTGTCGAGCGCCGTCGGATGAAATTGCACGAACTCCATATCGGCAAGCCGTGCCCCGGCCCGTGCCGCAAGCGCAATCCCCTGCCCGAAATTGCCAACCGGATTGGTCGTGGCATCGAAGAGACCGCCGATGCCGCCGGTAGCAAGGACGATACGGGAGGACGGCAAGACGATATTGCCCTTGCCGGTCAGGCACAGAAGGCCGGCGACGCGATCCCCATCCAGCAACAGGCGTTGCGCCTGACAGCCCTCGAGCACCGTGATGGATGGCGCGCGGGCGACCGCCTCGGCGAGCGCGCGGACGATGGCAGCCCCCGAACCATCGCCCCTGGAATGCACGATACGTCGAAGCGAATGGGCAGCTTCGAGGCCGAGGGACAATTCGCCGGCATCGTTGCGGTCGAACTCGACGCCCAAACGCTCCAGCGCCGCAATGGCCGCAGGCGCTTCGGCGACGATCCTTGCCGCCACTTTCGCGTCGCAAAGCCCGTCGCCGGCGACAAGCGTATCGGCGAGATGCAGGGCTGCACTATCGCCCTTGCCGATACTGGCGGCGATGCCGCCCTGTGCCCAGGCGCTCGACGTTTCCGCTCCGATCAGGGCACGGGTGACGATAACGGCCGGCTCGGGCGCCAGCGTCAGCGCCGTCATCAATCCGGCAAGGCCGCTGCCGACGATGACGACGCGGCCGCCAAGTTCTTCGAGGATCTCGCTCATATCGCCAGCATCCTTTCTACCGCCCGACGGGCGTCGGCGGCAATTGCCGGGTCGACCGTCACCTCATGCCGCCCTTCTTCCAGGGCCTTGCGGATGTTGCCGAGGGTGATGCGCTTCATATGCGGGCAGAGATTGCAGGGCCGGATGAACTCGACGTCCGGATGATGCACAGCGACATTGTCGCTCATCGAACATTCGGTGAGCAAGACGACGCGCGACGGACGTTTCTTGCCGACATAGTCGGACATGACGGCAGTCGAGCCGGCGAAGTCCGCCGCCTCGACGACATCGGGCGGGCATTCCGGATGAGCCAGCACGGTTACGCCGGGATAATTCTCACGGAGCTGGCGTATATCGTCCGCTGTGAAGAGTTCGTGAACCTCGCAATGCCCATGCCAGGCGATGAGCTCGACATTGGTTTCGCGCGCGACGTTGCGCGCAAGATATTCATCCGGCAGCATCAGCACCTTCGGCACGCCGAGCGATTCCACCACCTGCCGGGCATTGCCCGAAGTACAGCAGATATCGGAAGCCGCCTTCACGGCTGCCGACGTATTGACGTAGGTGACGACGGGAACGCCGGGATGAGCCTGACGCAGCAAGGCGATATCCTCCGGCGTGATCGATTCCGCGAGGGAGCAACCGGCCTCCAGATCAGGGATCAAAACGGTCTTTTCCGGGTTCAGTAGCTTGGCAGTCTCTGCCATGAAGTGCACGCCGGCCAGGACGATGATGTCGGCATCGACCTCCACGGCCTTCCGCGCAAGCGCGAGACTGTCGCCGACGATATCGGCAACACCATGGAAGATTTCCGGTGTCTGATAGTTGTGGGCGAGAATGACGGCATTGTGCCGCCGCTTCAAACCAAGGATCGCCTCGACGTCGTCCTGGAATGACAGCCATTCGGCTTTCGGGATGACGCGGCTGACACGATCGTAGAGTGGGGATGCGGATACGGGAAGATTCATGACCGGCTCCTTATTATACTCATTTTGAGTATATTATGAGCAAATAGATATTCTCAGTGTGAGCATATGTCAATTGCGGGAGAGGGGTAATTTCGTTCCGGCGAATTCACGCTCTTCAAGCACGGCGCGGCGGAAGCGGAAGAGCTTGGCGGGACGGCCGCCGGTTTCGCTTTCAGTGCCGCCGGTTTCCTCGACCAGCTCCTGCTGCTCGATAAGCCGGCGGAAATTCTGCTTGTGCAGCGTCAGGCCGGCGAGCGCCTCGACCGTCTTCTGCAATTGCAGCAGCGTAAAATTCTCGGGCATGAGCTCGAAGACGACGGGACGGTACTTGATCTTGGCCCGCAGCCGGGCCATGCCGGTCGCAAGGATGCGGCGATGATCGGCAAACATCGACCGGCCGAAATTATGCTTGAGATCGCAGCCCGCCTCGGCAACGAGCCCTGCTTCGTAGAGCAGTTCATAGCGCTGCAGAACGAGATCCTCGTTCCATGCCGCACCATTCAGCCCGAAATCGAAGTCGGCCCGCCGGCGGCGCTGGCCCCTGCGCATCGCGTCCTCCTCGATCCAGGATGTGAGCCGAGCGGCGATATCGTCCAGCATCGCCGGTCGCCCGCCCCGATGATCCTCCCAAGGGAGATATTCATACCAGCCATGCCAGCCCGGCGTTCCGCCCCCGGGGGCCGCCTGCTCGCGCACGAGCCCCAGATAGCTGATGGAAATCGTGCGCCCGCCGAGAATTTCGTTGTTTCGATCGCGATCAGCAAACGTGTAGAGCTGCTCCAGATAGCCGACAGGGTGGGCCGTCTGTTCCTGAATCCATTCGCGCAATCCGCTCTGCAGCGTGCGATGTCCGAGTTCAAACGGGCCGGATGGCAAGGCATCGCCCGACCGAACCGTCATCACCCTTGGATCGCCGCCCGTAACGGCCGTCAAAACTGCGATCAACTCGGCATGCGCAAGCCCGATGGTCAAGCGAACTCCATGATTTGTTTGCCTGTAAACCTTGTCGCATGAAGTAAGACACAAGCCAATGCGGGTTCTGGTACGCTCCACACCTCACATCGGTCCGAAAAGCCGACAGGCTAACGGCTCACATAATCCGGATATTGCTCGCAAATGAGATCGACGATCGACAAGGTGCCTGACAAATGCCGGCGCAGAGCAGCGACGGCGGCTTCCGCATCGGCCGAGCGGACAGTATCGACCACGGCTTGATGATCGACAATGATCTGCTCGAGCTTGCCTGGCATTGGCAGGTTGAGCATGCGCAGCCGGTCGAGATGCACGCTTTGGCGCCGGACCGTAGACCAGAGACCGAGAATGCCGGCCCGCTCATAGAGAACGCGATGGAAATCCTTGTCGAGCATGTCGAAGAGATCATAGGTTTCCTGTGACGCCATATGCTTCTGGCGCGCCAGGATGCCTTCGAGGATTGCTGCGGTTTCCGCAGGCGAATCCGCAGCCAGCCTGCGGACCGCCTCGAGTTCGATCGACAATCGCAGGAAATGCGCCTCGGTCGCGTTGCGAATATCGATCCTCGCAACGACAGTCGCATATTGCGGATAGACCTCCACCAGCCCCTCCTCCTCAAGCCGGATCAGGGCATCGCGCACGGGGGTCTGGCTGACATTGAATTCGCGTTGCAGCGAGATGCGCGACAAGACTGTCGTTGGCGGCAGGCTCATCGAAAGAATGCGTGATCGCAGGATCTCCAGAATCTGAGGCGCGACTTGGCGGGAGCGATCAAGGGCAAATTCCTTCGGATTGAGCTTCACCGGCGGCCTTTCTGGTCAAGAGCGTCTACTCATTAAGCACAATTCATGGCTTGATGCACTGATACATTAGTGCTTTAGTGAGCCGACGCCAACCTCATTTCTGGCAGTTGGCGCAATCAACAGGATTGAGCGTGCAGATGTCGCAGCCAGCAATCGGAATTGTGCGACGCTTACATCGCCCCACTCTTCGCCCCTCGTTAAAGACAAGGCGCAAATACGATGAACAGCAGGAAGAAGCCCCAGGACTTGCGCAGTGCCAGATGGTTTGCGCCTGATGATCTCAGAAGCTCGGGACACCGCTCACGCACGATGCAGATGGGCTATGCGCCCGAAGAATGGACCGATAAGCCCGTCATCGCCATCCTGAACACATGGTCCGACGCCAATCCCTGCCATGCGCATTTCAAGCATCGCGTCGAGGACGTCAAACGCGGCATCCTGCAAGCCGGCGGCTTCCCTCTGGAACTGCCTGCCCTTTCGCTGTCGGAAAGCTATGTGAAGCCGACGACCATGCTCTATCGCAACATGCTGGCGATGGAAGCAGAAGAACTCTTGCGCTCGCACCCTGTCGACGGCGCCGTGCTGATGGGCGGCTGCGACAAGACCACGCCCGGCCTCGTCATGGGCGCGCTTTCCATGGGGCTGCCGATGATCTACCTCCCGGCCGGCCCGATGCTGCGCGGCAATTATCGCGGCGAATATCTGGGGTCGGGATCCGATGCCTGGAAATTCTGGGATGAGCGCCGCGCCGGCACCATTTCGGAGAAGGAATGGGTCGATGTCGAGGCCGGCATCGCCCGCTCCTATGGTCACTGCATGACCATGGGCACGGCAAGCACGATGACGGCGATCGCCGAGGCGCTGGGCCTCAACCTGCCTGGTGCAAGCTCGATCCCCGCGCCGGATGCCAATCACATCCGCATGTCATCAGCTGTCGGCCGGCGTATCGTCGAGATGGTTTGGGAAGATCTGGTCCCCTCGAAGATCGTCACGCAGGCCGCCGTCAACAATGCGGTTGCGGTGGCGATGGCGACGGGCTGTTCCACCAATGCCGTCGTGCATCTGATCGCGATGGCCAGGCGCGCCGGCATCAATCTCTCGCTCGACGATCTCGACAAGGCAGGGCGCACGACGCCGGTGCTCGCCAATATCAGACCGACCGGCAAGACCTATCTGATGGAGGATTTCTACTATGCCGGCGGCCTGCGCGCGCTGATGGCGAAGCTCTCTTCCAAGCTCGATCTCTCGGCGCTGACCGTCTCCGGCGTCACCCTCGGCGAGACGCTGGAGGGGGCGAAATGCTACAATGACGACGTCATCCGCTCGCTCGACAATCCGGTCTATCATGAGGGGTCGCTTGCGGTGCTGAAGGGCAATCTTGCGCCGACCGGCGCCGTCATCAAACCGGCCGCCTGCGACCCACGCTTCCACAAGCATCAGGGACCGGCACTGGTCTTCGACAGCTATCCGGAGATGAAGGCGGCCGTCGACAACGAGAATCTCGACATCACACCCGACCACGTCATGGTACTGCGCGGCGCCGGCCCGCAAGGCGGCCCCGGCATGCCGGAATGGGGAATGCTGCCGATCCCGAAAGCACTGCTGAAGAAGGGCTACAGGGACATGCTCCGCCTCTCCGATGCCCGCATGAGCGGCACGAGCTATGGCGCCTGCATCCTGCACGTCTCGCCGGAATCTTATGTCGGCGGCCCGCTGGCGCTGCTGCGCAACGGCGATATCGTTCGTCTTGATCTCGAGGCGCGGCGCATCGACATGCTTGTCGACGAGGACGAGCTGAAGCGGCGGCGCGATGCCTGGGTCAAGCCGGCGGAAAAATTCGGCCGCGGCTATGGCTGGATGTTCTCGCGCCATGTGGCGCAGGCCGATACCGGCTGCGATTTCGACTTCCTGGAACGCAGCTTCGGCCCGACGCCGGGCGAACCCGACATCTATTGATCACGAGGGATTTATCGCATGAGCAATTTTGTGCTGAGCAATGAGACGCGCGACAAGCTGATGGGCGTCGCAACACCGACGATCGCCACCGCACTTTTCCGGCGTGGCCTGCGCAACCAATTCATTCAGGATGTGCGGCCGCTCTCACCGAAGAAGGCGAACATGGTCGGCCAGGCCTTCACGCTGCGCTATATTCCGGCGCGAGAGGACCTGAACACGCTCGAAGTCTTCCGCAACCCCGAGCATCCGCAACGGGCCGCCGTCGAACAATGCCCGCCCGGCTTCGTACTGGTCATGGATAGCCGCAAGGATGCACGCGCCGCCTCGGCCGGCTCCATTCTCATCTCGCGCCTACAGGTACGTGGCGTGGCCGGCGTCGTCACCGATGGCGGCTTGCGCGACAGCCCGGAAATCGCCGCCCTCGACATTCCCTCCTATCATCACCGCCCGTCCGCGCCGACGAACCTGACGCTGCATCAGGCCATCGAAATCAATGGCCCGATCGGCTGCGGCGATGTGGCGGTTTTCCCAGGCGACGTTCTCGTCGGCGACAATGAGGGCGTCATCGTCATTCCGGCGCACCTTGCCGATGAAATCGCCACTGAGACCGTGGAAATGACGGCCTATGAGGATTTCGTCACCGAGGAAGTCATGAACGGCGCGACCATCATCGGTCTTTATCCTGCGACCAGCGACGCCCCGAGACAGAAATTCGCCGAATGGCGAAAGAGGAAGGGCCGATAAAACCACATTAGGTCACGCAGCCGGCGGATTTGCCCGGCTGCGGTCCCTCAATTACTCTTCCTTGACCAGCTTCAAGACCAGCTGCTGGAGATTGCCGCCGTCGCTGAATTCGACCTTGTCGAAGTCGCTGTTTTTCTGCCGCTCTTTGCTGGAAATCTCCCCGAGCCGTTTTGTGAGCTCGACGCGGATCTTGCTGCATTTCGGGTCATCCGGCACGGAGAAGCCGACGCTCACGGCTTCGATCTCCTTGACCATGTCCTTGATGAAGCCGCCATGCACACGCTCATGCGCTTCGACCCCGGCGATGAATTTTTGCCAGCTTTTGCGGGTCGAAGCGGGCAATTGCGCCGAAGGTTTCGGCAATGTGTAAGTGATGATCAGCTTCGGTATGTTGACCGTGATCATGCAGGCGCCATCCGGCTGCGGTTCGTATTTCCGGGTCCAGGTCAGCTTGAAATCGGTATGGGCAATCGCCCTCACCTTGGGTCCGAGCAAGGGAGCGCGCTCGCCGATCGAATCGTAGAGTTCACGCCCCGATCTTCCGGCAATCGCGTAGGTCTTGACGGTCTCGATCGGCTGCCAATCCGCCTGTGCTGCAAAAGGATAAAAAGCGATGCCCATCGCCACCATACCCAACGCAATATCTGATTTCACCAAGATCCCCATGCATCGCCGCACGCAAGCGCGGCAAATTAGCTGGCGCGATCAACCATGACAATGCGGCCCGTGTCAAACGGCCGAGGTCGATTGCAACAGGTCTTCGGCATCTTCACGCTCCATATCGAAAACCCGTTTGCCAATCGCAAAGCTGAAACCGTTGCGGGCGAAGGCGGATAATTCCTTTGCCTTGCGCTTCTCGTCGAGGTCACCGCGCCGGAAGGGGCCGAAGCCACGCTTCCGGGCAAAGATGACGGCGGAATGGAGATCATCGACCTCCTCCACGGCCGCAACGACCGTTTCACCGGCAATTCCCTTGGATGCGAGCTTGAAGGCGATGGCTTTCCTCGACTTGCCTGATCGAACTGCCGAACGCGTGCTGATCTCGGCATAGGCGACGTCATCGAGCACCTTCAGCTCATAAGCGAATTTGACGGCAAAATCGGCAAGCGCCCTGACCTGTGTATCGTTGATATCCTCGAACTTCTGCCGCGCCTTTTTAGCGATCGCATCGAACAGCTGCTTTTCAGTCATCATCCGGCGTTCGAGGCGATAGATGGTGGAGTTGCGTGCCCAGGAGAGCATGCGGCTTGTCGGCGCTTCATCCATGAAGGGGGACATTCGAGAAGAGAGGAATCATCACGGAGAATTTTACGCGAGCAAGGCCAACCAGGCAATGAATGCACTTGGTAATCATGGGATGATTGGCTATGGTGTCTCTGCGGCCACGGCATTGAAACGCCGAGCGTCGAACCCCCATCGACGGTGGAGGCCGTCTCAAGCATCACATTGCTATGGATCACGGAGCCTGCGGCTTTCCCGACCGCTTTGCCGATCGGGCACCAGCGCTCCGTTCAGAGGAGGCAGAAATGGATTATCGCAAGCTCGGCCCAAGCGGGGCCGTTGTCACGGCCTATTGCCTTGGCACCATGACTTTCGGCGCGGAAGCAGACGAGGCCGCATCGCATAAACTTCTTGACGATTATTTCGCATGGGGCGGCAATTTCATCGACACCGCCGATGTCTACAGCGCCGGCAAGTCTGAGGAGATCATCGGCCGCTGGCTGAAAGCTCGCCCCGCCGAGGCCCGCCAGGCCATCATCGCAACCAAGGGCCGTTTCCCAATGGGCAACGGTCCGAACGATCTCGGTCTGTCGCGTCGTCATCTCGGCCAGGCGCTGGACGATTCCCTGCGCCGTCTCGGCATCGAACATATCGATCTTTATCAGATGCATGCCTGGGATGCCCTGACGCCGATCGAGGAGACGTTGCGGTTTCTCGACGATGCCGTGCGCGCCGGCAAGATCGGCTATTACGGCTTCTCCAATTACGTCGGCTGGCATATCGCCAAGGCCGTCGAGATCGCCAAGGCACAGGGCTACACGCGGCCGGTGACGCTGCAGCCGCAATATAATCTGCTCGTTCGCGACATCGAACTCGAGATCGTCGATGCCTGCCTTGATGCCGGCTTGGGCCTGCTTCCCTGGTCGCCACTTGGCGGCGGATGGCTAACAGGCAAATACAAGCGCGACGAAATGCCGACCGGCGCCACGCGGCTTGGCGAGAACCCCAACCGCGGCAGCGAATCCTTTGCTCCACGCAACGCACAGGAGCGCACCTGGGCGATCATCGCCGCCGTGGAGGAGATCGCCAAGGCGCGTGGCGTTACCATGGCGCAGGTGGCGCTTGCCTGGACAGCAGCCCGGCCCGCGGTCACCTCCGTTATCCTCGGCGCCCGCACGCGTGAGCAGCTTGCCGACAATCTGGGTGCGGCCGAACTGAAGCTCACGGAGGCGGAAATGGACAGGCTGAACGAGATCAGCGCTCCTCAGCCCGCCGCCTATCCTTATGGCGAGAGCGGCAGGAACCAGCGCCATCGCAAGATGGAGGGCGGCCGCTAAATGCTGTTGGCGGCGGGACAGCCAATTTGCTCCGCCGCCTTCGTTGCCATGGTCCACAGGAATACCTGCCGCGTCAGACCAGCGGCGGATTGAGTCTCGCAAAGCCTTCCTGACGCCGATACGGAAAATAGGGATAGGGAGCCGTCAGCTCGCTCACCTTGTCCAACTTCTCGATCTGCTCTTTCGAAAGCGTCCAGCCGACCGCGCCGAGATTCTGGCGCAACTGCTCCTCATTGCGCGCGCCGATGATGACGCTTGCAACCGTCGGCCGGGACAGCAGCCAGTTGATCGCGATCTGCGGCACGCTCTTTCCGGTCTCGACAGCAATCTCATCCAGCACATCGACAATATCGAACAGCTTCTCGTCATCGACGGGCGGGCCGAATGACGCCGTCTCATGCAAGCGGCTCTTTTCGGGCAATGGCTGGCCGCGGCGGATCTTGCCAGTGAGCCTGCCCCATGCCAGCGGACTCCAGACCAGGGCGCCGACGTTCTGATCATGACCCAGCGGCATCAATTCCCATTCGTAATCGCGGCCAGCGAGCGAATAATAGACCTGATGGGCGACATGGCGTGCGTAGCCGTACTTCTCGGAGATCGCGAGCGATTTCATCAGCTCCCAGCCGGCGAAGTTGGAAGCGCCGATGTAGCGGATCTTTCCCGCCTTCACCAAGCCATCGAGTGTGGAAAGCGTTTCCTCAATGGGCGTCGAGGCATCGAAAGCATGCAATTGTAAAAGGTCGATGTAATCGGTCCCGAGACGCCGCAAGGCGGCGTCGACCGATGTGATCAATCGCGAACGCGAACTCCCCCAGTCGGCCGGCCCGTCGCCCATCGGCAGTGCTGTCTTCGTCGAGATCAGCACGGCATCCCGCCTGCCCCGGATCGCTTGGCCGAGCACCTCCTCCGATGCGCCTGCCGAATAGACATCCGCCGTATCGAAGAGATTGACGCCCGCCTCCAGGCAGATGTCGACCAGACGGCGCGCTTCCGTCGCATCCGTCGAACCCCAGGCGCTGAAGAGGAGCCCGCTACCGGCAAACGTGCCGGCGCCGAAACTGAGCACGGGGACGCGCAGGCCGGAGGCGCCGAGATTTCTGTAGTCCATCGTCTATCTCCTGTTGGTTCTTCAGATAGATAGACTGCTAAAAAGGCATGATATAGATTGCCGATCAGAAATTGATTTGTGATTTTAATTCATCATGAGCCGCCAAGAAATCAATCGTTCCGGCGAAATGGAAGTCTTCGTGCGCGCCGTGGAGCTTGGTGGCTTCACTGCCGCCGCCATGGCCTGCCGCATGACGCCCTCGGCGGTCAGCAAACTCATCACGAGGCTGGAAAGGCGTCTCGGCGCCCGTCTCATCAACCGCTCGACACGGCGGCTGCAGCTAACCCCCGAGGGCTGCGCATTCTTCGAACGGAGCGTTGCCATCCTCGCCGATATCGCCGAGGCCGAACGCCACGCCTCGGCGGGAGAGCAGGCTGCCGGCCATATCCGCATCAACACCAGCGGCTCCTTCGGCAATCATGTGCTGGCCCCGCTTGTGCCCGCCTTCATGGCGCTGCACCCGAATATCTCATTGGAGATTTTTCACACAGACCGGATCGTCGACCTGATGGAAGAGCGGGCCGATGTCGCAATCCGCGCCGGACCGCTGAAGAGCTCCAGTCTGACGGCCCGCAAGCTTGGAGCAGCGCGTAAGGTCATCGTCGCCTCGCCAGCTTATCTGCAGCGGCACGGCACGCCCCGCTCCTTAAGAGAACTGGAGAAACATTGCCGCATCGGTTTTGCCTATTCCCGCGCAATCGAAGGCTGGCCGTTGCTGGTAGACGGCGAGATCGCGACGGTACCGCCCCCTCGCAGTCTGCAGGTGAGCGACGGAGAGGCCATGCGCCACCTTGCGCTCGGTGGTGCCGGTCTGGCACGGCTTGCCGCCTTCACCGTCGGATCGGATATCGCGGCTGGTCGCCTGCTGCCGGTCCTTGAAGAGCTAAACCCCGGCGATATCGAGGAGTTCCATGCCGTCTATATCGGCCAGGGCGGCCCGCTGCCGGCCCGCGTGCGCGCGCTGCTGGAGTTTCTGCGTGAAAACGTCAGCCTTTGAAAAGAGTGATGCGGCTTTTGGAGCCGCATCACCTTTTTTGCAAATTTCAACCGCTGATCCCCATCAGGCTGATGGCTGGCGGGTCTTGCGCAGATAGGGCAACACCGTGTCAAACGAGCCGAAACGGGCAATAGCGTCTTCGTTGGAGACGGCTGCCGTGATGATGACGTCTTCGCCCTGCTGCCAGTTTGCCGGTGTGGCAACCTGATGCTTCGATGTCAGCTGGATCGAGTCGATCGCACGCAGGATTTCTCCGAAATTGCGGCCCGTCGTCATCGGATAGGTGAGGATCAGCTTGATCTTCTTGTCGGGCCCGATGACGAAGACGGAGCGCACGGTGGCGTTGTCGGCCGGCGTGCGGCCTTCCGAACTCTCGCCCGCACCGGCCGGCAGCATGTCATAGAGCTTGGCGACGTTGAGGTCCTTGTCGCCGATCAGCGGATAGTCGACATCGAAACCGGTCGCCGTCTTGATGTCGTTCTTCCAGCGACCGTGACTTTCGACGGGATCGACAGAGATGCCAATGATCTTGACGCCGCGCTTGCGGAATTCGCCTTCCAAGCCGGCCATCGCGCCGAGCTCTGTCGTGCAGACCGGCGTGAAGTTCTTCGGATGCGAAAAGAGCACGGCCCAGCCATTACCGATCCAGTCATGGAACTTAATCTCGCCCTGTGTCGTCTCGGCCGTAAAATCCGGGGCGATATCGTTGATGCGCAAACTCATTGTCTTACCTCCAAAGTTCTGCCCCCGTTGCTCGCCTTGAATGCGCCGATGTGGGGTACGATCAGAACATCCGCAGCACAATGGCGTCGAACGTTCGATATGAAAAGCCTTCTTTTAAATGGAAACGGCGACAGCCCTCGAAAACCCCTGCGGCTGGCGATGTCTGCTGCGGCTCTTCAGTATTTCCAGGAAGCCATAACCGCTTGGCCAGCGCCCGAAGCCGCTGGCAATATTGATGTGCCCCGCAAGGCCGATATTGCGGACATCGGAATTCCAGAGCCGCCCGAACAAGGTCAGCCGGTCGAGCCTCATATAGATATCGTTCAGGCTTCCGATCGTGATGCTGGGAAAAGGCAAGGCTTCCGTCGGCATCGTGCCGAAGGAAAGATGCCCGGCATGCAGGGCTTCCGTCACCGGAATGTCGCAGGGTGCGACGAGCAGCGCTCCCTTGACCCTTCGCGCGGCCGGACGGCCGGCCAATCTTGCCGTCAATACGCAGCCCAGGCTGTGCGCCACGATATAGGCATCGCCGGCCTCTTCCAGCGCTTCCTCCAGCCTTTCCATCCAGCTGCCGAGATGGGGAAAATCCCAATCGTCCTGCTCGACTAGTTGGACATCCTGATGATCCTGCAGCCAGTGACGCTGCCAATGCCCCTCACCCGAGCCAAAGAGACCCGGCACGATCAGTACTCTGGTCATGGAAGCCTCGCGACGAATAACGATAGGAAACTCAATTCGCGACACGACATCAAAGGCACCTCCTTTCAATACCAGGGCGCCGGCGTGGAGCACCAGTAATAGATCTCGTAGTCACGGGCGGAGAGTTCTCGTTCCCGCTCCACAGATTCAACCCAGTCAACGGACCGCGTGCGAACATCCACCCTCTGCAGCGCGGGACCGGCAAAAATCGTCTTCAGGCGGCTGATGACATTCCATCTCATGTAAGCCTCCATTCCGGTGACAAATCCAAGACGTTCGGGCGTCACCGCCCATCATTCCGCAGCGGCAAGCCTCGTCACCGGATGCGGGAAAAAGGCCCCGAGCTCGCCGACAACCTCGTTGATGCGGTTGGCCAGCGGCTCTGACGACACCTTGTAGTCGGCGAAATCGCGATCCGATGCATAGACCGCCGTCGGCAAGGTATGGGCCATGAAGAAGCCGAAGAGCGGCCGCAGCTGATGTTCGACCATCAGCGCATGCCGGTCTCCACCGCCGGTCGCCGTGATGATGATCGGCTTGGCCCGCAGCTCATGCGGATCGATGAGGTCGATCAGATGCTTGAACAGTCCGGGATAGGATCCCTTGAAGGTCGGCGAACCGATGACGAGAGCATCGGCCGACACGATCTCATCGATGACGCTTCTCGCCTGATCGTCCAGATCTTTGCGCCATTTCGCCAGTCCGAGCGAGGCGCCGACATCGTGCAGATCGTAAACCCTGTTGGTGAAGCCATATTGCTCGCTTGCCAGGTCGGCAACGGTCTGCACCAGCGCGTAGGTCTTCGACGGCCTGTTGAAGCTGCCGGCAAAGCCGACGAGTTTGGGCGCACTCATTCTCATCCTTTCGCTCATCCCTTTCGGAAATCACATGCGTTTTCGATAATGCGAATATTGTCCACAAAAATGGTAGATTAAAAGGAACGGTGATCTCCTGGGCCACTGGAAACGGAAAATCTCTTCCCGCCTCATGCCCTCCGGCGTCACTGCTTAGGCTGCCGGCTGGTCAACCCGGCTCGCAGGGCCTCAGCACCTACTCATCGAGCAGCGGCGGGCGCCATCTTTGCCAAGCGAAGTGCATATGATGAAACACGTGCCACGGATCGCGACACGTGCTCCCAGTACTGACGCTGTCATCAATTGATCGGCTTTTTGGCAAAGGCTATCGAACCAGCAAGCGGGACTGAAAACGTCGTTTCAGCGCCTGCTGGCGGCTGCAATGGCGAAGATTGCGCTACCACCGATGCTGTAATGCTCAATGCTTGAGCACGACTTTACCCTGTGCTCCCCTGGCGACCGCATCTTGGGCCAAGCCCAATTCCTCCAGGGCAAAAACCTGCGAAATCGGTATCAGCAGCAATCCTCGCGCTGCAGCGTCGAGAACCGCGTCAAGCGTTGCGGCATCGGTTCGATGATAGAGCTCGCGGATGGCCACGCGGTTGCCTTGGTTGGCGTCCTCGGGTACTGGAACAATGCTTGCGACCTGGCCGCCATCGACCACATTTTCGATGAGATTTTTAGCCACCGGCGCAGCGGCGCTGATGGCATATTGAAAGCTGGGGCTCTTTGCCGGCACGGTAATGTCCACGCCTTCCCCGACCAGCTCGCGCGCCTCGCCCATCCGCTCGGGCCGAACGCCCGCGACCGGCTGGGCACCTATTTGCTTGAGATATTGGATGGCGGCACGGCCGACGGAGCCGAGCGCACCCGAGATCAATACCCGGTCACCTGTCTTGACACCCAAGGCATCCACAGTCTGTCTCCCGGTCAGGCCAGCCTTTACCAATGCCGCTCCCTGCTCGAAACTCAACGCAGCGGGCAGCTTGGCAACGGAGGTGGCTGGAACGAGCCCGAATTCGGCATGCGCTCCTTTGCCATTCGCGGGGAAATCGACTACGACGCGATCGCCAACCGCCAACCCTTCGACACCTTCGCCAATGTCTGCAATCGTGCCGGCGGCGTCCCCGCCTAGAACCGCCGGGAGCGGAAGCGGAATGTATTGCGACATGAAACCCTGGCGCAAAATGAGATCGAACGGATTGACGGCCGATGCCTCGATCTTGATCAAAACCTCGCCGGCACCCGGCTTTGGCGCAGGAATATCGCCGATTTCGAATTGATCGATGTCGCCATAGGATTTCAGAAGCACAGCCTTCATTGCTTGTCTCCATGGGTTCGCTATGGCCTCTACGGATTCCGGCTCCTGTGCAGAGCGTCGAGGAGGCCAATGAATGGGCTACCGGATCGGCAAGAAACGCCGACCGCTATTCAGATCGCTTGGATGACACGCTCCCATCGAATGACGGGAGCGCATTGGCTTCATGCTCGTTCCGTGAGCGATACCTGTTTCGAAGAGCCGCGCAGGGCGTTGTCCAATGCCCAGCTGCCGGCGCCGGCAAAGGCGATATAGAGGAAGATGAAGCAAAACATGATGGCGGCCTCACCCATGTTGAGCGCCGGCCAGAAGCCCTGAGGTGCATGCGCCATCCAATAAGCGGCCGCCATTTCGCCCGATGCGACAAAGGCAGCGATGCGCGTATAGAGACCGATGGTCATCAGCAGGCCGGTGACGATTTCAATGGCGCCGGCGGCGAGCATGATGGCCGGCAACGGATAGCTTACGCCGGGAATTGCCGCTGGGAACTGGAAGAACTTCATGGTCGCATGTTCAAGGAACAGCAGCGCGGTGACGATCCGCAAAATCCCGAGAACATGGGGCGTCCATTTGGTGGTATTCAACATAGTGCTTCTCCTGATTGGCCGTTGAGTGCATCAACCGGCGATGGATTTGAGTTTGAGATTTTCCGTCCGGAGGCCCCGTCAGCGGCGTGAGTACGCTTCGACAGCTCGCTCATTTGGCTGATCCGTCGGCTGCCACCAATGCCGGTACATCGCCGAAGCGGAAGCTGGATGCCGTAAGCCCGCCTGCAAAATCGGTCTGGTGATAGGTGACGGCGCCCGGTTCATCCCTTGCCGCGCCGACAGCCACCATCAACGGAATGAGATGATCCTCGCGTGGATGTGCCGCGCGGGCAGATGGTGCCTGTTCCCATTCGAGCAGCAGCTTTGCGCGCTCATAGGCGGACGAATGGACCAGGATCTGCTGGAGCCAGGCGTCAAACTGCCGGGATGGTTCGTAGCCCTCCTTCCCGCGCATTGCGGGAAGATTATGATAACTGAGGCCGCTTCCGATGATCAGAACGCCCTCGTCGCGCAGCGGGGCCAGCGCGCGCCCGACTTCAAGGTGCAGGGCGGGATCGTAGCCGGCATCGAGCGAAAGCTGAACGACCGGAACATCTTCTTCGGGATAGAGCGGCTTGAGAATGCTGAAGGTGCCATGGTCGAAGCCTCGGGTCGGATTGAGCCCTGCCTCGATGCCGCGTTCCTGCAGCAATGCCTGCACGCTCCTGGCAAGTTCCGGCGAGCCGGGCGCGCCGTATTTGATGCTGTAAAGATATTCCGGAAAGCCGTGATAGTCGTAGACCATCCCCGGATGGGCACCTGATGATATGGCGAAACCATGCTCTTCCCAGTGACCGGAAACGACCAGTACTGCCTGGACCGTATTGCCGAGCTCAAGACGCATGTCGATCAAGGATTGCTCGAGCTTGTCGAAATTACTGCGGAAATCACCGGTCATATATGGCCAGGGACCGCCGCCATGGCTGATGAAATAGGTTGGGAGGCGAAACTTATTCACGGTGTTGCATCCTTTCGAGGCGACTGCCACCAGCCTCAAAACCAGAGAGGTGATGAGTTACGCAGCGTCGCGCAATGCAAATTGATCTTTCATTATCATTGATCAATGCGACTTACATTGAAGGAACATTTCCTCTATGTTGATGATCTATGGATACGTTGATGAGCCTGCGGGTCTTTTGCACGGTGGCTGAGCTGAAGAGCTTTACCGCCGCAGCCGATCGCCTTGGTCTCTCGCCTGCAATGGCGAGCAAACATGTCATGCATCTGGAAAATCGGCTGGGCACTCGCTTGCTGAACCGAACCAGCCGCCATGTCAGCATGACGGAGAGCGGTATGCTCTACTTCAACCAGAGCCGACAAATGCTTGACGGCCTTGACGAAGTGGAAGCGGCCGTCAGCAACGTCACCGTCATGCCGCGCGGAACCTTGAGATTGAGCGCTCCGGTGTGGATAGCAAATGCGCTTGTCGCACGCGCGCTCGCCGAATATCACCAGCGCTATCCGGACGTGCGCTTCGACATGGATCTCAGCGGCCGGATCGTCAATCTGGTCGACGAAGGCTTCGATCTTGCCCTGCGTGCGACAACACCGGGGCGGCTCGATCCCGGCCTCGTCGCACGTCCCTTGTTGCAGGTCCCTTTTCACCTCGTGGGATCGCCCGCTTATCTCGCGCGCACCGGGCGTCCGGCCGAGGTGAGCAATCTCAATGGTCATTCACTGCTGGCCTATAGCGGCATGAATGCGAGTGGCAATTTCGCACTCGATGGGAGGAAAGGCCCTGAAACAGTGAGCTTCCGCACGGTCATGCAAAGCGAAAACGAAATCATGCTGCATCTGGCAGCATTGGAAGGCATGGGCCTGGTCTTTTTGCCGGTATGGATGACACAGGCCGACGTCGCCGATGGCCACTTGGAAATGGTTCTGCCTGAGGATGTGACATTCAAAGCCACCCTGCATGCGGTCTATCCCACCAGAAAATACCTTTCCGCCAAAGTTCGCACCTTCATCGATTTCCTCGCCTCCCGAAAAAGCCTTTGCCCGATGTCGGCCGAGACTCAATTGGCGACATAGGCCTGCCTGATCTGCAAGTCACGCCAGGGCGGCACAGCAAGAAAGCGGAACGGACGCGGGCGTTTCCGCTTATCCGCCCATAGCGCTCCCATCCTTGGCGATAGCGGCGAAAAAACTTGCCGCCGGGGCTGGGCGGAAAAACAATGCACGCTATCTGATGCATATGAGTGGGGAGAAATATTAGATCGGTGGAGGAGCTGGTCCGGCACCAAGGAAGAGGTTTCTCATGCCCAATTCAGTTTTGAATGCTCTTGGACAACCGCTTTACTATAGCGGTACGTCGACAGGTTTCTTTTCCGCCACCGGCTCGGGACCGACCCTCTACGGTACCGCTGGCAATGATTCCATATGGGGCGACAACACCGTCAACGTAACGCTAATGGGCGGCACAGGCGACGACATCTATTATATCTACTCGAGCAACAATCGGGTCTATGAAGCCCCCAATGCCGGCATCGATACCATCAACACCTGGATGGATTACACGCTGCCCGCCAATGTCGAAAATCTTACCGTCACGGGTGACAACCGTCACGCCTATGGCAACGACGCCGACAACATCATCACCGGCGGTAGCGGCAGCCAGACCATCGACGGACGCGGCGGCAACGATGTGCTCATTGGCGGCGGCGGGGCTGATACCTTCCTCATCACCAAGGGTAACGGCAGCGATCTCATCGCCGACTTCAGCGATGACGACAAGGTTCGGCTCAATCAATACGGCCTGACGTCCTTCGATCAGGTTGTCAGCCATTCCACGCAGGAAGGCGCCAATGTCCGGCTCGATCTCGGCAATGGCGAAAGTCTGGTCTTCGCCAACAAGACCATCTCCGATCTGCATGAAGATCAGTTTCAGCTCGGGCTCGACAGAGCATCGCTGACGCAGACTTTTTCGGACGATTTCAATACGCTGTCGCTGCACGAGGGAACGCAGGGCACCTGGGATGCGAAATATTCCTGGGCGCCGGACAAGGGCAGCAGCCTGAATGACGAGCTGCAATGGTACATCAATCCGTCCTACGCGCCGACTGCATCCGTAAACCCATTTTCCGTCTCGGACGGCGTTCTGACCATCACGGCGAAACAGACGCCGGATGCGTTGAAATCGACCGTCGAGAACCATGATTACACCTCCGGCCTTCTGACCACCCACTCCACCTTCTCCCAGACCTATGGCTATTTCGAAATGCGGGCGGAGATGCCGCATAATCAGGGCGTCTGGCCAGCCTTCTGGCTGCTGCCGGAGGATGGCTCATGGCCGCCGGAGCTCGATGTCGTGGAAATGCGTGGGCAGAACCCCACCACTGTCAATGTGACTGTTCATTCGAATGCCACCGGCGAGCACACGAAAACGTCCATTCCAGTGGAAGTCCCAAGCACGAACGGCTTCCACAATTACGGCGTGCTCTGGGACAAGGATCAGATCGTCTGGTATTTCGACGACGTCGCCGTCGCCCATGCCGATACGCCGGCTGATATGCACGGCCCGATGTATATGCTCGTCGATCTCGCCGTCGGCGGCGTGGCGGGCACGCCGACTGATGGACTCCCGAACGGGTCCGAGATGAAGATCGACTATATCAAGGCCTATTCCCTGGACGATCATGCCGCCCAGCTCACCACCTCGGCCCAATCAGCCCATACGACGGACTGGCATATCTGAGCGGTCTCGGAACTCGACGCACTCCAGAGCGGCCGTCCGACGCAAATCGGGCGGCCGCTGGGAAGAGACTGTAACCCGGTCGAAACCACCCTAATCCTCCCTGAACGCCCGCCGGATCTGGTCGGTCATCGGCTTTGTCAGATAGGCAAGAACACTTCTCTCGCCCGTCTGCAGAAAGGCCTCCACAGGCATGCCGGGCAGCGGTGTAAGCTGCCCCAGCCGATCCCATTCCGGCTTTGCCACCTTGACCCGTACGACATAATAGCTTTGTCCCGAACGCTGATCCGTCGTCAGGTCCGCCGAGATCGTATCGACATGCCCGTTCAGCTCCGGGGTGATCCGCTGATTGAAGGCGGGAAAGCGCAGGGATACCGCCTGGCCCACGGTAATCTGGTCGATATCCTGCGGCGCAAGTTTCAACTCCGCTACCAGCGCATCCTTATCCGGGACTATCTGCAGGATCGCTTCTGCCGGCGAAATGACTGCCCCTTCGGCATGGATGCTCAGCTGATCGACGATCCCTGACTGCGGCGCCTTGATGTCGATCCGCTTCAGATCGTCCTCGGCGGCGATAAGGCGCTCGGCAAACTGACCGCTATCGCTTTCCGCCTGGCGCAATTGCTCGGATACTTCCGAACTGCGGTCAGCATCGATCTGCAGGATCTGCAGCTCGGTTTCCGCAATCTTGCCTTTGGTCTGGGCGATCGACGAGACGAGGTTTCCGAGATCGCCGTTCAGCGAAGCGCTTTCCCGCTGCAGCGAATAGACCTTCGTCGCCGAAATGATGCCCTGATCGAGCAAGCCTTGGAGACTGCCGAGCTCCTTGGCGATGAGCGCGATCTCCTGGCGTTTGCCCTCTTCCTGGGCGACGAGACCGTCAATCTCCTGCCTGAGCTGCTGAATGCGCTCGTGAAGCTGCGATTTCTGCCCGTCGCGCGATATCTGACGATCGCGAAAGAGCCGGCGCTCGCCTGCCAGAATAGCCGCGACATCTGCGTCAGTAGCGTCCGAGAGAAGTTCGGTGGGAAAGGCGATATCCTGCCTGCCGTCGCGCTCCGCCGCCAGACGCGCCGTGCGGGCGGAAAGCTCGTTCAGCCGCTTGCGGATGATGGCAAGGTTGGCCTTGGTCTGCGTGTCGTCCAGGCGCACGAGCACCTGGCCGGCCGCGACATGATCGCCGTTCTTCACCAGGATCGCGCGGGCGATCCCGCCTTTCAGGTGCTTCACCGGCTTCACATAGCTGTCCACGACAAGCGTGCCCGAGGCAATCACCGCTCCGGAAATCCTGGTCGCCGCCGCAAGGCCGCCCATCACACCAAACAGCAGCGCTACGGCCGCCACCACAAGCAGGGACAGGCGGCGGATCGTCCGTTCGGTCGATGGCGAAGCCTTGTCGGTCATCCGTGCGTCTCCCCGCCGGCAACGGCAAAATGCGTCGTTCCGACCTGCTTGGGCGATGGCCCGAGTATGTCTTTCTTCGGACCGAACGCCTGAACCTGACCGCCGGCAACGATCATGACGGTATCGGCAGCGGCCAGGGCGCTTGGCCTGTGGGCAATGACGATCGCGATGGCGCCGCGCTTCCGCACGCCTGCGAGGGCCTCGGTCAGCGCGGCCTCTCCCTCCGCATCCAGATTGGAGTTCGGCTCATCGAGAACCACCAGGAATGGATCGTTGTAAAGCGCTCTCGCCAGGGCTATGCGCTGCCTCTGCCCGGCTGAAAGGCGCGATCCGCTCTCGCCGATCCTCGTATCGAAGCCATCCGGAAGCTTGACGATCATGTCGTAAACCCCCGCAGCCTTCGCCGCAGCGATGATCGGCTTCGTATCCACTTCCTCGGCAAACCGGGAAATGTTTTCGGCGATCGAGCCGTCGAACAGGTCCACATCCTGCGGCAGATAGCCGATATGCCGACCGAGTTCGTCGCTATTCCATTGCGACAGCGCGGCACGATCGAGCCGCACGGCGCCAAGGGGAACCGGCCATAGGCCGGCGATCGCCCGCGCAAGGGAGGACTTGCCCGACGCGCTCGGACCGATGACGCCGAGCACCGTGCCCGACGATATCCTGAACGAGATATTGCGCAGGATGAGATCGCGGCTGCCTGGAGAAGTAACGCTGATATTCTCGACGCTAAGCTCGCGCGACGGCGGCGGCAAAGCGAAGGCCTGCTGCTCGGGCGGCACGACGTCGAGGAGCGCGGCAAGCCGCACCCAGCCCTGACGCGCGGCGACAAGGCCTTTCCACTGGCCGATCGCGAGCTCGACGGGCGCCAGCGCCCGTGTCACCAGGATCGAACTGGCAATGATGATGCCACCCGTCGCCTCCTGCCGAATGACGAGGATCGCCCCGACGGCGAGAACGCCGGACTGAAGCATCATGCGCGCCATCTTGGCAGCGATTGTGAGTGCCCCGACGATCGTGCTCGCCGCCAGCTGATGTCGGAGATAGTCGCCGTTCATGGCCGCCCACTTCTCGCTCAGACGGCCAACAAACCCCATGGCAATGGCCGCCTCCCAATTGCGTCGCGCCGCCTGGGCGAAACCGAGACGCATGGCCGAAGACTTGGCCGCCGCCTCAGCCGGTCGACGCGACAGCAGTTCGGCAAGCACTGTAATGCCGACGAGCAAAAGGGCACCACACAGAGCCGTGAAGCCGATCCAGAAATGGAACAGAAAGCAAAGGATCAGATAGAACGGCACCCACGGCAGATCGAAAAGCGCCGTCGAGCCGTTACCAGAAAGGAAGGAACGAATCTGCTCGAGATCGCGGACCGATTGCAAGCCGTCGTCCGACGTCTGTTTCCTGGTTGGCAGGAACAGGAGCGAGCGGAAGACCTTTTTGTTCAATCGTTCATCAAGCGACATGCCGATACGAACAAGCAGCATGGAACGCAGGAACTCGATAATGCCTTGGAACAGGAAGAGGACCGCAACGATGATGACGAGGCCGGACAATGTCGGCAGGCTGCGGCTCGGAATGACCCGGTCATAGACCTGCAGCATGAAGAAAGAGCCGGTCAAGGCCAATATATTGATGGCGGCACTCGCCAGCGCGATACCGGCGAAGGCCTTGCGAAGCGCCGACAGCATCAACGCGATAAATGTCCGCGGAGGGTCTTTCGGGACGGCAAGCACCTTGGCTTTATCCTCAATATTAGCCGTCGTGCACGGCAGGGATCGACATGACGTCCAAAGTACCGCCTCCCGCTCGGCGCCATGAACCCGCAAAGCGATCGGGAGCGGTCTCCGCCACCACGCCCTCTTCACGCCTAACCTTCGACGATCCCATCCAATTCAGGAAATCGAAATCTACGGAACGCAATTTCGATGAACCCAAGCTTATCATGGAACGCCTTATCCCTTTCCGGGACGATTGGGCCATGAAATGGGGCAGCAGCCGATTCCGGCAAGATGCCTGATCCATCAACATTGAGACGCGGGCGGCGTCTTGCCGCCTGCGTCCCGCATTCAATCGAATTTCTCCGTCGTGTCTGCCTTGCCTTTGACCCAATAGCCCGATGCCTTGATCCAGCTCAGCGGATAACCGCGTTCCTCGACGAGGTAGGAGCGCAGGGCGCGCGTGACGGAAGCCTCGGCGGCGATCCAGACGAAAGTGCCGGAAACCACATCGATCGACTGCAATATCTTCAAGAGAGGGGATGGATCGGTCGCCTCCGAAAGGGGCCGATGCGCCCAGTGCATATCAAGCTGCGCGTCGGTTTGAAATGCTTGATGTTCGTGAGCATCCGCAACCGCGGCGATCGCCGTTATGCGCGCAGCCGCAGGCGCCTCCTCAATCCGGCGGCCGATGGCCGGCAGCGCCGTCTCGTCGCCGATGAGCAGCCAGTTCTCGATATCTGCGGACACTACGGCCGAGCCGCGGGGACCGCCGATCTCCAGCCTGTCGCCGACGCGGGCGTCGAGCGCCCATTGCGTGGCGGGGCCTGCCTCATGGACGGCAAAATCGAGGACGAGCGTGCGCGCGTCGGTGTCGTAATGGCGGGGCGTATAATCACGCCGCTCCATCTCCTCGCCCGCGCCGGCTACGAAAACCTTGATGTGGTCGTCGGGCGCCAGGCTGACGAAATCGGCAAGGTCTTCGCCGGTCAGCCGAATGCGCAGCATGCCGGGCGTGATCCTCTCGATTGCCGTTACCGTCAAAGAGCGCCGCTTCAGCTCATGCCGCACGCGCTCGATCTTCGGGGCGGAGATGGCCGGGTTGGAATTATGAGGGGTATCCATCGGTGTCCTTTCGAGGCGCTTCGATCTCGATCCGCAGGACACAGTCGCGCAGACCGAAGCCGCAGAGCCGTTCGATCATACGCGTTGAGTGACGTTAACGCTTACGTGGCAGAGCAAGGCCCTGCCAATCTGACATTTTTATAGAAGAAGAGCCCTCGCCCCGCAACGAAAAGATGATAAATTTAGGCAAGTTTTTTGCGCCTCAGCATAACGTGATCGCAGCCCTCCGCGAATGGATCGGCACAGCCGTTTCGAGCCGTGCCGATCCCGTTGGATTACTGCAGCGCCTTCTCCATCAGCCGTGCCAGACGTTCGGCAAAAGCGCGCGGATCGGCAGGCTTGTCGCCATCCAGCACGCGGGCCTGATCGAGCAAAAGGAAGGCGGCATCATCGCGCAGGGCCGGTGAATCGGCCTTGGCGGCAATGGCCTTGACGACAGGATGATCCATGTTGATTTCCAGGATCGGTTTGGCGCCGGACTGTAGACGGCCGGCGCCCTGCAAGATCTTCTCCAACTGGCGATCATAACCCTGCTCGGAGGCAACGAGGCAGACGGCGCTTTCAATCAGACGGTCGGATGCGCGCACATCGGAGACCTCATCGGCCAGCTTCTGCTTGGCATAGTCCAGGAATGCCTGGACTTCGGCGGGCGCGCTTTCGCTTTCAGGCTTGTCTTCGTCCTGCTTCTTGAACTGGGCAAGATCAGCAGAGCCCTGCGTAATCGATTTGAAGCTCTTGCCTTCAAATTCCGGGGCGTTGGTCACCCAGAAGCTATCGACGGAATCGGTCAGCAACAGGACTTCGATGCCGCGGGCACGGAAACCTTCAAGCTGGGGCGAAGCCTTCAGCTGCTCCAGGCTGCCACCGACGAGATAGTAGATCGACTGCTGGCCTTCCTTGGCATCCTTGATGTAGTCGGCAAGCGAGCGATAGCCGTCGCCCGACGTCGTGGTGCGGAAGCGCGAAAGTGCCAGAAGCTGAGAACGACGTTCGAAGTCCTCATAGATGCCTTCCTTGATGAGACTGCCAAAATTCTCCCAGATCTTCAGGAAGGCGTCATGATCGCTCTCCGCCTGTTTCTCGATCGCCGTGATGATGCGATTAGTCACACCCTTGCGGATCGCCGTCAGGATCGGGCTTTCCTGGATCATCTCGCGCGAGACGTTGAGCGGCAGGTCCGACGTGTCGACCAGCCCGCGCACGAAGCGGAGATAGCGCGGCAGCAATTCGGCTTCATCGGTGATGAAGACGCGCTTCACATAGAGCTTCATGCGGCCCTTGCGATCGGGATCGAAGAGGTCAAAGGGCTGCGAGCCAGGCACGAAAGCGAGCGCTGAATATTCATGGCGCCCCTCAGCGCGGAAATGCACCGTCAGCGCCGGCTCGTCATACTGGCCGGAAACGCCGCGATAGAAATCGGTATATTCCTCGGCCGTGATATCGTTCTTCGATTTCGTCCAGAGCGCGGTGCCGTCGGTGAGCTGCGTCGCTTCCTCGCCGGGCTTTTCGGCGATCTTGATCGGCACCGGCACATGGCCGGACTGTTCCTTGACGATGCGCTCGACGCTCCAGCGCGAAGCGTAGCTCTTGGCATCTTCCATCAGATGCAGCGTGATGCGGGTGCCGCGCGCCGGCGCTTCGCTGACATCGACGGGCGCAACGCTGTAGCCGCCCTTGCCATCGGAAGACCAAAGCCAGGCATCTTCCGCACCGGCGCGCCGCGAGACGACATCGACGCGGTCGGCCACCATGAAGCAGGAATAGAAGCCGACGCCGAACTGGCCGATAAGCTGCGCGCCCTCGCCCTGCTTATTGGCCTCGATGCGCTCCATGAAGGCGCGCGTGCCGGAACGGGCGATCGTGCCCAGCGCCTCGATCATCTCGTCGCGGCTCATGCCGATGCCGTTATCTTCGACGACGAGTTTGCTGCCATCGGCGTCGAGCGTCAGCAGGATGCCGCTGTCGGGATCGTTCGCAAGCAGGCCGGGCTGCGCGATCGCCTCATAGCGCAGCTTCTCGCAGGCATCGGCCGCATTCGAGATCAGCTCGCGCAGGAAGACATCCTTGTCCGAATAAACCGAGTGAACCATCATATGCAGAAGGCGGGCAACGTCGGCCTCGAAGACGTGGCTCTCGGCGGTCATTTCTGCGGCGGTGGTTGTCATATGCGTCTAGTCTCCTGGGAATGTTGAACGTCGCGCCGAACAGGTGGCGGAAGACGAGGGAAATTTCAAGCTTGCGTTGTCATGCCAGACTCAAAATGGGCGAATGGCCTTTCTTTCACGGTTAGAAATCATCGGTCCGGCAATGTCTGTATTTGGATCTATCATGCAGGATTGACATCTGTACGGCGCAGCTGCGGCGCGGTGCCGCAGGGATTGCCATAAATTTGGCGGAGGCCGGGCCAAGATCGAAATCGTCGCATCGACAGGTTTCGAAGCCATTCGTTCGAAAACCCGTCGGAGATGTTCTTCAAGCAAAGGAGACCATTGTGCAAACCCTCCGCAATACACTTCTCATCGGCGCTGGTCTTATCGCCGCCGCAGGATTGGCGGGTCAGGCATTCGCTCAGCAGAAGACCGAGCAATCCGCCCAGATGCATCAAATGACGGTCCGCTTGCCGGACGGCTCACTGGAGGTGATCCGCTATAGCGGCGATCAGCCTCCAGTTATATCGTTTCGAGGCAATCCCGATGCGGCTTCCTCCCTCATTGCCGCCTTCGATCCATTCGACGACGCCTCGCCCTTCGCCGACATGGAGCGCATCTCGGCCGCCATGGATCGGGAGATGGCGGCCATGTTGCACAACGCGCCGCTCTTGGCGCAATGGCCCGATGGCGCGGATAACCTCACGAAGATAGAGCTCTCCCGCCTTCCTCCAGGTGCTCAGGGATATACGATGATTTCTACGACATCGGGCAAGGGCACCTGCACGCGAACCATGCAATATTTCAGCACGGGGAGCGGCAAGCCGCAGGTCAAGACAAGCAGTTCGGGAAGCTGCGGCACGCTGCGGGGCTCGGGGGCCACGCCCGCGCACGCCATTGCGCCACAGCCGTCATCCAAGCGCCAGCCCTCCGGTATAATCGAGGCCTCTTATCAGCCGAATTCGAAGACGATGAGAACGGCAGGGCTGTTCTAGGATAAGGTTCCGGCGCAGGCAGCTTCAATATTGGCAGATTCGACATCGCAAACGGGATGCCCGAAGAGGGCATCCCGTTTGCTTTCGCGTGCATGCCGCTCTCCGTGCGGCAACCACACGGAGATTGCCATCCAAAAGGTGTTGCTGTAATAACTTGAGTATAATTTGAAGGATTAAAGCGGGAAAGCGACGCCGGAAGCTGCGAATGACGTTTCAACCACGAATGCAAAACAAGATCGGAGGCTTTTCCGTGATCGGCGGCATGCATCGCCGCCGATGGAACGGCATGGTTGCCGACATCTGGAACGTCAATTGCGCGGCACAGGCCGGCGGGTACTATGTCGCGAGGGACCCGCGGCTTTTCATCCTGCTGGAGCAGCGCGGCCCAGGCACGACCAATGTCCGCCCGTCGCCACGCGCACAAGGCCGGCTGCAGAATTACGATAGCGGACGCATCTCCTACATTCCCGCTGGCATGGAGCTCTGGGTCGACATGGCAGGCGTCGAGTTCGTGCGCCACCTCGATATTCATTTCGATGCTGGCATTGTCAGCCAGCGCCTGATGGAACATATCGACCCGGCGCGGCTCGACCGTCCGCAGCTGCATTTCAACGACCCGCGGGTGATGGCGCTTGCCGAGCTGATCGCGGCCGAGTGCGAAAACCCCGAGCCGCTGCACGATCTCTATGGCGACGGCCTGACACTTTCGCTGTTGATCAATGTTCTGCAACTGCGCGGCACCCGGCCCCGCAAGCGCAGCGGTCTCGCCACCTGGCAGCTGCGCCGTGCGGTGGACTATATCGAAGAGAACTGCACGCGCGCCATCCGGCTGGAAGAACTGGCCGAATTGACCGGCCTCTCGCAATCGCATTTCAGCCATGCCTTCAAGGCGTCCACAGGTGTGCCGCCGCATCAGTGGCAAACGCAGGCCAGGCTCGAAAAGGCCAAGCATCTGCTCCTGAACAGCGAGATGCCGCTAACGACCGTCGCCGTCGAAACCGGCTTTGCCGATCAGGCGCATTTCACCCGCGTCTTCCGAAAGAATGTCGGTACCGCGCCGGCGAGTTGGAAACGCAGCAAGCTGGCCTGAAAACCACAGTCTGCGAGCAATTGTATCTCTCGCGGAGAATTGCCCAAAAACATTCAATTTTCCCCGTTACAGACAAGCCGCGCCGGTAAATATGAGTTAACTCCTCACCTTATTGAGGGATCGGCTGTCATAGCCGAACGGGCGCAAGAATTCGGGACAAATAGCGGAAATGCAGGGATTGAAGCAGGACGTATCGCGGGCGCGGCTCATGGCGACGGGCGTAGCCATTTTGGCACTTCTGGCAGGCTCTCAGGCCAACGCGCAGGAAAAGCCGACCGAGCTGCAGCCGTTGGTCATTCAAGGCTCGCAAGAGAAGAGCGAAGCCAGCGGCACGGCCCCGGTCAAGGGCTATGTCGCCAAGAAGACCACGGCGGGCTCGAAATCCGACACGCCGATCACCGAGGTGCCGCAATCGGTTTCTGTCATCGGCCAACAGGAAATGCAGGATCGCGGCATCACCAACAAGGTCGACGAGGCGCTGCGCTACACGCCGGGCGTCACCACGCAGCCCTTCGGCAATGACGGCGATACTGACTGGTTCTACATCCGCGGCTTCGATGCGACGCAGAGCGGCGTCTTCATGAATGGCCTGACGCTCTACAGCTACGGCTTCGGCGGCTTCCAGATCGATCCGTTCATGCTCGAGCGCGTCGAAGTGCTGAAGGGTCCGTCCTCCGTACTTTACGGCGGCTCCAATCCCGGCGGCCTCGTCAACATGGTCCGCAAGGAGCCGACCGACGATCCCTATTATTATACTGAGATCGGCATCAACAATCTCGGCAACGCCTTCGTCGGCTTCGACTTCTCCGACAAGCTTTCGGCCGACGGCGTCTATCGCTACCGCCTGACCGGCAAGATCGCCGGCGGCGACACCTATAGCGACGGCACCCACGATCTGCGCGGCTTCATCATGCCGCAGGTCACCATCTCGCCGGACGATTCCACCAAGCTGACCGTCTTCGGCATGCTGAGCGGTCTTGACGAAATCCACAGCGGCAATGGCTTCTTCCCCTATGTCGGCACCGTGGTCGATGCACCCTTCGGCAAGATTAAGCGCGATGCCTTCTATGGCGAACGCAGTATCGACAATCTGAAATATGCCCAGCAGATGCTCGGCTATGAATTCTCGCATGATTTCGACGGCGGCTGGACCGTGTCGCAGAATGCGCGCTACGGTCACCTCTACAAGCGCGAGGAAGGCCCGTATCTGAACGGCTATGTGGATGGCAATCCGCTCAGCCCAGGCTACGACGATCCCAACTACATGCTGAACCGCATCGGTTTCTTCGAGCGCTCCAAGGTCGATACCTTCTCCGTCGACACCCGTGCGGAAAACAAGTTCGACACCGGTCCCTTAAGCCACGATTTCCTGATCGGCACCGACTACTCGATCTACCGCCTCGACCAGATACAGGCCTGCTGCGGCTCCAACCCGATCAGCGCCATCAATCCGGTCTACGGCACCGCTCAAGGTACGAACTTCGTCTATCTCAACCAGGTGCTGACGCAGCAGCAATTGGGCGTCTATACGCAGGACCAGATCCGCTTCGGCGGCGGCTGGCTGGTGACGCTCAACGGCCGCTACGACTTCGTCGACACCAATTCCGATGCAAAGGTCGGCACCACCTACAGCTCGAACGACAGCGCACCGAGCGGCCGCGTGGGCCTCGCCTACGAATTCGCCAACGGCATCACGCCCTATGTCAGCGCCGGCACCTTCTTCCGGCCGCTGGTCGGCACCAGCGTCACCGGCGGAGGGCTGCTTCCGGAAAAGGGCGAGCAGTACGAAGCGGGCGTCAAATACGAGCCGGACTTCATCGACGGCCTGTTCACGGCGTCCATCTTCCAGATCGATCGCAAGAACATGGCTCTGACCGATCCTGTCACCTTCCTGCAGCGACAGGTCGGCGAGGTCCGTTCGCGCGGCGTGGAATTCGAAGGCAAGGTCAATCTGGACGAAAACTGGAAGCTGCTCGGCTCCTACTCCTATACCGATCTCGAAGTCACCAAGGACCTGGACTCCTCCATCGTCGGCAACTCGCCCTATCTGGTGCCGAACTCCACGGCGTCGCTCTGGCTCGACTACGCCTTCACCAGCGACGCCCTTGACGGCCTTAGCATCGGTGCCGGCGTGCGCTACCAGGGCAAGTCCTGGGCGGACCAGGCCAACACCCTGCGCGTGCCTTCGGCAACGCTCTTCGATGCGGGCATCCGCTACGAGAAGAAGGGCTGGGGTGCAGCGCTCAACGTTTCGAACCTGTTCGACAAGGAATATGTCTCGGGTTGCGCCGGCGAGAACGTCTGCGGCTACGGCGAAGCGAGAACCGTTACCTTCAAGCTCAGCAAGAAGTGGTAAGTTGATAATAAAGGTATACTTTGTTTTTCAATGATGGCAAGGAACCGGGGATTGCTGCAAGGCAATCCCCGCACCGATTTGAAACCAGAGGCGACGCCAGCATGACGGCAAGAAGCGCTCACAGGCTATCACGTCGGCAACTGCTAGCCATGACGGGTGCCGCTGCGCTTATCGGTTTGACGCCAGCGCGCGCCACGACGAGCCGACGTGTCGCGACGCTCGATTGGGCCATTCTGGAAACCCTACTGGCGCTTGGCGCCAATGTGGTCGCCGGCACCGAGCTGCTGCAGTTCCGAGACCTTGCCGTCACGCCGGCTATTCCCGCTGATGTCGCCGATCTCGGGCTGCGCGGAACGCCGAATTTCGAGGTCCTTTATGCCGCCAAGCCTGAGCTGATCCTCAACTCCAATTTCTATGCCTGGGCCGACGATCGCCTGCGCCTGATCGCCCCGGTCGAGAGCCATGCCGTCTATCGGCCAGGAGCCAGCCCCTACCGGCTTTCCGAAGAGATGACGCTTGCGATCGCAGAGCGGCTCGAGCTTCCGACCGGCCGTGCGCTCGTCGAGGCCTTGCGGCAAAAGCTGGAGGCCTATCGCGTCAGCTTCGGCAAGGGCGATCATCGCCCGATCCTGCCGATCAACCTCGGCGACGCCAGGCATTTCCGCGTTTTCGGCTCCGACAGCATGTTCGGAGAGGTCCTGGCCCGCACCGGGCTTGCCAATGCCTGGCCGGACCTCACGAGCTATTCGGCGACCGCGCCCGTTGGCATCGAGCGGCTGGCCGCCATACCGGACACGTGGATCGTCCTGATCCCGCCACATCCCGCCGAAGCCTTGGCCGAACTCCGGCAAAGCGCATTCTGGAAGGCGCTCCCGCCGGTACAGCAAGGCCGCGTTCTCCTGCTCGGCTCCATCAATCCCTATGGTGCGCTGCCCGCAGCGGAGCGCTTCGCCGATCTGCTTGCGGGAGGGCTCGCCCGTGCATGGAATGGCTGATCGCCGCATGATTGCCAGAGACATGATTGGCGGGGATAGGCCGCTGATGCGCAATGCCACCCTGCTTGCTGCCGTCTGCATCCTTGCCTTTGCGGCGCTCGTCTTCCTGCGGCCGAAGCTTGCCGCGGATACGCCCGATGCTGCAGCGCTCAATCACATCCTGCTCATCGATAGCCTGCTGCCGCGCTCGGCGATCGCGATCATCGCTGGCGCAGCGCTCGGCCTTTCCGGCGCTCTGCTGCAAAGGATCTTGCGCAACCCGATCGCCGATGCATCGACCCTTGGGATCGCCGCCGGCTCGCAGCTGGCGATGACGATCGCCGTTGGCCTCTTTCCGCTTCTCCTCGGCTTGCCGCGGGAAATGTCCGCCTTTGCCGGCGGGCTTGCGGCTGTCCTGATCGTTCTTGCTCTGAGCTGGCGTCGCAGCCTCGATCCGGTGACTGTAGCACTCTGCGGCATGATGGTGACATTGGTCGCGACCGCACTCAGCGTCACCATCATTCTTGCACGTGGCGAATACGCCATGTCCGTCTTTATCTGGGGTGCGGGCGCGCTCAATCAGCAGAGCTGGGATGGCGTCGTCACGCTTGTCCCTCGCCTTGCTATTGGCTTTGCAGCAGCCCTCCTACTCGTTCGCCCGCTCACGGTCATGAGCCTGGACGATAATAGCGCAAAGAGCCTCGGCCTGGCCTTGCACGGCATGCGCTTTACTGTTCTGGCACTCGCCGTCTGGCTCGCAGCCTCGGTGACGGCGCAAGTCGGCATCATCGGCTTTCTCGGCCTTGCAGCGCCGCATCTGGCAAGATTTTGTGGTGCACGCGGCACCAGGCAACTGCTGATTGCCGCGCCGCTTGCCGGCGCCGGGCTGTTGTTCCTTACGGATTGCGTCGTCCAGCTTCTGTCGCCGGGATTTACCGATCTCGCCCCGACAGGGGCGGCGACCGCACTTCTCGGCGGACCGCTCCTGTTTCTACTCTTGCCGCGCCTGCATTCGCGCAGCGCACCGCACGCCGATGGCATCCCACCGGCACGGCGAAACCTTGCCGCTCCCGGGCGGGCGCTTGTCTTGCTCGCCGTCGGCTTCATTCTTCTGCTGGTCTTTGCTCTGTCGGTCGGACGCGGCATCGAGGGTTGGCAGGTGGCGCTCGGCAGCCGGTTCTCGGAGCTTTTGCCTTTTCGCCTGCCACGCACTATCGTTGCAGCGACTGCCGGCGCGATGCTGGCCGCAGCCGGCTTCATCATGCAGCGTCTGACCGCCAATCCGCTTGCAAGCCCCGAGGTCCTCGGCGTCAGTGCTGGCGGTGGCGCCGGACTGACGGCGGCCCTCTTCCTGTTCGTCTTCCCCTCGCCCGCCATCACCATCACGGCGATGACGCTCGGAGCGTTGATTGCATTCCTTACCATCATGGCATTCAGCGCTCGCGGCGGCTTTGGTTCGGAGCGTCTGCTGCTCTCCGGCATTGCGATCGGTGCGCTGTCGATGGCGATCGTCACGATCGTTCTTTCGCGTGGCGACTTGCGCGGTTATCTGCTACTGAGCTGGCTGTCGGGCTCCACCAACCGCGCCGGCTCCTTCGAGGCCTGGACCGGTGTCATTTCGGCCGCCCTCCTCATACCGGCATTGCCCGTCCTGCGGCGGTGGTTCGACATCCTGCCGCTTGGCGGCGACGTCTCCCGCTCCGTCGGCCTGTCGGTCGCGGCAAGCCGGTTGACTTTGGCGGTACTGGCAGCCCTCCTGACCGCGATCCCCTCTTTCCTCGTCGGCCCGCTTAGTTTGACAGGGCTGATCGCGCCGCATCTGGCCCGCCTTATCGGCTTCCGCGAGACGGTCAAGCAATTGCTGGCCAGCCTGCTGCTTGGCGCCATGCTGCTCGTGCTGGCCGATTGGCTGTCGCGAATGGTGATCTTTCCCTACGAGGTTCCCGTCGGTCTGTTCGCAGCCCTGATCGGCGGCCCCTATCTCATCTGGTTCCTGACCCGCAAGGAGACTAAGCAATGATGCATGCCAGGGATTTCACCGCTTCCGGCGTGGCCACACATAAGGATGCCGGCCTGCTGCTGGATCAGTTCTGCGCGCGGTTTGCCGAGCATGTCACTATCACGCGGAGCGAGGCCGGAGCCCGCCTCGACACCGTCATCGGCAGCGCCGACATCGCCGTCAGCAGCGATCGCCTCGACATCAAGCTGCGCTGCCCGACAGCGGCGATGCTCTTCACGATCCGCAGCATGGTCGCCGAAAACCTGTTCGAACTTTCCACCGGCAACACGCTCGCCCTCAATTGGGCCGATGGGCCACAACCATCAGCCATACCGAACTTCCGCCAAATCAGGGTCGCCGATGCCCACGATATCACCCCGCATATGCGCCGCGTCGTCGTCGCGACCGATGATGCCGGGCATTTCGTCGAGGGCGGCATGCATGTTCGCCTGCTCATTCCACCGAAGGGTCGCGAGCCGGTCTGGCCGCATACGGAGCCGGACGGCCGCATCCATTGGCCGAAGGGCGATGATGCACTGACCATCCGCGCCTATACAATCCGCAGCATCGATCTTGCCCGCGGCGAGATGAACATCGATTTCGTCGTGCATGAAGGTGACAACGTTCCTGGAGCGAACTGGGCGATGACTGCCCGCCCGGGCGATCGCGCCGGCCTCATCGGCCCCGGCGGCGGCGGCGTGCCGACAGCGCGCAAGCTCATCCTCGCCGGCGACGAAACCGCGCTGCCGGCCATCGCCCGCATCGCGGCCTCCGTGCCTGCCGATGCCGAGCTGCGGATCTTTCTCGAGGTCGCCGGCAAGCAAGAAGAGCAGCCGCTGACATCAAGCGCATCGATGGATGTCAGCTGGCTGCATCGCAACGGCGCGGCCGCCGGGACGACCGATACGCTTGAACGCATTCTGCGCGACATCGTGCCTGCGGCCGATCCGGAGACCTTTGTCTGGGCCGCGTGCGAACAGAAGCAGGCCCGTGCCGTCCGCGCTTTCGTCAAGAGCGAGATCGCCAGGGATCCCGGCACGTTCAGCATAGCCGCCTATTGGCAGCGTTGATGAGGAAATAGTCAGAACAGGTCGAAGTAGCCCAATATTTAGGCTATGTTTTAAATCGCCCAATATTTCAGCGAGCAACACTTGTTCGCCTTGCTGCATTGCGCCATAAAGATGGCATGAGCCGTCTCGATCTGACCATTCTTGTGATCGATGAAAACACCATCCGGGCCTCGATCATCGAGGAAGGCCTGCGGGAGGCTGGTCATGCGCGGGTGACGGTCATCCATGAAGTGCAGGGCGTGGCGCGCACGATCGAGACACTTCACCCTGATGTCATCATCATCGATCTTGAAAATCCGAACCGCGACATGATGGAACATCTGTTTCAGCTGACGCGAACCGTGGGCCGGCCGATCGCCATGTTCGTCGACCGCTCCGATACGGCCTCGATCGAAGCAGCCGTCGAGGCCGGCGTTTCGGCCTATATCGTCGACGGTCTGAAGAAGGAGCGGGTCAAGCCGATCCTCGATATGGCGGTCAGCCGCTTCAACGCCTTCAGCCGATTGCAACGGGAATTGGCGGAGGCCAAGTCGGCGCTGGAGGAACGCAAGATCGTCGAGCGCGCCAAGGGCATCCTCATGAAGATGCGCGGACTTTCGGAAGATGAGGCCTTTGCGCTGCTGCGGCAGACGGCCATGAACGAGAAGAAGAAAATGTCCGAGATCGCGCAAAGCGTCGTGACGGCAGCGGGATTGCTGATGTGAGCGCGCTGAGACCAACCTCGTCCGCCACGCGCGCATGGGAGACATCGGAGTGAACATGAGAATGCAGGCAGCCCATTTCGCCAGTGCTCGCAAGGCAGGCAGTAGCAACCCTGCCGCGCCTGCGCGAATTGCAAGCGAAGGCCCGCGCACACTGCGTGCAGGCTTCATTCCACTGGTCGATGCTTCAGTTCTGATCGCGGCCGCGGAATTCGGTTTCGCGCGCAAGGAGGGAATCGCGCTCGATCTCATCAAGGATGTTTCCTGGGCCAATATCCGAGACCGGCTTGCCTTTCGTCAGTTCGATATCGCCCATATGCTCTCGCCCATGCCGGTCGCGGCGATGCTGGGGCTCGGCTCGAATCCCTCGCCGACGATTACGCCATTCTCGCTCGGCAACGGCGGCAATGCCATCACGCTGTCGACACGGCTCTTCGAGCGCATGTGCAACGACACCGGCCTCTCCGACCACGCCAGCGCATTGGAAAATTCGCAGGCGTTCGCAAAGGTGGTCGGCACGATGAAAGCACGCGGCGAGCAGCCGCCGACACTCGGCATGACCTATCCGTTCTCATCGCATAACTACGAGTTCCGCTATTGGCTGGCCGCCGGCGGCATCGATCCCGACCGGGACGTGAAGCTTGTCGTCGTACCGCCGCCGCTGACTTCCGATGCCCTTGCGGCCGGAGCAATCGACGGCTTTTGTGTCGGCGCGCCATGGAACATGGTCGCCTCCGAGCGTGGCGTCGGCCGCATCGTTGCCGCCAAGCAGGACATATGGCCCTCGGCGCCGGAAAAGGTGATCGGCATGCGCCCGGAATGGGCAGAAAGCCACCCCGAAATCGTTTCGCGCCTCATCGTGGCGCTCGACGCGGCAGCGCGCTGGTGCGACAAAGCAGAAAATCATGATGCCCTTGCCGAAGCACTTGCCGATCAGCGCTATATCGCAGCGCCTGTCGGCATTATCCGCCACGTGCTGGCGGGCGAGTTCAATCTCGACGCCAAGGGCAATCGGCGGGTGATCGACCGATATTTCAGCTTTCATGCCGGCTTCGCCAATTACCCGCGCCCGAGCCTGGCCCTGTGGATATTCAGCCAGATGGTGCGCTGGGGGCAAAGCGCGCTTTCCAAGCAGAACATGGCGATGGCGGCTTCCGCCTATCGATCGGACCTCTACCGGCTAGCCCTTGGAAACGAGGCCTCGCCCGATGACGCAGATATCCGCATAGAGGGCGACAGGGATGGCGACCGCTTCATGGACGGTCACGTTTTCGATCCCGCAGACCTGGCGAGCTATATCGACGGCTTCGCGGTGAAGACGACGAGTGCGGCGCAATTTTCCGCCGACGATATTTAGTCGGCGGCTCTGCACTGCACAGAATAAACGCAGGGTTCCAGGCAGGATGGCAACCATCCGCCCAAAATTTTAGCAGCTTCAGCATTCGCACACAAAACAGCCAAGGCCGGTATTAACTGAAATAATTACATGATTTCAGTGCATTAACAACAATATCGAAAACTGGCACGCAGCTTGCTTATCTAGTTTCGCTTCGGTCAACGGCGATCGAAGCACGCAATGCGCTGATAACGCGCTCGCAAAGACATCGACGTCGCAAGGTTCTTGCCCCGAGGATTTCCTTCCTGTCCCGGGCTGCATCGACCGAGCGGCGTTTTTTTATGTCCAAAATCCACGCGTCACGAGCAAAACAAGGGGAAACTGCAAGTGAAGAAGATCCTGTCCGGTGGTATTACGCGCCGAAACCTTTTGAAGACATCCGCCACGGCAGCCCTGATCGGCGCCGTCAGGACGGCTTTCCCCTCCGGCGCCTTCGCAGCAACCGCCGGACCTGAAGTGTCGGATGTGAAGCTTGGTTACATCGCGCTAACGGATGCCGCGCCGCTGGTCATTGCCAAGGAAAAAGGCCTGTTCGAAAAGCATGGCCTTTCCAACGTCGATGTGGCCAAGCAGGCATCCTGGGGTGCAACCCGCGACAACCTCGTGCTTGGCGGGGCGGCAAACGGCATCGACGGCGCCCATATTCTCTCGCCGCTCCCCTATCTCATACACACCGGCAACGTAACGCAGAACAACCAGCCCGTGCCGATGGCGATCCTCGCGCGTCTCAATTACGACAGCCAGGGCATTTCGGTCGCAAAGGAATATGCGGAAACCGGCGTGCAGCTTGACGCATCCGGGCTGAAAGCCGCCTTCGATGCGAAAAGAGCCGCAGGCAAAGAGATCAAGGCGGCCATGACCTTCCCGGGCGGCACGCATGATCTGTGGATCCGCTATTGGCTGGCCGCCGGCGGCATCCATCCCGACAAGGACGTCTCGACCATCGTCGTGCCGCCGCCGCAGATGGTGGCGAACATGAAGGTCGGCAACATGGACGTCTTCTGCGTCGGCGAGCCTTGGAACGAGCAGCTCGTCAATCAGGGGATCGGCTTTACAGCCTGTACGACCGGCGAAATCTGGAAGGGCCACCCGGAAAAAGCGCTCGGCATGCGCGCAGACTGGATCGAGAAGAATCCGAATGCCGCCAAGGCCCTGCTGATGGCGGTCATGGAAGCCCAGCAATGGTGCGACAGCATGGATAACAAGGAGGAGATGGCGACCATCCTCGGCAAGCGGCAATGGTTCAACGTGCCGCCAAAGGATGTAATCGGCCGCCTCAAGGGCGACATCAACTACGGCAACGGCCGGATCGCCAAGGGTACCGATCTTTACATGAAGTTCTGGAAGGGCGGCGTTTCCTATCCCTATCATAGCCATGACGCCTGGTTCATTGCCGAAAACATTCGCTGGGGCAAGTTCGCTCCCAATACCGACATCAAGACGCTGGTCGGCCAGGTGAACCGCCAGGATATCTGGCGCGACGCGGCCAAGGATCTCGGCGTTGCCTCAGCCGATATTCCCGCATCGACCTCACGCGGCAAAGAGACCTTCTTCGACGGCAAGGTTTTCGATCCCGAAAACCCCACTGCCTATCTCGAAAGCCTCTCGATCAAGGTGGCGTCGTGATGGTCGGCACTCTCTTCCAAAAAGGATTCGTTCAATGTCCGTAACCGCCCGCAAACAGCAAGCCGCCGTTGCGCAAGCGCCTGCTCCCGCAAAGAGCCATGTCGTGACATTGGCGGTCCACCCGGCTCGGCGCATCGATCCAGGTCGTATCGCCGTCTCGGTCTTGCGCAGCGTCCTGCCGCCCCTGGTAGTCCTGGTGCTTCTGCTCGCTATCTGGCAGCTGCTCTGTGAGCAGCCGGGCGCAAGCCTGCCGCCGCCTTCGCAGGTCTGGCAGGACAGCTACGACCTCATCGTCTATCCGTTCTTCTATAATGGACCGCAGGATATCGGGCTTGCCTGGCGCGTGCTCGTCTCGCTGCAACGCGTCGCCTATGGCTTCGGCCTTGCGGCCGTTGCCGGCGTGCTGATCGGTGCGGTGATCGGACAATCGGTCTGGGCGATGCGTGGGCTCGATCCGATCTTCCAGGTACTGCGCACCGTGCCGCCGCTGGCGTGGCTGCCGCTGTCGCTCGCGGCCTTCCAGAATTCCAACCCGTCGGCGATTTTCGTGATCTTCATCACCTCGATCTGGCCAGTCATCATCAACACGGCGGTCGGCGTTCGCAACATTCCGCAGGATTATCGCAACGTCGCCAAGGTGCTGCGGCTGAACCAGATCGAATTCTTCTTCCGCATCATGGTGCCGGCGGCCGCCCCCTACATCTTCACGGGTCTTCGCATCGGCGCAGGCCTCTCCTGGCTAGCGATCGTTGCCGCCGAAATGCTAACCGGCGGTGTCGGCATCGGCTTCTTCATCTGGGACGCGTGGAACTCGTCGCGCCTGCCCGACATCATCGTCGCGCTCGCTTATATCGGCATCACCGGCTTTGTCCTCGACCGTCTGGTCGCAGGCCTTGGTGCTGTCGTGACCCGCGGCGTGACTGGCAATTGAGGAGAACAGGATGAGCGCCTATCTGAAGCTCGATCATATCGACAAGTATTTCGACCGCGGCGGCCAGCGTGCCGAAGTCCTGAAGGGCATCGAACTCGTCATCGACAAGGGCGAATTCGTGTCGATCATCGGCCATTCGGGCTGCGGCAAATCCACCCTGCTGAACCTCATTGCCGGCCTGACGCCGGTCTCTGCCGGCGCGGTGCTGCTTGAGAACCGCGAGGTGAACTCACCGGGTCCTGATCGGGCCGTGGTCTTCCAGAACCACAGCCTACTGCCCTGGCTCAGCGTCTACGAGAACGTCAATCTCGCCGTTTCGAAGGTGTTCCGTGGCACCAAAAGTAAGGCCGAGCGTCATGACTGGGTCATGCGCAACCTCGATCTCGTGCAGATGGCACATGCCAAGGACAAGCGTCCCTCGGAAATCTCCGGCGGCATGAAGCAGCGTGTCGGCATTGCCCGCGCGCTCGCCATGCAGCCCAAGATCCTGTTGCTCGACGAGCCCTTCGGGGCACTGGATGCGCTCACCCGCGCCCATCTTCAGGATGCCGTCATGGAAATCCATGGCCGCCTCGGCAGCACCATGGTGATGATCACCCATGATGTCGATGAAGCCGTATTGCTCTCCGACCGCATCGTCATGATGACCAACGGCCCGGCTGCCCATATCGGCGATATCCTCGAAGTGCCGATCCCGCGGCCGCGCAACCGCATCGAGCTTGCGTCCGACAGAACCTACCTCAAATGCCGCGAGGCCGTGCTGAAGTTCCTCTACGAACGCCACCGCTTCGTTGAAGCCGCGGAGTGATACCATGACCCAGAAACTCGTCATCATCGGCAACGGCATGGCGCCAGGGCGCATGCTGGAGCACCTGCTGGAAAAAGCGCCGGATCTCTATCAGGTCACGATCTTCAACGCCGAGCCGCGCGTCAATTACGACCGCATCATGCTGTCGCCGGTTCTTTCCGGCGAAAAGGACTTCGAGCAGATTATCATCCATGGCGACGGCTGGTACATCAAGCACGGCATCACCCTCTACAAGGGACACAAGATCGTCGCCATCGACCGGGTGGCAAAGACGGTCACCTCCGATCATGGCGTGACCGAGAGCTATGACAAGCTTGTCATCGCAACCGGTTCCGTCCCCTTCATCATTCCGGTTCCGGGCAAGGAATTGCGTGGGGTCATCACCTATCGCGATCTAGACGATGTGCAGGCCATGCTGCTTGCGGCTCAGTCGCGCGAGAAGGCCGTTGTCATCGGCGGCGGCCTGCTCGGTCTCGAAGCCGCCGCCGGCCTCAGCCTGCGTGGTATGGATGTCACCGTTCTCCATGTGCAGCCGACGCTGATGGAACGTCAGCTCGATCCGGCCGCCGGCTATCTCCTGCAAAAGGCCGTCGAGGAGCGCGGCATCAAGGTCATCACCAAGGCCAACACCAAGGCGATCATCGGTGATGGCAAGGTCGAGGGGATCGAACTCGACGACGGCCGCGTGATCCCGGCCACGCTCGTCGTCATGGCCGTCGGGATCCGTCCCAATGTCGGCCTTGCCAAGGAAGCCGGCATCGCCGTCAACCGCGGCATCGTCGTCGATGACGGCATGCAGACCTCGGACGGCTCGATCATGGCACTTGGCGAATGTGCCGAAGTTGGCGGCATGGTCTATGGGCTCGTTGCCCCACTCTACGAGATGGCGCGTGTGGCCGCCTCGCATCTGGCCGGCGATACGAGCGCCGCTTTCGTACACTCGGACACGCCGACAAAGCTCAAGGTCACGGGCATCGACCTGTTCTCGCTCGGCGACTTCGCCGATGGCGACGACCGCGAAGAGATCGTCCTGCGCGATGCGGCGGCCGGGGTCTATAAGCGCCTCGTGCTGAAAGACAACAAGATCATCGGCACCGTGCTTTACGGCGAGACGGCCGACGGCGCCTGGTTCAACGACCTGAAGAAGAAGGCGATCGATATCTCCGATATGCGCGAAACCCTGATCTTCGGCCAGGCCTATCAGGGAGGGTCACCGCTGGACCCTATGGCGGCCGTTGCAGCCTTGCCGGATGATGCGGAGATCTGCGGCTGCAACGGCGTCTGCAAGGGCAAGATCACCTCGACGATCACGGCCAAGGGCCTGACCTCACTCGACGACGTGCGCGCCCACACGAAGGCTTCGGCCTCCTGCGGCTCCTGCACCGGACTCGTCGAACAGCTGATGTCGATCACGCTCGGCGACAGCTACAATCCTGCCACCGTCCAGCCGATGTGCACCTGCACCGAGCTCGGCCATGACGATGTCAGAAGGCTGATAAAAGCCAAGGGCCTGAAGACCATTCCTGCCGTCATGCAGGAGCTTGAATGGAAGACCTCCTGCGGCTGCGCGAAATGCCGCCCGGCGTTGAATTACTACCTCGTCTGCGACTGGCCGGATGAATATGCCGACGACTATCAGTCGCGCTTCATCAATGAGCGCGTCCACGCCAACATCCAGAAGGACGGCACTTATTCCGTCGTGCCGCGCATGTGGGGTGGCGTCACCAGCTCGAACGAGCTGCGGGCCATCGCCGATGTCGTCGACAAGTTCGAGATCCCGATGGTGAAGGTCACCGGCGGTCAGCGCATCGACTTGCTTGGCGTGCAGAAGGAGGACCTGCCCGCCGTCTGGGCCGACCTCGGCAAGGCCGGTTTCATCTCCGGCCAGGCTTATGCCAAGGGCCTGCGCACGGTGAAGACCTGCGTCGGCTCCGACTGGTGCCGCTTCGGAACGCAGGATTCGACCGGCCTCGGCATCCGCATCGAGAAGTTCATGTGGGGCTCGTGGACGCCGGCGAAGGTGAAGATGGCGGTTTCCGGCTGTCCGCGCAATTGTGCCGAGGCGACCTGCAAGGATGTCGGCGTCATCTGCGTCGACAGCGGCTTCGAAATCCACTTCGCCGGTGCCGCCGGTCTCGACATCAAGGGCACGGAAGTGCTGGGCCTCGTCAAGACGGAAGACGAGGCGCTTGAACATATCGTGGCGCTGACGCAGATGTACCGCGAACAGGCCCGCTACCTCGAACGTATCTACAAATGGGCCAAGCGCATCGGCCTCGACGAAATCCGCCGCCAGATCATGGGTGATGCCGAAAAGCGCAAGGCCTATTACGAGCGCTTCGTCTTCAGCCAGAAATTCGCGCAGGTCGACCCCTGGTCCGAGCGCGTCTCCGGTAAGGACAAACACGAGTTCAAGCCGATGGCGACAGTCGGCTTCCCGCAGGCCGCCGAGTGAGGAGATGAATATGAATTGGATCGAAATCGGCGACATCTCCGACATCCCGCCTCGCGGCGCACGCTGCGTGAAAACCCCGCAGGGCAAGATCGCCGTGTTCCGCACGGCCGAAAACGAGGTCTTCGCCATCGAGGACCACTGCCCACACAAGGGCGGCCCGCTCTCGGAGGGCATCGTCCACGGGAAAGCCGTGACCTGCCCGCTGCACAACTGGGTGATCTCGCTCGAAACCGGCAAGGCACTTGGAGCCGACCAGGGCGAGGTGCGGACCATTCCCGTCCGCAACGAGGACGGCGCGCTTTTCATCGCGCTCGAAAGCCTGATGATGGCGGCGGAGTGACGATGACGGTGCGCGGGAAAAATCCCCCCCCTCTGTCAGCTTCGCTGACATCTCCCCCACAAGGGGGGAGATTGGCCGGAGCGAGACGTCACCTTTATCGAGCCAAAACGGAAAGATCGGCAAAAACGGCACCAGGTGATCTCCCCCCTTGTGGGGGAGATGTCCCGCAGGGACAGAGGGGGGTGTTCTCCCAGGCTCTAACCTTCATGGACGCAATCCATGTCCATTGAAACCAAAACCACCTGCCCCTATTGCGGCGTCGGATGCGGCGTCATCGCCAAGGTCGACCATGACGGCAAGGTTTCCGTCAAAGGCGACCCTGACCACCCTGCCAACTTCGGACGCCTGTGCTCGAAGGGCTCCGCCCTTGCCGAAACGATCGACCTCGACGGACGCCTGCTCCATCCGGAAATTGCCGGCCAGAGGGCAAGCTGGGACGAGGCGCTTGATCTGGTCGCGAAACGCTTCAGTGAGACGATTGCCGAGCATGGCCCTGATGCCGTTGGCTTCTACGTCTCCGGCCAGCTGCTGACGGAGGATTATTACGTTGCCAACAAGCTGATGAAGGGCTTTATCGGCTCGGGCAATATCGACACGAATTCGCGGCTCTGCATGTCATCCTCGGTCGCCGGTCATCGCCGCGCCTTCGGTTCGGATACGGTGCCGGGCACTTACGAGGACATCGAGCTTGCCGACCTCATCATCCTCACCGGCTCCAATCTAGCCTGGTGCCACCCGGTCATCTACCAGCGACTGGCGGCGGCAAAGGCGGCACGGCCGGCGATGAAGATCGTCGTCGTCGACCCGCGCCGGACCATGACCTGCGATATCGCCGATCTGCATCTGGCGATCCGGCCGGATGGCGACGTTGCCCTTTTCCTGGGCCTGTTCGAGCATTTGATCACAAGCAACACCATCGACCAGAATTACATTGCCGAGCATACCGGCAGCTTTGCCGAGGCTTTCGCCGCCGCCGGCGCCCTGTCGTTCAACCGCATGCTTGAACTGACGGGCTTGCCCGCCATGCAGCTTCGCGAATTCTACCGGCTGTTTGCACAGACGGAGAAGGTCGTGACCTGCTACAGCCAGGGCGTCAACCAATCCTCATCCGGCACCGACAAGGTCAACGCCATCATCAATTGCCATCTCGCGACCGGCCGCATCGGCCGGCCCGGCATGGGACCCTTCTCGCTGACCGGCCAGCCGAATGCTATGGGCGGCCGCGAGGTCGGCGGTCTCGCCAACATGCTTGCCGCTCACATGGCGATCGAGAATGCCGGGGATCGCGATCGCGTGCAGCGCTTCTGGCAGTCGCCGCGGATTGCCGGAAAGCCGGGATTGAAGGCGGTCGACATGTTTCGCGCCGTCGCCGACGGCCGCATCAAGGCATTGTGGATCATGGCGACCAACCCGGTCGTCTCCATGCCGGACGCCGATGCCGTCGAGGCGGCCATCAAGGCCTGCCCCTTCGTCGTCGTCTCCGACATCCTGCGCGAGACGGATACGACGCGGCACGCGCGTGTGTTGCTGCCCTCGCTGGGTTGGGGCGAAAAGGACGGCACCGTCACCAATTCCGAACGGCGGATGTCCAGGCAGCGCCGGTTTCTGGCAGCCCCGGGCGAAGCCAGGCCCGACTGGTGGCAAATGGCCGAAGTCGGCCGCCGCATGGGATTTTCCCAAGCCTTTTCCTTTCGTACGAATGCGGAGATCTTCGCCGAGCACGCAGGTCTTTCCGGCTTCGAAAACGAGGGAAGCCGGGACTTCGACATCGGCGCTTATCAAGCGATCGCCACAGAAGAATACGACGCGCTCACGCCGTTCCAATGGCCACAGCCAGCCGGGGCGGCACCACGGATCACCCGCTTCTTCGCAGATGGCGGATTTTATCACTCCGATCGCAAGGCGCGCTTCATCGCCATAGCCCCCCCGGCAACCGATCGAACCGATAGCCGCTTCCCCCTGACGCTCAATACCGGGCGCGTTCGCGATCACTGGCACACGATGACGCGCACCGGCAAGAGCGCGCGGCTATCGGCCCACATCGCCGAGCCCTTCGCCGAGATCCATCCGCGCGACGCGATCGAGATCGGGGTCGCCGAAGCCGGCCTGGTCGAAATCGAAAGCCCGCACGGCAAGGTGATCGTCCGCGCCTTGGTGACGGAGCGGCAGGCGCGCGGCAGCCTCTTCGTACCGATGCACTGGAACGACAGCTTCGCCGCCAAAGCCCGTATCGACGCCGTGGTCGCTCCCGTTACGGACCCGATTTCCGGCCAGCCCGCGTCGAAGAATATCGCAGTCCGCGCCCGCCGCTTCCAGGCCTCGCATTATTGCTTCGCGGTCTCAACAGCAAAGCCGCACGATCTCGACAGCGCCTATTGGGCGCTTGCCAGGGCCGATGGCGGCTGGCGGACGGAACTTGCATTCGATCTGGCGCCTGACGACTGGGTCGGCTGGTGCCGCATGACATTCGACATACCTGCCGATCTCGAGCCGCTCGGCTATGCCGATCAGACCTCCGGAGACCTGCGTCTTGCCTTCTTCGATGGCGAGCGGCTGCTTGCGGCTCTCTTCGTCGCGCGGCAGCCTGTAGCCGTGGCCAGAAACTGGGCGATCGCCCAGCTTTCGGCACCGCATGGCAATCTCAGCAAACGGTTTGCGCTCATCGCCGGCAGACCGGGAGCCGATACGATCGACGCCGGTGCGACGGTCTGCTCCTGCTTCGGCGTCGGCGTCAATCAGATCGTCGCGGCCATTCGGGGCGGTTGCCATAGCGTGGAAGCCGTCGGCAGGGAGCTCAATGCCGGAACCAATTGCGGCTCCTGCCGCGCCGAGATCCGCACCATCATCGACGGCTGTCTTGCCGCGGCGGCGGAATAATCGCCTTACCCTGAAAGCCCATAAACACGAGCATCCGCCATAGACTCCAGTTCCGCCTCAAGCCGAGCGGTGCTAGAACTACAAAAATAGACGCATGATTTCGCTTTCTTTTATACTCGGGGGAGGATGGGAGCGGATGGAGATTGCAGGCCAGAAGGTTCAACTCAGCTACGGCGTCGAGCCCGGCATACGTTTCGCGGTTCTTCTCGACGGCAATGGCGGCTGTCGCGAGATTGGCGCAGCCGGCCTGCAGAACTGGAAGCCCGCGGATGGCGTTCTCTGGGTCCATCTCGAGCGTAATCATGATGCTGCGGCAGCATGGGTAATGAGCAGTGGCGGCTTCGATCCACTCGTCGCCGATGCCCTGCTGGAAGACGAATCCCGCCCCCGCGTCGAGCCGGTTGACGACGGCCTGCTGATCATCCTTCGCGGCGTGTGCGCCGCTCCTCCTGAGGATGTCGAAGGCGCCGCGGAGGAGCTGGATCTCGTGCCCATTCATGCCTGGGTGGACGAGAACCGTGTCGTGACGCTTCGCGACAGAGGACATTACATCACAGCCCTTCGCGATATTCGCCAGGCGCTGGGGAAAGGCAAAGGGCCCAAGCGTACCGGCGAACTGCTTGCTCTCGTCAGCGACAAGCTCGTGAGGGACCTGGAGCCCGTTCTTGATCAGATGGATGAGGAAGTGGACGAGCTGGATGAGCTGATCTTCCATGGCGAAGCAGCCGAAGTCCGCGAGCGGCTGAAGCTGCTTCGCCGCCAGGCCGTGCAGCTGCGCCGTTATCTTTCGCCGCAGCGCGATGCCCTCACCCGCATCGAACATGACGACGCCCCCTGGCTTGCCGAGCGCGATAAACTCCGAATGCGCGAGGTCATCGACAAGCTGATGCGCTGCATCGAATATCTCGACGCGATCCGTGACCGGACAAGCATTCTGCACGACGACCTTTCCACCGTCATCAGCGAGCGCATCGCCCGCAACTCAAACCGGCTTGCAGCGCTCGCTGCGCTCCTCCTGCCTCCGAGTGTCGTCGCCGGTCTTTTCGGCATGAATGTCGGCGGCATTCCAGGCGTCAACGACACCTGGGCGTTCGTCATCATCGTCGCTTTGGTCGCCGTTACCTCCGTCATTACCCTTTATGTGCTGAAGCGCATCAATTGGCTGTGACTGCGGCGGAACCGTCGATGTCTTTGCAGCGTTCTCCATCAATTCCCGTGAAAAGGCTTTCACCATGCGCCGACAGGCATGCCTTCTCGCAATCCTTGCAGGGTTTTGTGCTGCAGCTCCCGCAGCTGCGGATGAGAGTGGATTTCTGGAACCGTTGAACGGCAGCTGGACGGGAACCGGCAAGGTGCTTCGAACAATCGGCAGCCCACCCATTAATGTCTCCTGCGGATTCGACATCAACGCACCGGGTACTTCGATTTCCATGAGAGGGAACTGCCGCGGCCTTCTCATCATCAGCCGTGCGATTTCGGCGCAGCTCACGGCCCGGGGAAACCGATATTCCGGCACCTATACCGGCCCATCCGGCGCGACATCGCAGCTTTCGGGCAGCAGGCAGGGCGATGTCATCAATCTGGCGGTGAACTGGGCTCGCCTCGTCAATGGCGACAGGAATGCCAATATGATCATCCGCAGACAGGGTAGCGGCCAGCTGACGCTGAGGACCATCGACAAGGATCCGACCTCCGGCCAATCCATCATTACCAGTGAGATCAACCTGCGCCGCCAGTAGCGATCCAGGCAGCCAAACAATCGGCCGATCGAAGTCTCGGCCCATCGAAGCCGGGCAATCGCATAGGGGCATGCCGGCGCCACAAGTTCCTCCCCTGAGGGAAGAAGGAATGCCCTGTCGATGGCAATCGGCCTGAGCTCCTGCCTTGCTTGACTTTGTGTGTCCAATATGAGAACATAAAGTGAACAAATGGAGATTTCCATGACCAAGGCAGAACAAGTCATCGAACGTGCAATGACCTTTGTCGCTGTCTCGAAGGCACTTCGGGAGCGCGAACAAGAACGGCGCGCCACCTGGACGCGCCGTGTCGAAATCAGCCGGCCGCTACCGCCCTTGCCGCGCGCCGTTCAGCTCTCGTTGAAACTCGACAGCTGAAATGGTGGGGGCGGTAACAGCACCCGGCAGGCTGTGAAGCGCCCGCCAAAAGGCGGGCGCACTGCTCTTGGATTGCTTCAGGCCTTGAAGAAGGCCAGCAGATCCGCATTGATGATGTCCGCATGCGTAGTGGCCATGCCGTGTGGGAAGCCCTTGTAGACCTTGAGCGTGCCGTTCTTCAGGAGCTTCGAGGAGAGAAGCGCCGAATCCGCGATCGGCACGATCTGGTCATCGTCGCCATGCATGACGAGCGTCGGCACTTCGATCTTCTTCAGATCTTCGGTGAAATCGGTTTCCGAGAAGGCCTTGATGCAATCATAATGGGCCTTGGTGCCGCCCATCATGCCCTGACGCCACCAATTGTCGATCACGCCCTGCGAAACGACGGCGCCGGGGCGGTTGAAACCATAGAACGGTCCCGCCGGAATATCGCGGAAGAACTGGGCGCGGTTGGCCGCAAGCGCGGCGCGGAAACCATCGAAGACTTCCAGCGGCAGGCCGCCGGGGTTCTTTTCGGATTTGACCATGATCGGCGGCACTGCGCCGATCAGCACAGCCTTCGAAACACGACCATGACCGCCATACTGCGCCACATAGCGGGCAACTTCGCCGCCGCCCGTGGAATGGCCAACATGGATGGCGCCCTTGAGGTCGAGATGCTCGGCAAGTGCTGCCACATCGGCGGCGTATGTATCCATCTCGTTGCCGGTTGCCGTCTGGCTGGAGCGGCCGTGGCCGCGGCGGTCATGGGCGATGACGCGGTAGCCCTGATGAAGGAAGAAGAGCATCTGGGCGTCCCAATCGTCGGAACTCAAGGGCCATCCGTGATGGAAGACGATCGGCTGGCCTGTTCCCCAATCCTTGTAGAAGATCTGCGTGCCGTCCTTGGTGGTGATCGTGCTGCTGCTCATTGTGTCCTTACCTTTCGAAGTTGGTTGCTTTGTAGAGGCTTGTGCAGGTTGAGCGAATGGGGTGATGGCTGCAGCGGCGGCAAGGCCGAGCCCGGCCGTCATAACGCCCCGGCGGGTAGCTTGATGGATCGACTGGCTCATTTCAATCTCCATTAAATGTTATTGCGCGATTTATTATCGCGATAAACATATGCATAAGACCTTTCTTTTGCCTTGTCTACCTAAAAAATATCTCGCAATCATTTATCGCGATAAATAAATAGTGTTGCGATGGCGGCGCAAAGACAGGCAAAACAAACACTCGCCACCCGATCTCGTATGGATCAAGGCTTGGCACGCCCTTGCGCGTGAAAACTATTGCATCGGCCTATCGGCAAAATGCGATATCGCGAATTCCGCAACTCTCGCATTCGACTTTCTGGCATCGTCGAGCCAGAAGGGGAAAATCTGCCACTGATGGATCATGCCCGGCCAGATTTCCAGATTCACGCTGCCACCTGCCTGACGCACCTTGTCCGCCAGCCTCGTGCTGTCGTCGAGCAGCGTCTCGCGCGAACCGACTTGTATCAGCAGCGGCGGAAAGCCGGAGAAATTGCCATAGAGCGGCGATATGTCCGAATCGTCGAGGGATCGATCCCGAACGAATGCATTGCGGATGAGGGTGAGCTCGTCCTTGCCCATGAATGGATCCTCGGACGCATTGGTCACCAGCGAGGCTCCTGTTCCCGCAAAGTCGGTGACCGGGCTCATTGCGACGATAGCCGCAGGCAGCGGCCCTCTCAGGTGGAGCTGGTTGAGAACGACCTCGATGGCCAAGGTTGCGCCGACCGATTCGCCGGCAATAACGATATTGCCGGCCTTGTATCCCGACGTCAGAAGCCAGCGATAGGCCGCAACGGCATCGTCCCTTTGCGCGGGAAAGCTACTCTCCGGCGCAAGGCGATAATCGATCAGCAGGACATCGGCCGATGCCGCCTTGGCAAGCGCGCCCGCGATGTTGATATGCGTTCGGAGCGAACCGCTGTAGAAGCCGCCGCCATGCAGGTAGAGAACGGCGCGCCGACCGATCGGATGATGCAATCGCGCGGGCCATATCAAATCGCCATCGACACCATTGGCATCGACATGCCGTATCTGCACGCGCATCGGACCTGGCGTCGATGCCATGAGCCTTTCGAAACCGGCACGCCGCTGCACAAGGTCCGCGCCTGACATGGCATTGCTGTCGCGCAATGTGCCTATGAGCTTTTCCACTTGCTCGCTCGACGCCTTGGTCTGCGGCGCCATCTCGGATGTCTCGGCAGCGACAACCGGGAATATCGGAGAAAGACTTGCGCTGATCAGGCCTGCGCCGATCAGGATTGTCGTCGCCATGAAGACGCGTGACACACAGCGAAATGATCGGAACCAGTTCATCAAATGAGCTTTTTTCCCCGCAAGGCCGTGGACGATGTCATGATCCCACGGTCGCAGAAAAGCTATTTGTGTCAAGTATGATGGGTGACGTGAGACTGGAATTCCATTTGCCCGTCCGCCCATCACGACCTCGACATGATCAACCTACGATCGCCTCCCTATCGGCGCTCCGTTTCATTCAGGTGACAATGCCGGTGGACAAATCGATGCTCATCCGGGCTGGTGTCGGGCGGCCGCAAGGCGAGCCATGATCGCCTCTCGCGCCGTCCTCGAGCCGGCAAGGCGCGCCTTGGTTCCTGCTAGCACCTCGGCGCTGGCCTCTTCCGGCAATCCGGAATGAAACGGCGGCTCCGGCGCATATTCCAGCGACAACTGGATGCCTTCGGCTTCCTCCCGGCCACGCAAGGCGGCAACGATCGTCAGTCCGAAATCGATGCCGGCAGTCACGCCGCCCGCCGTAAGGAGATTGCCGTCCCGCACGACGCGCCCCGGCGTGGCGATGGCTCCGAAACTCTCGAGGAAATCGCACGCATTCCAATGGGTCGTCGCCTTCTTGCCCTTGAGCAGACCGGCCGCGCCGAGGACGAGAGCCCCGGTGCACACCGACGTCACGAAGCGGGCTCGGGCTGCCTGCTTCCGGATGAAACCGAGGACCGCTTCATCCTCCAGCAGTGCATTGACCCCGACGCCTCCGGGGACGCAGATCACATCGAGCGGCGGGCATTCGGCAAACGTCGTCGTCGGTTGCAACACCAGCTTCGTCGCCGAAACGACAGGCGACGCATCCTTCCAGATGAGATGCACCTCGGCATCATCCATGGAGGCGAATACCTCGTAAGGTGCGGTCAGATCGAGTTGCTGGACGCCTGGAAAGGCAAGCAGGCCGAAGCGAATGGTCATGACATGTCTCCGATGATTGATTTTTCCAAACCTATGCGACAACGATCTGGCATATTTGCCAAACCACCGTCATTTCTTGCCAATCATGCGCCGCATCGAAATTCTCGCTTTTGACAACGCCCAGCTGCTTGACATTACCGGCCCGCTGCAGGTCTTTACCAGCGCCAACGAGGCGGTGCTCGGGCTCGGTCGGCCGAAACCCTACGAGGCTGTCGTGGTGGCGGAACACACGCAGACCCGAACCAGCTCGGGCCTGGCGCTCGTGACCGCGCCGCTTAACGATACCGGTGGTCCGCTCGACACCTTGATCATCGCCGGCGGCTGGGGCGTCAATAAAGCTTGCGACAATCTCGGCCTGATCGAATGGGTACGCCGGCGAGCCGTGAGCGCCCGGCGGATAGCTTCCGTCTGCAGCGGCGCCTTTCTGCTTGCAGAAGCCGGTCTTCTGGACGGGCGACGGGCGGCGACCCATTGGAACCGTTGCGAAGAATTCGCCAGGCGCTTTCCGCAGGTGAAGCTCGAGCCCGATCCGATCTTCGTCCAGGACGGGCAGATCTGGAGTTCCGCCGGCGTCACCGCCGGCATCGATCTTTCCCTCGCCTTGATCGAGGCAGACCTTGGCCGTACGCTGGCACTTTCGGTCGCGCGCGAACTCGTCGTCTTTCTGAAGCGTCCTGGCGGTCAGGCGCAATTCAGTACGACGCTAAAGCTTCAGGAAGGCGGCGAACGCTTCGACCGTCTGCATGGCTGGATCATGGACAATCTGCGCACCGATCTTTCCCTGCCGGCGCTCGCCGAGCAGGCGAATATGAGCGCACGCAGCTTCTCGCGCCATTACCTGAAGGCGACCGGGCGCACGCCCGCGCGAGCCGTCGAGGAAATCCGCATCGAAGCGGCCCGCCGCCTTCTGGAGGACGGCCTGAGCGTGCATCAGGTACGCATGCGCTGCGGCTTCACATCGGAAGAGACCATGCGCCGCAATTTCATGCGGAAATTCGGGACCACGCCGCAGGCATTTCGCGACCATTTTGCTTAAGGGTTGACTGCGACGGCCAACATTTGCCCGCACCTCAAGCGAAGTGGCCTTTCTGCATAAATATGGTCGCTGCGCTCTTTCCCCGACATTCGAAGTCGGCGTAGGCTGCAGCGATCGGAATCCACACAAGGCTTAAGCAGGATGGCGACCCATCGTTTCATTCCCAACACCTATCACAATATCATCGGTTCGCTGCCACCGGCCTTGCATGTTGCCGATGGCGATACGGTTATTACCGAAACGCTCGATGCCGCCGGCTACGACAAGCATGATGTCCGCCAGATATCCGGCCCCAATCCGATGAACGGCCCGATCTTCGTCGAGGGCGCTGAGCCGGGAGATTCTCTCAAGGTCGAGATCGTCGCAATGGTGCCGACGCGCGATACGGGCTTCACCGGCAGCGTGGTCGCCGCCAATGTCGTCGATCCACAGGATGTCCGGGCGCTACCGGCACGCGAGAAGGTGATCTGGCAGATCGACCGCCAGAATCTCACGGCACGATTGGCCGAACCGGTGGCGGGTCTCGAAACCCTTACGCTGCCGCTCGCTCCGATGATCGGCTGCTTCGGGGTCGCACCATCGCTTGGCCAGGCAATATCGACCGCCACCAGCGGCGAATTCGGCGGTAACATGGATTATCGGCTGCTCGGACCGGGCACGACCGTCTGGTTCCCGGTCTCAGCACCCGGGGCGCTCTTCTTTCTGGGCGATTGTCATGCGGTGCAAGGCGACGGCGAGATCGTCGGCACCGGGATCGAAACCACGTTCGAAGTGACGGTGCGCCTCAGCGTCGAAAAGAAAAGGACGATTATCTGGCCACGCGGCGAGACGACGGAGGATATCTTCACCATCGGCAATGCCCGGCCGCTCGATCAAGCCCTGCAGCATGCCACCAGCGAAATGCTGCGCTGGCTCGGCTCCGATTACGGCCTCGACAAGACGGCGGCGAGCCACCTTCTCGGCCAGGTGGTACGCTATGATGTCGGCAACGTCTTCGACCCTGCCTATACCATGGCCTGCCGCGTTTCGAAAAACTGGCTGAAACGTCGATAAAGCGCCGGCCTGATATCAGCCTGCATCCTGCGACAGGTCACGCCTCTGGCGTGACACGTTGCTCTCCTGCCGCTCGCGCGCCATGCGGCTGACGGCGGCCCGCAATTGCGGATGACGCGACATGAAGAGATTGAAGTCACGGCGGTCCAGCACGAAGAGCTGACAGAAATCGACGGCGACGACGTCGGCCGTGCGGCGTGCGCCGGTCAGTAGCGCCATTTCGCCGAAGAAGGAGCCGGCGCCGAGCCGGATCTCGTCATCCTCCAGCTGTACCTCGACCGCACCGGAGGCGATGAAGAACATGCTGTCGCCGCGATCCCCGGTTCGAATGACGCGGTCACCCGGCGAGGCCGATCGCGGCCGGAAGAGCAGCAGCAGCTCCTCATGCTCGTTATCGTCAAGTTCGGCAAACATCGGGAAAGTTTCGATGAGCTGCTCGATTTCGAGATGATGCTGGCGATCGCGCTCCTCGCGCTGCTTGTTGATCGCGGTCAGTTGACGACGCAGGCCGTCCTGCTTGGCCATGCCGTATTTATTTGCCAGGAACGGCCAGCGGGCAAAGGTCCACTTTTCCAGCTTCTCCGTGGCGTAGAAGGCCAATGGATTGAGCGTGATCGACAGGATCGCGCCGGCAAGGATGAGATCCTGCCCTTCCCGTGTCAGCAACCCCAGCGAAACGCCGAGCCCCGCCAGAATGAAGGAGAATTCGCCGATCTGTGCCAGACCTGCCGCAACGGCAAAGCCGATGCTGGCGGGATAGCGCAGCAACAGCACGACGCCGAAGGCGATCAGCGACTTGCCCAGCATGATCAGCGCAAGTACGCCGATGATCATCAGCGGTTCGCGGATCAGGACCGAGGGATCGAAAAGCATGCCGACGGATACGAAGAACAGCACCGAAAAGGCATTCTGCAACGGTAGCGAGTCGGCTGCCGCCCTGTGGCTGAGATGCGATTCACTCATCACGAGGCCGGCAAAGAAGGCACCCAGCGCAAACGACACGCCGAAGATTTCCGCAGCGCCGAAGGCAATGCCGAGCGCGATCGCCAGAACCGACAGCGTGAAGAGCTCGCGCGAGCCTGTGCGGGCAACCGAGGTCAAAAGCCAAGGCACCACGCGCGGCCCGATGAAGATCGCAACGGCTGCGAAGGCGGCCACCTTGAGGAGCGTCATGCCGATCGTCAGCCAGATCGAGCCGGAAGCGGCATGTTCGCCCGCATCGACGTGACCACCCAGAACGCCGGCAAAAGCAGGCAGCAGCACGAGCGCCAGCACCATGGCCAGATCTTCGACGATCAGCCAGCCGACAGCGACGCGGCCATTGGTCGAACTGACCAGATTGCGCTCTTCCAGCGCCTTCAACAGCACGACGGTACTGGCAACGGCAAGGCTGAGACCGAAGACCACGCCGGCGCCGACGCTCCAGCCCCATAGCGACGTCAACCCGACACCCAGCACCGTCGCGATTGCGATCTGTCCGATGGCGCCCGGAATGGCGACGCCGCGCACCGCCAGAAGGTCGGCGGCGGAGAAGTGCAGGCCAACGCCGAACATCAGCAGAATGACGCCGATCTCGGCCAACTGCGACGCCAGCGACACATCGGCGACAAAGCCCGGTGTCGACGAGCCGATGATGACACCGGCCACCAGATAGCCGACCAGCGGCGGCAGATGCAGCCTGTCGGCCAGATAGCCGAAAATGGCCGCGAACACGAAGCCGGCGGCAATCAATGCGATCAATGCAACGTCGTGCGGCACGGCGGTCCTTCCCGTTTCACGGCGTTAAAGCCTATTCCCTCTGTTGAAGGCTACCTAGCATCGCTTTTGCCGGGCCGTCTACCGGGTCGTATGCAACTGAGGAAAAACATCGCCTTGCCGATACACGGAACCCGGTATCAGGCTCAAGGCAAGGCGATGTGACAGCTGAAGCTTACTGATCCAGAACGATCTGCAACTTGACGTCCGTAGGCCGTGCCTCGACGGCTCGGTCGAAGGCCTTGATGGAATCCTCGAAGACAAAGGTTTCCGAGATCAGCGGCTTCAGATCGACGCGGCCGGATGCGATCAGCGCGATGGAACGTTCGTACTGATGCGCATAGCGGAAGATCGTCTCGATGCGAATTTCCTTGGTCGAAGCCGTCGAAACGTCGAAGCCGACCGGATTGACCGGCAAGCCGACGGCAACGATGACGCCGCCGGGACGCGGCAGTGCCATGACGGTTTCCCAAGCCTTCGGCGAACCCGAGCATTCGAAGACGACATCGGCGCCCCAGCCGTCCGTGAGCCGGCTGACCTCTTCCACCAGGTTGTTCTCGCGAATGTTGACGGGGATGACGCCCTGATACTGAGCGGCGATATCGAGCTTTGGCTGGGCAAGATCGGCAACGATCGCCCGTGCACAGCCGCCGGCAAGTGCTGCGACCGCAACCATGATGCCGATCGGACCGGCACCGAGCACGACAGCGGTGTCGCCGGGCGTGATGCGGGCCTTGGTCGCCGCCTGCATGCCCACCGCGAAGGGCTCGACCATCGCACCTTCCGCAAAGCTGACATTGTCGGGTAGCCTGAAAGTATAGTTGGCCGGATGAACGACGAAGGGCGTGAGAACGCCATGGATCGGCGGTGTCGCCCAGAAGGTGACGGCCGGATCGACATTGTACATGCCGAGGCGGCTAGCCTTCGAATTGGCATCGGGAATGCCGGGTTCCATGCAGACCCGGTCGCCGACTTTCAGATGCGTCACGCCGGCACCGACTTCGACCACCGTGCCCGCTGCTTCATGGCCGAGCACCATCGGCGCGTTGACGACGAAGGGGCCGATTTTGCCATGCGTATAGTAGTGCACGTCGGATCCGCAGACGCCGACGGTATGGATCTTGATCTTCACCTCGCCTTGCCCGACCTCCTGCGGCAGATCGATATCGCGGATCGACAGTTCATGCTGACGCTCCAAAACTAGGGCACGCATCTTGCTCATCGCCTCTTCCTCTTTCCAAGCAACCAACGCCCCGCTGACACAGGGACGAAACCTTTGTCCGTTATATCGTGTGAGCTGACGTCACAAAACGATCTTTAAGCGATGCCGATAAACTTCCGCCGCCCTCCTGCAGGCAACAGTTCATCAGCATTAATATTAGGAATTCCTTATTCTTTAGCTCCCTATTGCCAATATTGACTGGAGTTCCATTTCTTGCCTTTCTAATAATAGAGAAGGAGGGGCTCATTATGACAGTATATGATTGGACCGGTCAGCGCGCCCGCCGGATGAAGATGCTGCGTGCGGCAAGCTTCGCAATGCTTCTGATCATCCTGATGGCGATACCCGTGATATTGCTGCACTACAACATCATCGAATACCCGCACTGACCACTTCGGAAAGACATGATCGTCAAGCCGCCTTCCTCGCCATTTTCGGCTTGCGCGAGACATTGTCACCTGCCCTGCGGTCCAGCGGCAGGCAGTCCAGTACGGCTAGCAGCGCAATGATACCCAGCATGACGAAAGCCAAGCGGAATTCGATGGCAACGACGCCGCTTGCACCAAGCGGCGCGCTGATTGCCTGGCCGATGCGGATGCCGATGGCGCCGACGGCGATGCCCATGCCCATGGTCAGCTGAAAGGCCGTGCTGAACAGCGTGTTGGCGCCTGTCATCTGCAGCGGCGGAATATCGGCAAAAGCGATCGTATTCAGCGCGGTGAAGTGCATCGACCGGCACATGCCGCCGATGAACAGCACCGGCACGATGAACCAGAGAGGCGTATCAGGCGAAAACAGCGCACAGGCCGCGATGAAGATGGCATTGAGGATGCCGTTGACGATCAGGACCGGCTTGAAGCCGAAGCGGCGCAGGATGGGCGTTGTTGCCGGCTTCATCGCCAGATTGCCGGCAAAGACGGCGAGCGTCAGCATGCCGGCGTGAAAGGCGCTGAGCCCGAAGCCGACCTGTAGCATCAGCGGCAGCAGAAAGGGAACCGCACCGATCGCGGTGCGGAACAGCGATCCGCCTGAGATGGTGATGGCGAAGGTAGGCAGCTTCAGCCCCGAGAGATCGATGAGCGGATGCTCCGTCCGGAGAAAATGGAATACGGCAACGGCAAGCAGGACGAAGCCTGCAAGCACATAGGCCCAGGCCTCCAGCCATAGCGGTTCCGGCCGCCCGATCAGCTCCAACCCATACATCAGGCTCGCCAGACCAATGCCGCTGACGATGAAGCCGATCCAATCGAAAGGCGGACGCGCCGTACTCTTGGTTTCGGGAATGAGCATGAGCGAAAAGACAAAGGCGAGAATGCCGAGCGGCAGATTGAGGAAGAAGATCCAGCGCCAGCTTGCATGGTCGGTGATGAAGCCGCCGAGCGGCGGCCCGAGGATCGGCGCCACCAGCGCCGGCCAGGTGATCGTTGCGATAGCCGAAATCAGCTTGTCCTTCGGCGTGTTGTTCAAAACGACCAATCTGCCCACCGGCACCATCATCGCCCCGCCGATGCCCTGCAGGATGCGCATGGCGACGAAGGAGCCGACACCATTGGCAAAGCCGCACAGGACCGAGGCGAGCGTGAAGACGACGACCGCCGTCGTGAAGACAAGCCGCGCGCCGAAACGATCGCTGATCCAGCCGCTGATCGGAATGAAGACGCCAAGCGTCAGCAGATAGGCACTCATGCCGATATTGAGATCGACGGGGCGGGCACCGAAGGAAACGGCCATCTGCGGCAATGCAGTCGCGATGACGGTGCCGTCGAGATTTTCCATGAAGAAGGCACCTGCCACCAGCAATGCAATCAACAACGACCGGGACCCGGTCTCTTGTCGCTCCTCCCTGTGCCCACGCGTGGACATGTCATTCATCTGTCGGCCACTCCGAATCCGCCTCGCACCCGAATGCATTTAATCGGTTCGGGAACGTTTACGATAGGCCGAAATCGTCCCATCAATCGATTGGGCGATCACGTTTCGCGAAGCGGAGGGCACGCAATTTGATCGGCAAGCCGACCGCTCTCGATCCAAACACGCGTCATGCGAGGCGTGCCGGCAGGTTCATGTTGGTGAACGGAGCGATCAATCCGCCGCCAGTAGGCATGCATGCGCAAGACATGCTAGGGTTTTTCGTCGGAAGAAGGCCGCAGGGAGAACTACAGGATCAACGTCATAACAATATGGAACAGCCCCAAACTAACCGAGACACGGTTTTAAGCCTCCCAATGGGTCTAGGCTGACGAGTGTCTTCGCAACGGCGCATCAATAAGGAACAAGAGCCCCATAATGAAACATGGCCACGACGCATTGATCCCCCCGGCGACGCCGGAGTCAAAACTGATCGTAACCCAATCGCCCTTCGACGCCTTTGTGCGAAAATACGGTACGATCCCGCGGCGCGGCGTCTTCGGCTATTTCGTCCATGAGCTCGGCCGCCGTATCGTGCGCAGCGACTATCCTGTCGGCACGACGCTGCCGAACGAACCGGACCTCGTCGAACAGTTCGGCATCAGCCGCACCGTCATTCGCGAAGCGATGAAATGCCTTGCCGGCAAGGGGTTGGTGGAGATCAAGACCCGCGTCGGCACACGCGTCAAGGAACGTTCCAACTGGCATCACCTCGATACGGATGTCATGGTCTGGTACTACGAAACCGGCCCATCGGTCGAAATCATGCGTTCGATCAAGGATTTGCGGCTGGCGCTCGAGCCGGAAGCCACCGCCCGCGCAGCTCTGCGCCGCACCGAGAGCGACATTGCCGCGATCAGTTCCGCCTACGAGGAGATGGCGTCCACCATCGGCGACGTCAATAGCAATGCCGATGCCGATCTGCGCTTCCATACGGCGATCTTCGCCGCCACGCACAACATGATCTATTCGCAGCTGATCGACCTGATCGCCGTCGGGATCTACGCCAACCGCACTCTTTCCGGCCAGGAAGACATAGCCGAAGGCCAAAAGCGTGCCCTGCCCCTTCATAAGGCCATCCTCGACGCCATCGTCGCGCAGGATACGGATGCTGCAATCAAGGCATCGAGAAACCTGCTGGATGCCTGGCTTGCCCGCGACTACGGCTTCTGACGCGGGTTAGTGAGTCATCGCATCCCGGGCATCCGTCTTGGGGACGGACGATCCGCGACCAGCGTCACGCGTGACCGGGATAAGCCAAATGGTCGCGCAGGTCGTCAAGGCGACGATGACGACGCCCCAGAAACTCCAGTGCAATGCGGCATTGAAGACGCCCCGAATTGCGGGATCGCCGACAAGATCGGAAAGGCCGGTCGGCTGGTTGAGGATATCGTGGAGCTTCGCTGCCAGCTCACCGCTGCCGTAATGCGCGATACCGATATTCATAATCGCACCGAGCGCGGTTGCGCCAAGCGTGTTGCCGAGACTGCGTGAGAAGATGATCGATGCGGTGGCACTGCCGCGCATCGACCATTCGACGCTTTCCTGCACTAACACCACGCTGGTGAGGCTGATAAGGCCCATGCCGAAACCCATCAGGAACGAGCCGATGCCGGCAATCAGCGGACTGCTTTCCGGCATCAGCAACAGCAGGAAGAGCGAGCCGAAGGGAAACATCAGACTGCCGGCGCGCAAGGTCGTGCGGATACCGAAGGTGCGGAAGAAGCGGCTTGCAAGCATGACGGCGAGTGGCCAGCCGACGATCAGCATGGTGAGCGTAAAACCTGCCTCGAGCGGCGAACGGCCGAGCACGCCCTGAACGTAGATCGGCAGGACCGTGGTCAGACCGATGAGCGCCATGCCGGCAAGCAGGGTGGCAGCATTGCTGGTGGCAATCAGCCGCCGGCTCCAGAGAGCGATCGAGATGATCGGCTCAGGCGCGCGCCGCTCCTGCCGCAGGAACAGGACGCCGGAGACGACGAAGGCGATCGCAAGGGGACAAAGAATGGCAAAGCCCGCATCGGTCTCCGTCAGGATCACGAGCAGCGACACGATGGATATCGAAAACAGGATCGTGCCGAGATAGTCGATCTTTGCTTCGCGCGGCGTGACGGACTCATGCAGAAAGATCATGAAACCGGCAATGGCGAGTACGCCAAGCGGCAGGTTGATCCAGAAAATCCAGGCCCAGGAGAGGTTGTCGACAATGATGCCGCCGGCAAGCGGGCCGATGACAGCGGAGATCGCCCAGACGCTGGCAAGCGCACCCTGCACCTTCGCACGCTCTTCCAGCTTGTAGAGATCGCCCACGACCGTCATGGTTACGGGCTGAATGGCACCCGCACCAAGCCCCTGCAGCAGCCTGAAGACGATGAGCGAGGCCATCGACCAGGCAAAGCCTGCAAGCGTCGATCCCAGCAGAAAGATGAGGATGCCGCAGACGAGCATGGGCTTACGGCCGAAAATGTCGGAGAGCTTACCATAGATGACCGTCGTGGTGGACTGCGCCAGGAGAAAGGCGGAAAAGACCCAGCTGTAATAGGTGAAGCCGCCGAGCTGGCCGACGATACGCGGCATGGCAGTCGCGACGATTGTCGCCTCCACAGCGACCATGAAGGTCGCGAGCATGATCGAGACAATGACCAACGGGCGTCTCGAGCGATCGACCGTGCTGGACATGGCATTCCTTTCTGACTGCTGCACCCGATGTCGAAGACGCACAGGCCGCGATTAAGGCCATGATCGAGCGCTTAGCTGTTGGGATCGAAGTCTAGGGACAAGGACGATTGGAGGACGGGGCCCGCGGAATCGTTATAATAAGCTTTGCATATTGATGCCGGTCGATGTCAACTGGCTAAACGCCGGCGCGTTCGCTTCTTGACTGGCGCAGCTGCCTGAAGTCTCGGAACATCGGATCCAACTGCACTACTGCAGCCATTGACGATATCACATAATTGCGCCTTAATGAATTAACTTCTGCAGCTTTGTTCATTTTTTGAACTTATCTGCGGCAGTGCCAACCGAAATTCCAACGGAGCGCGGAATTGCTCACCTCTTCCCAGCAGCAGCTCTTGCGGGTCATCGGCCAGTCAGGTCCTTTGAGCCGCACGGTTTTGGCGGCATCCATGGGCTTGAGCAAAGCCGCCATGAGCGGAATCGCGCGCGATCTGATTTCCCTTGGCGTCCTGCGGGAGACGGAAACCATCTACGGTCAGGGCCGCCCGTCGATCCTTTTGGATCTGCATCCGGAGGGCGCCTTCTTCGTCGGGATTTCGCTGCTGGAAGATCCGGCACCCCTGGTGCTCAGCGATTTCAACGGCAATATCATCGCGCGTCAGACCATGCCATTGTCCCGCGACCCCGATGCCATCGCCGAGATGATCGCCGATACGCTGCCGAAACTGCTCGCAGAACGAGAAGACGCCGACCGCAAGCTTTCCGGTCTCGGCGTGGCACTCTCCGGCTTCGTCGACGAGAAGCAGGCAAATTGCGTCAAATCCACGCTGCTCGGATGGCAGGACGTGCCGCTTGCCGGCATCATCAGGCAGAAGACCGGCATCGACACCTTCATCGAGAACGACGCCAAGGCGGTCGCCGTCAGCGAGAAGCTGTTCGGCAGCGCCCGCGACGTGCAGAATTTCAGCGTCGTTTCCTTCGACGACGGCATTGGCTGCGCCCATTTCGTCGGCGGAAAACTCTATCGCGGCAATCATGGCGGCGCCGGCGAGATTGCCCATTGCACCATAGAACCCAACGGTTCGCCCTGCCGTTGCGGCAAGCGCGGCTGCCTGGACACCGTGGCCTCTCTGAAGGCGATCAAGGAAATGGCGAAGGCGGAGGGTCTTGCCTGCCATTCTCTCAATGATCTCGAGACGGAAGCGTCCATCGGCAATGCTGCGGCGATCCGCATCCTGCATCGGGCCGGCAGCGCGCTTGGACTGGCGATTGCCCATCTGATCCAGTTCAACGACCCCGGCCTTATCTTGATCACCCACGTCGAGGGGCGGTTCGATGGCCTGCTCGGCACCGTCATGCGGCAGGCAGCCGAAGCCAATGTCCTGCCGCGCTATGCCGGCCAGACGCCGATCCGCACGCATCGCGTCGATGGCGATGTCTGGGCGCGGGGTGCTGCCAGCATCGCCGCCCATAATTTCCTGATTGGTCCCACTCCCTATTGAGGTTCCCCATGCGCATCGCCGTCGGAGGCATTCATATCGAATGCAGCACCTACAATCCGGTCCTGAACGAAGAGAAGGACTTTCGCGTCCTGCGCGGCGCGGAGCTGACGGCAGCGCCCTACTTCGCCTTTCTTAGGGATTACGACGGCGAATTCCTGCCGACCATCCATGCCAGAGCCATTGCCGGCGGCCCGGTCGCGCGCCACACCTACGAGGCCTTCAAGGGGGAATTCCTGGAAAGGCTGAAAGCGTTGCTGCCGCTTGATGGGCTCTATCTCGCCATGCACGGCGCCATGTATGTCGAGGGCATGGAAGATGCCGAAGGCGACTGGATCAATGCCGCCCGCGCCGTCGTCGGCGACGATTGCATGGTCTCGGCGAGCTACGACCTGCACGGCAATGTCACCCAGCGCATCATCGACGCGCTCGACATGTATTCCACCTATCGCACGGCGCCGCATATCGATGTCGAGGAAACCATGCGCCGCGCCGTCAAGATGCTGACGGAAAGCCTGAGGACCGGCGTCAAGCCGATCCTGTTGTGGGCACCGATCCCCGTCGTGCTGCCGGGCGAGCGCACCAGCACCGTCGATGAACCTGCCAAGGGCCTTTACGACATGCTGCCCGGTATCGATGCCATCGACGGCGTCTGGGATGCGTCTTTGATGGTCGGCTATGTCTGGGCAGACGAGCCACGCGCGACGGCCGCCGCCATCATGACCGGCACGGATCGCGCCGTTCTCGAGCGCGAGGCAAAGCGCCTAGCGCAGGCCTATTGGGATGTGCGCAAAGATTTCGTTTTCGGCTCGGAGACCGGCTCGATCGAGGAATGTGTCGCAAGAGCGATTGCGAGCACGACCGCGCCCGTGGTTCTGGCGGAATCCGGCGACAATCCGACGGGCGGCGGGGTCGGCGACCGCGCCGACGTGCTGGCGGAGCTGATTGCCAAGGGAGCGCAAGGCGTCATCTTCGCCGGCATTGCCGACAAGGCGGCGACAGAAACCTGCTACGCCGCCGGCCTCGGCGCCACGCTCGATCTTTCTGTCGGCGCATCGCTCGACACGAAGGGCAGCAAGCCGGTGAAAGGCCGCTTCACCGTTAAGTATCTGCTGGAGACGACCGAAGCGAGCGACATGCAAGCCGTGGTTTCCATCGGCGGCATAGACCTCGTCCTGTCGGCCAAGCGCCGTCCCTATCACAATATTGCCGACTTCACCCGTCTTGAGCTCGATCCGTACAAGGCGAAGATCATCGTCGTCAAATCCGGCTACCTCTCGCCGGAACTGGCGCCGATCGCCAATCCGAATCTGATGGCGCTGTCGCCCGGTGTCGTCGACCAGTTCGTCGAGCGCCTGCCGCGCCTGCGCAAGCAGAAGCCGACCTACCCCTTCGACAAGGATTTCGACTTCACACCCGAAACGGCTCTTTCGGCGCGCGCCCTTCGTCGTTGAAAAGCCTAGGGAAGCGCCACGGATCACTCGGAAGACCGGCGCCAAACGGCGGAAGCGGACATCAGCCACAAACCTTCCAACCGGCCCGAAGATCGAGATCGACGGCCATTGCGCCTTTTCGTTAACGCAAGTCGAAGGTTACCTCTTGCCTGCTAAATTTCGCCGCGCTAAATTACGCAAGATTTAGTTGTATTTTGCCGACATCAGCTCGGTGGCCGCTTCCGTTAACCCGATCCTCTTGTATGCTGACATGATTTGGAATCATCGCATAACCCGTGTTGTCGTCGGCCTGCTGCTGTTGGCGCTTGCAATTGTCGTCTCCCTGCCGGCAATCACCGGCTATACAAGTCGTGACGGCACCGTCAATGCTCGGCTGGCTCTCGTCAATGCGCCCATAGATGGCGTGATCTCAGGTGAGCCCGTCAAAGTCGGCACACCCGTCAAAGCCGGTCAAAACCTCGTGGAAATCAGCAACCCGCGCGTGAACCGCGCGGTTCTGGCTTCACTTGAAGCAGAGCGCAACACCGCCCACGACCGTGTGATTGCCCTGAAGAAGGAGCGCGACGACCTCTCGCAGCTTCGCGAACAACTGAGCAATCGCTTGGCGATCTTCAAGCAGGCCACGATTTCGAACCTCGAACGTGAAGTTGAGATCCTCAGAAAGAGAGTGGAGGTTTCACAGGCACAGGATTTCGCGGCACAGGTGGATCTCGACCGCCGCAAAGATCTCGCTTCAAAGGGCATTCTTACCGAAAGGATGGTCGATGCGGCCCGTGCCGCGGGCGCGGCAACCATCGGTGAGGTCGAAGTGAGCAATCTGACCGTCGATCAATTGCAACAACGGCTGAACGCGGTTCGACAGGGAATCTTTGTGTTCGGAGATGGTCAAAATGACGTCCCGTACTCCCAGCAGCGCCAGGACGAGGTCATCGTCCACATCAGCGATTTGAACTCGCGCATAGCCGAAAATGAAACACGAGCCGCAGAGGTCGAAAAGCAGCTGACCGAGGAGGGCATCCGCGTCAGCAGCCTTGAGTCCGAGACGGCGACGGCACCGTTCGACGGTGTCGTTTGGAGCAGAAGCGTCGTCAACGGCTCCAATGTCGTCCTCAACAATGAGCTCATGCGAATACTGGATTGTCGGGAACTATTTGTCGACATTCTCGTGCCCGAAGTGGATTATGACGAGATCTATCCCGGGCTGACCGCACAGGTTCGCCTACTTGGACGCAGCGATGTTTTCAAGGGCACGGTCACTTCCGTGAAAGGCAGTTCGGCAGCTATGGAAACCGACTCGTTTGCAGCCAGCCTGCCGATTTCATCACAACGCAATGCTCGTATTCGAGTTCGCCTAGAACCATCCGTCATGAACGCCGATTTCGAGAATTTCTGCCAAGTAGGACGAACAGTCCAGGTCCGGTTTCCCAAGCGCGGGATCGGTCTTTCGAACTGGGTCAAGAACCTGTGGTTCAGTATCTTCTAGCTCTCGCTCCGACCTTTATCGTAATGGCTTTCTTTCTCCTGGGGCCATTCAATTGGTCACGCCATCATAGTTGGACCAGGACGATCACCTGCGGCTTCGTCGCAGTTGTCGCACTGCGCTACATGCTTTGGCGCTTAACCCAAACCGTCCTTCCCTATCCCAATGACGGGATCAATTTCTTTTGGGTCTGGCTCGTTTTCATCGTTGAGATGTTGGCCTTCACCGACGTTGTGCTCTTCCTTCTGCTCATGAGCCGCTACGTCAACCGAAGCGTCGAGGCGGACGGGCTAGGCGCTATCTTTTTTGCCCGTGAGAAACGCGAACTGCCGACCGTTGACGTTTTCATTCCCACCTACAATGAGCCGCTCGACGTTCTGGAGAGAACAATCGTAGGCGCTTTGTCGCTCGATTACCCCGCTGACAAACTCAAGGTCTATGTCCTCGACGACCAGCGCCGCGATTGGCTGAAAACCTTTTGCGAACAGAAAAACGCCATTCACGTTACGCGCAGCAACAACGCGCATGCCAAAGCCGGCAACATGAACAATGGCCTGCAAGTCAGTTCGGGTGAATTCATTGCCGTGTTCGATGCCGACTTCGTGCCCTACCGGCACTTTCTTCGTCGCACATTGCCCTTCTTTTCCGATGAAACCATTGGGATCGTCCAGACACCTCAGCATTTTTTCAATGCGGACCCGGTGCAGACGAATCTGGGGCTTGAGAACATCTGGCCGGATGAACAGCGCCTGTTCTTCGACGAAATGGCGCCCAGCCGGGATGGGTGGGACGTCAGCTTCTGCTGTGGCTCATGTTCGATCGCACGACGCAGCGCAATCGACGCGATCGGCGGCTTTCCGACGGAGTCCATCACAGAGGATCTGCTGACCACGCTTTCCATGCTCAACAAGGGTTACAAGACGCGCTATTTGAACGAACGTCTGTCCATGGGACTCGCAGCGGAAAATCTGACGGGCTATTTCGTTCAGCGCGAGCGCTGGTGCCAGGGGGGCATTCAGACGCTTTTCCTGCACAATGGCCCTCTGCGCGGCCCGGGACTATCACTCTTCCAACGTATCATGTTCCTGCCGGCTTCTTGGTTGGTGCAGTATCTGGTGCGCTTGATGATTCTGGTCATCCCGATTGCTTATCTATGGTTCGGACTGCTGCCGCTTTATTTCACGGATGTGGCCGACTATGTCTCCTATCAAGTTCCGCTGCTGACTGCCTATTTCCTTCTCATGCTTTGGATAACGCCAACGCGATATTTGCCGATAATCTCAAGCGCCGTCGGGACCTTTGCGACGTTTCGAATGCTGCCGACCGTCGTGTCGAGCCTGATACGGCCATTCGGCAAGCCGTTCAGGGTGACGCCCAAGGGCAGCGGCAACCAGGCAAACCAATTTGATCGGTATACGTTTTCCTGGATTGCAGCCTTGATCACGATCACCGCCCTCGGACTACTGATCGATCTCGTCCCTGAGACCACGCAAACCCAGGCTGAATTTTCGCCGATCGCGGCCTTTTGGGCAGGCATCAATATCGTCGTTTTGCTCATCGCCTCTCTCATTTGCTTCGAGAAGCCCCAGCGACTGTTCCATGCCTTTAAATTGGACGAGCCGGCCGCAGTAGACGACATTTCCGGCCGGCTGGTCAGCCTGGCGCTGGACAAGGCGGTCGTCGCAGTGCCGGAGGACTCGCAATTCGAGTCGAAATCGGTCTTCTTGCACCTTGAAGGCTTTGCGCCTTTCAGGGCGGAGTTGAGGCAGGTCACGCAGCGACGCAGGAGCATGAGCCGTGGCGGCGACAGGCAAGCATACTATCTCCACCTTCACTTTGATCTTCATGGCCCTATTCGAGACAAAATGATCGTGAAGCTCTACACGGGCGACTATTCGCAGGACATTCCCGACATCGACAAGGTCGCCGTGTCGATCAATCTTCTGCTGCGCTCCTTCGGCCGGGTACGCACATCTTAAAGCAGCGTTGCATCCACGAGCTGATTTGAGCGGTGATACGGACCAATATTTTACCCGTCTACATGAATACTCAAAGAATGAGCGAGCTTGCGGTCTTTCGCCATCTCGAGGCGGTCGTGCCGAAATGAGCGGCATTGTTACGTCAAACGCAAATCCACATGAGGGTGGAGCTTCTTGAGATTTGGCAGGGATTTCATCTGCCAGGGGATTTGCGACGAGCCGCATATGGTGAGGTGAATATCCGGATTCTTGCGTGCTTCGATCGTCAGTTTAGCCAGCAGATTGATACCCGATGAATTCAAAAACTGTAGACCAGTCAGATCGAAAGTCGCTTTGCCACTGCCTCCATAAAGAATCTCCCTGGCCAGATCATAGACAGGCGCGTAGGCGTCAGGACCCGCCATGCGCATGGTCCCGTCGAAATACAAGGTACTGCCTTCGGACCAGACGCGGAATGCTTCTTCTTTGATTTCCATAAAGGGCCTCTCGCGGGTTCACGTCTATGAAATCGCCATCGCGGCATAGGTTTGCAGCTTGATCTGCCTGTGCGGACCATGCTCATCAAAATGCCAGGCCAATTGAGCCTGGTAGTCGCTCATCAGTGTCAACAGTCCTAACCCGGACGCATCGCTTCCTGCAAGAACGCTTGCTTCGATCTGTTCTATAAGGAGATCACCGGGATCACCGGCCGTTACCTTCTGCAACAGTTGTTGGAAGCGGGCAGTCGCTTCACGGTCGATCAGGTTCACGATCCGCATCTTGAAATGATGGGTATCCAGCAAGGCCTCGATAAGGATTTCGCCGGAAGCGCGGAACTTGATGGAATTTTCGATGAGCTCGTTGGTCAGGTAACCGATGTCGTGTCGCACCGTCTTGTACTGGCGCTCGGAAGCGCGGAAACCAAGCGCCATCGTCTCCGCGATAAAATCGGACGTGATGGCCGAATGGCGCCACGCCAAATGCAGCGGACCGTCGAACAGACGGATGCGTAGAGCATTGGCGGCGTCGAACGAAAACAGATCTACCCTGCCGAAAGTTGCCGTTGCCATCTCCTCACCTGTGCCGCATCACCACGAGGGTAATATCGTCATGGATCTTGTGGGTCCCGATGTAGGCCATCAAATCGTCGAGTATGCCCTCGACGACTTCTTCCGCAGTCCCGCCATGCAGCCGGCGCGCATCCTCCAAAAGCCTATCGAAGCCGAACAGCTCGCCCTTTGAATTCTCCGCTTCGGTGACGCCGTCGGTATGCAGGATAACCATGTCGCCTTTCTCGAAAGGCACTTGTCTCGTGTCGATAAAGGGAGCTATGTCGAGCTCAAGGCCGACAGGAAGACCGAGATCGCCCGTGTCTATCCGCTCCACCTTGCCGTCTCGGCGAATAATGATCATGTCTTCGTGCTGACCGGATATCGTCAGTTTCTCGCCGTCATAGTCGAGGAACGACAAGGTTAGATGCTTGTCGGTCCGTGTCCGTTCGATGTTCTTGAAGATTGCACGGTTGAGATCCGTCAGGAATTTTGCCGGATCCATCTCGCCTGCCTCCTGCAGGGCGCGAGCGATCGATTGCACCATCAGCATCAGCACGCCGCTCTCCAGCCCGTGGCCGGTCACGTCGCCGATGCCGATCTTCAGGTTGTTTCCATTTTGCAGAACATCATAATAGTCGCCGCCGACTTCGTCGGCCGGGCGCATATAGGCGGCGATCTCCAGATGCTTGTTGGCCGTCAGCTCCTTGGCCCGCGGCAGGACCATAAGCTGGATCTGCCTGGCGACATTGAGCTCCGCAGCCAGCCGCAGGTTTTCGTTCTTCAATTGGCTGTTGAGAGCTGAAATCTCTTCCTTGGCCGCTTCAATCTCCTTGGTTCGCTCCGAAACGAGGTTTTCGAGGTTTTCGGTGTGGAAACTGATATCCTCCGCCATCCGGTTGAATGCGATGCCGGCCTCCGCCACCTCGTCCCTGGTCGAGATATCGACCCTGACCGAATAATCCTTCGCTTGTATGCGCTTGGCGGCGCTCGCCAGCGCGCTGATGCCGCTGGTGACACGCTTCGAGGCAGCAAACACCGCCGCCGTGACGATGATCAGGGACACCAGGACCGCCATGATCTGATAGAGCAGGATGCGGTTGGTCGCCCGCGATATCTCGTCCTTGGCGGCAATGAGCGAGGCATAGATCTCGCGCTCCGGCACCACTATTCCCAGCGACATGACCTCGCGCTGCACGGGTCCGTCCACCCAAAGATTGGTCGGGGGCAATTGCTTGACAACCACGAGATAGGGAACGTCCTCTCCCTGTTCGCGGAGGCTGATGTGCTGGATCACACCATCGGCGTCGAGCGGCAGCTTGGTGATGGCCGTTTGCATGCTGTTGCGCAAGGACCGGTCGAGGCCGGTAACTCCCTTGGCGGCAGCATCGCTGGCGGCGCGCAAGCCGATGACCTTTTCGCCCACCGGGTTGATTGCAACGACGTTTCCGTTCGACATGGCAAGGAAGCCGAAGCCGGTTTGGGCGACTTTGACGTGTTCAACGATTTCGGCAAGTTGCGTGAGCGTGATATCGGCGCCGGCGGCACCGGCCAAACGATGCCGATCCGGGGTCCAGAGCGGATGAAAAAAGCTGACGATCAGCTTGCCGGTGATGGCGTCGGTATAGGGGGCTGTCTGGGTGATGTAATCGGCAACCGGGCGCGATGATGGGTTGGAGGCCCATTGCTGCCAGGATTCATAGAGGCCCGGAAAAAAGAAGGTCCAGAAGTCTGCGCTATTGTGTCCGGGATAAAGTTTGTCGAAGGTCTGTGCCTGCGTCGTATAGGGCGCAGTCCGGAAAATCGGACGCTCCCTCGGGCCGATATAGTACATCTGTAGCTTCGATGCGCCGTTATGCAGCAAGGAAGGGGCAACCAGATCGAGCACCGCGCTCCATTCTATGTCTGCCTGCACCTGGGGCAGAGGATGATGATCCTTGTCGAGCAGATAACCCCAGACGCTGATGACCGAGGGCGTGCCGGGTGGGTTTTGCGACCATTGGCCAACCGGATCGTAGGTCACCGTTACGGCGCCTGGAGAAGCTCTGCTCATGGCGGCACCGACATCGACACTTCTCGCCGGATCGTCGATCTGTCCCTGAAGCACGCCTGCCAACGCCTTCACATCGGAATGGACCTGGTCGATCAGCAGACCGACTTCTGCGGCGGTGGAATCCGCATAGGAGCGAATGTAATCCTGGCTCGCCTTTTCCAGGCCCTGTCCTACCTCGGTCGTGGCGTTGCGCGAAAGGCGCTGCACGTTCCAAAGCGCAAGGCCACCGCTGACCAAGAGGTCGAACAGAACCGCCCCCCCGACGACGAGCAGAAACTTGGCACGAAATGAACGCAGCCCGAGCCGTTGCTTGGCAATTGGCGTGTCTGTCATAGCGGTTTCTGTCCCGATGAAGCCCAGATCGGCCAGCCGGCATAGCCTCTTGGATGGAGCGCGGCAAAAATATGATCGGCGAAACCTTGCTTGAATCGCTCGATGAATGCGGCCGAATCTCCTCTTCTGACCGCCATTTCATCGGCATAAACATTCTGCCACGCCGTGATGATGTCGGCGAAGTCCTGTGGGTCGCCGTCGAGATTGGTAACCATGAAGCTTTCCATCCGCACATCCTTGAAGCCGGCATCCAACAGCATGCGGCGACCCTTGGGACCCATTTCGACATCCATATCGAAATGGGCGAACAGCTTCGCGACCTCGTTATAGGTCCATTGGATGCTGTCGGCTCTGGGTTCGCCAAGACAATGGGAGTTCTTCTCGTTGGTGATGTAGACCCTGCCGCCCGGCTTGCATATGCGATAGAGCTCCCGAAGCAGAACATCCGGGCGGTCGAAGATCTGCAATGAGTGCCTGCAGGTCACGAAATCGAACTGGTCGCTGTCGAACAGCATCTGGGATGCATCGCCATAGGTATATTCGATATCCTGGACGCCGAAGTCGTCCGCCACCTTGCGGGCATATTCCAGGCTGGGCACCGAATGGTCGAGAGCCACGATCCGCGCCGGCTTGAAATCCTTTCGCAGCAGCATGGCGAAATCGCCGATGCCGCAACAGATGTCGGCGATATGCAAGCCTTCGCGAAGGCCGTGCCGCGGCAGTATCTCGCGCTCGTGCCGCCACGTCATTTTCGTCTGCGTGCGGAGGATCGGTATGAAGCTCTGGTCCTCTACGAATGTCTGCCCGGGATAGAAGGCGGAATCATAGATCTCGACGGTGATATTGGGCGACAGATCGCTCAAATGGCGAAACAGTCGCGATGCCCATGCAACGACGCTCGAAGCGATGACCGTCAGTTTGAGATCGGGCCTCGATCGCGTGGCATCGAGGAGGACATGCGTCAGGGCGCGGAACGCCGTGTTGTTCATATGGGTGACACGCTTCAGATTGACATAGCAGACGCCGTTCACCCTCTCGATGCCGTCGCGCAGCAGCGCGAGATCATCGGCAAGCTCCGCAACCGAACGCGGCCTGAGAACCCCTGCCAGGGAGAATTCCTGATTATTGACGTCAAATTGCGCCGTGAAACGTGCAGAGGAGAGATTGCTCAATTGAGTAGCCTCTCAAGCGCGAGATCCACCACGAAAGTCATCATTCCTGTATCCTGAGGGGACAGTTCGATGTCTGCATCGTAGTTGACGGCAAGGCCGAGAAGGATCGCGTGCTCAGCGCGCGCAGCGTCATCGGTGATGACATCGAGATAGTTTGCCAACGCCAGGCCGTTTCCGATGCGCTCGACGATTGTCTCATATGAATTGCGTTGCTCGGCCGAGCAGGGAAAGGTCAATTCGATCCGTTCGATCGTGCCGTTTCGATAGAAACGACAGCGAAGAACACCGTCGCTCTCCCTGGTGTGGAAGGACATCTCGAAGAGCTCGTTCAGAGCTGCCGAAAGCAGATTGGCATGGCGGATGGAATCGTGGCGATCGTGGCTGACCATGCGGGCCAGATAAGCGGCGCATTGATCGCAATGCGACCAGTCCGCCACCAGGGTCGCCATCTCCATTTCCAGTTCAAGCAATGGCTTGAAAGCCGCGTCCACTTGCCTCTCCATGGTACTCTCGAGAAACTCCCGAATGAAATGCGCTTCGGAAATTCACGGGCTGGCGTGAAATTCGCCGAATGTCGCGATGGATTGAGTGCGCGCGCCCTGCCTTATGAAATCATCAAGCTTGTCAGCGCCGAGCGGAGGGCTGATGCCGTAGCCCTGCAGGCGATCGCAGCCCTCCTTCTGGAGCCAGACTGCCTGCTGCTGCGTTTCGACACCCTCTGCGGTCACCTGCATGTCCAGGCCATGAGCGAGGCCGATCACGGAGCGTACAATGGTTTGCCCTTTGGTATCCTGCAGAAGATCCCTGATGAAATAGCGATCGATCTTGATCGTATCGAAGGGAAAATTCTTGAGGTAGCTGAGCGAAGAATATTCCGTGCCGAAATCATCAAGGGAAATCTGAATGCCGAGCACGTTGAGCGTGTTCAGCGTGTCGAGATTGTTGGTCGTCCGCTCGAGAAGCACGCCTTCGGTGATTTCCAGCTCCAGGCGCTCGGCTGGAAATCCGACGATATCGAGCGTTTGAGAGATGCGATCGGTCAGGCCCGGTGTCAGGAACTCCGCCGGAGAAAGATTGACCGCAAGCGTATAGTGCGCGGGCCATGCCAGGGCCTCGCGGCAGGCTTCCTCCAGCATCCACTGACCAATGTCCCGCATGAGGCCATCGGCTTCGGCCATGGGAATGAAAGCCGCCGGGGGAATGACTCCGAGGGTTGGATGCCGCCAGCGCAGCAACGCCTCGAAACCGACCACATTGGACGGAGGCTTCACCAGCGGCTGATATTCGATGAAGAACTCGTCGCGCTGCAGCGCCACGCGCAGGCTGCGCCGCAGCAGCTCCCTTTGCTCGACCACGATCAGCATGGCCGGATCGAAAGTCCGCGCACGCCGGCGTCCCTCTTGCTTGGCGGCATAAAGGGCGACATCGGCAGCCTTCATCAGCTGCTCCCCCTCATTGCCGTCGCGCGGCGCAATTGCGATCCCGACGCTGACCCCGACGAAGACAGAGATGCCGTTGACCGTGAACGGCTTCTTGAACTCCGCAACCAGCGCTTCCGCCAGTTTTTCTGCCTCGAGGGTTCGTTGCGTGCCGGCCTGGATTATGGCGAACTCATCGCCGGCGAGACGGTAGACCGTTCCGCCCCGGCCGAGCGCATCCTTGATTCTTTCGGCGGCGAGTTTCAGCACGATGTCGCCGGCGCCATGGCCAAGCGTGTCGTTGACGGGCTTGAAATCGTCCAGATCGAGCTGCATCAGCACCGGCCCGATCTTGCCGCTCACCGGAAACAGTTGCGCCAGTGCCGAGCTGAATTGACGGCGATTGGGTAATCCGGTCAAGACATCATGCGTTGCCTGATGGATAAGCAGCGCTTTTTCGTCGTCTGCGGATGGCGAAACATCCTTCGTAATTGCGCCGTTGGTTTCGACAATCAGAAGCCCCGCGCGGATAGAGGAGACGAGGACGCTTGCATTTCGCCGCTTCGGATCGTCAAGCCGGATCGTGCGGGGCTCACCGGTATCGATGACCTGACGAATGAGCTCGGCAAACGCCGGTTTTGCAAGCGTCGGGTAAGCTTCCCACAGCGTCATCTCGTTTCGGAAGGCAAGGCCGATATGCTCTTTGAATCTCTTGGAGGAATCGAGCAGTTTGAGATCGAGATCCCAAAGCGAAATCATCGCCTCTGAACCGTTGGCGGATTCGGACCCATATGGAATTCGCTGCGACCGATCCACTCGGTTCTCGGGCATAGGGCCTCGTCCTCCAAGCCGGCCACGCAAAATCCGGCCATTGTCCAGTTTGATCTGGTGTGTCCGCATCGGCCCCTTCGCATCAACAATCGCAGTCTCATCGAACGACCGGGCGTGAGTCGTAACTTACCAGAACGTAGCAACCGCTTTAAGAGAATATATTACGAGATCTTCATATTTAGCAATGACTGCTGGGCCATATACAGATTAAAGGATGGCGCCAGTATCGGCCTGTTTCATTACCGATCACAACATGGTTGTACTATTGCCTGAACGTAGTTCGGGTTGCGTATCTTCTCCGCATCGGATCCTGCGTCCTGTCTCGTATACTTAGCGAAAGTCATCGCCACGACCGCCGATCCGGCTCTGTCTGTCTCTCGGAGGTGGCTCGCGCGCTTTGCGGAGCGAAGAATGGCAGGTGCAAATTTGCCGCAGCTGAACGCAGCCACCGTTCGGCTGCAACGCAGCATGCCTGCGATCCGTTGATCTATTGGGTGACGCCGTCGCTCGTTATCCAAGATACAAACGCGTTCAACAGCACAGGGTCGAACTGTCCGGTCGATCTGAGCATCGCATAGATTGCTTCATAGGGAGACCACGCGGTCTTATATGGCCTCGTGGTCGTAAGAGCATCGTAGACATCGCAGATTGCAGCGATGCGCGCGGCCTCGGGGATATCGGCTCCGACAAGCCCGTATGGATAGCCGGAGCCATCGAACCTCTCGTGATGATAAAGACAAATATCTAAAACGACTTTCGGTATATTCTTGATTTGCCTGAGAATCTCGTGCCCCAACTCCGGATGTGTCCGGATAAGCATGAGCTCGGCGGTATCCAATGGACCAGATGCCTCCAACAGCTTCGTTGGCAAAGCCATTTTTCCGATGTCGTGCAGTAATCCGCCGAAACCGAGAAGGCCAACCGTATCTTCGCTCAATCCCAAACCGCGGCCGAATGCAATCACCAATGCGCTTACGGCCAGCGAATGAAAGAGAGTTCCCTCCCGACCGTCCTTGGGTTTTTCAGCACCGATTAACGCAACAACATCGGCCGGCCGCCGCGACATAAGCTTTCCCACCACTCTCCCGGCAGAATCATATTGGATATCGCGATAACGCCGTGCCCGATTAAAGAGATGTCGAACGTCCGGTATTGCTTCCTTGACCAGCTGTCTGGCCAGCCTGACCTGCTCTGTGCGATGGGGTAATCGGAAGTCGGCATCAATTCCAAGAGCCGTTGACTTCATCGGCTTTAGAACATCTGCGCCACTATCCGCATCTTGCCTCCGGTCGACCCATATTGTCGCCCGCTGCGCCGTCGGCTTGATATCCATGCGAGATTGCCTCGAAATAGTGTCAATCCCGCTGAAAACCTCATCCGCAGGGCGTTCTCGCTTCCCTGCGAAATTTTTCGTATCCAGCTGATGTAATCCGACTTTCTCCATCACCGGAACCGCCTGCCAGTCATAAAAACTCTAAAATGCGCCAGAAAGATCATTCGCAAGAAATAGGTCCGCGATTCCGCTTACTATAACAATAATTATCGACAATGTCGCGTCGTATTTTATGAAATATTATCAGATCTATAAATTCATCGATCGACATTCGAATTCAATCGACAGTTATGTATTTTAATACTATTGGTTTTTGCAATTTTAATGAGATATATCGAATATAAACTCGGAAATATGCCTATAAACTGATAGGTTTTGAAATTAACCGATGGGATTTGTGCAACTTTCTCGGCAATCAGTTTCGGATTTCGCGGAACTCTCTGCTATTTTCCCAAGTCTATCACGGAGCTGAATGAACGGATCGGCCCTCATGCCGGCTACCGATCAGAGCACAGGCCAGTAAGCGGCGATGGACTTGAGTTTGTTCTTGCACTGCCTGTCGGATGGCCGCTAAGTCATGTGACCGTGGGTGTGAGCTCTGGGCGGACGAGTGACGCCCGCCAGATAGAATTCGAGAATCAAAGGTAATTCAATGACCAGACAGCTTTCTCTTCCTCGTGATCGGATTTCGGTACTTCTATTGGAAGGGATCAGCCAGAGCGCGGTGGACTACTTTGTATCCTCGGGCTACGTCAATCTCACTCATCTGCCAAAGGCCCTCGATGATAAGGACCTCAAAAGCCATATAGCCGAAGCGCATATCATCGGAATTCGCTCACGCACGCAGCTCACAGAGGAAATTTTCAGCTCCGCCAAAAAGCTCATGGCCGTCGGCTGTTTTTCCGTGGGAACAAATCAGGTGGATCTGGATGCAGCCCGCCGACGCGGTATCCCTGTGTTCAACGCTCCCTACTCGAATACGCGGTCGGTCGCTGAGCTTGTCATCGGCGAAATCATCATGCTGACAAGGCGGATTTTCCCGCGTTCGGCTTCCGCTCATCAAGGCGGATGGGACAAGTCAGCTGAAGGCAGTCGCGAGATGCGCGGCAAAACGCTTGGCATCGTGGGTTATGGCAACATCGGCTCGCAGCTTAGCGTTCTTGCGGAAAGCATGGGCATGAACGTTCGCTATTTTGATCCTTCAGACAAGCTTCGCCACGGCAACTCGGAATCCATGGCTTCGCTCGGCGAACTCCTCGAAATCTCTGATTTCGTGACGATGCATGTTCCGGAAACCAGTTCGACGCAAAACATGATAACTGAGGCCGAGCTGCGCAGAATGAAAAAGGGAGCCTTTTTCATCAATAATTCCCGCGGTACCGTGGTCGATCTCGAAGCGCTTGCGAAGGTTTTGAAAGAGGGACATCTCGCAGGGGCGGCTGTCGACGTGTTCCCGAAAGAACCCGCGTCAAACAAAGAGCGCTTCGAAACGCCGCTGCAAGGCCTGGATAACGTGATCCTGACCCCGCATATTGGTGGGTCGACCGAAGAAGCCCAGGAGCGCATTGGTAGGGAGGTTTCCCGCAAGCTCGTCGAATATTCCGATGTCGGCTCGACACTGGGTGCGGTCAACTTTCCCCAGGTTCAATTGCCGCCGCGTCCAAACGGTACGCGCTTCATCCATGTCCACGAAAATCGCCCAGGCATCCTAAACAGTTTGAACACGATTTTTTCGTCGCGCGGACTGAACATCGTCGGCGAATTCCTGCAGACGCATGGCGAAACAGGTTACGTGGTTGTCGAAGCCGAAGGCGTTGGCCAGAGAGCGAATGATATACTTGAGGCGCTTCGTCAGATTCCGGGAACGATAAGAGCTCGATTGGTTTACTGACACCGGTTTGACATTGGCATTCTCCACGTGTCCCTACGTCGTTTTATCGCGCAACTGGCAGCGACGCAGGATAATGGCAGCGGCAAATGCGACAATCCGTCGAGGCAAAACATTGATAGTATAGTGTGCTTAGGGTCACAGCTTATTATACGGTAGATCAAAATCATTTTGGAGTTGAATGAAATGACCGACAGCGTGCTCGATATTCCGGTAAAGAGAATCGACGGCAGTGATACGACGCTTGCCGACTTTCACGGCAAGGTCATCCTGGTCGTCAACGTCGCGTCCAAATGCGGCCTGACGGTACAGTATGAAGGATTGGAAAAGCTCTATGAGGAGAAACGCGACGAAGGTCTGGTCATCGCCGGCTTCCCCGCCAATGATTTCAAGGGCCAGGAACCGGGCAGCAACGACGAAATACTGAGCTTCTGCACTCTGACCTACGATGTGCAGTTTCCGATGTTTTCCAAGATTGCCGTCACCGGCGAGGAACGCCATCCGCTCTATAACAGCCTGATCGCCTCCGGTGTCGAGACGATCGGAGACGGCCCCATGCGTGAACGGCTGGCGAAACACGGCCTTGAAACCGGGCAAGATGGCGGCATTGTCTGGAATTTCGAAAAATTCCTCATCGGCCGCGATGGCAAGGTTGCCGCCCGTTTTGCTCCGGATATCACTGCGGATGATCCGCGTTTTATTTCCGTTTTGGAAAAAGAACTGGCGCGTGCCGGCTGAAAAATCGCAACACCCTCAATAAAAAACTTCAATTAATTCAAACAAGTAATCTATATCTTCATCAGCGGGGCAAGTATTACTTTGTCCCGCCATATCATTGCTTACTGTCTCACCCAGGAGTATTTTGAGGCTTCCGAATATATCGGATGGAACGCTACATCAATTCTGGGAGGAGGATGTCATGCGCGAACCTGATATGCAGAAGCTCGATGCCTTGGTTGGGCGCCTGGTCGGCGATGTCGGCGCGGCGGTCTCGGGTGTGCTGGTGACACTCGGAGATCATCTGGGTCTGTTCAAGGCCATGGCGGACGGAACACCGATGACGTCGGCGGAGCTTGCCGACAAGGTTGGCGTGAAGGAGCGCTATGTGCGTGAATGGCTGTCGGCGCAGGCGGCGGCCGATTATGTCAGCTATGACGACGAAACCGAACGCTTCTACCTGACGCCGGAGCAGGCCATGGTGTTTGCGGAGGAAAGCAGCCCCGCCTTCTTCAATGGTGCCTTCGACGTGGTTCAATCCATGTGGCTGGATGAGCCGAAGATCGCCAATGCCTTCAAAACCGGCAGCGGCCTCGGCTGGCATGAGCACAGCGCCTGCCTGTTTCGTGGCACGGAGCGGTTCTTCCGGCCGGGCTACAACAGCCATCTCGTTACGGAATGGATACCGGCGCTGGACGGACTGCATGAAAAGCTTCAGGCCGGCGCCGCGGTTGCCGATGTCGGCTGCGGCCACGGCGCCTCGACCATCCTGATGGCGCAGGCCTATCCGAACTCGACCTTCTTCGGCTTCGATTACCATCTGCCCTCGATCGAACGGGCCCAAGCCGCCGCAAAGGAAGCGGGCGTCGACGGACGCATCACCTTCGAGCAGGCAAGTGCCAAGGATTTCCCGGCTGCCGGATACGATCTCGTGGCGATGTTCGATTGCCTGCATGACATGGGCGATCCGGTCGGCGCCGGCAAACATGTCAAGGAAAGCCTCGCCGACGATGGCACCTGGATGATCGTCGAGCCCTTCGCGCATGATTGCCTGAAGGACAACCTCAACCCTGTCGGCCGCGTCTTCTACGGCGCATCGACGATGATCTGCACACCCGCCTCGCTATCGCAGGAAGTCGGGCTGGGTCTGGGTGCGCAAGCCGGCGAGTTGAAACTGCGCAAGGTTGCCATGGATGCGGGCTATTCGCACTTCCGCAAGGCGACCGAAACGCCGTTCAACATGGTCTTCGAAGTCAGGGCATGACAATCCTGCCGCGCGCTCGGTCGAACGCGCGGCACGGCGACTTACAGGCGCTGGCCGTCTTCTCCGAACAACGACGCGAGCGTCGGCTGAAAATAGACCGGCTGCTCTCGGTCGAGCGCGACCTCCTCGTCGGCGTCGATGCGCACCGACAGCGTCTCGCTGCCGACCTGGCCCCAGATCAGATTGTCCGACCCCATGGGCTCGACGATGGTGAAAATTGCCGGCAGGCTCGCGGCCCGGCTACCCGCGGGCTGGAACTGCATCTGCTCGGGCCGCACGCCGAGCGTCGCCTTGCGACCTTCGCCCGGCGTGCCGGAAAACTCGTAACCGTTGAGATCGATCTTGCGGCCGTCGGGCAAAGCGAAGGCCGGCACGCCGCCATTGCTCGTCACCTGCCCGGACAGGAAGTTCATCGAAGGAGAACCGACGAAGCCTGCCACGAAGCGATTGACCGGGCGCCGGTAGATTTCCTTCGGCGTGGCGAATTGCTGGATGACGCCGCCGCTCATGACGGCGATGCGATCGGCGAGCGTCAGCGCCTCGATCTGGTCGTGCGTCACATAGATCATGGTGGAGCCGAGGCCGCTGTGCAGGCGCTTCAGCTCGACGCGCAGCTCGGTTCTGAGCCTGGCGTCGAGATTGGAGAGCGGCTCGTCGAACAGGAAGACATCAACATCGCGCACGAGCGCGCGACCGATGGCGACACGCTGGCGCTGACCGCCAGACAATTCGCCCGGCCGGCGCTTACGCAAGGGATCGATCTGCAGGATCTGCACGGCGCGGTCGACACGCTGGGCAATCTCGTCTTTCGGCATGCCGGCAATGCGCAGCCCGAAGGAAAGATTCCCCTCCACCGTCATCGTCGGATAGAGCGCGTAGGACTGGAATACCATGCCGATGCCGCGATCCTTCGGCTCCTCCCACGTGACGTTCCTGTCGCCGATCCAGATCTGTCCGTCGGTGATGTCGGTCAGCCCGGCAATCGCATTGAGCAAGGTCGACTTGCCGCAGCCGGACGGGCCGAGCAGCACGATGAACTCGCCTGATTGTATTTCGAGATTGAGCGATTTCAGAACGCTGACGCTGCCGAAATCGATTGCAAGTTCGCGAATGGAAACATTGGCCATGAACTATCCCTTGACTGCGCCGGCGGTGATGCCGCGCACGAACCAGCGGCCCGAGCCGAAATAGACGATCAGCGGCACCAGGGCGGTGAGGATGGTCGCCGCCATGTTGACGTTGTAAAGCTTCTCGCCCTGGGTGGAGTTGACGATGTTGTTGAGCTGCACGGTCATGGGGAAGTTTTCCCGGCCGGCGAAGACGACGCCGAAGAGGAAGTCGTTCCAGATGCCCGTCACCTGCAGGATCGCCGCCACCACCAGGATCGGGATCGACATCGGGATCATCAGCCGGAAGAAGATCTGCCAAAGCCCGGCGCCATCGATGCGGGCCGCCTTGAAGAGCTCCATCGGCAAGCTCGAGTAATAATTGCGGAATAAGAGCGTCAGCACCGGCAGGCCGAAGACCGTGTGGGTGATGATGATGCAGGGCAGCGTCGAATAGATGCCGACATCGCGATAGATCAGCACCAGCGGATAGATGAACACCTGGTAGGGGATGAAAGCGCCGAGCAGCAGGATGGCAAAGAGCACGTTCGCGCCCCTGACCCGCCAGAAGGACAGTGCGTAACCGGTCAGCGACGAGATCAGGATCGACAGGATCATGCTCGGGATCAGGATCTTCACCGAGTTCCAGAAGCCGACGCTGATGCCGCCGCATTCAAGTCCGGTGCAGGCGGTGCTCCACGCCTGTACCCAGGCATCCGCCGTCCACATCTGCGGAAAGGCGAAGATATTGCCCTGGCGGATCTCCGGCATGGATTTGAACGAAGTGACGAGCATCACATAGAGCGGCAGCAGGAAGAACAGGGCCGCGATGACGAGAAAGAGATAGAGGCCGATGCGTCCAGGGGTCAGATGCTGCGGCTTGCGCCCGGTCGGACCCTGCATGGCACCAGTGACGGAAGATGGCGTCGTCATCAGTTCCCCCTCGGCTTTTCACGGAAATATTCATAATAGAGCCAGGGCGCCACCAGGATGACCACCGTGATGAACATCACGGTCGATGCCCCCGTCGCAAGGCCGATATTGCCGCGCCCGAAGAGGTAATCCATGATGAATTTCCCGGGCACTTCGGTCGAGATCCCCGGACCGCCGCCGGTGGTCGCCAGCACGAGTTCGTAGACCCTGACGACAGCAATCGCCAAAAGCACGCTAGCGGTGATGATGGTCGGCCTGAGGATCGGGATGACGATGTGCAGATAGACGCGCCAGCTCGGCACGCCGTCGATACGCGTCGCCTTCCACAATTCGCGGTCGACACCGCGCAGGCCGGCCAGCATGATCGCCATGACGAGGCCGGATGATTGCCAGATGCCGGCAAGCACGATGACGTAAAGGGCAAGATCGCTCTGGACGATCCAGTCGAAGCGGAACCAGGTGAAGCCGATGCTGTCGGCAACCTTCTGCAGGCCGAGCGTCGGATTCATGATCCACTGCCAGACCAGCCCCGTCACGATGAAGGACATGGCGAAGGGATAGAGAAAGATCGTCCGGAAGGTATTTTCGAAACGCACCTTTTGATCGAGCGCGACCGCCAGCAGAAAGCCGAGGATCAGGCAGCCGGCAATGAACAGAATGCCGAAGAGAACGACGTTCTGCAGCGACAGCAGCCAGCGCGCCGTCGAAAACAACCGCTCATACTGCTTCGTCCCGACGAAAATGTTGACCGGCAGCACCTTGCTGTCCGTGAATGATATCCAGATGTTCCAGACGACCGTGACGACATAGGCGAGAAGCACGATGGCGAAAGCCGGGAACAGCGCCACATAGGGCGAAAAATGCATCTTCCTGCGGCTGACGCTCGCAGGCCTGGCGGCCGCTGGTGCGGCGGCGGCACTCGTATCTGGGGTGCTCATGGGCGCGCTCCTCCTCAGCATTCATGGAAGCCGGCGGCAGGGATGCCTGCCGCCGCATGGATGTCGATCGAAGCTTACTTCGCCTGTTCAATCACCTGCGCAAACTGCTCGGCGAACTGGTCGGCCGTCATGCTTGGCGTCGTCCAGTACTGGGCGACCAAATCCTGTTCCGTCTGGACGATATCCTGAGCGGTGAGCACATCCGGCGCGAGGATCTGGCGGCTCGGATCCTTGAGCGCAGTCAGGCCCTTCTGGGCGCAGGCATCGAGCTTCGACGTATCGACGTCGAGGCGCACCGGCACGGAACCCTTCTTGGAATTGAAGGCAAGCTGGCCTTCCTTCGACATGATGACCGTCGCCAGCAACGTCTGAGCGTCGGTGGCGGTCTTGTCCTTCAGGACAGGGAAGACGAAGATGTCGCCGCCCATCATGAAGTTGGATTCACCCGGCCCAAGGATGCAGCCGAAATCCTTGTCGGCCACAAGGCCGGCATGGATGAACTCGCCCTTGGCCCAGTCGCCCATGAACTGAATGCCGGCTTTGCCGTCGATCAGCATGCCGGTCGCGACGTTCCAATCACGGTTCGGGCTGCCAGGATCCTGATAGTTGCGCAGCTTGGCGAAGACCTCCACCACGTGCTTGAACTTGTCGGACTTGACCGCATCCGTATCGAGATCCTTCCAGACCTTGGCGTAGAGATCCTTGCCGCCTTCTCCGAGCAGGATGGCATTGAACATCGACTGCAGCTGCCAGGGCTGGCCGCCGACGGCAATCGGGATCAGGCCGGCCGCCTTGATCTTGTCGAGCGCGGCAAACATTTCGTCCCAGGTTTTCGGCTCTTCCGTCACGCCGGCCTTGGTGAAGACGGCCTTGGAATAAAAGACCCAGTTCTGGCCGTGGTCGTTGATCGGTGCGCCGTAGATATGGTCTTGAAATTGGATGGCCTGATAGAAGGACGGCGTCAGAACCGATTTCCAATCCTGCTCCTTGGCGAGATCGTCGAGCGGGCGCAGAAGGCCTTGCTGGGCCAATTCGTTCATCTGCGTACCGGTATTGAACTGCATGGCCGTCGGTGGGTTACCGCCGATGATGCGGTTGATGCCGATCGGACGGGCGGTCGAGCCTGATCCGGCAATGGCGGTATCCACCCATTCGCCGCCGGCGGCGTTGAAGGCCTTGGCCAGTTCCTTCACGGCTGCAGCCTCACCGCCCGAAGTCCACCAATGCAGGACTTCAGCTTTCTTGCCTTCGGCCAGAGCACCGGTCACGCTCGCCGCAGCCAGCGCCGTGGCGCCGACTAATGTCATCATCAATTTGCGCATGCGTTCCTCCTCCTTTGATAGCGTTCTCCCAACGCCTGTGTTCAGCCGCCGCCGTCCACAGACATCGGGTGCCGAATTCAACGATCCTCCAAAACCGCGCCGCCGGGCCTCCGTTCCCAGCGGCAAGTGGTCAATGCTTCCTCTGGCATTGCCCCTTCGTCAAGCCTGCAACCCGAAAGGACCGCATTTTCCTGAACTCTATAGCGCAGCCTAGGCGAAACGTCCCTCATTAATTGTGCGCGCTATCGGATCCGGGCGGCCGCAACTGCTATGAATTGCAACCACGCCGCGTGATTGGGCAGAGCGTTCGAAAGCCGTCATGACTTCCAATGCGTGGAAGGCCAGTTCCGACGATACCCGATGTGGGCGCCCCGAGCGAAGGGAATCCACCATTTCGGCCGCGCCCAATCCGCGCAGGCCGAGATGGCCGGGCATACCTTCGGTGTAGGGATGATCGACCGGAATCTCCCGCCATGCTTCGTCCCCATCGCGGAATATTTCGACCTTGCCGGTGAAATTGTTCGGATCCGGCGTCACCATGGTGCCTTCGGAGCCGTAAAGCTCGATCTGATTGTGCCTGTGCTTGATAACGTCGAAGCTGGTGGCGATAGTGACGGTCGCACCGCTATGGAATTCCATCACGCCGGTCAGATGCGTCGGCACCAAGACCTTGATCGTCTCGCCGCGATGCGGATCGGCCTTCACCGTACGTTCGATACGAGTGATCTTCGCCGTGCCGAAGACCTCGCGCACCGGGCCGAGCAGTGCGATCAGGTTGGTGACGTAATAGGGGCCGACATCAAGCATCGGACCGCCGCCACGACCATAGAAGAAGGCGGGATTGGGGTGCCAGTGCTCGTGGCCAGGCAAAAGCAGCATTGCCGTTGCCGAGATCGTCTTGCCGATGCGCCCTTCGTCGAGCAGCCGGCGCGTCAGCTGGTGGCCGCCGCCGAGGAAGGTGTCGGGGGCACAGCCAAGCCGCAGATCCCCTGCCCGCGCGATCGCCATCAGGTCCTCCGCTTCGGCCATGGAAATGCCGAGCGGCTTTTCCGAATAGACATGCTTGCCGGCAAGCAGGGCCTTTTTGCTGATGGCATAATGCGAGACCGGCGTCGTCAGGTTGATGATCAGGCCGATTTCCGGGTCGGAGAGCATCGTATCGAGCGCCACGGCTTCGATTCCGAACTGCTCGGCGAGTTTGCGCGCCGATGCGTCGTAGAGATCGTAGACCGATTTCACGCGGATGAAATCGAACATGTGCAGGGTCGCGACATAGGTGGCGCTGATATTGCCGGCGCCGACGATGCCGACTTTCATGGGCTCGTTGCTCATTGGGATTTGCCTCTTACGAAATGGTGATATCAAGCTCTGCGGCAGCGGTGCGCAGATAGTTCATGCCGCGGCGCATCTCGTCGTCGAATTCTGCCGTCGCTTCGCGAAAATGCGTCCAGTGCGAGGCCCCAGGCGCATCTTCCAACTCCAGAGTGATCGGGCCGGAATAGCCGATGGTCCGAAGTGCCGCGAAGATCGCCTTCCAGTCGATCTTGCCGCGTCCAGGCCGCCAATGGGCGTTGGTATGACCCTCATTGTCGGAAAAATGCGTATTGAAGATGCGATCACCGAGTGCCAGCACGACGTAATGCGGCATGTCGCCAGCCGGAAAGAGATGGCTCGGGTCGAAATTCAGGCCGAGATTGGCAGCGCCGGTGCGCTCGATCAGGCGCAGCATGCCCTGACCGGAACTGACCCAGCGATAGGGGTGCGGCTCGATTGCAACCCTGAGATCGGCAGAGGCGGCAATTTCGCAGGCGCTGGCGAAACCTTCGACGACGGCGTCATATTCGCCTGTCCAATCCCATTGCTGCTCGACCGCCGCACTCCATTCCTGCGAAATCGGCCGCTGCAGGATCGGCTTGACCTCGGACTGAAACGGATAGGGCGTCATGCTTGTCACGACCGGCGTGCCGATGGCAGCGGCGACATCCATCCCGCGCTTGTAGCCATCGAGATCGACGGTCGAGAGGGGGGCATTCGCGGCGCGGTTGAACGGCAGATTGAAGAAGAAATTGGTGAGAATCAGCCCCTCCCCGTCAGCGATCGTCTTCAATTCACCAATGGTTTTGGGCGTATAGTAGCTCAGCATGTCCACCGACCATGCCGTCAGCTCGAACCCCTTGCAGCCGGTGCGGGCAAGCCGCCGGAGCGGCGCCTGATAGGGCGGATTCCAATTGAAGGTCCAAATTGGCGATCCGAAAAAAAGCGAGTTTCCGCTCATGTCATCCTCCTCCCCTCGGAATGCGACTACCTGTCAACGGCATGCGGAAATGACTTGCCCGCGAGCCTCCCAGCCCGCGTTCTCGTCATTCGTAACGTTACGATCACGAAAAACGAGACATCTGTCAACCCGATATTTTCTGGCCCATCGCAGCGAATTCTGGAAGAATAGAGGAATTCGTAACGTTACGAATACCTTCCGGAAATTCGCTCATCTTGCGCGCTGCGTCACTGTTTAACCGTGGCGGGCCTGGCTCTGATGATCGACGAAGGCGGCGCGGACGACTTCGCGCAGATCGGCCGGATCTTCGCCGGCGATCGCCCGATGCAGAAAGGCGGCCAAACGCTCGCCTATGGCATGGTTCGAATAGTGGAACGTGCTGAGCGGCGGATTGAAAAAGTCCGGCAGCGCCGTGCCGCCGTAAGTGATCAGAGCGAAGTCCTTGCCGGCCTGTCGTCCGGCGTCGCGCAGGCCGGCGAGGAACCCAAGCGCCGCTTCCTCGCTCGCGACGAAAGCGGCGCTCGCTTCAGGTTTCTGCACGGCTATGCGCTTTGCCATCTCGCGACCATTATCCGGGGTCGCGGTGGTAAAATGAATGCAGTCGTCCGGGACGTTCAGATGGCGCTCGGCAAAGGTCCTGCGCCAGCCGCGAACGAATTGCAGGCTGTAGGTGAATTGATGGCTGGGCGCGATCAGCAGCGGCATATGGTGCCCGGCATCCAGAAGCAGGCGCGCCGCCTCCGCGCCGATCACCTCATGGTCGAGGTCGATGCTCGGATGAACGCTCAAGAGTTCGGTACGGCCGAAAGTGACAAAGGGCATGCCGACCTCGAGCAGATATTTGACGCGGTCGTCCTGCGGGGTCGTATGCGTGATGACGATACCGTCGACCGATCCTTCTTCGACGATATCACGCACCGTCGCCAAGGGATCATCGGCCTGCAGTTGCGGTACGATCGTGGTCCGATAACCGCGCGCCTTCATGTAGCGCGAGGCGCCCTCGATCAGCGAGGCGACGACAATGTTCATCTCACCCTCGCGCCCGAAAGGCAGCACGATGCCGATGGCATGGGTCTTGCCGGTGCGAAGATTGATGCCACCGAGATTGGGACGATAGCCGAGCTCGCTTGCCGCCCGCTTGACCAGTTCGATCGTCTCCCGATTGACCTCGGGGCCTTCCTTCAAGGCGCGGCTGACGGTCGTGACGGACAGGCCGAGAGCGGTCGCAACCGTCCGCAGGGTCACGCGCTGGCCCGCCTCCCGCCGCAAACCGCGTCCCATCGCCAGTTCCTGCACTTTCGGCAAATCATTCCGCTCCGTCATATCGGCGCGAGAATGCCTGCAGCCCGACGAGGATGCAAGCACGGGCTGCGCTCAATGTGGGGGAGGGAAATGCGCGCGTGCACCGTCATTCCGAGACTCGTCACGCACATCGGGATACAACCCTAAGCATCGATATTCAGGTGGCGTTCAGAAAATCAATTTTAAGGTGCGTATGTTTCATCCTTCTATCACCGGGGAATCTCATGGATAAATATACGAGAACTGTTTTGACGATCATTGCCGTATCGCTTGTCGCCATCGCCATCCAAAACACGATCACGCCGGCGAAAGCCCGCGGCAGCTGTGGCGAAGAGTCGTATAATCCCTGCTTCGTAAAGCTCGTAAATTAACGGAGGCTGGAGCAGTTCACCGTTTCACGGAACTGCCAAACCGCTCTATCTCTTTGTTGTCTCGCAATTCCGGACCGAAAGCCGTTTGTGCAGTTCTCCGGAATTGCTTCAACGTTCGCCGCCCAGCATTCTGAATGCCTGGATCCGCCGGCGCCTTGATGGCAGCAGATCCAAAACCATCGTTCAATATCACGGAGTGAGCATCGGCTTATCCGGAACCATCTTGGTCAGGTCTGTAAGGCGTCAGCTCTGGTCCGCGATCTTGCGCGCAGCCTGGATGGCCGTGCGGGCACCTGCCCGCAGCTGCGCCGTTTCCGTACCGGCAATGACCAGATCGAGGCCGAGCTTCAAATATTGCCCGGCGCGATCGCCGTCGCCGCCAAAGGCGCAGACGATCTTGCCATGGGCGCGGCAGCGTGCAAGCGCGGTCGAAAGCGCCTGGTCGATCGCAGCACTCTCGGGCGCAAGCCGGGCACCATTCGAAAGCGCGATGGAAAGATCCGATGGGCCTATGAAGATGCCGTCGATACCATCAACGGCAAGAATCTCGTCGATCGCGTCGAGCGCTGTCCGGGTTTCGACCATCGCGATGGTAACGGTCAGGCTGTTGGCGCTCTGCAGATAGTCTTCCGCGGAAATGGCGAAATGATTGAGAGCAAGCGAGGGGCCCCAGCTGCGCTCGCCGAGCGGCGGATATTTGGTCGCCTTCACCAGGGCGCGTGCGTCATCTGCGGAATTGATCATCGGCGCGATAATGGCGGAGGCCCCGGCGTCCAGAAGCCGCGATGCCGATGCGAAGTCGCCGACCGGAATGCGGGCAATTGCCGGCTTGCCGGCAAGCCGGACATGCGCAATGCCGTTTGCGGCGGAAGCCATATCCCACATGCCGTGCTGCATATCCAGGACGAGCGTATCGAAATCTTCCTGCGCCAGATGGTTGACGAGCATCGCGTCGGGAATACCGACCCAGCCGGAGATCATGCCGCCATTTTCGCGGCGCTTCAGGCGTCCGGCAAAACCGTTAATGTCAATCGTCATCGTCTTTCCTCACCTATCCAGAACAGGCTCTGTCCTTCGAGACATCGGCCGATCACCCAATCATGAATCAACCGCATCGCTGCCCTCGACAATACTCAATTCCCGCTGTCGGACCACTCGAAAGTGATCGCCTGCTGCGCGAGAATCGGAAGAACGGGGCCTTCGCCGCTCCGATCGCACAGTCTAAGTTCGGTCTCCAATGTGTCGGACCGACATGACAAATATCCAGATATCTTCGCCGCTTGGGCACTCAGCGCCACCTCATATGCGGCAGCACGCAACCGAAAATCACCACTCGGCCAGTTCATCTCTTCCATGACCGCCAAAACACCGTAAAACACTAACGACGCCGCATCGCAGACGGATGGGTGCGGGACACATGGAGAGCATCGAAACCATGCAGCAGCGAGATTTTTTCAAGCCAGGCCGATCTGTCGCGATCTCCGACAAAGGCATGGCGGCAACTTCGCATCCACTGGCTACACTTGCCGCCGTCGACATTCTGCGAGCCGGTGGCAATGCCGTGGACGCTGCCGTCGCCTCAGTCGCACTGCAGTCCGTCATCGACCCGCACATGACGGGGATAGGCGGCGATTGCTTCGCGCTTTACAGCGCTGGCGGTGGTACGCCGGTCGGGCTGAACGGCTCGGGCCGTGCACCGAAGAAGGCAAATCTCGACTATTTCCTCGATAAGGGCTTTAGTGCCATCCCGGACGACAGCCCGCATGCCGTTACCATTCCCGGCGCGATCGATGCATGGTGCCGGCTGATAGGCTCCTATGGCCGGCTGGGCATGGATCGCGTTCTGGCCCCTGCAATCGCGGCTGCGGAAGAAGGCTATTGCGTCACGCCGCGCGTTGAACTCGATTGGCGCCGCTACAGCTATCGAGTGGCCAAATATCCGCAAGCGGCTGCCTATTTCCTGCCGAACGGCAAGGCGCCGCGCACCGGCGACCGTATTGCCAACCCGGCGCTTGCCGCCACCCTCAGAGCCGTCGCCAGAGATGGTCGGAACGCATTCTACCGCGGCCCTGTGGCCGAGGAGATCACTGCGCTTCTTCAATCGCTGGGTGGCCTGCACGAGGAAAGCGACTTCGCGGACTACAAGGCTTTCGACACGAAGCCTATTTCCGGCAAGTTCCGTGGCCGGGACCTTTTGGAATGCCCGCCGAACGGCCAGGGCCTGGCGGCGCTGCTGATCACCCGCATTCTCGACGGCTTCGACCTTCGCGATCCCAAGCTTTCCGAAGCCGACCGCATCCACCTGCATGCCGAAGCGACCAAGGCCGGTTACGCCATGCGCGACCAACTGATCTGCGATCCCGACCATCTCACTTTCGACATCGACGAATTGCTGTCCGATCGATCGGTCGCCGCCATGCGGGCGAAGATCAGCCTCGAGCGTGCCGCCGACACCAAGATCTGGGACGGACCGACGCATCGCGACACGGTCTATGTCTCCGTCGTCGATCGGGACGGCAACTCCATTTCCCTCATCAATTCCGTGTTCATGGCTTTCGGCAGCGGCATCTATGCGCCTCGCTCGGGCGTCTTGCTACAGAACCGCGGGGCCGGCTTCGTCGTCAAACCGGGCCATCCGAACGCCATCGGCCCCGGCAAGTTGCCCTTCCATACGATCATTCCGGCAATGCTGATGGAAAATGGCAAGGTGCGCATGAGTTTCGGCGTCATGGGCGGACAATATCAGGCAGCCGGCCATGCCCATATGCTCACCCAGATCCTTGATCGCGATCTCGATCCGCAGCAGGCGAGCGACCAACCGCGCAGCTTCTCCTTCGGCGGCAAGCTCTCGCTCGAGCCGACCATATCGGAGGAAACCCGGCGGGATCTGGAGCGACGCGGCCATGTCGTCGAATGGTCGGATGAACCGATCGGCGGCGCGCAGGCAATCATGATCGATCACGAGCGCGGCATCCTGCTCGGCGCATCCGACCACCGCAAGGATGGCATGGCGCTCGGTTATTGAGCAAAGCACTTTCGGCGGAGGGCATGAGGTCGCCCATCCGCCGGAATTACCGGGGGCGTCAGATGATCCCGCCACCGCCGGCAACGGATGCCGGACGTTCGCTGGCAACCTTGCGGCGATAGCCGCTTGCCCTGTAGGTGGCGACCGGATCGATGGCGCCGCCGGCGCGGCGGCGAGCTTCGGCCAGGATCGGCTCGACATCGGCGCGATAGGCGCGCTTCAGTGTTTCCGACGCCATCAGCGCGTCATTCGCATCCTGATAGCCGTCCAGTGCCTTACGATCGACAATCAGCGCCTGTGCGTAGGCGCGACGAATCTCGTTGGCACTGGAAATCAGGCTTTCGATGGGGTCCGTGACGTTATGCGACTGGTCGATCATATGCGCCGGATTGAAGTCGTTGACCCCGCGCCGCTCGGCATCGACCAGTTCGTTGAAGACGAGGAACAGGCGGTAGGGCTCGATGGCGCCGGCATCGAGATCGTCGTCGCCATACTTGGAATCGTTGAAATGGAAACCGCCGAGCTTGCCGAATTGGATGAGGCGCGCGACGATCATTTCGATATTGGTATTCGGCGCGTGGTGACCGAGATCGACGAGGCACTGCGCCTTGGGGCCGAGGGTCTGCGCGATCAGATAGTTGGTGCCCCAGTCCTGTACGACCGTAGAATAGAAGGCCGGCTCGTACATCTTGTGCTCTGAAAACAGCCGCCAGTCATCCGGCAGCGCCTTGTAGATATCGGCCATGGCGGCGAGATAGCGCTCGAAGGCCTTGGTGAAATTGGTCTGTCCCGGTAAGTTCGAGCCGTCGCCGATCCACACCGTCAGCGCCTTCGAGCCCAGCGCCTTGCCGATTTCGATGCATTCGATGTTGTGCTCGACGGCCTGGGAGCGGGTCGCAGCATCGACGTGGCTCAGCGAACCGAACTTGTAGGAATGCGCCTGACCGGGCGCATCGGAAAAGGTGTTGGAGTTCATAGCGTCGAAGCCGAGGCCGAGTGCATCGCCTTTCGCCTTCAATTCCCTCGCATCGGCCTTGTCCCAAGGAATGTGCAGCGAAACCCTTGGTGTTGCCCGCGTCAGCTGCTGAATGACGGCGCAATCATCGAGCTTGTCGAAGATGCCGCGTGGCTCGCCGGTGCCCGGGAAACGGGCGAAGCGCGTGCCGCCGGTGCCAACGCCCCAGGACGGAACAGCAACGAAGAATTCTGAAACTTTTTTGGTGACGGCTTCGATATCGATACCGCGCCGCGCGAGCGTGGCTCCGAGCGCCTCATAATCGGACTTCAGCGCGGCGGCGCGCTTGTCGTTTTCTGCAGCGACCAGATCGGGCGCAATTCTAAACTCGGCCATTCTTTCCTCCCATGTACGTCACTCAAAAATATCAGCGTCTCGATCAGCCTATTCCCTCTTCTCCCCCGCGGGGAGAAGATGCCCAACGGGCAGATGAGGGGGTAAGGAGCGAAGCGACGACCATCTTGAGCGTAAGCGAAAGATAAAACTGCATTTTCCACAGTCCCCCTCATCCGACCCTTCGGGCCACCTTCCCCCGCGGGGGAGAAGGAAGTGCGGCCAACTACCGCGTAAAGCTCTGCGCGTTGCCGGCGTCGACGTTGATGATATTACCGGTCGACTTGGCGGAAAGATCCGAGGCAAGAAAGTAGATCGCTTCGGCAATGTCCTCGGGGAAAACATTCAGCTTCAGCATCGAGCGCTTGCGATAATGTTCCTCCAGTTCGTCCACCTCGATCTTCGAGGAGGCGGCGCGCTGCTCCCGCCACTCGCCATTCCAGATCTTCGAGCCGCGCAACACGGCGTCGGGATTGACCGTGTTCACGCGGATGCCAGCTTCAGCCCCTTCCAGCGCCAGGCAGCGGGCCAGATGGATTTCGGCGGCTTTTGCCGTGCAGTAAGCGGCGGCATTCGGCGAGGAGGCCAAACCGTTCTTCGAGGCGACGAAGACGACATTGCCGCCGAGATTCTGGCGGCGGAACAGCCGGAAGGCCTCGCGCGAAACGAGGAAATAGCCAGTCGTAAGGATATCAATATTGCGGTTCCACATCGAAAGCTCGGTGCTCTCGATCGGCGCGGAAGACGCGATCCCGGCGTTTGAGACCAGAATATCGACGCCGCCAAATTCGACGCAAGCCTCGGCAAAGGAGGAGATGACGGCATCTTCCTTCGTCACGTCGAGCTTGACGCTGCGCACCGCATCCGCACCATATCGCTTGGCGAAATCGGCCTGTGTGCTCTCCAGCGCCGCCTGGTCGATGTCAGCCAGAACCACACAAGCGCCCTCGCCCACCAGGCGCGCGGCCGTGGCGCGGCCGATGCCGCCCGCGCCGCCGGTCACGAAAGCGACACGGCCGGCAAGGCTCTTCGGCTTCGGCATGCGCTGCAGCTTCGCCTCTTCCAGCAGCCAATATTCGATATCGAAGGCTTCCTGCTCCGGCAGGCCCTGATATTCGGAAACCGTGGAGGCGCCACGCATGACGTTGATGGCGTTGACATAGAACTCGCCGGCGATACGGGCAGTCGCCTTGTCGCGGGCAAAGGACAGCATGCCGACGCCGGGCACGAGGAAGATCACCGGGTTCGGGTCGCGCATGGCAGGCGAATTGTCGTGCTTGCAATCATTGTAGTAGCGCGCGTAGTCGGCACGATAATCTTCCAGCGCCTTGTCGAGGCCGGCGATGACCGCATCGACATCGGGCTTGGCCGGGTCGAAATCAACGATCAGTGGCCGGATCTTGGTGCGCAGGAAGTGATCCGGGCAGCTGGTGCCGAGCGCGCCGAGCGGGCGAAGGTTCTTCGAATTGACGAATTCGAGCACGGCATCCTGATCGTCGAAATCGCCGAGCTTACGCTCCGCCTTGCCGATGCGGCCGCGGATTTCAGGCATCAACCGGGCGGCGATCGCACGACGCTCCGCCTGCGGCAGGCTCTGGGTGATGGCACCGTCGAAAATCGTCTTGCCTTCCGTCTTGACTGCGAACCATTCGATCGCCTTGTTGATGATCGCGAGCGTCAGCTCGTAGCAGGCTTTGGCATCATCGGCCCAGGTGAAGAGACCATGGCTTTCGAGCACGACGCCCTTGGCATTCGGATGCGCCTTGACGAAGGCTTCGAGATCGAGGCCGAGCTGGAAGCCGGGACGGCGCCAGGGTAGCCAGCCGATATCGTCGCCGAAGATCTCGCGTGTCAGTTCGCGTGAATTCTTCGAGGCGGCGATGGCGATGATGGCATCCGGGTGCATGTGGTCGACATGGGTGAACGGCACGAAGCCATGCAGCGGCGTATCGATCGAAGCGGCGCGGGCGTTGAGGTTGAAAGTGCAATGCGGCAGGAAGCCGACCATGCGGTCCTCGTCGGCAACGCCCTGATAGATGTTCTTCAGGCTGTCGAGCTTGTCCTGATAAAGCGTGGCGAAACCGTCGAGCTTGATGGTGCCGACATCGCCGCCGGAGCCTTTGACCCAGAGCACCTTGACCATTTCGCCGGAGAGCGGATCGGTTTCCATGACCTTGGCCGACGTGTTGCCGCCGCCGTAGTTGGTGATACGCTTGTCGGCACCGAGCAGATTCGACCGATAGAGCAGCTTGCCCGGCTCATCGAGCCCATCAGCATATGCATCGTCCCAACGGTTTTCCAGAAGCTGAACGCCAGCCGCCATGTCATCCTCCCTTGAAATCAAGTCTTTCGGGCGGACCGGATTATGATGGCACCGCCCTTTGTGAGCAGGGTATCGCTCACGTATAGTCGCCTTGTCAATCGAAAACGATCAAATTCGATAATGTTGCGCTGCAATATGAAAGTTTATGATCGTTTGTGATTGACACATTATCGTATTTGCGAAATAACCGCCATCAAGGAGGAGCCGATGCACGAACGTGAACGCCATCGCATTATTCTGAGCGCCGTACAGGAAAAGTCCGTCGTCACGATTCAGGATATTTCCGAGCTGACCGAGGCTTCGGAAGCGACGATACGCCGTGATATCGCTGCCCTGCATGTACAGGGAAAGATCCGGCGCGTGCGCGGCGGCGCGGAATCCATCCATCCTCCCCAGCTTGGGAATCTGGCGGCACGGCCTTTTCGTGTATCCGAAGCCGTCAACATCGATAGGAAGCGCGCAATTGCGCGCAAGGCGGCCGAACTCTGTAATCCCGGTGACGCCATCATCATCAATGGCGGCACGACCACGTTTCAGCTGGTCCACTATATCTCGGCCTTCCGGCTGCAGGTGATGACCAATTCCTTCGCGATCGCCGAACACCTGGTCAAGCATTCGAAGAACAACGTGACGGTACCGGGCGGCGCGATCTATCGCGAACAAAGCCTGATCCTCTCGCCCTTCGACAACGATACGATCCGGAATTTCTACGCTCAGCGCATGTTCATCGGCGCGCAGGGCGTCGGCCCGCTCGGCATCATGGAAGCCGACGCGCTGGTCATCCAGAGCGAGCAGAAGCTCATGCGCCAGGCCGACGAGCTTGTCGTCATGGTCGATTCGAGCAAGTTCCGCCAGCGCTCCAGTCTGATCCTTTGCCCGCTCGAGCAGGTCTCGACCATCATCACCGACGACGGCATCACCGCCGAGACGGTGCGCATGATCGAGGATGCGGGCATCTCGCTCATCATTGCAAATGTTTCGGCTGAGGCCGAGGAGGAGGATTCCCCGTCGGTCGCATGAGACGCGGCTCAGGCGGGGTGAGCATGCCTATTAACTTTGGGAGGAAGTGACATGAATATTGCAAAGAAACTGGCGATCGGCGTCGCGCTCGCCGCAACGCTTTTCGCCGGCGCGGCCAGTGCAAAAGACGTCAAGATCGGTCTCGTGGTGAAGTCGCTGGGCAACGGCTTCTTTGAAGCCGCCAACAAGGGCGCACAGGAAGCCGCAAAGGATCTGGGCGGCGTGCAGGTGATCTATACCGGCCCGACTTCGACCACGGCCGAAGGTCAGATTGAAGTCATCAACTCGCTGATCGCGCAGGGCGTCGATGCCATCGCGATTTCGGCGAACGATCCTGATGCCGTCGTCCCGGCTCTCAAGAAGGCCACCCAGCGCGGCATCAAGGTGATCTCCTGGGATTCCGGTGTCGCCAAGGCCGGCCGTATCCTGCAGCTGAACCCCTCGTCCAACGAGCTGATCGGCAAGATGTGCCTGACGCTCGCCAAGGATCACCTCGACGGTGGCAAGGGCAATTTCGCCATCCTGTCGGCCACGACGACGTCGACGAACCAGAACATCTGGATCGGCGAGATGAAGAAGCAGCTGAAGGATTTCCCGGGCCTCAACCTGGTGACAACAGTCTATGGTGACGACCTCTCCGACAAGAGCTATCGTGAAGCCCAGGGCCTGTTGACCTCGCATCCGGAAGTCAAGGTCATCGTCGCTCCGACGACGGTCGGCGTGCTGGCCGCTTCGCAGGCCGTCAAGGATGCCGGCAAGATCGGCCAGGTCTACGTGACCGGTCTCGGCCTGCCGTCCGAAATGGCCGGCGCAATCAAGTCTGGGGCGACGAAGGAATTTGCGATCTGGAACCCGATCGATCTCGGCTATTCCGCGACGCAGATCGCCTATCGCCTGGTCAAGGGCGAGACCGACGGCAAGCCGGGCAGCGAGATCAATGCCGGCCGCATGGGCAAGATCAAGGTTGGCGAAAATGGCGAAGCCGCCATGGCCGATCCGTTCGTCTACAACGCCTCGAACATCGATCAGTTCTCCAAGGTTTTCTGATCGATACCAGCATTCGCAGCACTCCGGCGGCGTCAGCCGCCGGACCTGGTTTAACTGATCCGGTACATTGCTGATGACCACAGTCCTTCAACGCTCCATCGCGGACGCACCAGCCGCGAACAATCAGGCCATTCTGGAAATGCGCGGCATTTCCCAGATCTTTCCCGGCGTCAAGGCGCTGGATGGCGTCAGCATTTCGCTTTATCCCGGCAAGGTGACCGCGCTGATCGGCGAGAACGGCGCGGGCAAATCGACCCTCGTGAAGATTTTGACCGGCATCTATCGTCCGAATGAAGGCGAGATCCTCGTTGATGGCAAGCCGACAGCTTTCGCCAATGCACAAGCCGCGATCGATGCCGGCGTCACGGCTATTCATCAGGAAACCGTACTCTTCGACGAGCTGACTGTTGCCGAAAACATCTTCCTCGGCCATGCGCCGCGCACATCCTGGCGCACCATCGACTGGAAGAGCATGAACAACCGCTCGAGGGAACTTCTCCAATCGCTGGAAAGCGCCATCGATCCGACAACCCGACTAAAAGACCTCTCCATTGCGCAGCGGCATCTCGTGGCAATTGCACGCGCCTTGTCGATCGAGGCCCGCATCGTCATCATGGACGAGCCCACCGCCGCCCTTTCCCGCAAGGAGATCGACGATCTCTTCCGTATCGTCGAAGGCTTGAAGGTGAAGGGCAAGGCCATCCTCTTCATCAGCCATAAGTTCGACGAACTCTATGAGATCGCCGACAATTTCGTCGTCTTCCGCGACGGCCGCGCCGTGGGCCATGGCGAATTGAAGTCGACGCCGCAGGACGAGATCGTCCGCATGATGGTCGGACGCGACGTCAAGGACGCTTTCCCGAAAGTGCCCGTGACGATCGGCGACGCCGTTCTCGAAGTCGACAAATACTGTCACCGCACCGAATTCCGCGATATTTCCTTCAAGCTCAGGCGCGGCGAGATCCTTGGTGTCTACGGCCTGATCGGTGCCGGGCGATCCGAGCTTTGCCAATCGCTCTTCGGCATCACCAAACCGCTGTCCGGACGCCTGACGCTCGACGGACAGGAAATCCAAGTGCGATCGCCGCAGGATGCCATTGCCGCCGGCATCGTCTATGTGCCGGAAGAGCGTGGCCGCCACGGCCTGGCGCTGCCGATGCCGATCTATCAGAACATGTCGCTGCCCTCGCTCGGACGCACCTCGCGCAAGGGCTTCCTGAAGGCGGCCAACGAATTCGCTCTCGCCCGCAAATACGCCGAACGGCTGGATTTGCGCGCGGCCGCGCTTTCCGTGCCTGTGGGAACGCTCTCCGGCGGCAACCAGCAGAAGGTGGTCATCGGCAAGTGGCTCGCGACGCAGCCGAAGATCATCATTCTGGATGAGCCCACCAAGGGGATCGATATCGGCTCGAAGGCCGCCGTCCACGGCTTCATCAGCGAGTTGGCGGCCGAGGGCCTCAGCATCATCATGATCTCCTCCGAACTGCCCGAGATCCTCGGCATGTCGGATCGTGTGCTGGTCATGAAGGAGGGTCTGTCCGCAGGCCTGTTCGAGCGCGAGGGACTGACGCCGGAAACGCTGGTGCGCGCCGCCACGGGTAATGCATAGGAGGACGGGATGCCACGCATCCTCAAAAAGCGCGAAACTCTGCTCGCCATCATCATCGTCGTGATGATCGCCGGTTTCGCAACGCGTGCGGCCGGCTTTGCCGAGCCCGCCAATCTCGCCAATATCTTCAACGACACATCGATCCTCATCATCCTGGCCCTTGCCCAAATGACGGTGATCCTGACGAAGTCGATCGATCTGTCCGTCGCCGCCAATCTGGCGCTGACAGGCATGGCGGTTGCGATGCTGAATGCGGCCTATCCCGATATTCCGCTGATCGCCCTCGTTATTACCGCGATCCTGATGGGTGCGGTTCTCGGCGCCATCAACGGTTATCTCGTCTGGGCGCTCGAAATCCCGCCGATCGTCGTAACGCTCGGCACCCTCACGATCTATCGCGGCATGGCTTTCGTGCTGTCGGGCGGCGCCTGGGTCAATGCGCATCAGTTCACGCCGATTTTCCTGAACGTGCCGCGCACGCAGCTTCTCGGCCTGCCGGTGCTTGCCTGGATCGGCATCGCCATCGTGCTGATGATGTATCTGGTGCTGCGCTATACGCCGTTCGGCCGCTCGGCCTATGCGAGCGGCGGCAATCCGGTTGCCGCCGTCTATGCCGGCATCGACGTCGGCTGGACGCGCTTCCTCGCCTTCGTCCTCTCCGGCGCGCTCGCGGGGCTAAGCGGCTATCTCTGGGTGTCGCGCTATGCGGTTGCCTATGTCGATATCGCCAATGGTTTCGAACTCGATAGCGTGGCGGCCTGCGTCATCGGCGGCATTTCGATTGCCGGCGGCGTAGGCTCGGTTGCCGGCGCTGTCCTGGGCGCCCTCTTCCTCGGCGTCATCAAGAACGCGCTTCCGGTCATCGGCATCTCGCCGTTCACGCAGATGGCGATATCAGGCACCGTCATCATTCTTGCCGTCGTCTTCAACGCCCGGCGCGAACGCAACCGCGGCCGCATCATCCTGCGGGATCAGGCCGCAAAGGACACCGCCAGCCAGGGAGCACACGCATGAGCAACGGTTCGCAAGCGGCAGCCGCGGAAAAGCGCGTCATTCCGGATCGCCTCGGCACGCCTTTCAAGCGAATCATGGCGAGCTGGGAAACGCTGCTTTTCGGCGTCGCGGTCGCGATCTTCATCTTCAATTCGCTGGCTTCGCCCTATTTCCTCGATCCCTTCAATCTCTCGGACGCGACCTTCAATTTTACCGAAAAGGCGATGATCGCCTTCGCCATGGCGCTGCTGGTGATTGCTGGCGAAATCGACCTCTCGGTCGCGGCCATCATCGCGCTGGCGTCAACAGCGATGGGCGCCGCCGCGCAACTGGGCGTCGACACGCCCGGCCTCGTCGCGATCGGCATCGGCGTCGGCCTCGTCTGCGGCATCTTCAACGGCTTCCTGGTTTCGGTGCTGAAGCTGCCGTCGATCGTCGTCACCATCGGCACGATGAGCCTGTTTCGCGGCATTTCCTATATCGTGCTGGGCGACCAGGCCTATGGCAATTATCCGGATAGTTTCGCCTATTTTGGCCAGGGTTATGTCGTCTGGGTCTTCTCCTTCGAATTCGTGCTCTTCATCGTGCTTGCGATCGCCTTCGCGATCCTGCTGCATGCGACGAATTTCGGCCGGCAGGTCTATACGATCGGCAATAATGATTTCGCGGCGCGTTTCTCCGGCATTCCGGTCGAGCGGATCAAATTCATCCTGTTCCTCCTGACGGGCATCATGAGCGGCATTGCCGCCGTCTGCCTCACTTCGCGCCTCGGCTCGACACGCCCTTCGATCGCGCTCGGCTGGGAACTGGAGGTGGTGACCATGGTCGTGCTCGGCGGCGTGTCGATCCTCGGCGGTTCAGGCACGATCGGCGGCGTTGTCATCGCCGCCTTCGTCATGGGCCTCGTCACCTTCGGCCTCGGCCTGCTCAATGTTCCCGGCATCGTCATGTCGATCTTCATCGGCCTCCTCCTCATCATCACCATCGCGCTGCCGATCATTGCCCGGCGCATCAGGACCATGAGCTCCAAATGACTGTTGTTCTCGAACGCCACGCCGTCAAAATGACGCTCAATCCTGGCATGGAAGCTGAATACCGGAAGCGGCATGATGAAATCTGGCCCGAGCTGGTCGATCTGCTGCATCAGACCGGCGTCAGCGACTATTCGATCCATCTAGACCGCGAGACGAACACGCTCTTCGGCGTGCTGACACGACCGAAGGATCACGCCATGGCGAGCCTGCCAGAGCATCCGGTCATGAAGAAGTGGTGGGCGCATATGGCCGACATCATGGCAACCAATTCTGACAATTCGCCTGTTCAGAGCGACCTGATCACGGTTTTTCATCTGCCATGAGCACGACCCGATCCTATCGCCATATCGCGGTCATCGATATCGGCAAGACCAACGCCAAGGTCGTCGTGCTCGATGCAGAAACAGGTGCCGAGATTGCCGCCGTCAAGACTGCGAACAGCGTTTTGAAATCGGGCTCCTACCCGCACTACGATATCGAAGGGCTGTGGGATTTTATCGTCTCGGCCCTCAAGGGTTTTGCCGCCACACCGGAATTCGATGTCATATCGATCACCACGCACGGCGCATCCGCTGTAATGCTGGCGGCGGATGGCAGCCTTGCCATGCCGGTTCTCGACTACGAGCACGGCTATCCTCAAGCCGTTCAGGATGCCTATGCGCAATTGCGGCCGGACTTCAGCGAGACGTTTTCGCCCGGGCTGTCGGCCGGACTGAATGTCGGTGCGCAGATTCATTATCTGAAAAAGACCTTCCCGGCGGATTTCGCCCGCGTCGCGACGATCCTGACCTATCCGCAATATTGGGCGTTTCGCCTGACCGGCGTTACTGCTAACGAGGTGACCTCGCTCGGCTGCCATACCGATCTCTGGAATCCGACGACGCAAAGCTACTCCTCCCTCGTCGACACGCTTGGCATCCGCGCTTTGATGGCGCCCGTCCGCTCGGCTTTCGACGCGCTCGGGCCGGTCTTGCCGCCGCTTGCCGCCGAAATGGGGCTGGCAAAGGCGGTGCTTGTCTATTGCGGCATCCATGACTCCAACGCCTCGCTTCTGCCGCATCTGGTGGAAAACGAAGCCCCCTTTGCGGTCGTCTCGACGGGAACCTGGGTCATCAGCTTCGGCGTCGGCGGCGATCTCGACCATCTCGATACCAAGCGCGACGCGCTTGCCAATGTCGATGCCTATGGGCGCGCCGTGCCGTCGGCGCGGTTCATGGGCGGCCGTGAGTTCGAGATCCTCCTGGCCGATATCGGTCCTGCGCCGGCCGATGCCGTCGAAAGCGCCCTTGAAACGGTGATCGAGAAAGGCCTCATGCTGTTGCCCAATGTGGTCGAGGGCTCCGGTCCGTTTCCGGGCAGGAAAATGCGATGGATCGGCAACGCGACTGACTCCGTCGAACGGCTCGCAGCCGTCAGCCTCTATCTCGCCATGATGACGGAAGCCTGCCTTGATCTGATCGGCGCCAAGGGGCCGATCTTCGTCGAAGGGCCGTTTGCTTTCAATCGTGCCTATCTCGTCGCACTGGCGGCGGTAACCGGCAAGAACGTCATTGCCTTGCCGGGTTCGACCGGGACAAGCCAGGGCGCGGCGCTGCTGACGGGAATTCGCCCACCTTCCGCCACGGAAAACGTGCCGATCTGCGCGGATTTGCGCGGATTACGACACTACAGGCACGCTTGGCAGAAAGCTCTGGAAGATTAGTTTCGGCTGAATGAAGTCCGGCGGCAAATTGCAGGCCACGCCTCGACCCTTGATTGCGGAAATATAGCAACCAGCCGACGATGAGGAATCGCGAAAAATCGTCAAAATTGTCTTTGCGACGGTTATTTTCTTGCGGAATCGTCGCAACATTCCTACACAAAATAGCCTCATGAGCGTTTTCGAGATCAAAAAATGTCCGAAGGCGGTCATCGGCTTCGATATCAGCTTTGTCTCTTTAAAAGAACGCCTCACGGCAGGTTGCGCGTCGAGACAGGCGATTGCGGGCGGTTTCAAAAGGCGCTGCCGCGTCCATCCAAGGAGAGCTAACATGAGTCTGAAGACATTGACGGCCGCGACCTTCGTCGCTTCGCTGGCCTTCGCACCTCTCGCGCATGCGGACATCACCATCGGCCTCATCGCACCGCTGACCGGCCCGGTCGCGGCCTATGGCGAGCAGGTCAAGAATGGCGCACAGACTGCCGTCGACGAAATCAACAAGAGCGGCGGCGTTCTCGGCCAGAAGCTCGTCCTGAAGCTCGGCGATGATGCCGGCGATCCGAAGCAGGGCGTCTCCGTCGCCAACGGCTTCGTCGGCGGGAGCGTCCGCTTCGTCGTCGGCCCGGTTACGTCAGGCGTTGCCATTCCGGTTTCCGACGCGCTGGCCGAAAACGGCATTCTGATGGTCACGCCGACTGCGACTGCCCCGGGCCTGACCAACCGCGGCCTGACCAATGTCCTGCGTACCTGCGGCCGAGATGACCAGCAGGCCATCGTTGCCGGCGAATATGTCGTGAAGAACTTCAAGGACAAGAAGATCGCGATCCTCAACGACAAGGGTGCCTACGGCAAGGGCCTGGCGGACGCCTTCAAGGCAGCGATCAACAAGGGCGGCGTCACCGAAGTCGTCAACGACTCGCTGACCCCCGGCGAGAAGGACTACAGCGCTCTGACGACAAAGCTGAAGCAGGCCGGCGTCGAAGTGATCTACTTCGGCGGCTATCATCCGGAGGCAGGTCTGCTGGCCCGCCAGCTGCACGACATCTCCGTCAAGGCTCAGATCATCGGCGGCGACGGCCTGTCCAACACCGAATATTGGGCAATCGCCAACGATTCGGCTGCCGGCACGCTCTTCACCAACGCGTCTGACGCGCTGAAGAACCCGGCTTCGCAGAGCGCCGTTGCCGCCCTGAAGGCGCGTAACATTCCGGCCGAAGCCTTCACGCTGAACGCCTATGCTGCCGTCGAAGTGCTGAAGGCCGGCATCGAGAAGGCCGGCAAGGCAGATGATGCCGAAGCCGTCGGTACCGCTCTGAAGAAGGGCGAGCCGGTCGACACCGCCATCGGCAAGGTCACCTATGGCGAAACCGGCGACCTGACCTCGCAGAGCTTCTCGCTCTACAAGTGGGAAGGCGGCAAGATCGTTTCGGCCGAATAAGCCGTCACTTCATCGCTTTGAAAGAGAGCCGGGCCATTTCTTGGCCCGGTTTTTTATTGGCGATGCTGCCTCGGCCACCGCAGCTCAGCAAACGGCGCGGAAGCGTTCGATGCAGGTGGAAAGAACCTCTTCACCCAGCCGTTTCCACCAATTGTTCTGAGAGAAGATCTCGACCTCCTGCAGGCCGAAAAAACCGGCTTTCTCGATCTCGGCGCGAATACGCTTCAGGTCGATGACGCCGTCCCCCATCATGCCGCGATCGAGCAGCAGGTCCGTGGTCGGTACCAGCCAGTCGCAGATGTGATGTGCCAGAATACGCCCGCCTGCGCCGGCGCGGGCGATCTGCTCATGAAGCTTGGGGTCCCACCAGACATGGTAGACGTCGATCGCGACACCGATGCCATCGCCCAGAAGATCACAGATGTCGAGCGCCTGCTCCAGCGTGTTCACGCAGGCGCGGTCGGCCGCATACATCGGGTGCAGCGGCTCGATCGCGATCGGAATGCCGGCACTGCGGGCATGCGGCAGGATCGCCGCGATACCGTCCGCCACCATCTGGCGGGCATGGGCGATATCTCTCGATCCCTCCGGCAAGCCGCCGACAACGAGAACGAGGCAATCGGCATTCAGCGCCGCCGCTTCGTCGATCGCCCGCTTGTTGTCATCGATCGCGGCTGCCCTGCCCTCGGCATCTGTGGCAGGAAACATGCCGCCGCGGCAAAGGCCGGTCACCTTGAGCCTGTTGTCGGCAACGATGCGAGCGGCTTCGGAAAGTCCGATCTTGTGGACCTGATCACGCCACGGCGCGATGGCGACGATATCCTGCTTCAGGCAGGCTTCCACCGCCTGGCGCATGTCATATTGCTGGCGCACCGTCGCCAGATTGATGGACAGACCCTCTATGGCCATCGTGATGATCCTCCCCCGATCTTACCCGCTAATCGATGCCGACGGTGGCAAGGATTGCCTTCATCCGATAGACGGCCAGATCGGGATCACGCAGGACCCGCGCCGTATCGGCCAGCCGGAACAGCTCCGAGAGATGCTGGATCGAACGGGCACTCTGCTGGCCGCCGAGCATCTGGAAATGGTCCTGGAAGCCATTGAGATAAGCGAGGAAGACGACACCGGTCTTGTAGAAGCGCGTCGGTGCCTTGAAGATATGGCGCGATAGCGGAACGGTCGGCGCCAGGATCGCATGGAAGGCGTCGAGGTCGTTCTGAGCGAGCTTTGCGAGAGCCGCGCTCGCCGCCGGCGCGATGGCATCGAAGATGCCGAGCAGGGCATGCGAATAGCCCTGCTCGTCACCGGCGATCAGTTCGGCATAGTTGAAATCGTCACCGGTATACATCTTGACCGACGGATCGAGCCGGCGGCGCATGACGATTTCCTTCTCCGCCGACAGCAGCGAAATCTTCACGCCATCGACCTTGGCCGCATTCTGATTGATGATCGCTGTCGCCGTCTCCATGGCGCGCATATCGTCGGGCGATCCCCAATAGCCCGCCAGGGCCGGATCGAACATCGAGCCGAGCCAGTGAATGATGACGGGCTCTTTGACCTGCCCGAGAATGCGATCATAGACCCTTATATAATCGTCCGGGCTCTTGGCGGCTGCGACAAGCGCCCGGCTCGCCATGAGAATGACGCGGCCGCCCTGCCCTTCCACATAGGCAATCTGCTCCTCATAAGCACGGATGACGTCATCGATCGTGACGCCGGCAGCGGGCTGCAGGTGATCGGTGCCTGCACCATAGGCGATCACCGCATCCGACCGGCCGCGGGCGGCCGACTGCGCATGGGCAATCAGCTCTTTCGCACCGGCCCAGTTGAGCCCCATGCCGCGTTGCGCGGTATCCATCGCTTCCGCCACACCGAGACCAAGACCCCAGAGATATTCGCGAAAGGCAATCGTGCGTTCCCAGTCGATGTTACGGTCGAGCCAGGGATCATTGTCGGCAAGCGCGTCGACCACGACATGCGCGGCGGCATAGGCGACGCGATTGAAATGATGACCGCGAGCCGGCTTCACAGGCGCGATCAAAGGCTCGTTGGTGGGCGTGAAGGCGGCGATGGAGCCGTCCGTCGTCGGCAAGCGCAGGCTTTTCGTCATCAGACCAGCCTCCTAGCGGGTCGAAAGCGAGGGCACGTCGACCCAGCGACGTTCCGCCCAGCTCTTCTGTGCCAGTTCCGCCAGTTGCACACCCTTGGCGCCCTCGCGAAGCGTGAACTTCCACGGCGCGTCCTCGGCGACATGGCATAGGAACTGCTCCCATTGCGCCTTGAAACCATTGTCGAAGGCCTGCGTGTCCGGCACCTCTTCCCAGGTGTCGAAGAAATTGAGCGGCTGCGGCTGATCGGGATTCCAGACCGGTTTCGGCGTATTGACGCGATGCTGCGTCCAGCAGCGCATCAGGCCGCAGACGGCCGAGCCATGCGTGCCGTCGACCTGGAAGGTGACGAGATCGTCGCGGCGAACTCTGACCGCCCAGGAGGAGTTGATATGGGCGATGACGCCGCCTTCGAGCTCGAAGGTTGCATAGGCGGCATCGTCGGCATCGGCAACATAGGTGTTGCCATTCTCGTCGACGCGGCTTGGAATATGCGTAGCGCCGAGGCAGCTGACCGACTTGACCTCGCCAAACAGATTATCGAGCACATAGCGCCAATGCGGCAGCATATCGAGGATCATGCCACCGCCGTCCTTCTTGCGGTAGTTCCACGACGGACGTTGCGCCTTCACGCCCCAGTCACCCTCGAACACCCAATAGCCGAACTCGCCGCGCACCGAGAGGATCTTGCCGAAGAAGCCGCTGTCGCGCAGCATGGCGATCTTGCGCAGACCCGGCAGGAACAGCTTGTCCTGGACGACACCATTCTTGACGCCGCGGCGCTCTGCCGAAGCCGCAACCGACAGCGCCTCCTCCAGGGTCTCGGAGATCGGCTTTTCGCAATAGACATGCTTGCCGGCGGCAATCGCCTTTTCGAGAAGCTCGACGCGCATCTGCGTCGAACCGGCATCGAAGAAGATCGTGTTGTCGGGATCGGCAAGAGCGGCGTCAAGATCGGTCGTGGTCTTCGATAGTCTATGCTTGCGGGCGATGGCCTCGATCTTTTCGGCGTTGCGGCCGACAAGCACCGGTTCGGGCATCAGCCTGTCGCCGTTCGACAGCAGTACGCCGCCCTGTTCGCGGATCGCCAGGATGGAGCGCACGAGGTGCTGATTGTAGCCCATGCGGCCGGTGATGCCGTGCATGATGATGCCGATCGGCTTCGTTGCCATAAGTCATTCCTCCCGTAAATAACTATATAGTTACATAACTGGCATGAGGAAGTCATGCTGTCAACGGCCATCGTCAGTGACCGCGGCAACAGGGATCCATGATCATCCGCTTATCGGGATGGAGTGCCTGGAGCAGGAAGCTGAAAACGGGTACCCGGTTTTCGGACGGCATCAGGCTCTACTTATTTGATTCCAGCGCAGATTCGGTTTCCAGGCCGGTTCGTCCTGAAATCATCCGGCGCTAGGGGCGCAGATAGGCGAAAATGACGTCGACGATATGCTCGCCCCACCCCTCGATTTCGGACTTTTCGGAAAGGTTGCGGCGGAAGATCGTCGAGAGCGTCCAGCGGTTCGTCAGGAAGAACGAGCCGAGTGCCGCAATGCTCATATAGATTTTCACCGGATCGCAGCCGGCGCGGAAGACACCGGCTGCAGCACCCCGGTCGAGCAAGCCGGAAATTTCGGCGACGAGCGGCGAATGCAGCTCGAAAATACGCGCCGAACGCTTCAGGAAGCGCGCCTTGTGCATGTTTTCCGTGCTGAGAATCCCGAGGAATTCGGGATGATCCAGAAAATACCGCCAGGTGAAGACGACGAGATCCCGCATGCCGTCCTCGGGCGAGCGATGCGAGAGATCGAGCCGTGCTTCCGCCGAGCGGATGGCTATATAGCTGCCCTCCAGAACGGCGACATAGAGCGCATCCTTGCCGCCGAAATAGTGATAGAGCATCCGCTTGTTGATCTTGGCGCGTTCGGCAATGGCATCAACGCGCGCGCCGCCATAGCCACGCTCGGCAAATTCCTTGGTTGCGGCTGCGAGGATCGCCTTGCTGGTGCGTTCCGCATCCCTGAGGCGAGGCCGTTCCGGAGCTGCGCGCGCGGTCGTTTTCTTTTCATTTTCAGAGTCTGCGCTCTTTGCGCTGCGCTTTACAATTTTGGCTTCCGACATCATGGCTCCCGGCGGCATTTCATAGGGCTTATGCGGTCTTTCCTCGCGCCGATAAGTAACCGATCATCGCATAAGTTGACAGTCCCTGGCGAATCGAGAGCAATAGTAACCATATGGTTATATCGGTTTAAATGGGAGTATGGCGGCAAAAGCGTCCGAAAACGAGGAGTTCGCGCTTTTGCCGAAACCGGCCGGAGAAACCGCAACGATCTTGCTTTCGGCCCCGGTGCGGCTTTAGAGAGCAATAGGCAAGCGGCAGCGGACGAGCATGACTGAGAAGCAAATCGCAATCATAGGCGGTGGACCTGCGGGGCTGATGGCGGCGGAGACCTTATCCCTGCTCGGTCATCGCGTCGTGGTCTACGACAGCATGCCGACGGTCGCGCGCAAGTTCCTGCTGGCGGGGAAATCGGGTCTCAACATCACCCATTCGGAAGATTACGGCCTTTTCGCCGACCGGTTCGGCGCGGCTTCGACCCGATTGCGCGCCGCGCTCGACGGCTTCACACCCGACGATGTCAGGGCCTGGGCGCAGGGCCTGGGAACCGAAACCTTTATTGGCTCATCCGGGCGCGTCTTCCCGAAAGTCATGAAGGCATCGCCGCTGCTGCGCGCCTGGCTGGCGCGGCTGGAGGCGCGAGGCGTCAGTATCCTGACACGGCATCGTTGGTGTGGCTTCGACGACGGCTGCCTGCTGTTCGAAACGCCGCGGGGAGGCGAGGCCGTTCGACATGATGCCGTTCTGCTCGCGCTCGGCGGTGCAAGCTATGCCCGGCTGGGTTCGGACGCGGCATGGGTCAGCTGGCTTCGCGATAAGGGGATCGATATCGCCGCCTTCCAGCCGGCCAATTGCGGCTTCGACGTGACCTGGAGCGCGCCGTTCAGCGAACGCTTTGCCGGCGAACCCCTCAAGGCCGTCACCGCGACATCGGATGCCGGAACTTTCCCCGGCGAATTCGTCATCTCGAAAACCGGGATCGAGGGCAGCCTCGTCTATGCGCATGCCACCGCGCTGCGCGATCGCCTGACGAAGAAGGAGTACGCATCGCTTGTTGTCGATCTGGCACCCGGACGCAACGAGGAGCGTTTGACACGCGACCTGGCACGGCAGGATCCCAAAGCCAGTTTCTCCAACCGGTTGCGCAAGGGTGCCGGCATCGAGGGCGTCAAGGCGGGCCTGCTGCGCGAGCTTGCCGATCCGGCTGCACTGTCTCATCCGGAAAGTCTTGCCCACCTGATCAAGGCGCTGCCGATTCCGCTGCTGAGGCCAAGGCCGATCGCCGAAGCCATTTCGTCGGCCGGCGGCGTGCGTTGGGCGGAACTCGACAGTGGATACATGCTAAAAAAACTCCCCGGCATGTTCGTTGCCGGCGAGATGATCGATTGGGAGGCGCCGACGGGAGGCTACCTGCTCACGGCCTGCTTTGCGACCGGGCGTGCGGCAGCCAAGGGCATGGATGCCTGGCTCAAGAGCCGCTGACCGAAGCCCGAACGGCTGACCTTCAGCCGAGCCGCCCTTTCTCCATCAGCCAGGCGACCGATTCCTGAACGGCTTGCAGCGACGTATAGCGCGGCCTGTAACCAAGCAGCCGCTCCGCCTTGGCAATCGAGCAATTCGGACTGCGGGCAATATGCTCCCAGGTCGCCTGCGCATCCTCCGGCGCCTGGCCTTCCGCCCATTTCTCATAGGGTAGGAACTCCAGCTTCGGCTCATGTCCGAACCAGCGCGACATGGCTTCGGCATAGCCTCGTAGCGTCAGCGCGCCGCCTGAAACCGCATGAAAGGCCTCCCCCGTCGAGACGCGCCAATTGGCGATCGCGCCCATGAACATCTGCGCGACGTCATCGGCATGGACATGATGGACCGTCTCCAGGCCGAAATTCGGAAGTGCCAGTGTTTCGCCGCGCGCCAATGTCGAGAATGCCGACGGATTGAAATGCCCGGCCGGATTGAGGGGTGCCCAGCCCGGACCGACAATATGGCCGGGATGGATCAGGGTCGCGGGAAATCCCCGGCGGCGCGCCTCTTCCAGCAAATATGCCTCGATGGCGGCCTTCTGTGTGCCATAGTCACCGAACGGCCGCTTCGGCGCCTCCTCCGGCGTCGGAACGATGGTCGAAAAGCCATGCGTCCAGATCGTGCCCGTGTGCAGGAAATGGCCGACATGGCCGACAAGCGTTTCCGCCAGATGCCTTGCGCTATCGAGCGTGAAGCAGATCATGTCGATGACGATATCCGGCTTCAATGCGCGGATGGCCGGACCGAAGCTGCCATCCTTTTCCATGACAGCACGATCCATCACCAATGTCTCGGCCTCGTTCCAAGCCTTGTTCGGTGAATAGGGCTTGGCCTGTCCGCGGCTGATCGCCACCACTTTATGCCCTGCCTCGACCAGTCGCGGCACGAGATAGGTGCCGACATGGCCGGTGGCGCCGATAATCACCGTGCGCGTCATGATATCCTCCCAGTCGTCAAGATCGAAATCGGCTGCTACCGAAGTTCAAGATATGATCAGCGTATGAGAATAGGCGCGAACGCCGCTTTGTCACCCTCCCGCTGGAGAAAGTCGTATTTTTCCCGCGACTGCATCGCAACGATCGGTACCCGCTCAAACAAACGGGTACCGAGATCGTGCCTAGCAAAGCTCTATGATGGCGCAGCCATAGGCGTCGAGCGACAGAGTGCCGGATATCGCCTTGCCGTTGTCAAGCAGATCGATCCCGGCCGGGACGTCGCGCAGTTCGGCGCGCTGGTCGAGATAGTTCTGCAGAAAAAGCAGGCGTCGCTCGTCGTTCTGGCGCATCGTCACTTCGACGCCATCGGGCAGATTGCCGACAAGAGGCGCGATTCCCGCTTCCGCAAAGGTTCGATCGGCCAAAGCATCCGTCAGCTCCGGTGTCAGATAGGTGCCGAGATAAAGCACGCGGCCCTTGCCGACCCGGCGCAGGCTTGCCATCGGCATACCTTCGGCATAGCGGTTCGACCATGTCGCAATCACCTCGACATCATCCGTCACCGTCAGGTTCTCGTAGAAATATGCGGCCTCGATCTCACGGTTGCCGAAAGTGAAGCGGCGAGCGCGACGATGGGATTCCGCCGGACGATTTGGGGGAATGACAAGCCCGCCCGATCGCGACATGACGTCGAATAGACCCTTGGCGTCGGGGGCTGCTAGGCGACCGAAATCCTCGACCTTGACGCCCGTCAACCGCGTCAGCGACGCGCCCGGCGCGGCCTCGCGGATGACATGATTGTTTTCATCACGCGTGCCGGTGCGCGCGCCGATGACGACGGTGCCGCCGTCCCGGGCGAAGGCCTCAAGCCTCTCGGTCCAACCGTCCTTCCACATCACCCAATGCGGCACATAAAGCAATTTCAGCCGCGACAGATCGTCTTCCGGATGGATGAAGCCGCAGGCAATGCCGCGATCGTAGCAATATTGATGCAGCTGAACGGCATCGTCCTGCGGGCTCGGCAGCCCGATCGAATAGGTCTTGTGCGCCTCCTGATTGTCGAAATCCGAGCCGGCGATGCCGACATCCATGCGCACATAAGTACCAAGGATCTTATCCTTGAGCGTCGTCATCTCGGTCGCGAAGCGCTTGGCTTCGTCGTAACGATGACGGGGCACATCGTCATGATCGATGATGCCCATCCAGTAGATTTCCGCGCCGAAATGCGCCGGGCGCCAGCGGAAGAACATGAGGCCGTCGGCGCCGCGCGCAACGGACGACATGGCCATGCGCCGCATTTCGCCCGGCTCCGGCGTCAGCGTACAGAAGCCCGGCTGGCTGCCGAACCCGGACTGCTGCTCGGGCACGATATAGTTTCCTGAGAACCCGCGGCAGATGTCGAGGTGAAGCGCCTGTACCTTGGCGTGATTGCCGATGCGCTGGAATTCGTCATAGAGCATCGGATAGATGTCGTAGCCGACGAAATCGAGATCGGTGGAAAACTGTCCGCGAAAATCGATGTCGCGAAGGCCGCCGAGATTGTGAAAGATGAACCACTCGGGCTTCGTCGCCCGCAGGATTTCCACCTGATCGTGCTGGAAGCGGGCCGTCGCGAAGGCGAGGAAGCGATGGTAGTCCTGGACATGGCCGGGGCTTGGGAAGGTGGGACCGAATTCGATCGGAAGCACGACCTGGTCGAAATCGTCATAGGCGGTTGCCCAGAAATCGCCGCCCCAGGCGAAATTGAGCTTGTCGATGGTCCCGTACTTTTCCGCCAGAAACGCCTGGAACTCCGAAAGCGTCGCCGCAGAGAAGGATTCCGGCATGCTGGTGTTGAGCTCATTGTCCGTCTGCCAGCCGATGACATGGGGATGATCGCGATAGTGCTCGGCCATCGCCTTCGTGATGCGCTTGCTGTGCTCGCGGAAAACCGGGCTTGCCGTATCGGCATGCTGGCGCGAACCGTGGCTCATTATCCGGCCATTGCCATCGACACGAAGGATTTCGGGATGCGCCGCCGTCAGCCAGCGTGGTGGGGTCGCCGTCGGCGTGCACATGATGGTATCGATGCCGTGGCGCGCCAGAACCTCGATGGCACGGTCGAAGAGATCGAAAGCGAACATGCCGAGCTTCGGCTCGAAAAGATGCCACGCAAATTCGCCGAGACGCACGACATTGAAGCCGGCTTCGGCCATGCGCTTGGCGTCCCGCTCCCAATAGCCCTCATCGACATGTTCCGGATAATGCGGCGCTCCCACAAGAAACCTGTCGGTCTTGATGGTCCGCCATACGGAAAGGTCGGCCTTGCTGCTACTCACTGACATGATATCAGGCTCCTGAACTATTATTTATCGAGAACTGGCTTGCGGACGGTGATGGTTCGTTCGTCCTGGCCGGAGAAAAGGTAGATTTCCTTGGGATCGATGCTGAGACCGATCGGCGCGTCGTTGGCAATGCCGGCGACATGGCCGATCTGTACGGTGATGTTGCCGGTGCCGCTTTCGGAACCGATGCATTGCAGCGCGCCTGCATCGACATAAAGAATGGTCTCGCGCCCGAGATGCTCGACGAGACGGACTTGGCCGGAAATCGGAGCCCCCGTGGATTGTCCCTCGGCGATAGCGATGTTCTCGGGCCGGATGCCGAAGGTTAGCTTTTCTCCCTGCCGAACCGCACAGCCGGGCGCGAGTTCGACAGCCACCGGCGCAAGGCCGGGCGCGGAGACGATCACGCCGTGTCCGGAAACCTGATCGACCGTCACCGTGAAGAAATTCATCCTCGGCGCACCGAGGAATCCGGCCACAAAGAGATTTTCCGGATTGCGATAGAGCTCCAGCGGCGAGCCCACCTGCTCGATGATGCCGCGGTTGAGAACCACGATCCGGCTCGCCATCGTCATGGCTTCGATCTGGTCATGCGTGACATAGACCATGGTCGCGCCAAGCTCGGCATGCAGGCCACTCAATTCGACACGCATCTGCGTGCGCAACGCCGCATCGAGATTGGATAGCGGCTCGTCGAACAGGAAAACATCCGGGGAGCGGGTAATGGCGCGGCCGATCGCGACGCGCTGGCGCTGCCCGCCGGACAGTTGCTTCGGCCTCTTGTCGAGCTGATCGGTAATCCTCAGGATCTTGGCGGCACGCGCCACCGCCGCATCGATCTCCGCCTTCTGCCGCTTGGCCATGCGCAGGCCGAAGCCCATGTTCTCGGCGACGGTCATATGCGGATAGAGCGCGTAGGACTGGAACACCATGGCAATGCCGCGCTCGCCCGGCTCGGCCGTGGTGACATCGCGGCCGTTGATCAGGATTTGGCCGGAAGAGATCGTCTCCAGCCCGGCAATCGACTTCAGCAATGTCGACTTGCCGCAGCCGGAGGGGCCGACCATGACAATGAATTCGCCCTGCTCGACGGAAAGATCGATACCGCGCAGCGCATGATAGGCGCCGTAGTTCTTATTGATGTGGCGTAGTTCGAGACTGGTCATGCTTGTAGGCTCGCAAGGAAGGGAGTGACACGGAGGGCGGATGTGGCGGAAGGAATACTCATCCCTTCACCGCGCCCATAGTGAGCCCGGCAATGAAATGCCGCTGCATCAGGAAGAACATGACGACCGGCGGCACCGCGACGACGATGGTGCCGGCGGAGATCAGGTTCCAGGCCGAAACCCACTCGCCGCGCAGATTGGCAAGTCCGGCCGTGACGGGCTTCACCGTATCGCTGATGGTCAGCACCACCGCCCAGAAATAATCGTTCCATACGAAGGTGAAGATGAGGATCGCGAGCGCCGCCAGTGCCGGGCGCACCAGCGGCACGACGACATGAACCAGTGTCTGGAAAGGCGTCGCCCCCTCCGCTCTTGCGGCCTGAAACAGCTCGTCCGGCAGAGCGGCGATGAAGTTGCGCATGAAAAGCGTCGCAAAACCAGTCTGGAAGGCAATGTGGAAGATGATCAGCGCTACAGGCGTGTCGTAGAGGCCGATGCGCACCATCAGATCGCGCACCGGGATCATCATGATCTGATAGGGCAGGAAATTGCCGCCGACGAACAGGGCAAATACCAGCATGTTGCCACGGAAGCGATAACGCGCCAGCACGAAGCCCGCGAGCGTGCTCAGGATCAGCACGCCGAGGACAGCCGGCAGGGTGATCATCAGGCTGTTGAGGAAATAGCGCGCCATCGGCGTCTGGGTGAAGACGGACGTATAGTTCTCCACCAGGCCAAACTGCGTCGGCCAGCCCCAGAGATTGCCGCCCATGACATCCTGCGTCGAGCGGAACGACGTCAGGATGATGGCAAACAGCGGGCAGAGCCAGAGGATCAGGATTGCGAGCACGGCAATGAAATAGAAGCGACGCCGCCAGATGGCATCTTCGGCAATTGGGCGCGGATACATCAGGCCCCTCTTTCTTCGATGCGAATGATGCGCGTGAGATACCAGGCGATGAATACCGCCATGATCACGAACAGGACCGAGGCGATCGCGGCGCCGTAGCCGAAGCGATAGGAGAAGATCGACTGCTCGAACATCTGGTAGGCAAGCACTTCGGACGAGCCGAAAGGACCGCCCTGCGTCATGACCGAGACCATGTCGAACGAGCGCAGCGCACCGACGACGGTGACGGCGATCGCGATGAAGGTGACCTGCGTCAGCTGCGGCAGGACGATGTGGCGCAGCATGTTCCAGCCCCTTGCTCCATCGACGCGACCGGCGCCGATCAGTTCCTCGCTGAGATTGTTGAGCCCGGCGAGGTAGAGCACCATGCAAAAGGCGATCTGCGGCCAGAGCGCTGCAATCACGATCGCGAAGGTGACGAAATGCTCGTCCGACAGGACGGCGGGTGCGGTCGCGCCGAAAAAGCCGAAGATCAGCGCCAGCAGGCCGAGTTGCGGCGTATAGACCCAGGTAAAGACGACGCCGACGGCAACCGAAGCCAGTACCAGCGGAATGAAGAAGAGCGACTTCATGAGCCGCATGCCGCGAATCTTCTGATTGACCAAGAGGGCGATCGCCAGTCCGAGCGGCGGCGCTGCCATGAACATGACCAGCCAGATGATGTTGTTCTTCAGCGAGACATAGAATTGCGGGTCGTTGAACAGCTCGGCATAATTGCCGAAGCCGATCCAGACCATCGGACTGAAGCCATCCCATTCGTGCAGGCTGATCCAGAGGCTTTCTATCGCCGACCACAGGATCACGATCGAAAAGAGAACGGCCGCAGGCAATATCAGCAAAGTCGGGGTGAGCCACCAGCGATGGCGGCGCCAAAATGTCATCATCTTATCCTCTTTCGGTATGGGCAGGCGGAGCGGCAGCCCCGCCTGCCGGTCGCTGGGAGGAAGGTCAGATCTTGTAGATGCGCTTGCGCGTACCTTCGAGCCGCTTCAGGATCGCATCGCGCCGCTCGGGCTTCGCCATGAACTCCTGGAAGCCGACGAGGCCGGCCTGGGCCATGTCGGGATCGCTATCGCGGTCGTAATATTGCGAGGTACCCTGCACTGTCTTCAGCGTTTCGACTGCAGCGTTGACGAGCGGGTCCTTGCTCGGCGGCAGATCGTTGCGGGGCGGCACGTTGCCGCCAGGCTCCAGATAAGGGCCGAGATTTTCCGGCCGGTAGAAATAGGCGAGGAATTCGCGCGCGCCCTGCTTGTTCTTGGCATTGGCCGGGATATGAACCGAGTTCAGCGAAAACTCCTCGAAACGGCCGATCTTCGGATCGATCGTCGGGAAGGGAGCGAAAGCAAGCTGGTCGAGCTCTTCCTTCGGGAAAGTAGAGCGGACAAAGGCGCCGAGGTTCATCATGCCGGCCTTCTTCTGCGACAACAGCGCGCCCGCCTCCTGCCAGCCGAAAGATGTGTTGTTCGGCGTAAAGAAACCTTGCTTGATCAGGGTTTCCCACATGTCGAACACCGGCTTCAGCGCCGGATCGAGATAGCTCATCTCGCCGTTCATCAACGCCATATGCTTGTCGAGACCGTTTATGCGCAGGTTCATCTGATCGAACCACCCGGCGGCAGGCCACAATTCCTTCGTGCCCATCGCGATCGGCGTCAGATTGGCGCTCTTGCATTTCGCGCCATAGGCCAGGAAATCATCCCAACTTGCCGGTACGGCAGTGCCGAGCTGGGCGAAGACATCCTTGCGATAGAACATACCCCAGAGCGTGCCGCCCGTCGGCAGACCGTATTGCTTGCCGTCGACCGTGACCGAACCGGCCGCCGCGCCAAGAACATCCTTATACTTCTCTTTTTCGAAGAGATCGGAAATGTCGTCGAACAGGCCGCGCTTGACGAAGGCGCGCATGCGGTTTCCCGAGAACCAAAAGCAGATATCGGGCGCACCGGCGACCAGATAGTTGCGGATCGCGGTTTTGTGCGCCTCATGATCCATATTGTTGATCACGACCTTAACGCCGGCCTGCTTGCCGAAATCGTCTGCCATCTTGCGCAGGATCGCCAGTGCATCGGCGTTGTTCTCGTCGGAAATGATGTTGATGTCTTGCGCCTGTGCAATGGCGGGCATGGGAAAACCGGTGAAGGCGGCGGCGGAAACCGCTCCCGCACCCTTCAAAAAGGCACGCCGGCTTGCCGGCCTTCCAAGCAAATTGAAAGTCATTTGGACTCCTCCCGTTGTGGTATCTATCCTCATCCTTAATCAGCAGACCGGACGGAATGCGCGGCGGCCGCCCCCTCCTGCCGCCTGCGCAATGGTCGCAAAAAACCTGCCGCCGCAATGCATTTGCACTGCCCGGAACCCTCGGTTCGAGAAACCTTGTCCTATTGCTGACTTCTTCGTGCTTGCGCACGTGCCGGATGTTGATCGACAAGTGAAGTTATGCATAAGTCTGAAGCGGACGCAATAATTAATTTACAAAATTAAGAAAGAGAAATCGTGAGCCTGAAAGGCGACCAGAGCACTTCGCGAGCCCTCAACCGGCGGCTCATCCTGAACCTTCTGCGGCAGGAAGGGCCGAAAAGCCGCGCCGAAATCGCAACGATCACCGGCCTCAGTCCAGCGGCCGTCACCTTCGTCATTGCCGACTTGATCGAGGAGGGCCACGTCACCGAAGGCAAGGCCGTGGCCGGGCTTTCGGGCCGGCGTCCCATACCCGTCGAGATCAATTATGCCAATGGGTTGGCGATCGGGTTCAAGCTGATGGTCGGCTCCGCCGAATGCGTCGTCACCGATCTTGCAACCAACCCGCTCGCGTCCTGCCGCCTATCGCTTGGCGACAACAAGCCGGAAAATGTTGCAACGACGCTGGCCCAAGCCGTGCCCCAGCTTGTCAAGGCTGCAGGGCGCCCCCATGCGCGGCTGGCAGGCATTGGCGTTTCCATGCCAGGCGTCATCGACAACAACCAGGCCGTCTGCGTGCGCAGCTTTCGTTTCAAGTGGAACAATGTACCTTTCGCATCGATGGTCGCGCAAAAGGTCAAGGTGCCGGTCTGGCTCGAGGACGACACGAATGCCTATGCCATTGCCCAACAGCTCTTTGGCCCGGGAAGGCACCATCGCAATATGGCCGTGCTTGCGATCGGCGTCGGCATCAGCTGTGCCATCATCGTCGACGGAAAACTCTACCGCGGGGCCCATGGCGCAGCCGGCAAATTCGGCCACACCTTGCATGAGGAGAACGGCCGGCTGTGCGAATGCGGCAAGCGCGGCTGCCTGATGGCCTATTATTCCGAACCCTCCATGCTTCGCACATGGCGCGAGGCGACCAATCGGGATAGCAGCCACAACCTCTCCGACATGCTGGAATCAGCAAAGGCGGGAGATGCGGAGGTCGACAGAATCCTGCACGAAGCCGGCGCCGGGATCGGCAAGGCGCTCGCCAACCTCGTCAACATCACGGATCCCGAAGTCATCGTCGTCGGCGGCGAGGCCGTTTCGTTCGGCGATGCTCTTTTCGGCCCCCTGGAAGCCAGCATGGCGGCTCGCACCTTTTTCGCCTCGCCACCGCTTCTGCCCGATTGGGAAGACAATTCCTGGGCGCGCGGCGCAGCCGCCCTCGTCACCCAGAAATTTTTCGACTTCGAGACGGCCGACGGAACAACCGGAATGAGTGAACCGGCAACGCCAACCTATCTCGCATGATCGGTCGCACCTGAGATCCCGTTCGAGTACCCGTCAATCTGGATGGAAAACCGCCGAAGAGGGTGCATTCCGCAGCGGGCTCGCTCAGCCCTTGGTGGCGCCTGCCGTCAGACCGCCCACGAACAGGTTCTGGAAAAACAGGAACAGGAGAGCGACCGGAATTGTCATCACCATGGAGGCGGCCATCACCGCTCCCCAATCGGTGTTGAACTCGGTCGAAAATTCCGCAAGCCCGATCGGCAGAGTCTTGACCGAGGAATCCGTCGCAAAGCAGAGCGCGAAGATGAATTCGTTCCAGGTGGTCACGAAGGCATAGACGACGACAGCCACCAGGCCAGGCGTGGACAGCGGAAGCGTGATGCGGAAGAGCACGCCGAGGCGGGAGGCGCCGTCGATCGTCGCCGCCTCTTCCAGCTCGACGGGTATCGCCTTGAAATAGCTGGTCAGCATCCAGACGCTGAGCGGCAGGGTGATGATCATATAGACCAGGATCAGGCCCCAATAGGTGTTGACCAAATGCAGATAGCGCAGCGTGATGAAGAGCGGCACGATGATCGCCGCGGTCGGGAGCAATTGGCCGATCAGCACGAGCGACTGCAAAAGCCGCCGGCCGCGGAATTCGAAACGGGCAAAGCCGTAGGAAGCGAAAATCGCCAGGATGAGTGCAAGACCCGTGGAACCGACTGAGATCACGGCGCTGTTCAGGAAGTAGCGCGGGATATTCGAACTGAAGATGACATTGATATAGTTGCCGAACGTTGGCGCTGCGGGGAGCCAATGCGGCGGCACAGTATAGAGTTCCGGAAGCGTCTTGATCGAAGATAGTGCCATCCAGGCGAAGGGGAAGAGGCAGACGGCCATAAGGACGAGCGAGCAGACCGCAATCGTCAGCGTTGCAAGGCGACTTCTCCCCATCATCGGGCCTCTCCCGGCCTTGTCGTCAGCACCCTCAGGTAGATCGCCACCAGCACAGCCGCCACCAGAAAGAAGATGACCGATAGGGCAGCGGCCTGATTGAACTGGAAACTCTCGAAAGCGAGCCGAAAAATCTGGATCGGCGTGATCAGCGTCTTGTTCGCCGGTCCGCCTTTGGTGATGGCATAGATGAGCGTGATCGAATTGAGCCCCCAGATCACCAGCAGCAGTGTCACCGCCGTGATGACCGGGCGCACCTGCGGCAGCGTCACATGCCAAACCTCTTCCCAGAAATTGGCACCATCGACCTTGGCGGCTTCGTAGAGTTCCTTCGGGATCGCCTGCAGGCCGGCCAGAACCATGATGGCCACGAACGGAAACAGTTTCCAGACATTGATGGCGATCAGAACGGGCATGACGGTGCCGCTATCGGTCAGCCAGCTGACGGGTGCCGGGATGATGCCGGCGCCTGTCATCATGTAGTTGATGATGCCGAATTCAGTGTGGAACATCCATGCCCAGGTGGTCGCCGCAACGATGCCAGGAACGACCCAGGGGATCAGCGTTATCGAGCGCAGGACGGCGCGCCCGGTGAAGTGCTGGTTGAGCAGAATAGCTGTGGCGGTGCCGAGCACGACCTGAAAGACGATCGAGCCGCCGACGAAGTAGATCAGGTTGAAGAAGGCCTGCCGCGTGACCGGCGGACGCAGCACATTGGCAAAATTCCGGCCGGTGAAGGCGCCCTGCGAATTGGTGACGCTGAGCAGGATCGTGTAGGCGATCGGATAGGCGATCAGCATGGCCAGCACGATCATGGCGGGCAGGACAAACAGAAGACCTGTAGATGGGCGGCCCATGGGTCGGCCTTTCCTGTGATGCTGCGGGAATGTCACTCAGGGCAATTCCAGGAAAAGTGCGCAGCGGTTTTCCGCCCGGAATTGCGAGAAAACAAGAAGATGGAGCGGTTCAGAGATTCGGTGAAAAAGCTGAACCGCTCCAATGTCCATGGCGCGGGCGGCAGCTTGACGCCGTCGCGTCAAAACCACGTCGCTCAGTCCCTGCCATCAGCTATCAAGCAGCGCTTGAATTTCGTCCTTCGCCTGATCCATGGCGGCTTGCGCATCCTGATCGCCTGAGAGCACGCGCTGCACGCCGTCGAACAGGGCTTGCGAAATCTCCACCCAGCGCGGCGTATTCGGTGCCGGCCGGCCGAAGGGAAGCATCGCCGCGAACTGTTTGAGCATCGGATCCTGGAACCGCGGCTGAGACAGTGCCGAAGCGCGGGCCGGGAAGGTGTCGGTGAAGAAACCCTGATTGTCCGAGGTGGCGAGAAACTTGATGAACTTGCGGGCATCATCAGGGTTCTTGGCATCCTTCGGGATCACATAACTCCAGCCACCGATGATGCCGGCGGTCTGCTTGCCATCCGGATGCGGCGTTGCCATGGCGCCCAGCTTCAGATCGGGCTTTGCCTGCATGATCGGGGCAATGTCGAATTGACCGGCCTGATACATGGATACCTTGCCGGCGATGAAGAGCTGACGGTTGGCAATGCCATCATTCTGCAGGGTCGAATCCGGCGAGTACTTGTTCTTATAGAAGTCCGTATAGAATTTGACAGCGGCAACAGCCTCCGGCGAATTGACGACGGCGGTCTTTCCATCGGCGCTGATGACATCCCCGCCATTCATCCAGATCAGCGGCAGCAGGCGGGTCACCGTATTGCCGACCTCCCCGCCGCCGGTGATCGCCATACCGAACTTTCCGCCCGTCGTCAGCTTCCTTGCCGCATCCGTCCACTGATCCCAGGTCTGCGGCGGATTGGCGGGATCGAGGCCGGCAGCTTTGAAGTCTTCCATATTGTAGAGCACGCCGACACATTCGACACGGTAGGGTATGCCATAGAGCTTGCCGTCATAGGTGTCGTAGGTGATCGCCGCCTTGTTATAATCGCCCTTGTCTTCGATGATGTCATCGACAGGCAGAACGAACCCGTTATGGGCATAGCCCTGAATCCAGGGATGCTGCACCTCGATGATATCCGGCGTCGCGCCAGACTGCAGGGCAGTCAGGATACGCTGCGGCAAACCGTTTGCCGTGGTGATCTCCATCTTGATGGTAATGTCGGGGTTTGCCTTCTTAAAATCGGCCGCGAGCTTTTCGGCTCGCGCCTGGCCCCAGTTCGGTGTCCACCAGACGACCTCGCCGGCCCATGCGCTGCTGCATGTCAGCGCCGAGACCGCGACGGCCGCAACGACCGTCATCCTCATCTTGTCCATTGCCTCCTCCTTCACGCGAGATGTCCGTCGCGCCTGTGTCCTGACCTTTCATGCCATTGGCATAGACAAGGTGGCTCCTCTTTCCACCCGGTCCCGCTCATTCCGGTCAATCAATTGCGTCCATCCTTCCCGACGCGCGAGAAGGTCGCCGCCCCTGCCGCGACACCGCTCGTATTCATGCTGCCGTCGAACAGCGGCACGTCGTATGGGGCGTAGGGATAGCGCGCGCAGGCTTCTTCGTTCAGCTCAACGCCCAACCCCGGTGCCGTCGGCGCAAGGATCGCGCCATCCTCGAATTGCAGCGTCTCGCGCACGAGTTCCTTGCGCCAGGGCACGTCGATCGAGACGGTTTCGAATACCGAAAAGTTCGGGATGGCGACCGACATGTGCAGTGTCATCGCATTCATGACGGGTCCGACCGGGTTGTGCGGCGCGACTGGGATAAGATGGTAATGCGCCATGTGGGCGATACGCTTCGTCTCGCCGAGACCCCCGGCATGGGAAACATCCGGCTGCAACACGTCCACTGCCTTCTTGGCCAGCGCCTCGAGGAAGCGGGTGGGCTCGTACCAGCGCTCGCCGGCGGCAATCGGCACCGAACTTGCCGCGCGCACGTCGGCCAGCGCATCGATGCTTTCCGGCGGTGTCGGCTCCTCGATCCAGCGCAGATCAAACCGTGCAAGCTCGCGGCACATGGCAATCGCCGTCGGCACGTTCAACCGGCCATGCACGTCGAGCATAAGGTCCACATCCGGACCGACCGCATCGCGCACCGCCGCGACGATATCGATCGTCTGCCGGCGTTGCTTGCCATTCATTTCGAGATCGGCGACATCGAAAGGATCCCACTTAAGGGCGCGGTATCCCATGGCCACAGCCTCGCGGGCCTTTCGCGCATATTGATCCGGCGTCACGGCGCCAAAGAACCAGTGATTGGCGTAGCATTCGACCCGATCGCGATATTTCCCGCCGAGAAGTTCGAATGCCGGGACCCCGAGTGCCTTTCCCTTGATATCGAGAAGGGCCGCCTCTATCGCGCCGAGGGCGGTGCGAAAGACCGCGCCTGTCCGCCAATAGGAATCGCGATGCAGCTGCTCGACGATCGCATCGACGGCAAACGGGTCGCGCCCGATCAGCACACGTTCCAACTCCTCCAGTGCGGAGACGACCGTCTTGGTCTTCCATTCGAGTGTCGCCTCGCCGACGCCCTCCAGCCCCTCATCGGTATAGAGCTTCACAAAGACGAAGTTGGTCCGCGAAACATTTGCGACGAAGACCTTCTGCGCCGTAATTTTCATGGCTTCCTCCCGGCCGCAGGTCTCGCAAGCCGCTTACCTGTCTTGATGTCAGCGAACGGATCAAAGCCGTCCGTATTTCGCATAGATGTCGGCGACATCGCCGCCGGCACGGATCTCGTCGCGCGACCTGTTTTCGATCGTCAGAACCTCTTCCGCGCGTGCCAGAACGGCGTCGACCCTATCGGCGGGAATGACCATCACGCCATCCATATCGCCGAAAAGCCAATCGCCCGGGTTGACCCTGATCTGTGAGGTCAAGGTGCCGGTGACGGAAATCGGGACCTCGATGCCGCTGATGCGGGTGCGGCCGCGCGACTCGATGGGCGAGAGATAGCGGGTAAAGACCGGCCAGTCCTCCATTCCCATGAGAATATTGCCGTCTCGGATTCCGCCGTCAACGACGACGCCGACTGCGCCACGCGCCTTCGAAGCGGTGCTCATCAACTCACCCCAGTGACCGGCCTTGCATTCGCCCGCGGCTGAGATCAGCACGACACAGCCTGAATACATGCGGCGGAAGAAGGTGAAGGTTTTGACCTCTTCGAGATCATATTCCTCATCGGTACGCATATCGACCGTCGCGGCGACCGTGAAGGCAGGGCCGGCGATGCGCATCGCACGGTCGAGCGGCCGAATGCCGAGATCCATGCATTGATTGGGCAACCCCATCTCGTCGAGGATATCATAGACTGCCGCGGTATAAAGTTTGTTGAACCGCTCGGCCCTGCCTGCGACGTCCGCATGCTGCGTAACCATGGCCTGCCTCCTCCAGCTGAGCCCATTCTGCAAGCGCGTCTGGAAACCGCCGCCTCCACGATCGTTTCCTATTTGAACTTTATCAGTTCTCTAATGAATGATAATAGAAGGCTCGCAGGTTTGTCAATCGCCGCTGGGTGGATCCAGGCGGCAACGCCGCGGAGGGGGCGGCGCCTCCTATGACGCCGATATGAAGAGGAGCGGAAATGAAGATCGTCGACCTCAAATGCGCCATCATCGGCAAGAGCCCGATCGTGCGCATCGTCACCGATGAAGGCGTTTCCGGCTATGGCCAGGCCGAAACGTGGAAGCCCTATCTAAAGCCGCATATCCTTGCCTTCCGGGAGGCGCTGATCGGCGAGGATCCGACCAATGTCGAGCGTGTCATGTTGAAGATCCGCCAGCGCGGAAGCTTCAAGCCCTGGGGCGCGGCCGTCAGCGTCATCGAGATGGCGCTCTGGGATGTAGCGGGCAAAGCGGCAAACCTGCCGGTGCACAAACTGCTTGGTGGGCGCGTGCGCGACCGCATTCGCGTCTACAACGGCTCCATTCGCTTTCCAATCAGCGGTTACGAGCCGGAGCACATGGCCGACGATCTGAAGAAGATGATGGATCTGCCTGAAGGATTCACTATCATCAAACAGCCGATCGGCTTCCATTCACCGATGAAGCGGATTCCGGATTTCTATTACGGCGAACCCAATGCCAGCCCCTTCCACGGCGCACTCGACCGTGGTCCGATCACGGAAAAGGGCCTGCGCCATCTGGTCGATTGTGTTGCCGCGATGAAGGAAGTCGCCGGCGACAGGATCGGGCTGGCGCTCGATTGCGGCCCGGGATGGATGCTGTCCGATGCGATCCGTCTTGCCCGCATGCTGGAGCCCTATCATCTGCTGTGGATCGAGGACCTGCTCTCCGGCGACTATACGCCTTGGGTCAATGCCGGCGTCTATCGTGAACTGACATGCGCGAGCACGACGCCGATCCATACCGGCGAGCAAATCTATCTGCGCCAGAACTTCAAGGAACTGATCGAAGGCCAAGCGGTCAATGTCGTCGGCCCCGATCCGGCCGATGTCGGCGGCATCGCCGAACTCAAATGGATCGCCGAATATGCCGATCTTCATTCGATCATGATGGCGCCGCACGGGACGGCGAACGGCTTGCTCGGCCTCGGCGCGCTCATCCAGGTATGCGCCACCCTGCCTCACAATTTCATCGCCTTCGAGTATACGACCGGCGACCCGGACTGGTGGTACGACATCGTCGAGGGCCTGCCGCAGACGATCGTCAAGGATGGCTTTGTCGATGTCATCGAACGACCAGGCATGGGCGTCGACCTCTTACCCGAACGCGCAAGACTATATCTCGCGGAAGACGACCAAACATTCTTCGATTGATTGGCTGCCCGCCTCGCCCCGATCCAACGTCAGCGGGCAACAGCTCAGAGGGACGGCCAATTGTCATTTGACATCCCGATTTTTTGATTCCTATAGTTGGTCTATTGTGAACTGTATCTTGTTCATATGAGAACAGGTCTGCGGCGAGCTGGAGGAGCGGAACGCTGGCGGCCTGAGGAGGAGGCTCATGGGAATCCGATGGAGCCGCGTCGTCCCGCATCTGGCTGTTGCGCCGGCGGCGCTGTTGACGCTTGTGTTTTTCATTGGAGCGATAGGCTGGACCGTCTATCTCTCCTTCACGGCATCGAGGCGCTTTCCCGACTATGAACTCGTCGGCTGGAAGCAATATTGGCGGCTTTTCCACGATCCTTCCTGGATCCTGTCCCTGCAGAACCTCGCCATCTTTGCCGTGGGGAGCCTGCTGTCGATCGTAACGGGTTTTATCCTTGCCGCCTTGATCGACAAGGAGGTGCACGGGGAAGGCATCTTCCGCACGGTTTTTCTCTATCCGCTCGCCGTTTCGCTGATCGTCACCGGGCTCGTCTGGCGCTGGCTCTTCAATCCGGAGCTCGGCATCGAGAACGTGCTTCACTCGATGGGTTGGCAGAGCGCTTCCTTCAACTGGCTCGCAAGCCAGGACACGGTCATGTTCGGTGTCATCCTGGCGGCGGTCTGGCAATCGACCGGCTTCTTCATGGCGCTCATGCTTGCCGGCCTGAAGTCGATCAACACCGAGATCTGGCAGGCCGCGCGCCTCGATGGCGTCCCCTTCTGGCGGCTCTATATCGAGGTCATCATCCCTATGATGAAACTCACCTTCTTGACCTGCATCATCCTGCTCTGCATCGGCGTGGTGAAGGCCTATGACATCATCGTCGCAATGACCAATGGCGGACCAGGCGGCGCATCGGTCATGCCGGCCTATTTCGTGATCGACGCCTATTGGCAGAAGCAGAATCTCGGCTTCGCCTCTGCGGGCGCGGCCGTCATGCTGCTGACGACTCTCGCCCTCTTCCTGCCGCTCGTCGTCATCACGGCTATCAGGCAAAGGAGGGCGGCATGACGGCAATTTCCGCCGCAGCGCAATCCGGTCGAGAAACGAAAGCGCGCCGGCGCCCGCTGATCCGGCCAAGCCGGGTGGTGATCTTCATCTTCCTGCTGATGGCAGCCGCGTTTTTCGCGGTTCCGCTTTATGTCATCGTCGTGACGTCCTTCAAGACGATGGATCAGATCCGCGAAGGGCAGATATTCTCCCTGCCTTCGCCGTGGACGACCGAAGCCTGGTCCTATGCCTGGACGCAGGCCTGTTCCGGCATGAACTGCAACGGCGTGCGTATCGGTTTCGTCAATTCGCTCTATATTCTTGCCCCGAGCCTCGTGCTGACGATCTCGCTATCGATCGTCACCGGCTACGGGTTGGCGCTGTGGAATGTCAAATGGGCGAACGGCTTCCTGTTCGTTCTCTTCATATGCGCCTTCGTGCCGTTCCAGATCATCATGTATCCGCTGATCAAGATCACCGGCGCGCTGCATATTTACGGCACCACCTTTGGCATCGCCGTCATTCACAGCGTCCTGTCCCTGCCCTTCCTGACACTGATCTTCCGGAATTATTTCCGGGGCATGCCGCCGCAGATCATCGCGGCCGCCATGATCGATTCCGGTTCTTTCTGGCGGATCTTCTTCGAGATCGTTCTGCCGATGTCGGGCAATATCATGATCGTCGTCCTGATCCTGATGATCACCGGCATCTGGAACGACTTTCTGGTCGGCCTGACCTTCGGCGCACAGGACGCACAGCCGATGACGGTCGTGCTCAACAACATCACGGTGACGACCACGGGCGCCAAGAACTATGCGGTCGACATGGCCTCGGCGCTGCTCACGGCCCTGCCGCCGCTCGTCATCTACTTCGTCCTCGGCAGGTTCTTCGTGCAGGGCATCACCGCCGGCGCCATCAAGGGATAGGGGCATGCCTTCCATCGCATTCAACAATATCGTCAAGAAATTCGGCGCTCTCACGGTCATCGAGAACCTGAACCTCAGCATCGGCGACGGCGAATTTCTGGTGCTGCTCGGCCCTTCCGGCTGTGGCAAGACAACGCTTCTCAATCTTCTGGCAGGCCTGCTCGAAATCGACGACGGTGAAATCCTCATCGATGAGCGGGACGTCAGCTACCTCGATCCCAAGGATCGCGGCCTTGCCATGGTCTTCCAGTCCTACGCGCTCTATCCGACCAAGACAGTACGCGGGAATATGAATTTCGGACTGTCTTCGCGCGGCATCACGAAAGAAGAGGCGGACAAGCGGATCGCCTGGGCATCCAAGCTGCTGCAGATCGAACATCTTCTCGACCGCAAGCCCTCGCAGCTTTCCGGCGGCCAGCGCCAGCGTGTCGCGATTGGCCGGGCGCTTGTCAAGCAATATGGCGTCTGCCTGTTCGACGAGCCGCTTTCCAACCTTGACGCCAAGCTGCGCAACGAAATGCGCATGGAGATCAAGAAGCTCCATAACCAGCTCAAGAATACCGTCGTCTACGTGACCCATGATCAGGTCGAGGCGATGACCATGGCGACCAAGATTGCCGTGATGAACAAGGGGGTCATTCAGCAATTCGGCACGCCTGATGAAATCTACAATGAGCCGGCCAATCTGTTTGTCGCCGATTTTGTCGGTTCCCCGGCCATGAACCTGCTCGACTGCACCGTCAGTCGTGACGGCGGCGACCTCGTTGCGGTGGATGAGAAGAGCGGCATCCGCATCGGGCTTGGCGAATACAAGTGGAAGGCGAAGGCTGCCGAAGGCAAACCCGTGAAGATCGGGTTCCGGGCCGAAGAGCTTCTGATCGAGGAGCGTCAGGACGCGGGAAACACCGTTCGCTTCGACTGCCCGGTTGAATATTTCGAGAAATCCGGGCCTGACGCCTTCGCTTTCCTGACCATGTCGGGAAAGAGCATCGCCGTACGCATCGATGGGCGTGACGCAAATCGCTATCGCAGCCAGCCAGCTCTGCCCGTCTATCTGCCGCTCACCAAGCTGAACGTCTTTGACGCTCCGACCGGCCAGCGGCTGTGACCAGATCAAGAAAGGGAGGAATATTGCATGACGAAATGGAAATCCCTGCAGAGGCTGTCCCTCTTGCTTGCCGCGACCACTCTTGCCGCAAGCGCCTGGGCAGATGAGGTCGTGGTCTATCACACCTGGTCGAAACCATCTGAGATCGCGGCGCTCACCGTTCTGCGGCAGGCGTGGGCCAAGGACGGTCACCAATGGAAAGACCTGTCCATCGCCCATGACTCCGGCGCCAATGTCAGCCTGATGAACATGATCACCGGCGGCAACCCGCCCGCGATCTTCATGAATTCCGATCCCGGCATCTATCGGGATCTGAACAAGCAAGGCCTCGGCGTACCGCTCACCAAGCTGTTCGACAGCATCGGCGCCACGAAGAACTTCCCGCCGTCCGTCTTGAAGAACATCACCGTGGACGGGGAAATCATGAAGGCGCCGGCAACGGTGCATATCGACGGGATGATCTATTACAACAAGCATGTCGCCGAAGCGGCCGGCGTCGATCCGAAGTCCTGGAAATCGCTCGACGACCTCTTCGCGGCCTTCGACAAGGTCAAGGCCGCCGGCTACATCCCGATCGCCCAGGGCGGCGATCAGTTCCAGAAGGCCTATCTGCTGCAGGCACTGATCGCATCGGAAGAAGGCCCCGATATCTACAATCGGTTCTACGGTGAAAAGCCCGACCGCACCGTCATCGATACGCCGGAAATGCGCGCGGCGCTGAAGCGCTTCCGCCAGATTGCCGAGCACACCGATCCGGGCTCGCCCAACCGCCAGTGGAACGATACGACCAATCTGGTCATCACCGGCAAGGCTCTGTTGCAGATCCATGGCGATTGGATGAAGGGTGAGTTCCTGGCCGCCCACCAGAAGCTTGGCGAGGATTTCGACTGCATGAATATCCCCGGAACCAAGGCCGTGGTCGTGACGGTCGATTCCTGGGGCTTCCTCAATACCAATAATGCCGAGACCGCCAAGGCCCAGGAAGACTTCGCCAAGCTCGATGTCGACCCGAAGCTGAATGCCGAATTCGTCCTGAAGAAAGGCGCAAGCCCTGTTCGTATCGACGCGGATACGACGAATCTCGATGCCTGCAACAAGCTCGTTCTGGAAACGCTGAAAGACCCGACAAAGCAGGTCTCCAACCCCTTCAATACGGCTGATGCCGACTGGTATCGCACCATCTGGCAGGAAGCCGACAAATATTGGAGCGATCCGAAGCGCACGGACGACCAGTTCGTGCGGGCGATGCAGGACGCCTATGACCAGATCTTCTAGTACTACAGTTGCGTTTGATTTGAAATCATGATTCATTTCCCGCATTTGACGGGAGGGAATCGAATGTCGGTAGCGGGTTGGTCCGGGTCCATGCTGGCGTGGCAGCGTGAGCTCGAAGCCTTGAAGGTGCGGTTGGGTCCGGTGTTTGGTCGCCGCGAATTGCGCGTATCGTGTGGTGCCTTTCTGGATGGGTTATTGTCGGGAGCAGAGCGCAAGACCGGCTGGTTGATGGCTGAACAGGCAGGACTGGATCGCCCTTATCGGATGCAGTCGCTGCTGGGGCGCAGCCATTGGGATGCTGACGCATTGCGCGATGCGGTGCGCGCTTATGCAATGGAGTCTCTAGGTGACGCGGACGGCGTTCTTGTGGTCGATGAGACCGGCTTCCTGAAGAAAGGCGTTCATTCGGTGGGTGTCGCGCGACAATATTCCGGCACGGCCGGCCGGATTGAGAACTGTCAGGTCGGTGTTTTCCTTGCCTATGCAAGCCGCTACGGTCAGACCCTGATCGATCGGCAGCTTTATCTGCCGAAGGGGTGGGCTGAAGATGAAGCGCGCCGTACTTCGGCTCACGTCCCCCAGTCCCAGACCTTCGCGACCAAACCGACCATCGCTGCCAAGCTCATAGCCGATGCGCTGGATGCCGGCGTGCCTTGTGCCTGGGTATTGGCCGATGCGCTCTATGGTTCGGATTCGAAGCTACGCCGGATGCTGGAAAGCCGTGGCCAGCCTTATGTTCTAGCAGTTCGCTCCAACCATTGCCTGCGCTTCGTGCGCGAGCAATGCTTCGAGCAAACTGATCCGGAGACGATGGCCGCGGAATTAGAGGCGGAGGCCTGGTCAAGTCATCCAGCAGGCGAAGGCGCCAAAGGCCTTCGGCTTTATGATTGGGCCCGTATTCCTCTCAGCTCTCGTCCTGATGCACAATGGGAGCGCTGGCTTCTGATCCGCCGCAGCCGACGCGAACCCGATGCGCGCGCCTATTATTTTGTCTTTGCGCCTGCCGGTACGGAACTGAGCGAGTTGGCTGGCGCTGCCGGGCTGCGTTGGACGGTAGAAGAATGCTTCCAGCGTGCGAAGGACGACCTCGGCCTGGATCATTGCGAGGCGCGATCCTGGCATGCCTGGAACCGGCACATGACGCTCGTCATGGCGGCCGCTGCATTCCTCGCCAAGCTCGGCGCCGACCTATGCCGTACCGCTGCTGGCAAACCGAACGAAACGAGTCCAAACCCGCCAATCGCCGCCTGACCAACACCATGGCGCTCCTGCCTAGCGTCGCAGAGATCCGCTATATGATCAAACGGCTCTTACTGCCGCCCCCAATCAGAGTTCGCCTGATCTTGGCATGGTCGCTCTGGCGACGCAGCCATCAAGCATCCGCAATGCTTTCTCACTACAAAGCAAGGCATCAAACGCAACTGTAGTACTAGAGCGCCGAGCATTCAGACTGAATCGAAAGGGATTCCTTCGACTGGAATTTCGTGATTCACTTCGGTCGGAGGTGATTTGCGATGACGAGAT